>NZ_CAUUKN010000106.1:0-2520 GCF_963545685.1 uncultured Streptococcus sp. | reverse complement strand
GTATGGATAATCTTTCTTGCAGTTCCTGGAGCAAATCCAAGTTCGATAAGGTCATCTTTTGTTACAGTTTTAATCATGTGATCTCCTTTTCTAATTAGATTAAGTAAGGGGAGGATTAACTCCCCTTGTCTAATACTTATTTTTGTTTTACATCTACTAAATGGATAGCATCCGCCTTGTAATACATTGTCGAGCTAATCATAGTAGCTTGTAAATTGTCAAATGTAACTGGTACTTCATCCATTGCTTGGATATAGTCATTATCAACCAAGGCATCTGGATTGTCTACTGAGACTTGGGTTGATTTCTTTTTGAATTGTCCATCTTTTATCGTTACATTGTATTTCCAACCAATGATTTTATCGGTATTAAAACGTCTTTCGCTACCATCTCGGTTTTTGATAATTTCTCCGTTTGCATCTGCTCGGACTTCCGTTTCAAATTTTGGAATAACTTCATCCAATTCAAATTTTGTTCCAATGTTATTAAAATTCCAGTCATTTTGTGAAAGCATTTTTGCCATAATTAATTTCTCCTTTTGATATTTTCTTTGATTGTAGGGATTAAATCCTCTCTTTTAAAGAGAATTGCCCTTTCTATTAATCCACTTGCTAAATCTGGTGGATATTCCATATTGTTGAGTGCGAGATAGTTAGCTTTCTCATACTCATGCAGTAAGTTATTGTCGTATAGAAATTTATACGCTTTTAGAATAGCTCCTGAACCTTTATAGGTAAACCATTCTAATTTTTGTTCTAGTTCTGTTTTTGGTTTTGAAATAATGATAGAGACAGGTTTTGAGTGACCTAAAAACTTTTCCCAAGATCTCAAAGGTTTTGAGAAATGGCTATCACTATAGAACCTCACTTTTTCTTTGAGATATCCCTTGGTAAAGTTGAGAAGATCTATTTCTGAATGCAACCATTCTTGAATGAAGTAGTGAGCTTTTTCTTTCCTAAGTTCTAACTCAGTTCTTATCCAATTTTCTATATACCGCTTGCTGATACCGAGCTTCTCAGCTCGTTCTAAGCGCTTATCGTAAATTCTAAGTCTTTCATCATCATTGGGTTTTCTTAAATATAAGGTCTGACCAATCGTTTCATCTCCGTAGGTATTGTAGTAGGTGCTTTTTCCATATATAAAGCGTTTCTTCTGACAAATCTTTAGAAGCTGATTAGGAGTGAAATAGGGTGTTTCATTAAAATCATCTATTGCAATATCAATTCGTCTTACTGAAAATTGATTGTAATTGTAGTAGAGGTTGTTCAGAAACTGTCTTTCGGACAGACTATTTGGATCTAATACCATATCTCTATAGAACTCGAGTGCCTGTCCTGACATGACAAGCATGTAGGACGACTCTTTCGCTCCATAGTAGATACGGATATTCCCATAATGAAGCTGGCTATCATAGTTATAGTATTTAAGGCTCCCTTTATTCTCAATAAATAGGTCATAGTCAAGAAATAGAATGTCTTCGATTATTTCTCTTGACGAAAATTCAGTCTTATCAAACTGAATTTGAATCCAGTCAAATACAGAACGTAAATGCTCATTTTTTGCCATAGATTTTGATTCAACTTTTTGCCTAATTTTGCCACCCTTAAAATCTCCGAAACCCTTGGAAATACTGAATTCTTTCGATGGTACACCTAACTTGCAGAGGGTGGTGTTACTACACACCCTATCGGTCAAAAATGGTCCGTCCGCATCTACGCTCATTTTCGGCTTTCTGCCTCATGGCTCAGCCGAAAACTCGCTATTAGCCGAACCTATTTTTTGACCTCTTGTTAACAAACCCTAGTAAGCCGGTTTGCATCGACTCTTCAATATCTTGGATTTTCTTTTTTAGGTTGGTATTCTCAATTTTTATCAGTCGCATTTCTCGCTTAAATTCCTGTTTTAAGGCGCTCAGTTCATCGTAGAGCTCATCTATTACTTGGTTTAGGGATTCATGCTCATTGTCTGCTAGACTCCCAAATACGGCTTGTATAGCCTCTTTTAGACCTATTTCAAGTTTTAGTTTAGCTAACTTTTGAAATTGTCTAAGGTCTTCGTCTGTAAAGTCATAGGCAACTGTATAACTTAATTGATGAGTTCTGGGATTTCTACTGATAGGAACTTTAATTTTCTTAAATTCCTTGCCACTTATCTCTTTAATCAGTTGAATCCAATTTTTAAGAGTAGAGGTAGAGTTTAGGCCAGAAATTTGATTGACTAACTCTTTATTGGTCATCTTTTTGTGAAACCTCCGAAATTTTCTTGTGCAACTGAAGAGTTTTCTGTGGTATAATTGTTACATAATATGTTTTGATCTTGGAACGAACGGCACATTTGTTTCAAGATTTTTTTATTTTGTCGAATCTTACCTCCTTTATTAAAATTTTTTAAATCGACTACTAGTTACATACGCTTTTACCTCCTTTTATGCTATAATATTCTCAATGGAATATTTAATCTTAAAATAAATATTCCTTATGGAATAATTCTATTTTATACCGTTTAGAATATTTTGTCAAG
>NZ_CAUUKN010000105.1:0-2555 GCF_963545685.1 uncultured Streptococcus sp. | reverse complement strand
TGATTACAATTTTGAGCAAGTGTTGACCAAGGCGGTTTATGATTTTTTGGAAAAACGAAATGGAGGTTCATCAAATGGTGCTGGCAGTTACCTCAATTCTTTCTGGAGCTCGGCTATTGTCTCAGTGATTTCCAAATGGGTCAAGGATGGCATGAAAACCCCAGCTGAAAAGATTGCCAAGCTCGGCCTTCCCCTTTTTCCACAGAAGAAGAAATGATTACCTTGTTACAAGAACTAATTGGAGGTTGAAAATGCCGATATATGAATTTTGTGCAGAAAATGTTACTTTGTTGGAAAAAGCTTTCAAAGCTGGTGCTCAGAGAGTGGAGTTGTGCGATAATCTGGCTGTCGGGGGTACGACGCCGTCTTATGGTGTTATAAAAGCAGCAGTTGAGTTAGCCAAGACCTATCAAGTTAAAGTGGTTGTGATGATTCGTCCATGAGGGGGAGACTTTGTCTATAGCCAAGAGGAATTAGCCATCATGTTGGAAGATATGAAGTGTGCGCGGGAATTGGGCGTTGATGGTTTTGTGTTAGGCGCTCTAACCTCAGAAAATCAACTTGATAAAGACGCTCTTAGGACACTACTCGAAGCCAGTCAAGGTTTGGAGGTCACCATGCATATGGCCTTTGATCAAATTACTATTGAAGATCAGCCTAGTGCTATCCAGTGGCTCAAGGAAAATGGTGTGACACGTCTTCTTACTCGTGCTGGAACTCCTGATACCCCCATACACTTACGCTTGCAAGCCTATGAAAAATTGATTCAACTAGCAGATGGTCAGTTCGAGATTTTAGCAGGTGGGGGTATCTCCGTGACTAATCGTGACCGATTTCTTGCCATTCCTGGTCTCGAACAAGTCCATGGAACACGTATCGTCTTTTAGATGTTTTAAAGAGACTAGCTTATTGGATCGGTCCCTTTTGGCTTTCTTGTGGACTGAAAAAGTCACTTTGATTTTCTAGGCAATCTTTGGTAAGCTATTACTACAGCAAAAAATATGGGGGATATATGTTAGATAATTTGTTAAAAAAGAAGCCTGTCTGGGGTGTCATTATTTATCTACTAATGGGGCTAGTTGCCATTTGGCTTGGTTATAGTTATTCACAGAGCCTTTCGCAATTGGAAAAAACGGGCGGTCAGCTCAAGATTAATACTTTTGTTTACGTTATTTATCAATTAGGCGGGACTAAACTCGTCATGTTTGCCTTTATTCTCTTTGCCTTCTTCTTTTTCTATTTGGGTTATACCTATCTTAAAAAACTTGGCAATACTCAGAAATAAGGACTATGGTTATACACGAACTGCAGCTACTTGCTTGCAGTTTTTTTCTTTTCTAAAGGCTACTCCGAGACACTCATTTAGTTTCAATGACATTTTTAGACTGCAAAAAGTATCCTGAGAATAAGTAGCTGTCAAAATCTGGTATAATGAAGCCAAGGAGGCGCCTATGAAAATTTTGAAAAAACAGACGCTAATTCTTTTATCTATCTCTAGTATACTGCTTGTAGGTTTAGCAGCTTTTACACATCTCCACAAAAAGGAGGAGCAAGCAAGTTACTCCAATCTTAATAGCAAATCCAGTATTAGTGAGGTGCGAACCATTCTCTCGAAACATTTGAACGAGGGGAGTGTGGATAACTTTATCAATCTGGTTACCGATTACAATAACACTGTGGGTTCTGTTGGACTTTCTGGGAATTTTGCGCCATTTACTAAAACCGACTATGATGTGGAAAAAATCAGTAATTTGTGGACAGCCAAGCATGGTGACTTTATCGGCACCAACTGCCGTATCAACACCTACACGCTACTGAAAGGCAAAATCAAGATTCCACAAGTCAAAAGTGACAGTGAGCTCCTTTTCCAAGATAAGGATGCCATTGACAGGGGTAAGCTCTTTGATGCCAAGGAGCAGGAAGACTTTGAAATTCTCTTTTCAAGGGTCAAAACTGAACCTACCCAAGATGTCAAGGTTCACGCCAAGCATATGGAGGATTACTACAAGCAGTTCACCTTTGATGACAAGGCACGCATGCTGTCGGTTGTTGTCCACGATAATTTGGATGGAGATTCCCTTTTTGTCGGTCACGTCGGCGTCTTGGTGCCTACGACGGATGGCTACTTATTTGTTGAAAAGTTGACCTTCGAAGAGCCCTACCAAGCCATTAAATTTGCTAGTAAGAAAGACTGCTACAAGTATCTCACAACCAAGTACAAGGACTATACCGGACCAGGTCTAGCCAAACCCTTTATCATGGATAATGGCAAATGGGTGGATATGGGCTAGGTTAATGTGCGACGAAAGTTTGAATAGGGTAGAAAAAGGAACCAATATATGAAAAGAAAACAAGCCTTGTCACTTTATCTGGCGGGGACCCTTGGACAAATCTTATTAGTCAGTCTCCTCGTTTGGCTTCTAAGAGCATGGGGCGTTAGGGTTGATTATGGGACTCCAATAGGACTGCTTACCCTTATGTTAGGTGGGTTGTCATCAGCCATTTGGGGAGCAATTATTAGCATCCGCTATCATCACTCCAGTTTTAAACAGCTT
>NZ_CAUUKN010000104.1:0-2592 GCF_963545685.1 uncultured Streptococcus sp. | reverse complement strand
TCCCTTTCAAATTCAGCCATCATCTCTAAGATGGTTTCTTTATCTGTTTGACTTGGTCGGCGTAAAATCATGTTATTTCTTCTTTCCAGCCTTTTTTAAAAGGGCTTGGACTCGTGCTTTTTTGTCATTTTTGACGGTTGCATTTTTTTCGTGGTAACGTTCCACCTGTTGCATACCTTTATAATCTAATTGATATTTTCCCATTGTATTCCTTTCTAAAAACTAAATAAGCAAAGCAGTTGGAGGGGATTATCCAGCTGCTTTTAGTTAATTATAATGTATTATAGGTCTTATTAGAGATGTTTGCCTTCATATTTTATGGTTGAACCATTCATATGTTTCACACGAGCAGAGATTTCTTTGTGGCGTCCTTTTACCATAGGGCGAGCCTGTGGATTCCCTAAATAACCGCAAGTACGTTTGACGACATCAACTGTTTTTGGATCTGTGTTGCCACAGTTAGGGCACATGAACCCACGTTCTGTTGGAGTGAAATCACCTTCAAACTCACACTTGTAGCATTTATCAATTGGAGTATTAGTGCCAAGATAGCCGACACGGTCGTAGGCAAAATCCCAGACAGATTCAAGTGCCTTAGGATTTTGTTGGAGGACTGGATATTCACAATAATGGATGAATCCACCGGTTGCACCAGCTTCTGGATAAGCTTTTTCGAATTCTAGTTTCTCAAATGGTGTTGGATTTTTACGGACATCGTAGTGGAAGGAGTTGGTGTAATATTCTTTATCTGTGATATCAGTTACGACACCGAATTTTTCAGTATCCAAGCGACAGAAACGATCTGTTAAACTTTCTGATGGTGTTGAATAAACAGAGAAATGATAGTCATATTCGTCAGACCAACTTTCACAAGCGTTTTTCATAGCTTTAACGATATTTAAAGTAAATGTCTTGGCTTCTAGATTAGTTTCCCAATCGCTACCATAAAAAACAGAGGCTACTTCATAAAGTCCAATGTAACCAAGTGATACGGTTGCACGACGCTGTTTAAAGAGTTGATCTACATTATCGAACTTGCCAAGTCGTTGGCCGAAGGCACCATATTGATAAAGGATAGGTGCATTGGCAGGTGTGGCCTCTTTGACACGTTCAACTCGGTAAACGAGAGCATCTTTGGCAATTCCCATTCGTTCTTCAAAAATTTCCCAAAATTTATCTTGGTCTCCTTTAGACTCTAGGGCAATCCTAGGAAGATTAAGGGTTACTACTCCAAGATTCATTCGTCCAGAATTAACTTCAACGCCATTTTCATCTTTCCAACCCTGAAGGAAGGAACGACATCCCATAGGGGCTTTGAAGGAACCTGTCAAGTCAATGATTTTGTCATATGATAGGACATCTGGATACATACGCTTAGTTGCACATTCAAGTGCTAGCTGTTTAATGTCGTAGTTAGGTGAATTAGGTTCCAAGTTAAGTCTGCGCTTAAGGGTGAAGATGAGTTTAGGGAAAATGGCTGTGCGATGCTCTGATCCAAGGCCTAGAATACGAACTTGGAGGATAGCTTTTTGGATTTCACGCTCAAACCAGTTTGTTCCCAAACCAAAACCGAGAGAGGTAAATGGTGTTTGACCATTTGAGGTGAAAAGCGTATTTATCTCGTACTCAAGAGATTGCATAGCATCATAGATATCTTTACGCGTTTTAGCACGAGCATAGTCTTCCTGTTTTTCCTCAGTCACCCATTCTTTAGCATCTGCTAAATGTTTCTTGTAGTTGAGTTCTGCATAAGGCGCTAAGAACTCATCGATGCGGTCTGCTGTACAGCCACCATACTGACTAGAGGCAACATTTGCGATGATTTGTGAAATTTGTGCTGTTGCAGTTTGAATGGATTTGGGACTTTCTACTTCAGCGTTACCGATTTTAAAACCATTTGCCAACATGCCTTTGAAGTCAATCAAACAACAGTTTGTCATAGGTGTGTAAGGGCTGTAGTCTAAATCGTGGAAATGGATATCACCTTTTTGATGAGCATTTGCTACATGTGGAGGAAGCATCTTAAGTCCAACGGATTTTCCAACAATACCTGCGGTTAAATCACGTTGTGTATTGTACAAATCACTGTCCTTATTGGCATTTTCATGAACAACAGCCTGATCTTTATTAACCAGTTTGTTAATAGTGAAATTGATATCAGTAGCCTGAGAACGCTCAAAATCACGTTTGGTACGGTAGTTAATGTATTCTTGAGCGATAGCATATTCGTTAGCTTCGAGTAACTCATGCTCTACGATGCTCTGAATTTCGTATATTTTGATATTGTGAGAGAAGCGATCATTGATTTCGGCCACAACACGGTTGGCAATTCCCTCCAATTTAGTCTCAATTAATGGAGTGACAGGTGTAATAGCTTCACTTGCTTTGAGAATAGCTTCATATATTTTACTTGAATCAAAAACAACCATACGCCCATCGCGTTTGATAACTTTGATATCGGGCTTGACTGTAACCTTTTCTATTTCTAATGTAATCATCTAAAAATCACCTCGTTACTAATTATAGCACTAGGCAAAAAAAAATCAATATATTGTGGTATATTTTTATCTCAACCACTATATATTGATTTTT
>NZ_CAUUKN010000103.1:0-2597 GCF_963545685.1 uncultured Streptococcus sp. | reverse complement strand
AAATTAATGAAGTTGTAAAAAAGTACTTGTCACTATTTTGTATCGATGATATAATAATTTTCGTTGCAGAGCGATACTCAAAAGAGTAAAAACTCAGCAAGAGTAGTGGTTGACATCAACTACCAGGTTTGCTATAATTAGCAAGTAATTAATGACGGGGCATAGCGCAGTTTGGTAGCGCACCTGGCTTGGGACCAGGGGGTCGCAGGTTCGAATCCTGCTGCTCCGACCATTTTTTATTTGCGGGTGTAGCTCAATGGTAGAGCCCCAGCCTTCCAAGCTGGTCGCGAGGGTTCGATTCCCTTCACCCGCTCCATTTTTTTTTGCCTTTTTTAGGGTAAACTAAAATAAAATAGAGCACAGTTGACGATATATAGTACATAATTTATACTATAATAGATAATTACATATATAGGTAATCCACATGGTTCAGTAGCTCAGTTGGATAGAGCAACGGCCTTCTAAGCCGTGGGTCGGGGGTTCGAATCCCTCCTGGATCACCAAAGAAATAAGCGGATAGCTCGTAATGAGCTATCCGCTTTTATTTTTATATGAATAACTCAAAAGTTCAAAATTAATTATCCACCATAAACCCAGTATTTATCTGTATTCTTGACATGTAAATTAAATTAGTCAAAATAAAAGTCAAAAAAAGTCAAAAATTTTATCTTTGACCTATTGACTTTTTGACTTAATCAGATTATTATAATGTCATAAGGTTGAAGAAACCTAGAAATAAAGCAAGAAATTAAACAGACTTAAAAAGTCAAACAGATATACTTGTAGTAAAAAAGTGAGGTAATTTATATGAACAACAACTTCAATAACTTTGGTAGCGATTTCGGTAGCATGAATGATTTATTCAATCAATTGATGGGTAACATGGGTGGTTATTCCACAGAAAACCGTCGTTATAAAATTAATGGTCGTGAAGTAACTCCAGAAGAGTTTGCTTATTATCGTCAAACTGGTCGTTTGCCTTCTAACGAAGAAATGCAAGCTGCTCAAGCTGCACAACAAGGCAAAATGAAACAAGATGGCATCCTTGCTAAGTTAGGTACAAACTTAACTCAACAAGCTCGTGATGGTAAACTTGATCCAGTAATTGGTCGTAATAAAGAAATCCAAGAAACAGCAGAAATCCTTGCACGTCGTACTAAAAACAATCCTGTACTTGTAGGTGATGCTGGTGTTGGTAAAACAGCAGTAGTAGAAGGCTTGGCACAAGCTATCGTTAATGGCGATGTTCCAGCAGCTATTAAAAATAAAGAAATCATTTCCATCGATATTTCCGGTTTGGAAGCTGGTACTCAATACCGTGGTTCCTTCGAAGAAAATATCCAAAACCTTATCAAAGAGGTTAAGGCTGCTGGTAATATTATCTTGTTCTTCGACGAAATCCACCAAATCTTGGGCGCTGGTTCCACAGGTGATGGTCAAGGTTCTAAAGGTTTAGCAGATATCTTGAAACCTGCTTTGTCCCGTGGTGAAATGACTGTTATTGGTGCTACAACACAAGATGAATACCGTAACACAATCATGAAAAACGCAGCTCTTGCTCGTCGTTTCAATGAAGTTAAGGTAAATGCACCATCTCCAGAAGATACTTTCAAAATTTTACAAGGCATTCGTCCATTGTATGAAGCGCATCATAACATCGAATTGCCAGATGCAGTGTTGAAAGCAGCTGTAGATTATTCCGTACAATACATTCCTCAACGTAGCTTACCAGATAAAGCTATCGACTTGATCGATGTAACAGCAGCTCACTTGGCTTCCCAACATCCTGTAACTGATATTAAAACATTAGAAGCAGATATTGCAGAAGCTAAGGCAAAACAAGAAGAGTTTGCTCAACAAGAAGATTATGAATCCGCTATTAATGAAAAAATGCGTATTCAAAAATTACAAGAAGAAATCGATAATCACACTGAAAACCAAAAGGTTGTGGCTCAAGTCAATGACGTAGCTGAAGCTGTTGAAAGAATGACTGGTATTCCTGTATCTCAAATGGGTGCATCCGATATTGAACGCTTGAAAGACATGAAATCTCGTCTACAAGCTCATGTAATCGGTCAAGATAAAGCAGTAGAAGCTGTATCTAAAGCTATTCGTCGTAACCGTGCAGGCTTTGACGAAGGTAATCGTCCAATCGGTAGCTTCTTATTCGTAGGTCCTACTGGTGTTGGTAAAACAGAATTGGCTAAACAATTAGCACTTGATATGTTCGGTAACAAAGATGCTATCATCCGCTTGGATATGTCCGAATACAGTGATCGCACAGCAGTTTCTAAATTGATTGGTGCTACAGCTGGTTATGTTGGTTACGAAGATAACTCCAACACATTGACTGAACGCGTTCGTCGTAATCCATACTCCATCGTATTGTTCGATGAAATCGAAAAAGCAGACCCTCAAGTTATTACATTACTTCTTCAAGTGTTAGATGATGGTCGCTTAACAGATGGTCAAGGTAACACTGTAAACTTCAAAAACACTGTTATTATTGCTACATCTAACGCAGGTTTTGGTTATGGTCAAGATAATGACGATGAAAACAAAGTTGATGTAATGGAACGTATCGCTCCATTCTTCCG
>NZ_CAUUKN010000102.1:0-2712 GCF_963545685.1 uncultured Streptococcus sp. | reverse complement strand
CGGTCATGCTCAGAAGTACTGAGTCCAGTTTTATAGGTATACATATTATTCTAGAACCCACTTTCTAATAGCATAAGCGACACCAGATTCATCATTTGATTTTGTGATGTGTTTAGCAATTTTCTTGATTTCTGGATTTCCATTTTCCATAACGACAGGAGAACCGACGACCTCCAGCATGGCACGGTCATTTTCTTCGTCTCCGATAGCCATTGTTTCTTCTTTAGAGAGACCAAGTTTTTCAGCAAGGTGCATAACAGCAATCCCTTTGTTAGCTGTCTTCTTAAGAATTTCTAAGTAAAATGGTGTTGATTTTACGATTGTAAAGCGATCATAAAATTCCTGAGGAAGCTTTGCAATAGCAGCATCAAGAATTTTAGGTTCGTCAATATACATGGCCTTAACAAACTCCTTGTCAGCCACTTCTTCAGGTGTGCGATAGTAAATCGGCATATGAACAAGTGTAGACTCATGAACGGTGTAGCGACCAATGTTTCGATTACTTGTGTAGATACCATCTTTAGTAATGGCATGAGAATGAACGCCGAGCTTGTTTGCCAAAACCTCAATGTCAAGGTAGTCTTCGTATGAAAGCGTCTCACGAATCAATTCATTACCAGTAGAAGTCTCTTGGACAAGCCCCCCGTTAAAAGTAATCACATAGTCGCCATCTTGGTTAAGATTGAGTTCCTCAAGAAGTGGAAGCACGCCAGGAATAGGACGGCCAGTCGCAATAACGACTTTTACCCCAGCAGCCTTAGCATCTTGAATAGCTTGAAAGACTTCAGGTGTGACTTGACGTTGGCTATTCAACAGCGTTCCATCAATATCAACTGCAATAAGTTTAATAGACATAATAAGTACCTGTTCCGTTTAGTTAGTTTCCCTTCTATTTTACTAAAAATTAGCCGCTTTGTCATAGTTCTTCCTGAGAAAAATAATAGTGATGAGTCAGAAGTAACAGAACAATGATCAATCTTTAAGGAAAGCTACATTAACTAAGAATTGCTCAAATGATTTTTAATTGGTAAAATAAGGTCAGACAAATAAAGGAGAAGTAAAGTGATTCGAGCAAGCAACCAATTGACAGAAAAAGAACGGAAGGCAGTAAAAGCATTGATCACTAGCTGTCAAGCCTATGACCAAACCTATCGCGAACCTTATCTCTCCAATATGCTTAATTTCGATCCCAACATGCCGGCCTTTTTCCTCTATTATAAAGAGGGAGAGTTGCTTGGTTTATTAACTGTTTATGCGGACAACGAAGATGTTGAACTGAGTATCCTAGTTGATCCCAATCATCGTCGTCAAGGCATTGCGCGTGCTTTGTATAAGAGTTTCGAAGAAGAAACGGCATCTTATCCTATTCAATCAGTGACTTTTCAGACAGAGCGTGTTTTTCTAGATCGTCATCCTAATCTGGCAAGTCATTGGGGGTTGATTGAGGATGAAGAAACGGAAACTTGGCTAGGGAGAGATAGATCACCATATACTCTGGATTCTCGTTCAGATGTTAAGGTGCTTTTGGCAGACTCCTCTTATCCTGAAGAAATTGCCCAACTCCACCACCAAGCCTTTTCTGATGCGAAAGAAACACTTGAGGTGAGCCACAGATATATTGCTGAGGCCTTGGACGATGCCAATAGTTTGCTTTACATCTTACTCAAAGAAGGTCAAGTCATTGGAGTTTGTAAGGTGGATGTATCTGGAAACAGTAACTACCTCTATGGACTTGCTGTAGCAGAAGCCTATCGTGGCAAAGGATATGGGAGCTATCTGGCTAGATCAGTCGTAAATCAACTCATTGTGCAAAATGAAAAGACCTTCCAAATTGCAGTAGAAGATGACAATGTTGGAGCAAAGCGTTTGTATGAAAAAATCGGCTTTGTCAAACAGACTCAGGTGGTTTACTTGAAACAGAAAGTATGACTAAATGTTATTAGAAGAATTTGAAAATGTATCTGTTGTCAGTATCACATTAGAGTTGTAAAAATAAGTATAGTAACAAAAGGAGTAATTAATGGAAATTAAAATTAAAAATAAAATTAAAGTAGGTAATCAAACGGAAGTTATTGAAGAAATCCACACTTGTGAAGTTATGGACAAAGGAGATTATACCTATCTTGTTCACCATAATTCGGAGAAAGAAAAAGTGGTTATTAAGTTGAACAAGGAAGAGTTGGTGATGACACGCTTTTCTAATCCTAAATCCATTATGCGTTTTTCTGCTAAAGCACCTGCCTTGATCCACATTCCGACACCGCTTGGTGCCAAGCATTTTCTAACAGATACTAGTCTATTTGCCCATGACCCAAATGGACAAACAGTTGATGTTCATTATCAGTTGAAGCATCCAGAAACAGAGGATGTTTTTGCTGATTATGAATTAGAAGTTTCGTGGTTTTAATTTTTTAAAGAATAGAATCATTTTGCTTGAAATAATCATGAATTATGTTAAAATGTGAGCGTATAATCAAGGGGGTAGCAGGCGACTTTAATCATGAGATTTGATTAAAGGTTGCGATTATGTCGTCATTACGAAATTTTACATTTCCGGCATATTCTTAAACAGCGAGGCCTGTTTTTAATAAAACTGGTCTCTTTTTGTATGATTTTTTATATAAAAAGAGTCTTGTTAGCCATTTTTCCCTATTTAGAAGGAGGAGATTATTTTGTCTAAAGAACAAAATAAAGACTTATTTTACACACAAA
>NZ_CAUUKN010000101.1:0-2717 GCF_963545685.1 uncultured Streptococcus sp. | reverse complement strand
AATCTTTTATAATAGGTCTGTAATTTATCTAATTACAAAATTTATATTTATTATTGGAGGTTCAATGGAACAAGAAGTTTTTGTTCACGCATATGAAGTTGTTAGGCCGATTGTACTTAAGGCTTTTAGGCAATACTTTATTCAGCTTTGGGATCAAGCTGACATGGAGCAGGAGGCGATGATGACTTTGTATCAGCTTTTAAAAAAGTTTCCTGACTTAGAGAAAGATGATGATAAGTTACGTCGTTACTTTAAAACTAAGTTTAGGAATCGACTTAATGATGAAGTGAGGCGACAGGAGTCAGTAAAACGTCAAGCTAATAGACAGTGTTATGTTGAAATTTCAGACATTGCTTTTTGTCTTCCCAATAAGGACTTAGATACGGTTGATAGGCTTGCTTACGATGAGCAGCTTAATGCTTTTCGTGAGCAGTTATCATCGGAAGATTCTCTTAAGTTAGATCGATTGTTGGCTGGTGAATGCTTTAGGGGAAGGAAAAAGATGATACGAGAGTTAAGATTTTGGATGGTCGACTTTGATCCATATAATGAAGAAGACTGAGTTGAAGTTATTCACTAGTTTGTTTTACTCAATATATCTAGACATTATTCGTATCAGTTAATTTGTTTACATTAAAAACACCTCGAAAGTAGAATTTATTATCAAACTTTCGGGGTGTTGTTTATTATTTATGACTCTCATTATAAGATGAGTTTATTTATTTTACTTCTATTGTGTTTCCAGTAACTCTTGGAAGATCAACATTTTCTTTAAATAGAGCTTCTTGGTAAAGTTTTAAGAAGTCTGCATAGATATGGATTTCTTGCCCGTTTTTTGTAAAAATATCAACACGAAAAACAAGTTGTCCGGAAGGTTTTGAAGTTAATCCGATGATATTTGGCGTTCCAATAATTTCAGGATAATTTTCAATGTTGTCTTTATTAACTTGTTGTATAATGCTTGTTACTTTATTGATATCGGTTGAAGTATAGACTGGGATGTCAATTTGAGCCCTCATATCTCCACGAGATTTATTGGAAACGATTGTGATATTACGATTAGGTATAAAATGGAGTGTTCCATCAAAGCCTCGAATCTGAGTGGTGCGGATACCCACAGTTGAAACAAGACCTGTAACGGTTTCTACCTCAACAGAATCACCAACTTCAAATTGGTTTTCTAACAAGATAAAAAAACCATTAACGACGTCTGATAGGAAGCCCTGAGCTCCTAGACCAAGGGCGATACCGGCAAGTCCGGCTCCAGCTAGAAGGCTAGACACGGGAACACCCAAAATACTTAGAAGCCAGTATACAAGAAAAAAGTAAAGGATATAGTTCATGCAATTGTGTAGTAGACGTTCAATAGTTTTTTTACGGGCGGGTGTTTGAAAGGTCCAGGATATTGAACGTCCGACTGTATGTTTAAACAGAAAGTTGATAATTTTTTTACTAAGAAGAAAGATGATGAGGAGAATGAGAAGTCTAATCCCTTTCGAAATAAGTACCATTAGACTTTCTTCAAAATTAAATTGCTGTATGTATTGTTGTAAAATATTCATATCTCTAGTTTATCAAAATTTGTAAAAAGAAGCAGTCTATAATGTTTTTCTTGTTATTAAATTGGAGAAAAAAACTTTTAAAAGGCTTTGAAATATGGTAAACTAAACTGTATCTATAAAAAATTTTAAGGAGAATGACTACATGTCTGTATCATTTGAAAACACAGCCACTAACCGTGGTGTGGTGACATTTACTATCGGTCAAGATAAAATTCAACCAGCTTTGGATCAAGCGTTTAACAAGGTTAAAAAGAATTTGAACGCACCAGGTTTTCGTAAAGGACACATGCCTCGTGCCGTATTTAACCAAAAATTTGGTGAAGAAGCTCTTTACGATGATGCTTTGAATGCAATTCTTCCAGCAGCTTATGAAGCAGCGATTGCAGAACTTGGTCTTGATGTTGTTGCACAACCAAAAATTGATGTAAAATCAATTGAAAAAGGTCAAGATTGGACACTTACTGCTGAAGTTGTTACAAAACCAGAAGTAAAACTTGGTGCATATAAAGATCTTGAAGTTTCAGTAGAAGTCTCAAAAGAAGTTACTGACGAAGAAGTTGATGCTAAGCTTGAAAATGAACGTAAAAACTTGGCTGAGTTGATTGTGAAAGACGGTGCAGCTGAAAATGGGGACACTGTGGTTATTGACTTTGTTGGTTCAGTAGACGGCGTTGAATTTGACGGCGGTAAAGGTGAAAACCACTCTCTTGAACTTGGTTCAGGTCAATTTATCCCAGGTTTCGAAGACCAATTAGTTGGAGCAAAAGCTGGTGATGAAGTAGAAGTTAAAGTAACTTTCCCAGAAGATTATCAAGCTACTGATCTTGCAGGTAAAGCTGCTGTATTTGCTACTAAAGTTAACGAAGTTAAAGCTAAAGAAGTCCCTGCTCTTGATGATGAGTTGGCTAAGGATCTTGACGATGAAGTTGAAACACTTGATGAGTTGAAAGCTAAATATCGTAAAGAACTTGAAGCAGCTAAAGAAATTGCATTTGACGATGCTGTTGAAGGTGCTGCACTTGATTTGGCTGTTGAAAACGCTGAAATCGTTGAATTGCCAGCAGAAATGGTTGAAGACGAAGTTCACCGTGCTATGAACGAATTCATGGGTAACATGCAACGTCAAGGTATCTCTCCTGAAATGTACTTCCAAAT
>NZ_CAUUKN010000100.1:0-2720 GCF_963545685.1 uncultured Streptococcus sp. | reverse complement strand
TCTAGAATAATATGTATACCTATAAAACTGGACTCAGTACTTCTGAGCATGACCGCTTTGTTATCGATAGTCCACAAACGAACTTATTACAAAGTAGCTCATGGGCAAAAATCAAGGATAGCTGGGGAAATGACCGCCTAGGTTTCTATCAAGATGGTAGTCTTGTTGCCGTCGCTAGTATCCTTATCCAACCACTTCCTATGGGATTCTCTATGCTTTATATCCCACGCGGTCCTATCATGGACTATCAGGATAAAGAGTTGTTAGCCTTTGTCATAACTTCACTTAAAAAGTATGCCAAAACAAAACGTGCTCTCTTTGTTAAATTTGATCCAAGCCTATTTGTGACTAAAAACTTAATTTCAGAAGAAGCTAAAATCTGTGAAGAAACTATGGCAATTGCCAAAGACATCCAAGCTCTTGGCGTTGAATGGACAGGTCTCACTGACGATATGGCTGAAAATATACAACCACGTTTCCAGGCAAATATTCATAAGGAAGATTTCACCGATGAACAGCTATCTAAGAGTACTAAGCAAGCTGTTCGTACTGCTCGAAACAAAGGCATTTCAGTTCAATTTGGCGGCACTGAACTGCTAGACCAATTTGCATCTCTGATGAAAAAAACAGAGGCTCGTAAGAACATTCATCTTCGTGGGATTGATTACTATGAAAAGTTGTTGAAGACTTACCCAGAATCTTCTTACATTACACTCTCAACACTAGATTTGCCAACTCGCCTCAAAGATCTTAATAAACAACTTGAAAAGAATATTGCCGACGCTGCCAAGTTTACAGAAAAAACCAAACCTGGAAAAATTGAGAACAATAAACAAGAGCACAAGAGACTTGCAGAAGAAATTGCCTTCCTTCAAGAAAAGGTCGATGCTGGCAATAAAACTGTTCCACTCTCAGGTACCTTAGTTCTAGAATTTGGAAATACATCTGAGAATATCTATGCGGGAATGGATGAAGACTATCGTCGTTACCAACCTGCTATTTTGACATGGTTTGAAACTGCTAATCACGCTTTCGAGCGCGGTGCCGAGTGGCAAAACATGGGAGGAATCGAAAATTCTCTAGATGGCGGCTTGTACAATTTCAAGTCAAAATTTAACCCACGCATTGAACAATTCATTGGGGAATTCAACCTTCCAGTTAGCCCATTCTATGGCCTAGCCAACTTTGCCTATAAAGTCCGTAAGAAATTACGTAGCAAACATTAATGGATAGTATTTAAAATGAGACTTCCTTTTGGAAGCCTCATTTTTATCTTTGCTTAGTCTTTATCAGGAATAACCTTAAATAAGTAATAGGTGATAAAGAGTGTTAGGCAAAAAAGCGCAAATTTCACCCAAATAATAGGAGCGAAAACAATCGATATTCCCATCAAAACATAGATTTGGATAATGATTTTTTTCTTTCGTTCTTTGGCAATCGATTTTGTTTCTCGAAAATCGGCGACATAAGTTTGGTAAAGTTTGGTATTATATAACCATTTCTCAAAACGTTTGGAACTTCTTGCAAAACAAGCAATGGCTAAAAGTAGAAAAGGTGTCGTGGGTAAGATAGGAAGAGGAATCCCAAGAATTCCCAAACCAAGCGACACTATCCCAAGTGAGAGATAAATTATTTTCATATATACTATCCTTTTAAAAAGCCGCACTAACGTATTAGTG
This sequence comes from uncultured Streptococcus sp., assembly GCF_963545685.1. Taxonomy (GTDB): domain Bacteria; phylum Bacillota; class Bacilli; order Lactobacillales; family Streptococcaceae; genus Streptococcus. The sequence goes on along the minus strand of NZ_CAUUKN010000100.1, from coordinate 1,041 downwards.
CAGCTCTTCTGCTATTATTCTAAATATCTGTTAGTGGGGTCGCCGTATCTGGTGAGGTATCAAAAACCTTAAAGTCAGTTCCAACACCAAAGTCAGCGCGAGCCAACTGATTTTCCATGGTCATGTGGGCCAATTCCTTAATATTGTTTTCTTTGGAAAGGTGACCCAGATAAATCTTTTTAGTTTTATTACCGATAGTACGAATCATAGCATCCGCTCCATCCTCATTACACAAGTGACCTTGATCAGAGAGGATACGTTGCTTGGTTGACCAAGGATAGGAACCTGCTCTCAAGATTTCAATATCATGATTAGATTCAATCAGATAGCCATCAGCATTCTCAATAATACCAGCCATACGGTCTGAAACATAGCCCGTATCCGTCAACATGACAAAGCTCTTTCCGTCTTTCATAAAGCGGTAAAATTGTGGATCAATGGCATCATGACTAACTCCGAAAGATTCAATATCGATATCACCAAAGGTTAGAAGCTTGTCGCGAGAAAAAACATGCTTCTGACTATTATCAACCTTACCTAGCATATTCTTACTATCCATAATTTGCCAGGTTTTCTCATTGGCGTAGATATCCATGCCGTATTTACGAGCTAAAACACCTACACCATGGATATGGTCCTTATGTTCATGCGTTACTAAGATGGCATCAAGATCACTTGGATCGCGATCAATCTCCGCTAGCAAACTTGTAATCTTTTTTCCTGATAAACCAGCATCCACTAGAATCTTCTTTTCTGGAGTTTCCAAATAAAAGGAATTTCCAGTTGAGCCTGAAGCCAAAATACTGTATTTAAACCCTAAATCTGAGGTCATTTCTACTACATCTCCCATTCATCAACCATCATGGCATCCTTGTCATATGGAAGCACAATTGTAAAAGTTGACCCCTTACCATACTCACTCTTAGCCCAAATGAAGCCATTATGTTGTTTAACAATTTCTTTTGCAATGGACAAGCCAAGTCCTGTTCCACCTTGAGCACGACTTCTGGCCTTATCAACACGGTAAAAACGGTCAAAAAT
>NZ_CAUUKN010000099.1:0-2727 GCF_963545685.1 uncultured Streptococcus sp. | reverse complement strand
CAATCATGAACCTATCAAACGTATTTCAAAAATTATCCCCAAATACTCCCATCTTACAAGCTACCTTTGGTCTGGAGCGCGAATCTCTACGAATCAATACTGAAAGCCGTGTCGCTCAAACGCCACACCCTGAAAAATTGGGTTCTCGCAGTTTCCATCCCTATATCCAGACAGATTATAGCGAACCTCAACTAGAGCTCATTACACCGGTAGCACAGTCGACCACGGAAGCTCATCGCTTCCTTGGGGCCATCACCGATGTGGCTATTCGCTCAATGGATAAGTCAGAATATCTTTGGCCTTTATCCATGCCACCTGTGATTGTAGAAGAAGAGATTCAGATTGCCCAGTTGGAAAGTGACTACGAGTATCAATACCGAGTTGGTTTGGCAGAACGCTACGGCAAATTGCTCCAGTCCATATCTGGCATTCACTATAATTTTGAACTCGGCAAAGATCTGACCCAACAGCTCTTTGAAGTCAGTGACTATGACGATTTACTGACCTTCAAGAATGCCCTCTATCTCAAGTTGGCTCAGAACTTCTTGCGTTATCGCTGGCTCTTGACCTACCTTTACGGAGCAAGCCCGCTAGCAGAAAAAGGGTTTTTGACAGATGAAATTGGTTGCGTGCGGTCGATTCGTAACTCCAACTACGGCTATGTCAATGCCCCCGATGTTCACATTTCCTTCTCTTCACTGGAGCAATACGTGACCGACATCGAAAACGCTGTTGGATCTGGGCAACTGTCCGCCGAAAAAGAGTTTTACTCTGCCATCCGTTTACGCGGTGCTAAGACTAGCCGGGACTTTTTGACTAAGGGCATCTCCTATCTAGAGTTCCGCAACTTTGACCTCAACCCCTTTGAGCCACTGGCAATCAGCCAAGAAACACTAGACACCACCCACCTCTTTGCACTCGCACTCTTGTGGCTAGACGACATGGAGCAAGTCGACGAAGAATTGGCAGTAGCTGCTACTCTCAACAACCAAATCGCTCTCAGCCATCCCCACACACCACTTCCTAAAGAGGCTGACCCTAAACCTATCGTGACAGCCATGAAGGACATCGTCGCTCACTTTGGACTGGATGACTATTATAGCCAGCTTATCACTAAGGTGGAGGCCTCTCTTCTTGATCCACGTTTGACCCTTTCTGGAAAAATAGCAGAGCAGGTTGAAGAAGGGTCCCTTGAAAAATTTGGCCAACAACAAGGACAAGCCTTTCATGACTATGCTTGGACAGCACCTTATGCCCTCAAAGGCTATGAAAACATGGAACTCTCCACCCAAATGATTCTCTTTGACGCCATTCAGATGGGCTTGAACGTAGAAATTTTAGATGAGGAAGACCAATTTCTCAAACTCTGGCATGGTGACCATGTGGAGTACATTAAAAATGGCAACATGACATCCAAAGATAACTACGTAATTCCACTGGCCATGGCTAATAAGGTTGTGACCAAAAAGATTTTGGACAAGGCTGGTTTTCCAGTACCTGCGGGAGCAGAATTTGCTAACAAGGACGATGCCTTGCGGTACTACGGACAAATAGCCAACTCTGCTATTGTTGTCAAACCCAAATCCACCAACTTCGGTCTGGGCATTTCCATCTTCCAAGAGCCAGCTAGCCTTTCTGGCTATGAAAAAGCCCTAGACATCGCCTTTTCGGAAGATAGCCATGTGCTAGTCGAGGAGTTTGTGGCAGGGACCGAGTACCGTTTCTTTATCTTGGATGGAAAATGCGAGGCTGTCCTGCTCCGCGTCGCGGCCAATGTCGTAGGTGACGGAAGCTCAAGCATCAGAGAATTAGTCGAAAAGAAAAACCAAGACCCTCTGCGTGGTCGCGACCATCGCTCACCTCTTGAAATCATCAATCTGGGTGATATTGAATTACTCATGTTGGAACAGCAGGGTTACACACCTGATACAGTCTTGCCTGAAGGTAGCCAAACCTTTCTGCGTGGTAATTCTAATATCTCAACTGGAGGTGACTCCATTGATATGACTGACCAGATGGGCGAGAGTTACAAACAACTAGCTGCCGATATGGCGACTGCTATGAGGGCTTGGGCCTGTGGGGTCAATTTGATTATCCCAGACTACACCAATCCTGCTAGTAAGGAGCTACCAAATTGTACCTGTATCGAACTCAACTTCACTCCTGCCATGTACCTGCACACCTATATTTACGTAGGGCCAGGACAACGTATCACACCGAAAATTTTACGGAAGTTGTTTGGAGAGATATGAGAATAAGATCAGAGATTTTCTGAGCTTACTTTTACAAATTGGGTTAATTTTCCCTTGGATTCAATCTGTAAAAAATCCATTGCTGATGATTCATCGAAATAAATTACTTTTTTAATGTACTCCTAAATTAGCCCTTCGTCACTTATCAATTTCCCCCAGTTCTCTCAACCGTTCCTGCCCTATCTTCAACATCTCTTTTTCCACCTTACTCCATTTTCCGAAGAGGCATTCTTGTAAAACTTCTGCTGCTGAGGTTTCGTCTACTTGCGAATCATAAACACACGATTGATCTCTTTGATAAATTTGAATTTGTCTAAAAAGTTTATCCTTTTCCAACTCTCGTAAGTTATCAATTAAACGTTCTACAATTCCATCATGGTGTGCTTTAGGAGTTGCTCTCGCTTGACTAGGATCTATGGCGTAGAGCTCCTCATAACGTATCAAAGTACTGAGATAGGACAATTCTGGCTTGGTC
>NZ_CAUUKN010000098.1:0-2790 GCF_963545685.1 uncultured Streptococcus sp. | reverse complement strand
CGGTTCTGAAGTTTAGCTGTTAACATTCTACGCATTGAACTTCACCCCCAACATTTCATGATTACTCTTACCAGCTGGAACGATTGGCAAAACATGCTCTTTACGAGAGATATCAACCTCGATGAACATCGGCACATCCTCTTTGATAACTTCCAAATCCTGATCAATCGTTTCTGGATTATCAAACTTATAAGACTTAATGCCATAAGCTTGAGCCATCAGTTGAAAATCAGGAAGAGTATCAAAGACAGACTCTGACGTGCGCCCTTCGTAGAAGGACTCTTGCCATTGGCGCACCATACCAAGTGAGTGGTTATTCAACATAACAACCTTAATTGGCACCTTGTAAATATTTAAGATAGCCAATTCTTGGTTCGTCATTTGGAAACCACCATCACCAACAAAGAGGATAACTTCTTTATCAGGATTAGCAATTTTAGCACCAATTGCTGCTGGGACACCAAATCCCATAGTTCCAAGACCACCTGATGTCACCAGTTGACGCTCATTTTGGTATGGATAATACTGAGCTGTCCACATTTGATGTTGCCCAACGTCAGTGACAACAACTGCATCACCCTTAGTCAATTCACCGATACGTTCGATAACTGCCTGAGGCTGTACCATACGTTCTTTCTTATCGTAAGAACGTACACGCTCTTTATCTTTTGTGACTTTTTCAATCCATTTTTCAGTGTTATTCTTAACCACTGGTTCTGCTAAGAGCATTTCAAGAGCTTGTTTGGCATCACCAACAACTGGTAAATCTACTGGAATAATCTTGCCAATCTCAGCCGGATCCACATCAATATGAACAACCTTTGCATTTTTAGCAAATGTTTTTGGATTTCCTGTTAAACGGTCATCAAAACGACAACCAATAGAAATCATAAAGTCAGCGTCAGTCATAGCAATATTAGCTGCATATGAACCATGCATACCACCCATGCCCAAGAAAAGGGGATGGCTAGTAGCAATTGTTCCCTGACCTAGAAGACTTGTAACAACTGGAATTTGGTAGCGTTCTGCAAAAGCAACTAGCTCCTTAGCAGATTCAGAATAAGTCACTCCACCCCCAGCTACAATAACCGGCTTCTTAGCTTTGCCCAACTGTTTCAAGATTTTCTTAATTTGCATCTCGTTTGGTCTTAGCGTCGGTTGGTAACTTGGAAGATTAATTTCAGGATCGTTGATGAAGGCAGTTTCCTTAGCTACAACATCTTTTGGAAGGTCGATAACAACCGGACCAGGACGTCCTGTCGTTGCGATATGAACCGCTTCTCGAATAGTACGAGGAATATCAGCCGTATCGCGAATCTGATAGTTGTATTTGGTAATTGGCATGGTAATTCCGACAATATCAGCTTCTTGGAAGGCATCCTTACCAATACCTGGTGTTGCGACCTGACCTGTAAAGACTAGGAGAGGTACACTATCACTCATAGCATCTGCAATCCCGGTAATAGCATTCGTTGCACCTGGGCCACTCGTTACAAGAGCAACACCTAGTTTTCCAGTTGATTTAGCATAACCTTCAGCTTCGTGCAGACTTCCTTGCTCATGACGAGACAAGATATGATTAATCTCTTCATTTTTGTAAATAGCATCATACAAAGGAAGAACCGCTCCGCCAGGATACCCAAAAATAGTTGAAATCCCAAGTTCAAGAAGTGTATCAAGAATCAAATCAGCACCCGAGCGTGCTTCTTCAAGTTCAATTTTCTTCACATGGACCTCCTTTAGCAGTTGTTTTTTTCGAATTGTCTAAAAATTCAAAACCTTGTATACTATAATAACATTTTTAACTAAATTTGCAAGGGTTTCAGAGAAAAATATCGCAAACTCTTTGGAAAGAATATTCTTAATTTTTTTCTTGTGCTTGACGTTCTGCTTTACGTTCTTCGAATTCTTCATCACTCATCAGAGTTCCACCAACATTAGCTGATTTGGCAAAAGCAGTGTAACGACGCAACCATCCACTTGAAATCTTAGACTTGAAAGGTTTCAAGTGTTTACGGCGTGCTTCAAGTGTCGCATCATCTACAAGCAAATCAAGGGTACGATTGGGAAGATCAATCACAATTTCATCCCCATCTTCAATCAAAGCGATATTGCCACCTTCCGCAGCTTCTGGAGATACGTGACCAATAGCAATACCACGAGTTGCTCCTGAGAAACGTCCATCTGTAATAAGAGCCACATCCTTACCAAGCCCACGCCCGACAATCTTAGAGGTTGGCGCTAACATCTCTGGCATACCAGGACCACCCTGAGGGCCTTCGTAACGAATGACAACAACATGACCCTTCTTGACCGTTCCATTATCAATCAACTCAAGTGCTTGATCTTGTGAATCGCAACAAATAGCCTTACCACGGAAAGTTTTAACAGATGGATCTACACCACCAACCTTGATAACAGCCCCATCCTGAGCAATATTTCCATAAAGGATAGACAAACCGCCAACCGGTGAAATAGGTTGCTCGATTGGATGAATGATTTCTTCGTTTTTAATTTCAGCACCAGCCACATTTTCTTTCAAAGTCTTACCAGTGACTGTGATGCGATCACCCTTAATGGCACCTTTCTTAATCAACTGATTAATAATGGCTGGAACACCACCAGCTTCGTGCACATCATGCATGGTGTAAACACTTGAAGGGGCAATTTTAGAAAGATAAGGTGTCTTCTTAGCAATCTCGTTAATATCCTTGAGGTTATAATCAATTCCAGCTTCACGCGCAATAGCAAGGGTATGAAGAACAGTATTGGTTGAACCACCCATGGCCA
>NZ_CAUUKN010000097.1:0-2840 GCF_963545685.1 uncultured Streptococcus sp. | reverse complement strand
GCTCTATAATCTCTACGGTGGTTTTACCCACTACAGAAATTATAGAGCCCAAAAAGACAACGACTAGGCACAGTCGTTGTCTTTTATGATTTTTACGAAGAAAGATGATATGGCATCCAAGCAGCATTTAGAAAGTGATTTTCAATTGAAAGTTATCTTTATCCCCACCTTAGTCCTCGAAACTTGAAACTGTCTTTTAGAATGTTATAATGGCCTATAGGTATAAGCATCAAAAAGGAGGGAAATTTATGGCTTTACGTAGCCAATTAATTACCAAGGAGTTTCCAGAATTAGATAGGGTGGAGCGTCTAAACAATGAGGCCTTTCCAGAGGAAGAGCGGATTCCATTAAGTGATTTTTTACAATTAGATGGCCGTGATGATTATCATTTCTTTGCCTTTTACGATGAGGATGATTTTGTTGGCTTTGCTTCAGTTCTCTACAACGCTAAAGTTTTTTATGTCAGTTTCTTTGCCATTGTCCCTCAAATGCGGAGTCATGGCTATGGAAGTGAGATTATTGATAAACTGGTAGAATTTTATGGTCCATCTCGTTCTATGGTTTTAGAAGTTGAGCGTTTGGATGAACCCAATGACAATCCAGAGCAACGTGCGGCGCGTTGGGATTTCTATAAGCGTAATGGTTTCAAGACGTCCAATGCTTTCTTGGAGTACGAGGGCTTGAGTTTTGAGATTCTCTATCGTGGAGACCACTTTGACGAAGAAGCCTATAGAGAGATATTCCATAAGCTTCAGGAAAATGCTTATTTTGACTTCAGTATTAAACATCGTCGCTTGAGTGATTTATAAAAAATTGAGTTAAACAGGTACTAATTGGCCTGTTTTTCATTTATTTTCAGGCTTCACCAATCGTTTTCAGAATATTTTGTCCTCCTATGCTATAATGGAAATACTATGAAGAAAGTAATTTTACAGTATCTGGCAAGTGCCCTGGCTGTAATCCTCATACTTGGTCTTGTGGTTTTTGACCGGCATCGAAACCAATACTTGGTCAAAAAGGTCAATGATCCCGAGATTTCCTATATTTATCAGGATTCTCTTGAAAATCTGGACAAACTGGCTCTTAGTCGTGCTGGGGTCATTCAATCCTATCAACTTGATCCCCTGTCAGTTAGGAAGGAAGACGGGAAGATTCGTCTAGCTCTCCACGTCAATCATTCCTATGATATGCAGGTAAATCTTGTCCTTAAGGCTGATATTTATGGTGATTTATCTGTGGTTGAAGCAACTCCCTCAAAGGCATTAAAACTGGCTTTGGAGGATGAGTCTTATCAGAAACGGTTGACCTTAATTTCGCAAAAGGCAGATGCTATTATAAGTCGAGATCATTGGGATCAAGGCATTAAACCGGCCTATGTGGCCCAGGTCAGAAGTAAGATGAAAAAGACTTCCTTGAGCCAGCTGGATAAGGTTCTGCAAGAAATCGACCAAGAAAGTAAGGAAGTTGGCTCTGATACTTATACAGCCTTTTTCCAAGCTTCTAAGCTACCTAATCGTGACAAGCTCAATTTGGTTATGGAGCATATGCAGGTTTATGTAGATAAGTATCAGTTTCTTCAATTAGGGAAGTCAGGTTATAAATTTTCCAAGAAACTTGAGCCAACTAGTCCATTTTACAGTTACTTCCGAGAAGCTATCATGGAGACTTATCAGACGGATTTAGGACTGGGTGAGGATGAGTTGGGCATCAAGCTCCACCTTTTTAGGTCTTGGATTGATAAACAGTCTATGGATTACATTAGGACCAATTACAAGGGCAAGACAGACTTGGATAAACTTCTATCCTATAGTAAGGACAAGAAGATTAAGTTGGATTATACTACGGGTGCTTCTTACCATAACCGAAGTTTGGGTGATTTCACCTATCCGCAAAATATGAAGATCCAGCTACCTCAGACCAGTGTCATGGGGCCTTATGGTGTTAGTAACTCCCGTTTTATTGAATTCATTGTCAATATGGATACAGGACAATTTGTTTCCGAGTGGAATGTTTACAAGATCAAAAAAGACGGCAGCATCGACTCTAATCCTAAGCACTATAAGATTGAGGATGGCGCTGACATTGCCGATACGAATTCAGCTAATTACGGCTTTTCTAAGGGCTTGAATGCTGACTTACCAGCCTATCTCAATAATAGCCATACCTATCTTGATGTTCGTCACCCTGCTGATAATGCCATTAGACGTAAAATGGTTAGAAAGTGGAAGAATGCTAAGAATGTCTTAAATGGTGGGCGCTATGCCGATATTGTTAAAAAAGGAGGCTTGAAAGATTTTGAAACATGGAGACAAGTTAAGGCAGAAGACCGACTCCAGGTCTACAATGCTTACCTTGATTATATTCGTTCTAATCTTGTGCTCAATGGGTTTGACAGCTTTTACCAAGAAACCTACAAGCCCCAAGGTGGAGACAAAAAAGACTGAGACCCTTGATAGTGTTCTCATCGCTAAAAATTTCTATCGTGTAAGGGATGCCTATGCAATAAAGCTTTATGGGCAGGATGAGGGAATGTCATTTGATGTGGCTGGCCAGAGACTTTTTGGGTCAAATATTGCCATAAAGGATGGTATCTTATATGGCTCCAGCCTTGGTGATTTGACTATTGAAGCTTATTTTCAAGGAGAGTTGTCCTACCTTTTAGTGGCCACTCAAAAGCTACCTGTGGATAAAGATCGTATTAAGTCCAACCATTATAGTCAGGACATTACTCTTGAGAAGGTTTGGTCTAGTCTGGAAGGGCAGGAGTCCTCCAACAGTATCATCACTCAGTTTCAGGACAAGGACTTGCTTAAGTTGCGCATCAGCTACAACAAGGATTT
>NZ_CAUUKN010000096.1:0-2876 GCF_963545685.1 uncultured Streptococcus sp. | reverse complement strand
TGGCGATCTTATCAATATTAACAGGGTTTCCTTCCTTGTTGTTGTGATCTTCTTTAAAGTTGTCTTCTGGAATATTTGTACGAATCGCCTTATCCAACTCTTCTGGCGTCATCTTAAATTCTAAGTTTTCAATCTGATAAGTGAAGGTCGCCTCACCGATATCATTGATTACGGTAGTGTTATCCCAGTCAAAGACAGCATATGGTTTTGCTGATTCATCATATTTTGAACTAGATTTGCCATTTTCTTTAATAACATTACTTAATTTCTTATATAGTTTGTCCTCCCACTGACCACGTTCAAGGACTTGATCTTCTTTCTTCACGCTTGTTTCCTGGCTAGCTTTACTAGATTCAGTTGTTTTAGACGACTGGGAAGCCTGACAACCAACCATAAATAAGGCTAGACCACAAACCAAAAAGAGACGATGTTTCTTCATGAGAAAACCTCCAAAAAAATTTTAATTAGAAAAAGGCAATAAGGAACCTATGATTTGAAACGGTTGCGCCATTGCAATCATAGGCCTCATTGCCTTTTATATTATTCCACACCCATTATACTAATTAGCTGATATAATGTCAACCGAAAACGGTTACATTTTTTCCTTCGTTTGTAAAATTCTTTCATTTTATTGACAGATATATGAGAAACTATCTAACGAGGGCTGCTGAAATACTATACCTTTTTCAAAACCTACTTTCCTACTTTCAGAAAAGAAATTTTCATTGCCTTCGCCTTTAGGCTCTGTTATACTTGGGATAACAAAGAAAGGAGACAAGCCTATGACATTATCCAATAAATTCACACTTTCTCTTGCCTCATTGGCAGTTCTTGGTCTTTTAGCAGCCTGCTCGAACCAGATAGCTCAAACACCTGCAAACTCTGCAATTCCCAACAGGTTTCTTCAAGCTCTAAAGATTCTCAAACGGCTAGCCAAGCTGAAAATCTAGATGGTATATACAAAGGGACTGATGAAACTGATCAGATCACTTTGACCCTCTCAGGTACCTCTGGTACATGGGAAGAGGTTGAAAGGGATGGCGAGAAAGAAAGCAAGCCTGTAACCGTTCACACTGACAAGCACACTCTCACTGTAGGGGATGATCTCAAATATTACAAACTAGAAGGCAATCAACTGACCATTGAAGATGACGATCGAGATCCTTCTGATACCATTGTATTAACGAAATAGCAAAAAAAATAAGAGGTTAGGATGTTGTGATATACTCCCCTTATAGTGGACAGTGAAAAAAACAAAAATTCACTAGAAACGATAAGGGGAGTTTTCGTATGTCAAAAAGAAATGTCAAGTCCACAGAGGAAAAACTAAAGATTGTTAACTTGTATTTAGAAAAAGGCAAATCCATTTCAAGCTTAATAAGGGAATATGGCGTCAGTGATACCACCATTAGAACTTGGGTTCGTAAATACAAACATCTAGGTATAGCAGGACTAAGAGAAAGTAAAACTTGGACGAGGTACTCAAAAGAAATCAAAGAACAAGCCGTACAAGATTATCTATCTGGACGAAGAAGTTTGGAGACGATCATTGAAACTTATCACATATCATCTGGAAGTGTTCTCGAAAAGTGGATAAAACGGTATACTAGTGGTATAGAAATCAAACCAACTAGTAAAGGATTAAGTCGTATGAACCAAGGACGAAAAACCACTTTTGAAGAACGTGTGGAGATTGTTAACTTCACCATTGCTCATGATAAGGACTATCAGGCAGCGATTGAGAAATATGGGATTTCCTACCAACAAGTTTATTCCTGGGTGAGAAAGTTTGAGAAGGATGGCAGTCAAGGACTCCTAGATCGCAGAGGTAAAGGGTTAGACAGTAAACCGAACCTTACCCCAGAAGAAGAGTTACAGCTCAAAATCAAACAACTAGAAGAGCGCAACCGCTATTTAGAGATGGAGGTAGGACTGCTAAAAAAGTTAGAGGAAATCAGACGCAGAAACAGACGGTAAGACTTGGACGCTACTTGGAAGAATTTCAAGCCATCAAAGATTATTCCGATAAGCATCATGAAGCCTCTATTAGCCAGTTATGTCAATTGCTTGGAGTATCTCGGTCAGGTTATTACAAGTGGCTCAATCACAGGGAAACGACATCTGAGAAGACGAATCAAACACTGTCGGAGAGCATTAAGGAACTTCATGCCAAGCACAGAGGAATTTTAGGTTATCGTCGAATGACGCGATTTGTCAATCGTAAACTTGGAACAACTTATAACAAGAAGCGAATTCGTCGCTTAATGCGTATTCTTGGTATCTCATCAGTTATCCGTCGTTCTCGAGGTTATTGCACGAAGACCAGTTTTGTGAATATCGAAGAGAACATTCTCAATAGAGAGTTTACAGCTCATGTCCCTAATCAGAAGTGGTGTACAGATGTGACCTTCTTGCAATATGGATTAGGGTGCAAGGCTTATTTAAGCGCTATTAAAGACCTTTATGACGGCTCTATCGTGGCTTACCATATCAGTAAGCATAATGACAATCCTCTTGTTATGGAGAACCTAAGAAAGGCTATGGAAGCTAATCCAGATGCCACACCACTCATCCACAGCGACAGAGGAAGTCAATACACTTCACGGGAATACCGGATGGTAACGACACAGTATCAATTAACGAGATCGATGTCACGGGTTGGAAAATGCATTGATAATGCTCCAATTGAGAGTTTCTTTGGACACTTTAAAACGGAATGTTATGATTTGAAGACCTACAAGACATTTGAGGAGTTGGTCACTGATATTGATGCATATATCTATTTTTACAATAACGAACGATTTCAAGAGAAGCACAACGGCCTTGCCCCTCTTGAATTGAGGAACAAGGCCGTTGCTTAATCTTTTATTATTTCA
>NZ_CAUUKN010000095.1:0-3066 GCF_963545685.1 uncultured Streptococcus sp. | reverse complement strand
ATGGTCATCAATGGCTTTCATACGTAACAGCAAGCGGTGCCCGTCGTTACGTTGATATTGCAACAGTCAAAGCTACAGAAACTAAACCAGAAGTTAAACCGGTCGCAAAACCTGCAGAGCAACCAAGTCTTCCAGCGACAGGAACCTATACCTTCACAGGTCGTGCGTCAATCAAGGCAGAAGCTAAGGTTTCAAGCCCAGAATTGGCCTACTATGATAAGGGTATGAGTGTTAACTACGACAAGGTTTTGACATCCGATGGTCGTCAATGGCTTTCATATGTAACAACAAGCGGTGCCCGTCGTTACGTTGACATTGCAGCAGCTAAGGCAGAAGTAAGTCAACCAACTGCGAAACCAAGTCTTCCAGCAACAGGTACTTATACCTTCACAGGTCGTGCGTCAATCAAGGCAGAAGCTAAGGTTTCAAGCCCAGAATTGGCCTACTATGATAAGGGTATGAGCGTTAACTACGACAAGGTTTTGACATCCGATGGTCACACATGGCTCTCATACATGACAGTGAGTGGTGCTCGTCGTTACGTCGATATTGCTTAATGAGATAAAGAATCAGGTTGGACAATGAGTCCAGCCTTTTTTGATAGCCACTCTTTATCAGGGGATTGAATTTTTCAATTTTTGTGATGTCTTTTGGAGTGCTATAATGGTTAACATAGAATCGAGGTTACTATGAAAATTGCATTGGTACAGATGGATGTTGCCCACGGACAGCCTGTGGAAAATAAAAAGCACATGAAAGAGATGTTGGAAAGGGCACTTGTTGCTAATCCCGATGTCATTGTGCTTCCAGAAATGTGGAATACCGGCTATGCTTTAGATGAACTGGATGGACTTGCAGATAAGGAAGGTTTGGAATCTCAAGAACTCTTGTCTCATTTTGCCAGAGAACATGCTGTGGCTATTGTTGGAGGGTCCGTTGCTATTGAGAGAGACGGTAAATTATACAACACGACCTATGTCTACAATAAGTCTGGGAATCTAATCAATACCTATAGCAAGGTTCATCTTTTTGGATTGATGGCTGAGGATCAGTACATGTCTGCTGGAACAGATGAGTCTATTTTTGAACTTGATGGTGTGATAGCGGCTAGTGTCATTTGTTACGATATTCGTTTTCCTGAGTGGGTGCGAACACAGATGGCACAAGGGGCCAAGGTGCTTTTTGTGGTGGCACAGTGGCCAGAACCTCGAGTACAGCAATGGGAGATTTTGTTAAAGGCGCGTGCGGTTGAAAATCAAGCTTTTGTAGTTGCCGTTAATCGTGTTGGGACAGGACCAGATGATGTCTTTTCAGGTCATTCTATGATTATAGATCCACTAGGAAATGTGGTCTTGCAATCCAAGGAAAATGAGGAGGGCATTTTTACGGCTGATATTAATCTTGAAGAGGTGGACCGAGTTCGAGGTCAAATTCCCGTTTTTGAGGACCGTCGCACGGACTTGTATCATTAAGGAGCTTTTATGTTATTTGAAAAATCTGATTTATTGAAGGCATTGCCAGAACAGTTTTTTGCAGGTTTGGTTGCTAAGGTGAATGTCAAGGTGGCGGAGGGAGCAGATGTTATCAATCTCGGTCAGGGGAATCCCGACCAACCGACCTATGACCATATTGTTGAGGCCTTGCGCGTTTCAGCGAAAAATCCTGCCAGTCACAAGTATTCACAATTTCGTGGCAATCGTCCTTTTAAGGAAGCAGCTGCTAGTTTTTATAAGAACCATTATGGGGTTGATTTGGATGCGGAGCGTGAGATTTGTGTCATGGGTGGGGCTAAGATTGGCCTTGTGGAATTGCCCCTAACTTTGATGAATCCTGGTGACCTCCTGCTCTTGCCTGATCCAGGTTATCCTGATTACTTGTCGGGAGTTAGTCTGGGCCGTGTAAGCTACGACACCTTTCCTTTGACGGCTGAAAATGATTTTTTGCCAGATTTGGATGCTATTCCTGAGGAGACAGCTCGCCGTGCTAAGTTTATCTATATTAATTACCCTAATAATCCTACGGGGGCTGTAGCGACAAAGACTTTTTATGAAAAATTGGTTGCCTGGGCTAAGACCTACGAGGTTGGGGTGGTTAGTGATTTGGCCTACGGAGCTTTGGGTTATCAAGGTTATGAGAATCCTAGTTTCTTGTCAACTCCTGGTGCTAAAGATGTGGGAATTGAGTTTTATACTTTCTCGAAAACCTTTAATATGGCTGGTTGGCGTTTGGCCTTTGCGGCTGGCAATGCTCAGATGATTGAAGCCTTGAATCTGATTCAAGACCATCTTTTTGTGGGGATTTTTCCCGCTTTGCAGGAGGCTGGGATTGCAGCCCTCTTAGATACTAAATCTGAGGAGGCTGTTGCTCAACTGAATGCGACTTATGATAGCCGTCGAGATGCTTTTGTTCAGGCAGCTGCTAAGATTGGCTGGCAGGCCTTTCCATCTAAAGGTTCTTTCTATGCTTGGATGCCTGTACCTGAGGGCTATACCAGTGAAAGTTTTGCAGAGCTTTTGCTTGAGAAGGCCCATGTTGCTGTGGCGCCAGGCAAAGGGTTTGGACCAGCGGGTGATGCTTATGTTCGTATTGGACTGCTAGTGGACCCTGAACGTCTTGTCGAGGCGGTCAATCGTATTGCCGATCTGCATTTATTTGATAATTAAATAGCATTTATGAAACAAGTAGTTGAAGAAGACTGCTTGTTTTTTCATATTTTTACATTTTTCTCTTGACAAATGAATAAAAACGCAATAAACTAATTACATATTTATTCAAAAAGGAGTGTATAAATGAAAGTTTCAATTGTTGGTATCACTGGTTATAGTGGTTTAGAGTTGGTTAAAATTTTGAATAATCATAAAAAAGCAGAACTTGTTTCTATTCACGCAACCAAGGAAGTGGGCCGACGATTGTCTGATGTGTACCCCTACCTGACAGGTGTTTGTGATTTAAAAATTGAAGCTTTTGATGCGCAAGAGATTATGGAAAAGGCGGATCTAGTCTTCTTTGCGACACCTTCAGGAGTCGCTAGTTCGCTAGCAGAGGAATTTGTTCTGGCTGATTTTC
>NZ_CAUUKN010000094.1:0-3153 GCF_963545685.1 uncultured Streptococcus sp. | reverse complement strand
ATGTTCCAGCTGCAATCAAGAACAAAGAAATCATCTCAATTGATATTTCAGGACTCGAAGCTGGTACTCAATACCGTGGTAGTTTTGAAGAAAACATTCAAAACTTGGTAAATGAAGTCAAAGAAGCTGGAAATATTATCCTCTTCTTCGATGAAATCCACCAAATTCTTGGTGCTGGTAGCACTGGTGATGGTCAAGGATCTAAAGGTCTGGCTGATATCTTGAAACCTGCCCTTTCACGTGGTGAATTGACAGTGATTGGTGCAACAACTCAAGATGAATACCGTAACACTATCTTGAAGAATGCTGCCCTTGCTCGTCGTTTCAACGAAGTTAAGGTCAATGCTCCTTCTGCTGAAGATACCTTCAAGATTCTCCAAGGTATCCGTGACCTTTATGAAAAACACCACAATGTTATCTTGCCAGATGACGTCTTGAAAGCAGCGGTTGATTTCTCTGTACAATATATTCCACAACGTAGTTTACCAGATAAGGCTATCGACCTTGTCGATGTAACTGCTGCTCACTTGGCAGCACAACATCCAGTAACTGATGTGAATGCTGTGGAACATGAAATTGAAGCTGAAAAAGCGAAACAAGAAGCTGCAGCTGCTAAAGAAGATTACGAAGCAGCTCTAAATGCTAAGGTTCGTATTGAAGAACTTGAAAAGAAAATTGCTAACCACACCGAAGACCTTAAAGTCACAGCAACTGTTAACGATGTGGCTGAATCTGTAGAACGTATGACTGGTATTCCAGTGTCACAAATGGGTGCAACTGATATCGAACGTCTAAAAGATATGGGTCACCGTTTGCAAACCAAAGTTATCGGTCAAGATAAAGCCGTTGAAGCAGTGGCACGTGCTATCCGTCGTAACCGTGCAGGATTTGACGAAGGTAACCGTCCAATCGGTAGCTTCCTCTTTGTAGGTCCTACTGGTGTTGGTAAAACTGAGTTGGCTAAACAGTTGGCTCTTGATATGTTTGGTACTAAAGATGCTATCATCCGTTTAGACATGTCAGAATACAGTGACCGAACAGCCGTTTCTAAATTGATTGGTACAACAGCTGGTTATGTTGGTTATGATGACAATAGTAATACTTTGACAGAACGTGTGCGCCGTAATCCTTACTCAATCGTCCTTCTTGACGAAATTGAAAAGGCTGACCCTCAAGTTATCACACTTCTCCTCCAAGTTTTGGATGATGGTCGTTTGACAGATGGTCAAGGTAACACTGTAAACTTCAAGAATACTGTCATTATCGCAACTTCAAACGCAGGATTTGGCTATGAAGCTAACTTGACAGAAGATGCTGATAAACCAGAACTTATGGATCGTTTGAAACCTTACTTCCGTCCAGAATTCCTTAACCGTTTCAATGCTGTCATCGAGTTCTCACACTTGAGCAAGGAAGATCTTTCTAAGATTGTCGACCTTATGTTGGTTGAAGTTAACAAGACACTTTCTAAGAAAGACATTGACTTGGCAGTTAGCGAAGCTGCAAAAGAATACATGACTGAAGAAGGCTACGATGAAGTCATGGGTGTTCGTCCACTCCGTCGTGTGGTTGAACAACAAATCCGTGACAAAGTCACAGACTTCCACTTGGATAACCTTGATGCTAAACACCTAGAAGCTGATATGGAAGACGGTGTCTTGGTTATCAAAGAAAAAGATGCTAAATAAAAAGCATAAAACCTCCTAATCCTATTTATGAAGCAGAGATGTTAGATATCTCTGCTTTTCTTTTTTATAAATTTTTTAGACTTTCCTTGGGTGCTAGGGACGGAAGCGACTTCCTACCGGAATTCCATTCCTAAGATTTGAGCCTGAGTCTCAAATCTTCCGAGTGATAGAAGCAATATTGCTTCTATCACTTTTAGCACAGGGGAAAGTCTAGTTTGGGGTAGTAGGAAAATCTAGCACCAATCTTTACGAAAATGAGATAAAACTCTTTTAATTATAATAATCTAAAAACTAATTTAGATTTAGATTCTATTTTCAAGAAAGCGTTGACAACGCATTCATATAGCTATATAATTTTTGTGTAAAATTAAATGAAGATTTTTAGCTGTTTAAACCTTACTATTGTTTTGAGATTTAAAGTTTTTGTTTAAGGAGATTCTTGTATTATGATTTTTAAAAAAGTAGTATTAATTTTTGCAGTGTTCCTAACTCTTTCTCTAATTGTTGGGTGTAGTGAAAGCGATACAAGTAGTAAAGGTAGTTCTTCCAGTAGTACTGTTCAGTCTCAACAGAGTACGGATGAGTCTGTAAAAACTGAGGAGGGAAGTCAAACAGAGGAGGCGGCACAACAGGCCGAGGCAGCCCCTCAAGCAGAGGAGGCGGCACAACAGGCCGAGGCAGCCCCTCAAGCAGAGGAGGCAACACAACAGGCCGAGGCAGCCCGTCAAGCCCAAGAGAATCAACAGCAAGCAGGTCAGAGTGCTTATTATGCTAATTGTACTCAGGCTAAAAATGCTGGTGCCGCTCCACTTTATAGTGGACAACCGGGTTATTCTAGAAAACTAGATCGAGATGGCGATGGTATTGCGTGTGAGAAGTAGACAATTTCAAAAAATAACTATAATTCTAATTTTAGCAGTAGTTAGCTTCTTTTTTATAACTCAGAGATCATTTTCATTTAGAGAACCAAAGAATTACGAAGAAGCTATTAGCTATTTTGAAGAGATTCCAATTAAAGAAGTGAAGAGCAAACTTGAAAATGATGATAGGTTTATATTATATATTGGCCGTAAAACTTGTCCATATTGTCGACGCTTTGTTCCAAAGTTAGCTCAAGCAGCTTATGATACAAAAATAAAAGTTTATTATGTAAATAGTGATTCTGAGGAAAAGGAAGAAATTACAAAGTTTGCACATTCAAAGGGGATAAAAACAGTCCCCAGTTTAGGTTTTTATAGGTCGAACAAGTTAGATAGTCTGCTAAAAAAAGGTAGTAAATCTACTGTAGAAGAGATTAAAAGTTTTCTTAAAGATAAAAAGATAAGTTTACAATAACTCAAGTCTCTATAAGTTCTTTTGATGCTGAAAAAGCTGAATAACGATAAAGGTAAGTAGCACAAGCTACCTACCTTTCAGAACGTAGACAAACGTCATTTTTGGCGTTTGTCTTTTTGTATTTTCAAAA
>NZ_CAUUKN010000093.1:0-3364 GCF_963545685.1 uncultured Streptococcus sp. | reverse complement strand
TCTTATTTAAAGTATATCAGATAATACCATTTAGTCAATTTTCCTCTAATTTCTTACATTTAAGTAAAAATCGTCTGAAAAAGAGACTGAAATAAACTATTTCAATCTCTTTTTTAGAAGTAAATGATTAGGCTGGGTTACGCCCAATATTATTTTTTAATTTTCATCGATAAAGCTATTGAAAACTTCTTCAATCATATCCCATTCAGCATCTGAATCTTCAGGAATTGGTTGAAGGTCGCCTTCAGTTCCGTCCTCATTTTCAGTGAATGAATATGCTTGGATTTCGATTTCTCCATTTGCATCTTCTTCAGCACCAGCTGGAACCAAAAGAACGTAGTTTTTACCGAACTCTTCACGTCCATCAATCGTCAACAAGATTTCAAAAAGTGTTTCATTTCCTTGTTCGTCTACTAAAGTGATGACTTCATGGTCATGGTTGTGATCGTGATTGTGTGACATATTGTTCTCCTTTTTGAAGAGAGTACTCAATAGTGAGGTGAATCTAGTATTTCTGATTGGCAGTTCACTAGATTGTCGCTCGACTAATCGGTCTCTATTTATAGTTTATTAAAACATTCGATCAAGGTAGTTTTGTAGAATAAGTTGAGCAGCCAATTTATCAATAACTTTTTTACGCTTACCACGGCTGACATCTGCTTGTTCAACTAACATACGTTCTGCTTGAACAGTTGTCAATCGCTCGTCTTGGTAATCTACAGGAAGACTAAATATTTCCTTGATTTTATCACCATAAGCTTTACTAGCCTCGACACGTGGTCCTTCAGTGTTATTCATATTTTTAGGGAGACCAACGACAAATTTATCTACCTGATATTCTTTAACGAGCTCACCTAGACGGTCGAAACCAAATTCTTCAGCTTCCTCGTCAATTTTGATAATTTCAACGCCTTGGGCCGTAAAACCGAGGGGGTCACTAATAGCAACGCCTACTGTTTTTGAGCCTACATCAAGTCCCATTACTCGCATTAGAGGTCAATTCCATTTCCTTTAAGATAATAGCGAACGAGTTCTTCAACGATTTCATCACGTTCGTATTTGCGAATTTGGTTACGGGCGTCATTATAACGCGGAACATAAGCAGGGTCACCGCTCAGAACATAACCAACGATTTGGTTGATAGGATTATAACCTTTCTCAGCCAACGAACGGTAGACATTTGTCAAAGTATTACTGATTTCATCTTTGTTACCGTCGTCTAGGTTGAAACGAACAGTTTCATCTGTAAATCCCATACTGACACCTTCTTTCTATAAGAATTATCTGTTAGTTCTTTATTATAACATAAGTATAGCCAAAAGGGAAAGACGATGAATAAAAAAAGAGATGACCGATGTCATCTCTTAATATCCAATAAGATTAAACGCGTTCAACTTTACCAGATTTAAGTGCACGAGCTGAAGCCCAAACTTTTTTAGGTTTACCGTCGATAAGAACAGTAACTTTTTGAAGGTTAGGTTTAACGGCACGTTTAGTTTTGTTCATAGCGTGTGAACGGTTGTTTCCAGAAACAGTTTTACGTCCTGTAAAGTAACATACTTTAGCCATTTCGTGTTTTCCTCCTAGGTAGAATTTATTACGGATGTGCTAGCACCACATACCAAGACATTCTATCATAAGAATTTAGGTTTGACAAGAACTATTTATAATTTCTTTTTACAGCAAAATAGTATATTCTTATTATAAGAATAGTTGAAAAAAGGAGAGAAGATGCCAGATAATCTTGCCTTACGCATGCGCCCACGTACAATTTCAGAGGTGATTGGTCAGAAGCATTTAGTCGGTGAAGGTAAAATTATTCGCCGTATGGTAGAGGCGAATATGCTGTCGTCAATGATTCTCTACGGACCACCAGGAATCGGGAAAACCTCGATAGCCAGTGCTATTGCAGGAACAACAAAATTTTCTTTTAGAACTTTTAATGCCACTGTCGATAGCAAGAAACGCCTGCAGGAAATCGCAGAAGAGGCTAAATTTTCAGGTGGTTTAGTTCTACTCCTAGATGAAATCCATCGTTTAGATAAAGCAAAACAAGATTTTTTGTTACCTTTATTAGAGAACGGTAATATTATCATGATTGGTGCTACAACCGAGAATCCGTTTTTTTCTGTAACACCAGCCATCCGTAGTCGTGTACAAATATTTGAGTTGGAACCACTCTCTAATGAAGATGTCAAGGAAGCTATACTGAATGTTCTAGAGGACAAGGAGCGAGGCTTCACTTTTGAGGTTCACTTAGATGATGAGGCTCTAGATTTTATTGCGACAGCTACTAATGGTGATTTACGTTCGGCATATAATTCTTTGGATTTGGCTGTCATGTCGACACCAGCTTCAGGAAATGGGCAGCATCATATTACCTTAGATATAGTGGAAAATAGCTTACAACGCAGTTATATTACTATGGATAAAGACGGTGATGGACACTATGATGTTCTTTCTGCCTTGCAAAAATCTATTCGAGGATCTGATGTTAATGCCAGTCTTCACTATGCGGCACGTTTGGTTGAGGCAGGAGATTTGCCCAGTCTAGCACGTCGCTTGACTGTGATTGCTTATGAGGATATTGGTTTAGCTAATCCAGATGCACAAGTTCACACGGTCACGGCTCTGGAAGCTGCACAGAAAGTAGGTTTTCCGGAGGCACGTATTTTGATTGCCAACGTAGTTATTGACTTAGCTTTATCACCCAAGTCGAATTCGGCTTATGAGGCAATGGATGCTGCCCTGGCGGATCTTAGAAAGTCTGGGAATTTACCTATTCCTCGTCATCTGAGAGATGGACACTATGCTGGAAGTAAGGAACTGGGTAATGCAAAAGATTACAAGTATCCACATGCGTATCCTGAAAAGTGGGTTAAGCAACAATACCTTCCAGATAAATTAAGAAGTGTCAATTATTTCCAACCTAATGAAACTGGGAAATACGAAAGAGCTCTTGGAGCTAATAAAGAACGAATCGATAAGTTATCTAGATAGTACGAGAGGTATTAACGAAAACGATTGCAAAAAAATTGATTTTTCCTCTTGCAATAATTTTCAAAAGTGGTATCATAAGAACAGAGAAATTGCTGTGGTATACGAATCCGCATATAAGTGTTGACCGACTAATTTTTGTATTATCGGGAGACAGAGGTCTATTAACAGTGTGCAGGCTGGCTCACCCAGAAGCAACTGAAGTTAATAGCGAGTCGCCCACCTGCTTTTTTACGTCGCGGGTTCAATACAAACCGTGGATCATCGGTACCAATACAGCATCCAGCCTCCTTAGCTCAGTTGGTAGAGCAGTGGACTCTTAATCCATGGGTCACAGGTTCGAGCCCTGTAGGGGGCATCTAAATCA
>NZ_CAUUKN010000092.1:0-3698 GCF_963545685.1 uncultured Streptococcus sp. | reverse complement strand
AGACATCAAACGGTTGGGCTTTGGTTTTAGAAACTTCATCAACTTTAAGAAACGTATCTTCATCACTCTAAACATAAAAAAAGAGAAGACCTATCAGGTCCTCTCTAGATGTTAGCTTTTCGTCACCCACTACAGTTGACAAGGAGCCAAACAAAAAGGACCATATGGTCCCTTGAGATTATCAGAGTTTTTACCCAACTGATCCTTCCATTTCATAACTAATCAAGCGGTTAAGCTCAACAGCATATTCCATTGGAAGTTCTTTGGTAAATGGTTCCACAAATCCCATGACAATCATTTCAGTTGCTTCTTGTTCTGAAAGACCACGGCTCATGAGGTAGTAGAGCTGTTCTTCAGAAATCTTAGAAACTTTAGCTTCGTGTTCAAGTGCAACTTGTGAATTGTGGATTTCGTTGAATGGAATAGTGTCTGATTTAGACAAGTCATCCATCAAGATGGTGTCACATTCGATGTGAGATACCGATTTCTTAGAATCCTTGTTGAAGGTTACTTGTCCACGATAGTCAACCTTACCACCATTACGAGCGATTGATTTAGAAACAATAGATGATGATGTATGCGGTGCATTGTGAATCATCTTAGCCCCTGTATCTTGGTGTTGACCAGCATTGGCAAAGGCAATTGAAAGCATAGTACCACGTGCACCTTCACCATCAAGGTAAACAGATGGGTACTTCATGGTTACTTCAGCACCCAAGTTACCATCAATCCACTCAACAGTTGCGTTTTTCTTAGCCGTAGCACGTTTAGTTACCAAGTTGTAGACGCTATCTGACCAGTTTTGGATAGTTGAGTAGCGCATGTAGGCACCATCAAGTGCAAAGATTTCAACGATGGCCGCATGAAGGCTTGCCGTTGTGTAAGTAGGCGCTGTACATCCTTCAACATAGTGAACGCTGGCACCTTCATCAACAATGATAAGAGTACGTTCAAATTGAGCAGTTGCTTCGTTGTTAATACGGAAGTAGGTTTGAAGCGGAATATCTACCTTAACGCCTTTTGGTACATAAATAAAGGTACCACCTGACCAGAAGGCAGAGTTAAGGGCCGCAAATTTGTTATCTGTTGGCGGAACCAGTTTTGAGAAGTACTTCTTAAAGAGTTCTGGATACTCTTTAAGTGCTGAGTCTGTATCTGTAAAGATAATACCCAACTTGTCATACTCTTCTTTCATGTTGTGGTAAACCACTTCTGATTCATACTGAGCTGAGGCTCCAGCAAGATAGGCACGTTCTGCTTCTGGGATACCAATACGTTCAAAAGTTTCTTTGATTTTCTCAGGAACATCCTCCCAATCACGAGCAGGTTTGTCTGATGCCTTTTGGAAATAAGTCAGGTCATCAAAGTTAATACCAGAAAGGTCTGGACCCCACTCTTGCATAGGCATTTTGTTAAAGGTTTCCAATGATTTCAAGCGAAATTCGAGCATCCACTCAGGCTCCCCCTTTTCAGCAGACATAGCACGGACTACGTCTTCACTGATTCCTTTTCCTGTTGAAAAGACTGGTGTCACATCATCATGGAAACCATATTTATATTCCCCAAGATCAATGGGTTTTGGTTCTACTTTTTCATTTGTTTCAGTCATAGTATTTTCCTTTATTAAAGGTTTGATTCATTTTCTTTATTTAAGACTTGAGCAAGGAGTATAATTGCTCCATTGCTTCCTAGAGCTCACTTCTCTCTATAGCCTTTTTAAGGGCATTCCAAGAGAGCGTTGCACATTTGATACGTTGCGGAAATTTAGAAACCCCCGCCAAGAGCTTAGCCTCACCTAACTTATCCTCATCTACTTTATGATCCCCTTGAATCATAAGAGAGAAAATTTCTGCTAGTTCTAAAGCCTCTGCCTTGGTTTTACCAATAACCGCATCCGTCATCATGCTTGATGAGGCTGTAGAAATGGTACAACCATCACCAGCAAAGGCGATGTCTTCAATCACGTCACCATCAAATTTAACTGACAGATTGATAACATCTCCACATGTCGGATTATTCAGTTGAAGTTGCTCCACATCAGGCAGAACACCGTGATGGTGAGGGCTCTTAGAGTGGTCAGCCACAACAGCCATATATAAACTATCTAGTCTAGAGAGTGCCATTGAAAAACTCCTTCGTCGCAAGAATTGCCTCTACAAGCTTGTCACAATCCTCTTTAGTATTGTAAATATAGAAACTTGCACGGGCAGCCGATGAAATACCTAAATGATTGATTAAAGGTTGAGCACAGTGGTGACCCGCACGCACTGCCACCCCTTCATAGTCAAGGGCAGTCGCCACATCATGAGGATGCAGTCCATCAATATTAAAGGCAATAACACCCGCATGTTTGCCAGAATCTTCTGGCCCATATACCGTCAATCCCTCAATCGCTTGAAGCTTAGGCAAGACATAGTCTACCAACTCTTGCTCATAAGCATGAACATTTTCCATACCTAAAGCAGAGAGGTAGTCCACAGCAGCACCAAGAGCAATCGCCCCCGCAATGTTAGGTGTACCAGCCTCAAATTTCCAAGGCAGTTCCTTCCAAGTGGCTTCCTGTTCATAAACGAAATCAATCATCTCACCACCAAATTCGATAGGATTCATCTGGTTGAGAATCTCTTCTTTGCCATAGAGAACCCCAATTCCTGTTGGACCTAACATCTTATGTCCAGAAAGGGTGAAGAAATCACAATCTAAGTCCTGAACATCGATAGCCATGTGGGGCGCAGATTGGGCACCATCTACTACCATATAGGCACCAACTTGGTGAGCCATTTGTGCAATCTCTTTAACAGGATTGATGCAACCTAAAACGTTAGAGACCTGAGCTAGACTGACAAATTTTGTCTTTTCACTAATCTTATTAGCCAAGTCTTCCATATCCAACTGACCATCTTTCAAGTAGGCGTAAACAAGTTTAGCCCCCGTCTTCTTACAAGCTTCCTGCCAAGGTATGATATTAGAGTGGTGTTCCATAATTGAAATAACCACCTCATCTCCTGGTTCAAGAACCTGCTCTGCAAAACGACCAACCCAGTTAAGACCAGTTGTCGTTCCACGTGTAAAGAGAATCTCTTTAGTTGATTTGGCATTGATAAACTGGCGAATTTTTTCACGACTAGCTTCGTAAGCAGCTGTGGCACGCTCAGCCAAAGTGTGCACGCCACGGTGAACATTAGCATTGTCCTCACGATAATAGGCCATAAGGGCGTCCAAAACTACTTGAGGCTTCTGAGTCGTCGCTGCATTATCCAAGTATACCAAAGGTTCATCATTAACTACCTGATCTAAAATGGCAAAATCTTGTCGAATCTTATAGGCATCTAAAGCTGACATCTTATCTCCCTATCTAGATATATCATAGGTTAGACTATCTGCGTCGATAGCTCCTAACGTTTGTTTAGTTTTGTATCAGTTACAGAAATCATCTCGTCACGCACTTCCTTAACTGGGATTTCAGTGATAACTGCTCCCAAGAAACCGCGAATAACCAAGCGTTCTGCAGTGTCTTGATCAAGTCCACGACTCATGAGGTAGTACATATCCTCTGGATCCACCTGACCGATTGAAGCAGCGTGTCCTGCTGTAACTTCATTTTCATCAATCAAAAGGATTGGATTAGCGTCTGAACGGGCCTTATCAGAAAGCATAAGAACACGGCTTTCTTGTTGTGCATCAGCACCCTTAGCACC
>NZ_CAUUKN010000091.1:0-3853 GCF_963545685.1 uncultured Streptococcus sp. | reverse complement strand
AAAAAGCTCTATAATCTCTACGGTGGTTTTACCCACTACAGAAATTATAGAGCCGGCTTTTTTTGGTTCGGAAAAATCAAGCTAGCCATAAAAACAAAAAACAAAAAATAAAAAATTCTGATAATTTGCATTAAGGTTATTTAAGTGGACCGAACCAGAAGAAAAGAAATCTATTTTCTAATTTTTCAAAACAGCCATAAAAGCCTATAATATAATCTTTTTGAGGTTTTTTCTATTTTAAAATTTAGTACCTAATTATTATTTTCAAAAAATATGAAATAAATTAATTGACAAAAAATTATAATACAGTATAATAGAAATTGTTAGGAAGAGTTTGTTTTTGGTAGGGTGACTCCCTAGCCAAAAAATTAGCCTAGAGTCTGGAATTCTAGGTTATCAAATTCCAATGTTTCATTGTGATGATTTAAAAAGAGAAGATTTAAACAGCAAACAAATCAGATTAATCGATTTAAAACATCAGCATCATCGTAGCGGGAGCTAGCGGTATTTTTAATCCGTGTAGAGCAAACAGCAGATTCAAAAACAGCAGAATCGGTAGAGACTACTTCTCTAAATGGAGAGAGAAAGAAAATAAAGCAGTACCTGCGAATAGATCTATCAGAAGGTGGACTAAACCTTTTCTTGATAGGTGGTATTATGTTTTGAGAGTGGCTATTTTAGCCAATACTCTTCTAGGAAATAGTATCTTGTAAGCAATATGACGTTTTGCACAAAAGCTAGAGGGAAAGCTTTTTAGATTGACTGACTATCAATCATAAGATACTCTTTGCTAGAAACCATTTTGGACCAACACGTTTTTGTGTTTGTTGGTATTGAACTGCATCTAGGGAAATGGTGGTTCAATGTTAGTAAATAAAGACTTGTCATTTTAGGGAAGTCCAAAAATTTGTTTTATCTCAAGGTGAGCTCGAGGGATTAAGTTCTTATTGAGATTCAGGAACAAAAAGGTAAGAAGCATATTGGGATGGTGTTTCAGAAACGGAATTTGACGAGATGTTTGTGAGAGCATCTGTCTATGCCACATTGACTATTTTTAAAGGTCGTTTGGAATAGAAACTGTTTTCAAGGTCCCGGTTTCAGGGAAAATGGGGGATTTTCCTCTAGAAATCGAGATTGTTGAAAAGAGATCAAATGGACTGAGCGGCACTTGTATCCCAAGGTAAGCAATACACCTATAAAACCTATGTTTCCATACAGCAGGGAGCAAGTTTCAGTTTGAATGGGGGCGCATCTAGAGAATTCTAGATGTTTTTTTATTTTTTGAATTCTTTTGCGAATAATTAAGAGAGTGCATGAAGGAGGGGTCATGTTAATTGCAAAAAATCCGGAAGGGAAATTGGTTTCAGCACTTGAAACTGAGTTAAATCGCGAGGAAAATTACCGTTGTCCCGGCTGTCAAGGTAGAGTCTTATTGAGGCAGGGTCAGGTAATGTGTCCGCATTTTGCTCATAAGTCTTTGCAAGATTGTCAGTTCTTCTCGGAAAATGAATCAGCCCAGCATCTATCCCTTAAGGCGGTATTATATAAGTCCTTGGTTAATCATGGTGAAAGAGTTTGTATTGAAAAGGTTCTGCCTGAGTTAGGTCAAATTGCAGATTTATTTGTTGGAGATTCCTTAGCCCTGGAAGTACAGTGTTCTCGTTTATCACAGAAACGTTTAAGAGAACGCACACGCGCCTATCAGCAAGTAGGCTATGAAGTTCGTTGGCTTTTGGGTGAGGACCTATGGTTGGGGCAGCGTTTAACGGGTCTACAGAGGGATTTTCTCTATTTTACTGTTAAAATAGGATTTCACCTTTGGGAACTTGATTGGAAGAGAGAAGAGATTAGACTTAAATATCTTATCTATGAGGATATTTTTGGGAGAGTTTATTACTTAACTAAGACCTGGCCTTTAACAGAGAATCTCATGACGATTTTACGTTTTCCCTATCAAGCAGAGAGGGTGGAGACTTATCAAGTGACTCAGCGAAAGAAAGTCTCACATGTGATTCAACGAGAATTAATGGGGAAAAATCCAAGATGGATGAGAAGGCAGGAGACGGCTTATCTTAAGGGGATGAATTTGTTAAGTCTGTCTGATCAGGATTTTTTCCCACAAGTGAGATTTCCTGAATCTAAGCAAGGATTTGCCCAAATTAGATTAGCTGTTGATGGTTTTGAAAAGCTTTTTATGCAATATTATCGAAAAAGGCATTTTTCTTATCAACAAACTCTCTACCCTCCCACCTTTTATGCTAAAATAATAATTAATAGACACAATTAAGGAGAATATTATGTCAGATAATCGTACTCATTTAGAAGAAAAATATACTTGGGATTTGACGACCATTTTTGCGACAGACGCTGATTGGGAGACTGAATATGAAAGCACTGTTCAGGATTTGAAGAAGGCTAGTGCTTATGCAGGTCATCTTTTGGATTCTGCTAAGAATTTGCTTGAAGCAACAGAACTTTATATGAGCCTTATGCGTCGTTTGGAGAAAATCTATGTGTATGCGTCAATGAAAAATGACCAAGACACAACTGTAGGTCTTTACCAAGAGTACCAAGCCAAAGCTTCAAACCTTTACTCACAATTGAGTGAAGCCTTTGCCTACTTTGAGCCTGAATTTATGGCTTTGGATGATGAAAAATTAGCATCCTTCAAAGAACAAGAACCTGGTCTTGGCCTTTATGATCACTATTTCGAACGCCTTTTGGCAAACAAGGACCACGTTCTTTCTCAAGAAGCAGAAGAACTCTTGGCAGCAGCTGGTGATATTTTCAACGGTCCAACGGATACTTTCAACGTCTTGGATAATGCTGACATTCTCTTCCCATGGGTATCAGATGGTCAAGGAGACGTGGTTGAATTGACACATGGTAACTTTATCACCCTCATGGAATCTAAGGACCGCGAAGTCCGTAAGGGAGCCTATGAAGCTATGTATGGAACTTATGAGCAGTTCCAACATACCTATGCACAAACACTCCAAGGCGTTGTCAAGGTTCATAATTATCAGGCTAAAGTTCGTCACTATAATTCGGCACGTCATGCAGCACTTGCGGCTAACTTTATTCCAGAAAGTGTTTACGACTCTCTCTTAGAATCAGTGAATAAGCATTTGCCACTTTTGCACCGTTACCTTGATTTGCGTAAGAAGGTCTTGGGACTTGATGAGCTTAAGATGTATGATGTTTATACACCACTTTCTGAGACAGAGACTGCTCTTACTTATGAAGAATCCCTCAAGAAAGCAGAGGAAGTCTTGGCTATCTTTGGTGAAGAGTACAGTAAAGGGGTTCATGCAGCCTTTACGGAACGTTGGATTGATGTTCACCCTAACAAAGGGAAACGTTCAGGTGCCTACTCGGGTGGTGCCTATGATACCAATGCTTTCATGCTTTTGAACTGGCAAGACACTTTGGACAATCTCTTTACCTTGGTTCACGAAACTGGCCACAGTTTGCATTCAACTTTCACACGTCAGACACAACCATATGTTTATGGAGATTACCCAATCTTCTTGGCTGAAATTGCGTCTACAACTAATGAAAATATCTTGACAGAAACACTTCTTAAAGAAGTTAAAGATGACAAGACACGTTTTGCTATCCTTAACCACTATTTAGATGGTTTTAAGGGAACTGTCTTCCGTCAAACGCAATTTGCTGAGTTCGAGCATGCTATCCATGAAGCTGATGCATCTGGTCAAATCTTGACAGCGGACTTCATGAATAAGCTTTATGCAGAGCTCAATGAGAAATACTACAACCTTAAAGCCGAAGATAACTACGAAATTCAGTTTGAGTGGGAACGTATTCCGCATTTCTACATGAATTACTATGT
>NZ_CAUUKN010000090.1:0-3855 GCF_963545685.1 uncultured Streptococcus sp. | reverse complement strand
AGAAGTCCTTTAGCTGTTGTTGTTGGCAGAATACGGACACGATTAAGTGAGAGGAGACCATCATTGGCACTAGCTAATCCTTCGTTGGTTGTCAGTCCTAACTTGTAAGTTTTCTTAGCTAGATCCAGTGTTGTTTGATTATAGCGACCTGATGGGTAGGCAATGGTGTTAACCTTGGTATTAAGTTTATTTTCAAGGAAGTCAATAGAATCCGTTAATTCAGCCTTTTGAGTCGCATTGTCACTGACAGACAAATCAGGGTGGTTAACCGTATGCGACTGGAAGCTCATGCCGTGTGCCATCATTTCTTCCATCTGCTTGACCGTTAGATTTCCAGCATTTCCCTTCTTAACAAAGCCGGTAATGACATTATTGGTTGCCTTAGCCTTATATTTTTTGAGAATCGGGTAAGCGATAGTATAGAAGTCTTCGTTACCATCGTCAAAGGTCAGCCAGACAACCTTTTTAGCAGGCAAGGCATTTTCAGTGAAGGCTTTGTAGGCTTCTTCAGGAGTTAGGAAATAGTAACCTGCATCTACCATGGCCTTGATTTGTGCCTCGAATAGGTCAGGATCAACGATAAGGTTGGCGTTAGAGGCTTCAGATGGATCCATGACGTGAACCGCATGATACATGAGGATAGGGATTTGGACAGGATTGTCATAGGTTTTCCACTTAGTTGTACTCTTAGACTGACTTGTCTGAGCTTGTTTTTGATTGGTTTTCGACTGATTTGGTCGGTTTAGCATAAAAACGACCACCAGGCTAAGAAAGACAAGGTTTAGGACAAGCAGAAGAAGGTTCAATTTTTTTCTGTTAGCTTGAGTTGTTTTTTTCTTTTGAGAAATCATTGTATCCCCTTTCAAATAGGTCTCGCTATTATTCTAACAAAAATGGGGTGAAAATGCACAGAATTTTCAGTAAAAAAAGAATACTTATCTCCTTAAATGGCAACAATATTCTGTCAATTCCGATAGAAATGTGGTACAATTAAAAAAATGTATGTTTTTAAGGAGAAATCGTAAATGTCTATTAAAATTGGATTACTTGGCTTTGGTACAGTAGCTAGCGGTATTCCTTTCCTCTTGAAGGAAAATGGTGAGAAGGTTCTTGCAGCTTCACGTGACCAACTTGAAATTGCCAAAGTTTTGGTTAAAGATGACGAAGAAAAAAATCGTCTGCTTGCTGCCGGAAACGACTACAATTTTGTCACAAATGTTGACGAAATCCTTAACGACGAAGAAATTCAAATCGTTGTAGAATTGATGGGACGTATCGAGCCAGCTCGTACCTTCATTACAAAAGCGCTTGAAGCAGGTAAAAACGTTGTTTCTGCCAATAAGGACTTGATTGCTACTCATGGAAAAGAGTTGATTTCTCTTGCTCAAGATAAGGGTGTAGCTTTCTACTATGAAGCTGCTGTTGCTGGTGGTATTCCAATTTTGCGTACTTTAGCTAACTCTTTGACATCTGACAAGGTAACACGTATCCTAGGAGTGCTTAACGGTACATCTAACTTTATGATGACTAAGATGGTTGATGAAGGTTGGTCATATGAGGACGCCCTCAAGACTGCCCAAGAACTTGGTTATGCTGAAAGTGATCCAACCAACGACGTTGAAGGGATTGACGCCGCTTATAAGGCAGTTATCCTTAGCCAATTTGGTTTTGGTGCTACAATTGATTTTGACGACGTTTCTCACAAAGGAATTACTAACATCTCTACAGATGATGTAGCTGTTGCTCAAGAATTGGGTTATGTCATCAAATTGGTTGGTGATGTGCGTGAAGTAGAATCAGGTATCTCAGCAGAAGTATCACCAACATTCTTGCCAAAAAATCACCCACTTGCTAGCGTCAACGATGTCATGAATGCAGTCTTTGTTGAGTCTATCGGTATCGGTGAATCTATGTACTACGGTCCAGGTGCTGGTCAAAAACCAACAGCAACATCTGTTTTGGCAGACATTATCCGTATTGCTCGTCGTCTTTCAGATGGCAATGTTGGGAAACCATTCAACGAGTTCCGTCGTGACTTGCCATTGGCTAATCCAGCGGACGTTAAGAGCAACTATTACTTTGCCCTTGATACGCCAGACGAAAAAGGTAAAATCCTTCACTTGTCTCAAATCTTCAACTCAGAAGATATTTCATTTGAACAAGTCTTGCAACAAAAAGCAAATGGCACAACAGCTCGTATCGTTGTGATTACACATGCTATGTCTAAGACACAACTCCAAGCGGTTACTGAGAAACTTGAAGCAGCAGAAGACTTCACTGTTGTCAACACATTGAAAGTTTTGTCTAACTAATTGATAAGCCCATACTGGTGCGTATAAGAAAGGTATTCAAGGAGAAAAGTCACTAATGACTTTCCTCCTTTTGGTGTGTTATTATGAAAATTACTGTTCCAGCAACATCTGCCAATATTGGTCCAGGTTTTGATTCTGTGGGTGTTGCCGTTTCTAAATATTTGACAATTGAGGTGCTTGAACCAGCAGACGTGTGGCATATTGAACATGATTTGGGAGATATTCCTTCAGATGAAAATAACCTCCTCATTTCAACAGCCTTGCAAGTTGCATCCGATTTGCAGCCCCATAAATTGCTGATGACATCGGATATTCCTTTGGCGCGTGGGCTTGGTTCTTCAAGCTCAGTTATTGTTGCAGGGATTGAGTTAGCCAATCAATTGGCAGACCTGAAACTCTCAGACGACGACAAACTTGATATTGCAACCAAGATTGAAGGTCACCCAGACAATGTTGCCCCAGCTATTTTTGGGAATCTCGTTGTCGCCTCTTATGTGGATGAACATGTTAATAGCATCGTTACAGAGTTTCCAGAGTGTGCCTTTGTCGCTTTCATTCCGAGCTATGAACTTAAGACGTCTGATTCACGTGGGGTTCTTCCAAGTGACTTGTCTTACAAAGAAGCTGTAGCTGCATCATCTATTGCCAACGTTGCCATTGCAGCCCTCTTTGCAGGGGATTTGGTTAAAGCGGGACGTGCTATCCAAGGAGACATGTTCCACGAACGCTACCGACAAAAATTGGTCAAGGAATTTGCAACTGTTAAGGAATTGTCAGGCCAATACGGTGCCTATGCAACCTATCTCTCAGGTGCTGGTCCAACAGTTATGACCTTAACGCCAAATGATCAGGCTGAGGCTCTTAAAAGGGCTATCGATGGTCTTGGATTAGACGGTGAAACCTTCATCCTATCAGTGGATAAAGCAGGTGTTGTCGTTGACTAGAAAGAATCAAGGCTTGCTCTTTGGACTTGCAAGCTATATTCAATGGGGATTTTTATCCCTTTTTTGGAAGCTTTTAGCAGGTGTTTCAGCCTATAACACCTTCTCATGGCGAATTGTTTTTACAGTGGTGACTATGTTAGTTTATGCCCTAGTCGCTAAGCAAAATACACGTTTCAAAGAGGAACTGGTGGAACTTTGGCAGGATAAGAAGGTCTTGCTTCGCATGCTGCTTGCCAGCTTTCTCATAGCAGCGAACTGGTTGATTTATATCTATGCTGTGGGACATGGTCAAGCCACACAAGCCAGTCTGGGCTATTACATTATGCCTATTGTGTCTATCCTATTTGCTCTCGTTTTTCTTCGTGAATCATTGAACAGAAGTATGTGGCTAGCAGTAGCCTTAGCTTTTATAGGAGTGCTATTTCTTGTTGTCAACACAGGAAAACTTCCTATAGTTTCTCTGGGATTAGCCCTGAGCTTTGGTTTCTATGGTTTAATCAAAAAAGGGGTTAAGCTTTCCAGTGATGTAGCCATGCTAGTGGAAAGTGGTTTCTTACTACCTTTTGTAGCCATCTACCTCATCTTCTTTTCACCGGAGT
>NZ_CAUUKN010000089.1:0-3898 GCF_963545685.1 uncultured Streptococcus sp. | reverse complement strand
ACTCTTGCATGATGTAGCCCACAAGACGCTTATCAAAGTCAATCCCACCAAGGCGAGAGTTCCCGTCAGTTGCCAAGATATCATAAGCATGATCAGCCACACGCATGATGGTAACGTCGAAAGTTCCCCCACCAAGGTCAAAGACCAAGACATTCCCTCGAGCATTTTTAGTGTGGGCATAGGCAATGGCCGCAGCTGTAGGTTCATTGATAATACGCAAGACGTTAAATCCTGCGATACGACCAGCAGTCTTCGTTGCTGCACGTTGATCTGACGTAAAGTAAGCAGGAACTGTGATGACAGCATCCTTGATACCCTCTGCTTGACCCATTTCCTGACCAACTACATAAGCACGCTTACGGAATTCGTTCAAAACCAAGGCAGAGAGAATAATAGAATTGACACGTGTATGATCTGGTGTATCACTAGAAATCGGACGACCAATATCACGCTTGAAGTCAAATTTAAAGTTTTCTGTACTTCCGATTTCTGTTCCACGCTCAATGGCTTCCTTACCAAAAGCTACATGGTTTTTACCACCGATATTTGAGAAGTAGACCGCTGAACGCAAGACCTGATCGTCATTCGTCCCCATCGGAATAATCTCTGGTACGTATTCACGAACAACAGCCATGACGGAGTTAGTTGTTCCTAAATCAATACCAATCGCTTTCTTTCTCATAACAATTTCCCTTCTAGTCTCATCTTGAATTTATCTGACGTTCAGTCTTAGCATGCATTTGCCTAGATTTTTAATGTCATTTTCGTCACATAAATCCCAATAGAGTATAATCATTCCAGTCTAATTTTTCACTATACTATATTATCACAAATAAAGAGACTATAAAATAGGAAAAGGGGAGTGAGACTGAACAACTTTCATAAAAATTGTTCCTTGTCCCACTCCCCTTATGTATTAGTTGATTTGAAAGACTTGATAAACTTAGAAATCCCAGAGCTACTGTCCCTCCTAAATTGTCATGCCTTATATCAAGTAAGACACTCCTACTTTCTGAAAGAAAGCTGAGAAATTCCTCTCAGCTTTCTTTGTTATAGTCAAAGCGAATGACTTGCTCCATGGCGTCTACATAGGCGTGGACTCCAAAGGGAACAATGGCTCTTGGTGTGGCATGGCCGACATTCAGATTATAAACAATTGGGATATTATTGTTAATAATATCCAATAGTGCTTCCTTATAGTCTTCATAAAAGGTTTCATCCATAGGTTTCCCGACCAAGAGTCCACTGACGACCTCAAATATCCCAGTGTTCTTTAAAGTCCTCAACATCTTTTTGAAGTATTCCGGATCAGGCTTTTCTTCGCTTGTTTCTAGCAAGAGGACTTTGCCTTCCCAGTCTGACAAGTCAGGGAAGAGTTTATACTTTTGGCAGAGTTCTCTACTGTCTGCATATCGAGAGTTGTCAAAGATATCGTAGAGGGATTCGAGGCAACCACCAAGGATTTCACCCTCGAACTGGGCATTTCCTTGTAACAAGTCAAAACCTGTATTTACATGGCTGATACGTGGTGTTCCAAAGGCTTTGGGACTAAAGTCAGTCCGTTCCTCATACCAAACATCACTAGGGCGGATTTCTGAGATTTTTCCAGTCTCAATCAATTCTTTAAAGTAGTGGAGGCTATAGTCTAGCATTTCTTTGTCTAGTTCACAAATGTCTGCTAAAAAGGATTGACCATAAAAAGTCTTGACCCCTAGTTTATGCAACATGAGGTGGTTCATGGTTGTATCCGAGAAGCCAAGAAACATTTTTTGTTTGATAACCTTTTGTAGTTGATCATTTTCAAAAAGATAAGGTAGTAAGCGATAGGTATCATCTCCACCGATGGCGCATAGAATCATGTCGATACTATCATCAGAAAAGGCCTGAATCAAATCCTCTGCACGAGCTTCAGGATGTTCTTTGATAAAATCTAAGCCTTTTAGCGAATGAGGTAAAAAGATAGGATTGAGTCCGAGGTCCTTGAGACGTTGAATACCCAAGTCCACTTCGTGCTTGACAAAGTCTTCACCGATAATCCCACTAGATAAACTTACGATACCAATAGTAGAAGCCATATATTATCCTCCTAGAAAATAGATTGAGCCTATCTTATCACGGGAGGTGAGATAAAACAATAGGTACTATATTAATTAGAGGTTCCCTCCACTAACTTAATCAATCACACTCTCACCAACATAAATAATTTCTAAATTCCCCAAGGAAACATCCCCTTTGATGTAGAAATCCTTGCTAGTCAAATTGCTTGGATTTTCCTGGTGTTGAATAGCCGAGAGCGAGTTGTCCACATTAACATGAACTCGCCAATCACTGGGTACATAGAGACTCAAACTTCCCAGAGAAACGTCCACATCAAACTGGGCAGACGGCCCTTCAATACGGCAGTTATCAAAATAAACCGACGCTTCTCCCAGACTAACATCCGCACTTCCATGAGTAAAGTGTTGGTCATTGAGATATTTGGTCACCGTTGAAAAAGTCACATCAATATCATTACCACCATTTTGAGCATTTGACCCGGCAGCATCAAAACCAAAACGATTTTTCGCTTTACCAGAAGGTTTGAAGAGAGTATTCAAGCCAATAACTGCAAGAATAGAAGAAAGAATAACGACCGAATTAGATACTGGAAGAAAATGAAACTGTCCATTGAGTGAAAAGAGGGCCAAAACACCATAGATGAAGCCCCAACCAAAGTGCCGTTTCAAAAAACTAGAAAGAGAAAGAACGGTCAACAAGACCACCCAGACCAACATCCAAAAACTAATTTCCCATTGTATAAAATAGTCTTGTACAATTACCAAAGCTGCCAAAAGGATCAAGAGGATCCCAATTAATCTATTTCTCATCATATTACCTCATTTCGTTTAATCGTTCTTTTAAAACTGGATAGTAGCGTCTTGATACATGAACCTGCTTGTGGGTCTGATAGAAATTAACCGTGCTGGTCCCTGAAAAAGACTTCTCTAATGCATAAATCTGCTTTACGTTGACAATGGTCGATTTGGAAATCCGACAAAAGGCAATCGGAAGCAGCTCTTCCAACTCATAGAGCTTCTGCTTGACCTCATAGGCCTCGTCCCTGGTATGCCCATAAATCCTCTCCCCATCTGTTTCAAAAAAGAGAAGAGTTTCCAAATCCAAAAAATATTCGCTGCGATCCTTATAAAAGGCTAAAGGGGCCAACTTTTGCTTTAAAATGGACGCCTGTAGCTGCGCTATTTCTTCTGTTAATTGAGGAGCTCGAATCAAGATTTCAGGCTCATCTATGGATGGGTCCAATGCGATGCTAACTTTCATAATACTCCTTTCCTGTCCTTTTGATGGTTCCATTATAACAACTGCTTTAAACAAAACAAGGGCTTTTAGGTAAGTGGCACAGTTTAGGCCCTAAGAGGTAAGTTGAAGCAATCAAAAAGAACTTGGCTATTGCCAAGTTCTCCACTTTTTAGATTGAGGACCAAACCTCTTAAACATTTTTAAAACCACTGTTGACTAGTCAACCGCAAAAGTATCTACTATTTCACGGTATTTTCACGACTCACATTTTGTGATTCGCCAGCCTTACCGTTGATACGGTAGTCGCTGTAGTCAGAACCGCTACTACTAGAGTCACTATCGTCATCGCCAACGTATTCCACGTTACAAGTCCAAGAAATTTTATCTTTAATATCTCCTGATGACTTGAATTTCGAATCATAGCCATAATAGAAATCATAGACTGCCGTAAAAGTTACTTTAAAGGTCTTTTCACCAGTCTGAACGACTTCAGTTACATCAACATCTGAGAAGGTAATACTATCAGCGGCACGGTTTTTGGCTCCCGTAGTATTTTTATCAATATCAGCCGTTACATCCTTATACATGGTATCATCAGTAC
>NZ_CAUUKN010000088.1:0-3918 GCF_963545685.1 uncultured Streptococcus sp. | reverse complement strand
TTCATCACTCTAAACATAAAAAAAGAGAAAACCTATCCGGTCCTCTCTAGATGTTAGCTTTTCGTCACCCACTACAGTTGACAAGGAGCCGAAAAAACGAGTGAAACTAGCTTATCTAGTCTCACTCGTTTTATATAGGAGTTATTTTGAATTTCTTGTAGGAAAGGCATACATCACCCAAAGTACTACTAGTAGTGGGGTCCCTTTTAAAACTATCCATGCAACATTAAAATTGGCATCACGAAGACGACGAATCTGGATAGAGATTGTTGGGAGCGCCGTTGCTGCTACAAATAGAATGAAGGCTGTCAATGTAAAACCTGAAGCTCTTGTTTCTCCAAGTAAGCTCATCAGCAGGATAATCAAACAAAAGATAACTGTATTAATTAAGACAACCCACCAATAGTCTGATCGTTTTGTACGACCATAAAAATCGAGATAGCCTAACCAAAAATTTTTATATGCCTCTAACATGTTTACACCTCTTAATAGTATGCTACCAGTATACTACATAAAGAAGATGGGTGCAAGATTTGAAATTTTAGATTTCTTAAGTTTTCTATATAAATAGGAAGATTATTTTAAATAAACTGGAATGGATTGAAGTTGGGACTATCTGCTTCAAGTCTCCCATCTGCCATAGTCACTACACGACTGACATATTGGTGGACACTGCTACGGTGAGCGATGAAAATCATGGTTCGTTTCAGTTTAGCAAGATTGGCCATTACTCTACTTTCAGTTTCCCTGTCCAGACCACTTGTAGCTTCATCAAAAATCAAGATTGGTTGTTTGGACAAGAGAGCCCTTGCTATAGCTAATCTTTGTTTTTGACCGCCAGACAGACCTCCGTCTTCAGATACTTGGGTCTGAAAACCTAGGGGCATCTTTTGAATATCAGCCAAAATATCAGCTTGTTCACAGACTTTCAGAATAAGCTGCTCATCAACTTCTCCTTCAAGACCTAGTAACAGATTGTCTAATATTGTTCCCGTAAACACATAGGTCTGTTGTGGAACATAGGTCACCAACTGGCGCAGCTCTGCATGGCTAACAGGATCTTTATCTAGGCCTACATGACCACTAGATTTAGTGTAATAACCTGACAAAATCTTCGCTAAAGTCGTTTTCCCAGAACCACTCTGACCCATGAGGGCGATTTTCTCACCCTTATTAATCGTCAAATTAATATTATGAAGTGTCTCTTGTTGGTAGCTGAAACGGTGACTAACACCTTTTAAATCTAATTGTTTAAAGGATAAATCTTTGAGTTGCCCTTTTTCTTCCTTATTCACAACATAAACTTCTTGGAGACGATTATTGGCCACTTTGGCTTGCTGAATCTTAGATTGAAGATTGATAATATTAATTAAAGGAGTCGTAAAATAATTCAGCAACATATTATAGGTAATCAACTGACCAGCAGATAGTTGTCCTTCCATAACTAATTGTGCCCCATACCATAAGATAAAGACATTAGAAACTAGCTGAACCCCTGTTTTTAAGGCATCCTGGATTAATTGCCACTTGTCCTTAGACAAGGATTTCTTCAAATAGTCATGGAATTTCACCTCAATTTCCTGATAACGTCTCTCTTCGACTCTTAAAGATTTTAAAGTTTCAATGCCGCGCAAATCATCAATAACAGCGGTATTAACCTGACTATTTGCCTCCATTAATTGATAATTTTTCTTCTCAAAAAGCTTATAAAAGGCCAGAATAATCAAAACATAAAGGGGAACTACAGTTAGGGTCATCAAAAAAAGAGATCGGTTTTGTAAAATAAGAGCCACAGCTAAAGTTATCACAATGGTCACATCTAGGAAAATCGATAAGATTGTTGAAGCTAGGGCATCAATAATGGTATTGGCATCTCCAAAACGTGACGTGATTTCACCAGTACGACGTGAACTGAAGAAACTAATGGGCAAAGAAAGGACATGCTTAATATAAGGAAGGATGACAGAAATGGACAAGTAATTACCCAATCGATGTAGAAGATAATCTTTGAAAAAAGTAAAAACTTGTTGAGCCAGATAAGAAATACATAGGCCTAGCGAAATCACAGTCAGAAGAGAGTAAGCTTCTTGAGGAATCAAGTGATCAATAATAGATTGCAGATAATAGGAACCAATAATATTAACAAGGGTCACCAAAAAACTCAGCAAGACAACAACTGTAATCAAACCCTTACGACGAAACAAGATTGGTAAAAATGAAAGAAGTCCAGGTACCTCTTCCTTAAATTTAATGTAGGTTTTTCCAGGTACAAAAAAGAGAGCAACGCCCGTCCACTCCTTTTCAAACACCTCTAGCGGCATTTTAATGACCTTCTTGCTAGGATCTGGATCACCTATGATGAGCTGCCCCTTGGTCTGGCCGAACACCGTATAATAATGTTGCAGCTCAC
The DNA here is from genome assembly GCF_963545685.1 of uncultured Streptococcus sp. Taxonomy (GTDB): domain Bacteria; phylum Bacillota; class Bacilli; order Lactobacillales; family Streptococcaceae; genus Streptococcus. The sequence continues at coordinate 1,508 of NZ_CAUUKN010000088.1, read as the reverse complement.
CTTCTTTAACCACATGTACAATAAAAGGATAAGATAGATTTTCTTGTTTAAACAAGTCTAAATCTGCACGAATGGCCTGAGTTTCAAGACCCAACTGCTTGCCTGCTTCAACCAAACCAAGCGCAGAAGTTCCTTCACGAGAAGTCTGAGCTAACTCCCGCAAATAAGCTAAACTATAGGATGAACCATAGTGCTTGAGAATCATTGCCAAGGCAGCTACCCCACAATCACGCTGATCGACCTGTGAAATATATGGATATTTTGACATGGTGACTCCTTATTAATAATAAATGATAAAGAAAGGTGCTACTGCGATAAGTAATACTAAAAATTTTTTTAAGTTCTTCAAAGTTTTACTCCTTAATATTTTTATTAACTATATGATAAACATTTAATTATAAAAAAAGTAGTGACATTTATGTCACCACCGATTTAATTACAAACCATCCGCTGCCTTCTCTTCTCTAATTTTTCCTTCCAAAACCGAATCTTCTAAAACAGAGGCGAACATTATGGCCTTATCATAATTCTCTGCAGCCTTTTTCTTGTTTCCTTTATGTAGAAGCTCATACTTTGCTTCTAAAATATAGACACCTGGTTTATAATTATGAAACTGTGATTTTTCTATAACAGCCAAAGCCTTATCTACAACTGTTAAGAAATCTGAGAAGGACTTATGAAAAATCTTCAAAGCAGCAATAGCCATCAAATCATTAAATAAAGCAATATTATAGGCATCATCTGTCGGAATTTCCTGGTTTAGAACTCTATCAACAATCCTATCAAAGAGTTTTTTATCATACTGCTTTCTTCCATAAAGATGATAGAGATAATAATCAATAACTAATAAATCATTAGTTGAAAATTTCTTCTTCTTTTTGACCTGTTCAAATAAATCCTCATATATTTCTTCAACCTTTGGACTCTCCTCCCAGCTAGTGAAACCTAATATATTTTCGAGAATATCTAGAGTTAATAATTCTTCTTCTGGAAGAATATCAAAAAATTTCTCATACACCTCTTCAATAAGTTCCAGTTTTCGTTTCACTCTCTCCTCGTCTCCATAGGAAGGATACTTTATTAATCGATTTTTCATCTCATAGTATGTGTCAGGAATCTCAATTCTGTCATGATCCAATAAATCTGTCATACTTTTTCCTAAACGTTTAGCAATATACGATAATTTATCTAAAGACGGGAGAGATTCCCCCTTTTCAATACGAATTAACTGGCGAACAGTCAATTCCGCACCATCTAAACATAACACTTCACGTGACATCTGTTGACATTCACGCTCAGTTTTAATTCTTAGTCCAATGCTGTCTTTTATGTTCAAGAGAGTCTCCTTTATATCATAATTTTAAAGATATTATATCACAATTGTAATGTATTTAATATACAGTTAATGCGATTTTAACAGAATATTAGTCATAAATACAATATTTTTATACACCCCAATTTGTAAAATTAAGCTAGACAGAAAAAGCCATCTATGTTAGGCTCAGATA
>NZ_CAUUKN010000087.1:0-3977 GCF_963545685.1 uncultured Streptococcus sp. | reverse complement strand
ATTATGGGCTTATAGCCCATGATCAAACCACCCGTTAGACGGGTGGTTATGATTGTCTACTCAAATATTTCTGAAAGGATAGCGACACCTTTTTCGATTTCAGCATCACTTAGAGTGATTGGAGGGAGAAGACGGATAACGTTTGCCCCTGCAGTTAAGACAATCAATCCCTTATCTCTAGCGATCTGGACCAGTTCACCTAGATTTCCAGTAGTCTCAATTCCAATCATGTAGCCCAATCCACGCACAGTAGTCACTGTCTCTTTATCAGACAAGGCCTCCTGCAATTTAGCTTGTAGCTTGTTACCATTTTCAAGAGCAGTATCCAGAAAACCTGGAGCCAACATGACTTCAAGCGTAGCCTTGGCCGCCGCCATAGATAATTTATTGCCACCAAAAGTAGAGCCGTGGCTTCCGTAAGAGAAAGCCTCGCCAAGAGATGACTTAGCAAGCATGGCACCAACTGGCACACCATTTGCCAAGCCTTTGGCCAGGGTAAAGATATCTGGCTCAATATCGTAGTGTTCATAAGCAAAGAGCTTACCAGTACGGCCAATACCTGTCTGAACCTCATCTACAATGAGGTAAATACCTGTCTCCTTACAAAAGTCATACAAAGCCTTAACAAAGTCCTTATCCGCAGGCTGAACACCTGATTCCCCTTGGACCAACTCTAGCATAATGGCCGCCGTTTCTTCGCTAGCTAGGGCTTTAACACTGTTTATGTCGTTAAAAATGGCATAGCTAAAGTGGGGCACGCCTTCACCAAAACCTTGCTTGATTTTATCCTGACCAGTAGCAGACATGGATCCGAAGGTTCGACCGTGGAAGGAATTTTGAAAGGTAATAATTTCTTGTTTGCCCGATGCCTTACGGGCAATTTTTATGGCTGCCTCATTAGCCTCTGCACCACTGTTACAGAAAAAGGCCAGATAGTCCTTGTCACCAGTTAAAAGACCGGCAACATCTTCTTGCAACTGATTGTTATAAAGGTTAGGCTGGTGCAAAATCTTGCCCACTTGCTCTGTTAGAGCCTGATTGACATGGGGATGATAGCCAAGGTTAGTTACCCCGATACCAGATGAAAAATCCAAATAGGTTTTGCCAGTAGTATCTGTCAAATAATTTCCTTGAGCCGAAGCAAAATCAATCGCTGCCCGTTTATAATTTGAAAATAATTTTGTCATCGTTTACTCCTTGATTATTGTACCAGCTGTCAGGTTATCACCAATAATGACCTGCTCGACGCCAGATTCAACCGTCTGAACAGCGCTTTGAATTTTAGGAATCATGCCTCCAGTAATCACACCTGAATCTATTTTTTTCTGAACATCTACAATATTCAAATGATTTAAAACCTGTCCATTCTCTAAAACACCTTTGACATCCGTCATGAGGATAAGCTTTTTAGCCCCCAGACTAATAGCCAGCGCCCTTGCAAGGTAATCAGCGTTGATATTGAGCAAATCACCCTGATCACTGTAACCCAAGCTAGGAATCAAAGGTAGCTTGCCTTGAGATAGAAGTGCCACTAGGGTCTGGTTAGTAATAGACTTGACTTCCCCCACGTAACCATAAATCTCTTGATCTAAGAAATCAGCATGAACAAGGTCTGACAGCTCATCTATGACCTGATAGGCTGGTAAACCAGCATTTGTCAACTGACCTGCCAAGTTTTTCCCAACTATGTCAACCAAGGCTTCTTTGATTAGGCTCATATCTGACTGACTCGTCACACGTAGACCATTGACCTTGTGAATTGGGATATCATGTTCCTCCATGAGTTGATTGATAGCAAAGCCACCTCCATGAACGATGATTATTTTTTGACCAGACTGCTGCCATTCTGACAGTTTAGCCAGTATCTCAGGAGTTAGCTGTTTACTGGCTACTCCACCAATCTTAATTACAATATATTCAGTAGTCATCAGTTAACTCCTTTTCCTTAGACAGTTTAGGTATGATATAGGGCATTAATCTTAACGTAATCGTAAGAGAGATCACAACCCCATGCGGTTCCTTTTTCTTGACCTGAATGAAGGTCTACTGTTATGGTCACTTCATCCTCATGCATGATGTCTTTCATTTCTTCATCATCAAAGGTCACAGGACTAGAAGCTATCATGACTGGCAGACCGCCAAGCATAATATCAACATTGTCCACAGGCACATCCACACCGGCATAGCCCACAGCAGCTAATATACGTCCCCAGTTGGGATCTTCACCAAATATGGCTGTTTTGACCAGACTTGAACCGACTACAGATTTAGCCATCATACGGGCATCAAGGGCATTAGGAGCATTGACCACATCAACTTGGATGAGCTTATTGGCACCTTCACCGTCCTTGGCAATTTTCTTAGCCAGTTCTTGCATCACGAAATTAAGCATTTTCGAAAATTTATCGAACTCTGGTGTATCTGGCAAAATCTCATCATTGAGCGTGCAGCCATTGGACATGACGAGAACCATATCATTGGTCGAAGTATCCCCATCAACTGTAATCTGATTAAAGGTCTTTTCCACATTTTGACTCAAGGCCAATTGAAGAGTGTCACTAGAAATGTTAGCATCACAAGTAATAAACCCAAGCATGGTCGCCATGTTAGGATGAATCATCCCTGAGCCCTTAGCAACACCAGCCATAGTAACCACATCTCGTCCAAAGGTCTCTGTTACTGCAATCGTCTTAGTCCTTGTATCTGTCGTCAAAATCGCCTTGGCAAAATCATCAGCATTACCATTAACCACTATCTTGGAAAGACCATTTTTCAGTGTATCCATTGGTAGCAACTCACCGATAATCCCTGTAGAAGCCACACCAATCATATCAGGTTCAACACCTAGCTTTTCAGCGGTCCACTCCTGCATGGTGTAAGCATCCTCTAAACCTTGTGTACCTGTACAAGAGTTGGCTACACCTGAGTTAACAACGATAGCCTTCATTTTCCCAGCTTTTTTCACCGAGGTCTTGGTCACAATCAGAGGAGCTGCAATAACCTTGTTGGTCGTGTAAACACCTGCAACACTGGCTGGCTTTTCAGAGACGATCCAACCAAAATCCATCTTTCTCTTTTTAAATCCTGCATGTAGCCCATCTGCTGAGAATCCTAGCGGGCTGGCAATTGTTCCATCTATGACTTTCATATTTTTTCTCCTAACTCTATGCTTACGTCTACAAGTATGACGGTGTCATTAGCAAACCTTCCGTCTCATCCCACCCTTGCATGAGATTGAGATTTTGCACTGCCTGTCCAGCTGCTCCTTTGAGCAGATTATCAATAACTGAAATAATCGTCAGAACATTGGTTTTCTCATTATAGGCAAAGCCGATATCTGTAAAATTCGATCCAATGACATTGTGTAGTTCTGGTAAGTCTTCTTGTACACGTACAAAAGGTTTATCGCTATAAGCCTTTGTGAATGCCGAAGCCACATCAGCTACTGTCACATCCTTCTTCAATTTGCAATAAACTGTAGCCATGATTCCACGATTAACTGGTAAAAGAGACGTTGAAAACTGAATCTCAGGCATGTTAGCATCAAAAACCTGCAAGGTTTGGACAATCTCAGGAATATGCTGATGATGATTGAGCTTATAAGTCACGTAATTATCGTGAACATTAACAAAATGACTAGACTCACTCAAAGCCTTACCCGCACCAGTTAACCCAGATTTGGCATCTACAATGACACTATCTGTCTCAATAAGACCGGCTGCCACCAAAGGAATCAGGGCTAACTCTGTCGCTGTCGCATAGCATCCAGGATTAGCAATAAATTTCTTACCCTTCACATCTGTATATTCTGATAATGCATATGTGAAATTATTCAAAACCGTTTCCTTGGCAGGTGATTTTTTATACCATTCTTGATAAACATCTGCTGGCAAGCGATGATCACCAGACAAATCAATAATAGGAAAATCAGCCAGAACAAATTCCTCTGCTAGCGAACTAGCGACTCCTGAAGGTGT
>NZ_CAUUKN010000086.1:0-3986 GCF_963545685.1 uncultured Streptococcus sp. | reverse complement strand
CAAAAAAAAGAGCCTCTTAAACCCCATGAAAAAGGTTATAAAGCTCTTGTCTATTTATTTTTCGCTCTTTAGCAACAGTTTTTATAGCCTGATTAGGTTTCATGCCAGAAGCAATTAAAGCTTCAATAGCCTCAACCGGACTAACATCTGATGTCAGATTTTCTTCCCTATCATTTTCAGAAGCCCCAGCCACAATCAGTAAACATTCTCCCTTGAGAGGATTACTAGCAATATAATCCAAAATTTCAGAAATACTACCTCGCTGGTACTCTTCGTAAAGCTTAGTCAGTTCTCGAACTAAAGTCACCTGACGGTCGCCATAAATCTCATACATATTTTCAAGGGTATCTGCCACACGGTAGGGTGACTCATAGAAAATCTGTGTCTCAGGATAAGACAACTTTTCCTTGAAGTAATCAAGCTGCTGTCCCTTCTTACGAGGAAGGAAACCGTAAAAAATATGAGGTTGGGGTGCTAAACCACTAGCAATCAAGGCAGTAATACCAGCTGATGCGCCAGGTAGGGCCACTACAGGAATATCCTCAGCAATGGCGGCTTTGACCAAATCATGGCCAGGATCCGAAATGGAAGGCATACCCGCATCAGAAACCTGAGCCAAAGAAAAACCTGACTTCAAGCGTTCCAGTAAATCTGGAATTTTCTCGTAAGCATTGTGCTCATGAAAAGAATACTGCTTGGTTTCAATTTCAAAATGTTTGAGTAAGAGACCCGTATTACGCGTGTCCTCCGCACAAATAAGATCGACATCTTTGAGAGTTTGAATACTGCGAAAAGTCATATCCTGCAAATTCCCAATAGGTGTAGGAACCAAATAAAGGGTACCGTAGTTAGATTGCCCCTTAAAACTCTTTTGAACCTGCATGCTTAATCTCCGTACAATAATTCTGCACAGAAGCCACAAGCTTCATTATTATCACGACGTTGACCATAAAAATCTGGGCAAATGTGGAAGCCATCATCATAAATAGCCTCGAGGTTCACCTTGCCATGAGACATTTTAGTCCCTGTCTCCTCTTGAACCACTTGACTCAAGTGCTCACGTAACTTGTCGTTCTCCAACTTGAGGGCAGTATTTTCATCGAGAATCCCTGAGAAGTTCGCCTTAATTGCTTCTACCTCTGCCAACATCGACATCAAATTTTGTGATAATTCTTCGAATTTATCATACAATTCACGCTTTTCCATTTAGCTGAACTTCCTCCACTCCATAAGTTAGGGGAGCACGCCCCTTTTCAAACATAACTTTAACAGTCCCTGCAATCACATCAATAGCAATGACTTGACCTCTACCTTCCTTGGTTTCAATCTCTTCACCCAAGTCAGGGTAACTGGCCTTACTATCTCGGTAAAAATCATCTTCATAACTAAGACAACACATGAGACGACCGCAGACACCGTTCATCTTACCAGAATTCAAGGATAAACTCTGATTTTTAGCCATCTTAATCGATACCGGTGGGAATTCGCCCAAAAAACTAGAACAACACAGTGCACGTCCACAAGGACCTAAACCACCATAAATTTTTGATTCCTCACGACTTGAAATTTGACGTAACTCAATTCGTGTCTTAAAGTAAGCTGCCAAATCCTTGAGCAACTGACGAAAATCTACCCGCTTTTCAGCCACAAAACTGATAAGCACATAAGAGCTATTTAGAGGAAAGACAATGTCTACCACCTTCATATCTAGCTGATTTTGAGCAATTAAATCAGCCACTACTCCCATACTCTGTTCAGCCTTCAAAAGATTTTCATCATATCTAGCGAAATCTCTCTCACTAGCCAAGCCCTCAACTCGATTCAAATCCGCAGGTAAACTAACCTCTGGAAAAACAGTATTTTCCATAACAACTTGGGCTAGGCGCTTATCTTTTTTCTCCAAAACGACTACAAAGTCATCTTTGGCGTAATTTTTATCAGGAAGAACGTATTCTACCGCTCCATTTTCTTCAAATTTGATTCCAATGACTTCTGTCATGACAATACCATATACTCCATCGCATTTTGAAAGCTGACATTAGCAAGCCACATTTTACGTGCCTTAAAAACTAAATCTAACCATCGTCGTGCTTGTGGATTTTGTATATCCTTTCCCAATTGATAAGTTAAAAAAGCCCAGACCATCTCTTGTTCCGATTTTTCACTACACTGGACGACCAACTTTGCAACATCCAAATAAAGAAGGTCATGACTAGCTAGCAAGGATTGTGCAAAACGCTCCACTGTATTGATGACATCAAGAACCTTGTTATCTTTAGATAAACTCAAAGCTTGCGCTTCATCCTTGGCAAAATCCGCTAAAACCTTGGCCTGTGTCAGCAATAAACCTTCTCTTTGCAGTAAGTCTTCTAAATAAGCCTTGTTCTTAGGAAAATAAAAGAGTTGCGCTCGACTTTTAATCGTAGGCAAGATACGACTATCATCAGCTGTTAACAGAAAAATATAAATCTGACTCTGAGGTTCTTCGATAAACTTCAAGAGGCTATTGGCCGCATTGACATGCATTTTATCTGCATCACGAATGATAAACACCTGAGCCTGGCCCTCGAAACCCGATTGGCTAAACTCTCTTGTCAGTTGACGAATAGTATCAGTTTTAATAATCTGCCCTTGCGGTTCAACCAATTTAACATCTGAAAAATCCCCCTGTGCAATCAAGCGACATGGACGACAGTGACCACAAGGAAGACCATTCTCAGGAGTCAAGCAAAAGCGACTCTGCGCTAGCCAAATAGCCATATCAAGACTTCCAAAATCACCCGAGAATAAATAAGCATGACTCAAACGATTTTCTCTGATAATTTGTGAAAACTCTTCAAAAAGTTTGCTTTGACATTCAGCTAACTTCATCTTGCTCCTTATAAATAATTCTTAATAATTTCCCAGGTATCCTCTACAACTTCTTCCAAAGTTTGCGAGGCATCAATTTTCTTAATCCGTTCTGGCTCAGCTTCCGCTATATCTAAATACCCTTGACGTACACGTTGGTGCATATCAAGTTTTTCTAAATCCAAACGATTGACTTCTCGCTTACCGTTTGCCGCGATACGAGCTAAACCAGTTTCAGAATCCACATCAAACAACAAAGTCAAATCAGGTTTATGACCATCCGTCGCATAATTATTTAACCAAGCAACTTCATCTTGATCAAGCCCTCGTCCTGCTCCTTGATAGGCTACCGAGGAATCAATAAAGCGATCCATGATAACCATATTGCCTTTTTCAAGTTCTGGTAAAACTTTTTCAACCAAATGTTGACGACGAGCAGCAATATAGAGCAAGAGTTCTGTTTTAGCATCCATAGCCGTATTATCTACATCCAGAATAACCTCACGAATTTGTTCAGCAATAGCTACGCCACCCGGCTCACGTGTCGTTATAACCTGAGCTGGATAAACCTCTCTTAAACGTGGCAAAAGCGCCTTTAGAACTGAGGTTTTTCCAGCCCCATCCGGTCCTTCAATTGAGATTAATAACCCTTTAGACATGATACTTCCTTTGTTGTTTATTCTCTTTCTATTTTATCAAATTTTAGGCTAAAAGAACAATCTCAGAAAGCATATAGGCTATGGTAAAACACTGCGCATCTTCGTATTTCATCAAAACCCCAAAAGGTTTCAAAACTCTATTTATATAGACCACATCTTTATCTAAAACTTATCTTATTAGGTTTAGATAAAGATGTTTACAAACAAAAAAGCCGAGAACAGTTCTCGACCTTTTTATTCATTATTTAACGAAGTCAAGCAATGCCAAGAAACTTTCAGCTTCAAGTGATGCACCACCTACAAGAGCTCCGTCAACATCTGGACAAGCCATGTATTCAGCAACGTTTTCAGGTTTAACTGAACCACCGTATTGAACACGTACTTTATCAGCAACTTCTTGACCGAAGTCAGCTGCTACAACATCACGAACAACTTTACACATTTTTTGTGCATCGTCTTGTGAAGCTGATTTACCAG
>NZ_CAUUKN010000085.1:0-4097 GCF_963545685.1 uncultured Streptococcus sp. | reverse complement strand
GAACTTTCTTTTCTGTCACGAGTTAGCAGGCATTGCCTGCTTGGAGTTTTTTATGATAGAATGGGCATATGAAAACAACTAAAGAATCAAGCCTAGATATTGTTTATGGTGTACATGCTGTAACGGAGAGTCTAGAAGCTAATACTGGAAACAAACTCTATATTCAAGACGATCTTCGAGGGAAAAATGTGGATGCTGTTAAGGCCTTGGCAGCTGAAAAGAAGGTTTCCATCTCTTGGACACCAAAGAAAACCTTGTCTGATATGACAGGTGGGGCTGTTCATCAAGGTTTTGTCCTTCGTGTGTCAGAGTTCGCTTACTCTGATCTCTCAGTTATTATGGATAAGGCTGAGCAAGAGGAGAATCCTCTGATTCTCATTTTAGATGGACTTAACGACCCCCATAACTTTGGTTCTATCCTACGAACGGCTGATGCTACTCAGGTGACAGGAGTTATTATTCCCAAGCATCGTGCTGTAGGGGTAACACCTGTCGTTGCCAAGACATCAACAGGGGCGGTGGAGCATATTCCGATTGCGAGAGTGACTAATCTTAGCCAAACCCTTGATAAGCTTAAAGAAGCAGGCTTTTGGGTATTTGGTACAGATATGGATGGTACCCCATCTCATAAATGGAACACAGCTGGCAAGCTTGCTCTTATCATTGGTAATGAAGGTAAGGGAATCTCTGCTAACATCAAGAAACAAGTTGATGAGATGATTACTATTCCTATGAGTGGTCATGTGCAGAGCCTAAATGCCAGTGTGGCAGCTGCAGTTCTCATGTATGAAGTTTATCGAAACCGATTGTAACTATGAAAAAGAGAATACTTCTGGTTGATGGTTATAATATGATTGCTTTTTGGCAAGAAACCCGTCAACTCTTTAAGACCAATCAGCTTGACGAAGCTCGTGAAACACTGCTTCGTAAGCTCAATCATTATGCCAACTTTGAGCATATTGATATCATCTGTGTGTTTGATGCCCAGTTTGTTCCAGGGAGCCGTCAGCGCTATGACCAGTACCGTGTCAGTGTTATTTTTACTGAGGAAGACGAGACAGCCGATAGCTATATTGAGCGTTCAGCAGCCGAGATGAATACTGTTCAAAATCTAGTTGAAGTAGCAACTAGCGACTTGAATGAACAGTGGGCCATCTTTTCTCAAGGAGCTTTACGTGTTTCAGCGCGTGAGTTGGAAGAGCGTGTTAATACCGTAAAGTCGGATTTAGACAAGATGTCGGCACATATTGACCTAACAACCCCCAAGTTACGTCCATGGGACGAAACACAATTAGGAAAATTACAGAACCTTTTAAATGAAATAGAATAGAGGGATATATGACATTTAAAATTTTGACAGATTCAACAGCAGATCTAGATGAAAAATGGGCTCAGGAGAACGAGGTTGAACTCATTGGTCTAACTATTACGCTCGATGATATTACTTATGAGACCGTTGGTCCCAATCGATTAACGAGTGACCGTCTTTTGGAAGCTATGCAAGAAGGAAGTCAACCAACCACAAGTCAGGTGAATGTTGGTCAATTTGAAGAGGTTTTTCGTCGTCATGCTCAAAATGGTGATGCTCTGCTTTATCTTGCCTTCTCATCAGTGCTTTCAGGTACTTATCAAAGTGCTGTTATGGCGCGTGACATGATTTTGGATGAGCATCCAGAAGCTGTCATTGAGATTGTAGATACCCTGGCGGCAGCAGGTGGAGAGGGTTATCTCTCTATCTTGGCGGCAGAAGCTCGTGACCAAGGTAAGAGTTTATCCGAAACGAAAGCCATGATTGAGGCTATTTTGCCACGTTTACGGACCTATTTCTTAGTTGATGATCTCTACCATCTTATGCGAGGAGGCCGCCTTTCTAAGAGCTCAGCAATTATAGGTAGTTTGATTAATATCAAGCCTCTTCTTTGGCTAGACGCTTCAGGTAAGTTGGTTCCTTTGGCCAAAATTCGTGGACGTAAAAAAGCCATTAAAGAAATGGTCCTGCAAGCTACTCAGGATATTGGACATAGCACAGCGATTGTCGCTTATGCTAACGACATCGAATCAGCACAAAAACTCAAAGAAGCCTTGTTATTGGTTGACGGCATTGAGCAAGTTCTCATTATGCCACTAGGTCCAGTTATTTCTACCCACGTCGGACCAGATACCTTAGCCGTCTTTACGATTGGTAAAGAAGCTAGATAGAAAAAACGTCAGATAGGTTTTCCTATCTGATTTTTTCCTTGTCTAAAATGCTGTATCAATAGAAAATAAGAAGATAATTTATATAATATGAATGATATATTTGACATAGTGTAAAATAATGCTATAATTAATCTATAAAATGGAGGAAACAAAATGAAGAAGTCAAAGAAAAAAGTAGCTAACACGATGGATGAACGTGCTCAGTTAATCAGTGCAGAATCTGCTGCTCGAGGTTATTGGGTAGCCATGCTTGGGATATTTGTAACGATTCTGGTTACTGGTAAGACACACTCCCTAGACTTAGCTCAGTCATTATTATTCATCACTTTCTTTGGTTCTATGTGCGTGGTCGTGGTGAACAGCGTATCATGTAATGGGCATCCATGGTTAGTGGACAAAAAAATTGAGAAAAAGCTTTTTGTATTATTCTGGGTAATGTTACTTTTTGGAATTGTTATGTCATTAATTGGTCTATTAAGTTTAGTACAGTCATTTGAGATGGGGAAGACTCTTATGAGCAGTGTAGGATTTTTGACATTGGGTTTGATCCTTATTTGTGACGGATGGGTTATCATAAAAAGAATCAAGAAAAACCGTCTGGAAGAACTGGAAGACGAAGAGTAGGTTTTTTGAATGAAAAATTTAAAAATGAAATCAGCGCGTGTGGCAAAAGACCTCACTCAACAAGGTTTAGCAGATGCTATCGGAGTCTCTCGGCAGACCATCTCAGCTATTGAAAAGGGAGACTACAATCCGACCATAAATTTGTGCATTGCCATCTGTAAAACATTAGACAAAACTTTAGACCAGCTTTTTTGGGAATCTGAGGACTAGTTTGCCTCCCTTAGAGGAGAGGTTCTTGGGGGAATTCTATTACCTAACTTATAAAATAGAGGCTAAAAAAATAAAAGAAAAACACCTCCAAATGACTTGCCTTGGACGTTTTTTTTTGATATTATGTTAAACGGTATTGTTTACCCCATTTGAAAGGCCCCGGAACCTTCCAAATACTTTTCGATGGGAAGGAACACCCATCACTCGTAAACAAAAATCGAACTATATATAGGAGAAATCATGAACAAAACAACATTTATGGCTAAACCAGGCCAAGTTGAACGTAAATGGTATGTCGTTGACGCAACTGATGTGCCACTTGGACGTCTTTCTGCAGTAGTTGCTAGCGTACTTCGCGGAAAAAACAAACCAACTTTCACACCACACACTGATACAGGTGACTTCGTAATCGTTATCAATGCTGAAAAAGTTAAATTGACTGGTAAAAAAGCAACTGATAAGATCTACTACACTCACTCAATGTACCCAGGTGGATTGAAACAGATCTCAGCAGGTGAACTTCGTTCTAAAAACGCTGTTCGTTTGATCGAAAAATCAGTTAAAGGTATGCTTCCACACAACACTCTTGGACGCGCACAAGGTATGAAATTGAAAGTCTTCGTTGGCGGTGAGCACACTCACGCTGCACAACAACCAGAAGTACTTGATATCTCAGGACTTATCTAATTCTAAGAGGAAAGGAGCACTAATATAATGGCACAAGCACAATATACAGGTACAGGACGCCGTAAAAACGCCGTTGCACGCGTACGTTTGGTTCCAGGTACTGGTAAAATCACTGTTAACAAAAAAGATGTAGAAGAATACATCCCACACGCAGACCTTCGTCTCGTTATCAACCAACCTTTCGCAGTTACTTCAACTGAAGGTTCATACGACGTACACGTTAACGTTGTAGGTGGTGGATACGCTGGTCAATCAGGTGCGATCCGTCACGGTATCGCTCGTGCACTTCTTCAAGTAGACCCAGACTTCCGCGATTCATTGAAACGCGCTGGACTTCTTACTCGTGATGCACGTATGGTTGAACGTAAGAAACCAGG
>NZ_CAUUKN010000084.1:0-4125 GCF_963545685.1 uncultured Streptococcus sp. | reverse complement strand
CAGATGCCTTCTTCCCATTTGCAGATAACGTGGAAGAAATCGCTAAAGCAGGTATCAAGGCTATCATCCAACCGGGTGGATCAGTCCGTGACCAAGAGTCTATCGAAGCAGCTGATAAACATGGTTTGACTATGGTTTTTACAGGTGTAAGACATTTTAGACATTAATTGGTATTTAAAAGTTAGCTCATTATCAACTAGGATGAATGAATTATCGCTAACAAAAAGAGAAGATACAAGTGATTTTCAATCTGAAACATCCAAGAAATTGGATGTTTTTTAGATGCCTTAAGTTTCCTTTAAGGTCTCCAAGCTATACTAATACCATCCTAAAAAACTTTTCTTTTTCATAAATCTCCTAAGAGCTCAGCATCCGCTGGGCTTTTTTATTTCAGAGTATCAAAAAAACAACATCAACTAGGATGAATGAATTATCGCTAACAAAAAGAGAAGATACAAGTGATCTTCAATCTGAAACATCCAAGAAATTGGATGTTTTTTAGATGCCTTAAGTTTCCTTTAAGGTCTCCAAGCTATACTAATACCATCCTAAAAAACTTTTCTTTTTCATAAATCTCCTAAGAGCTCAGCATCCGCTGGGCTTTTTTGTTTCAGTGCATCAAAAAAACAACCGTTCTCACGATTGTTCAATAAATCTAAACCTTTTCAAGGACAGATTGGGTTACCCAGGTCTTACGATTTCCGATTTGGACGAGGATACCGTCGCTTGGTGGATCAATGGCAAGCACTTTGAAGTTACCTGGAATAGTAAAGGTCTCACCAGGATTGAGGTACTGGTCTGATGTTGGATTGCCTTGTGCATCAACTTCAAGAACGGGTCCAGGATCAACGATATTGTGTTTGGTTGGTGTACCTCCAGCTAAATCTTGGCTAGTGATATTACTTCCTACGATTGCTGTGACACGGAAGGTGCCTGTGAAGCGGACGGTATCGCCAACTTTTATAGAAGAGTTAGTAGGATTTCCATTTTGAGCTCCTGGTTCGAGGTCTTTAAAATGGATATAGCCAGACACTTGACTCTTATGGAAACTGCGTTTATGGTATTTCTCAGGCCCTTGCCCAGCATTATAGTTGTATTCTTCAATAGTCACCTGATCACCATTCACCTCGGCTACCCAAGCAACATGTCCCATGTAGCCAGCTCCATTGACACCGTCTGAAAACCAAGCGATACTTCCAACAGCAGGATTCATGTCAACACGATGTCCATTCGCTCGTGCAATTGGTCCCCAAGTGATGGCATTTCCATAACCTACAGGCAAGGTGAATCCATTGGTGTTACTGAGGCGATAGGCCGCAAAGGACGTACACTGACGCCAGTACATAGTCCAAGGGTCCACGCCGAAGCCCCCATATTTCCAAGAGGAAGGGTAGTCATCTCCGAGGACAGCCGCCTGAGCAGAGCTGCCATACGAAACCGAAACAGTCGCTAGACAAGCTAGCGGTAAGAGACAATTTAGTAATTTTTTCTTCATTTTAACCTCCACCTACCTATTCGCAGTTTTTCAGGAAAATGGAGATAATTTTTCTTTACTCTAAGCTCTAATTAGTTGGTCTGTATTAGGCAAAGTAACTTTATTGTGTTATAATATAGAACATACGTATGATTAGATTTTAGACTTATGTTTCGTAAGTTTTTTTATTAAAGGTATAAAGTTTTTGCCTTCCTACTATAGCCCCACAAGGTTGACATGACCTGCTTTTCATAAATTTGGGACTAACAGACCGCATCGGCGTAATGAGTTATCATACGTTTTTTTTTATTATTGAGGTGTACTAAATGGAATGGAATGATATAACAGATAAGAGGGATTTTGCTGAATTTATTGATGTTCAATATAGACATTTAACATACTTGATTTATTTTAGAAAAATTGAAAATTTATATACATCTTTTGAAATTCCTAAAAAATCTGGAGGAACTAGATTAATTAATTCGCCTAAAAGTGAGTTAAAGAGTGTCCAAAAGCGTATCGCAAAAAAGTTAGAGGATTATTTTTTCGATTTAGAAAGTCAGGGATTGGTCTCAACGAAGTTATCTCACGGATTTACAAAATCGAAAAGTATTATCACAAATTCTGAATCTCATCGAAATAAGAGAATTTTATTAAACATTGATATTGAAAACTTTTTCCCGAGTTTTCATTTTGGAAGAGTTGTAGGTTTTTTCGAAAAAAATAAACACCTTAAATTACCGAGAGAAGTAGCAATATTTATTTCGCAACTTGTTTGTTATGATGGTAGTTTACCTCAAGGCAGTCCAAGTTCTCCTATTATCACTAATTTAATTTGTCAAATTTTAGACTTTAGAATTAGCAAACTAGCAAAGTCTTTTAACTTATCATATTCTCGTTATGCTGATGATATGACTTTTTCTACAAATGATGAAAAATTTTTAGATAGATTTGAGGACTTTTTACGTGAAATCAGTAGGGTGATAAAGCAAGCAGGTTTTGAATTAAATAAAGAGAAAACTCGCCTTCAAACAAGACAGAGTAAGCAGCTAGTAACTGGATTAGTCGTAAATAAAAAAATCAATGTTCAAAGAAAGTTTTATAAAGACTCTAGAGCAATGGCTTATAATCTTTATAAAAAAGGAGAATTTTTTATTGAGGGTGAGAAAGGTTCAAAGAAACAATTATTAGGAAGATTCAATTTCATAGACCAACTTGAAAAATATAATAATAGAATCCAAGAAGAAGCTAGATTGAAGAATGATTATATATATCAGCAGAAAAATTTGTTGATAACGCAAAATGAATTTCGAAGTGATCTTGATTATTTAAATAAATTAACTGCAAAAGAACGAGAATATCGAAAATTATTATTTTATTACCATTTTTTTGATACTGAATATCCAGTCATTGTTACGGAAGGAAAAACAGATAGTAGATACATTAAAGCTGCGTTAAAAAAACACTATTCTCAGTATCCCAATCTAGTGTCGAGAAATGATTCAGGTCAGTTTCGTTTTCACTTGACGTTTTTAAGACGAACGCCATTATTGAAATACTACTTTAGGTTTTTTAAAGATGGTGCAGACCAAATGAAGAATCTATCAAACTTTTGGACGGGGGAAGAAAATCATAAAATTTTCCCTAATTATAGTAAGTACTTCAAGAATTTAACAGGTCGTGATGCCGCTTGTCCAGTTATCTTCTTATTTGATAACGAATTATCATTTCAAAAGAAGAAAAGACCTATTTCTGAATTTATCAAACATATTTTCCCTAATGATAGTGACAGAAACCAGGTGGTTTCGGAGCTTAGTCAGGAAAATAAATATAATATAATTGATAATCTATATTTATTGACTCATCCATCTGAGACTCAGAAAGAAGAAATAGAAGATTTATTTGAAGAAAATATCTTGCACCATAAAATTGATGGTAGGAGTTTTAGTAAAAAAAGTAATTTTAATAAGAGTGAATACTATGGAAAAAATGAGTTTTCTAACTATGTTTTGAGTAATTATAAAAATATCAATTTTCAAAAATTTATTCCCATGTTGGATAATCTAAATAAGCTTATTGAAGATTATAAATCTAATCGCTAATCTTTTTCAAAGATATAGGATTCCGCCACCTGAAGGGTGGCCTTTTTTTATGCTCAAATTTGGATACACACCCATATCTCCGAACAAATATGTTATAATGGTTATGTATAATTCGTGAAAATCGCTAATTTTTTCCGAATGATTGTCGTTAACGGGCATTTGCCCCTAGTCTTATTTGATATTGAGGTATCTTTCAAATGAAACTTTTGGTTGTTGGTTCTGGTGGTCGTGAACATGCGATTGCCAAGAAATTATTGGAGTCTAAGGACGTTGAGCAAGTTTTCGTGGCTCCTGGTAATGACGGGATGACATTGGACGGTCTTGATTTGATCAATATCGGAATTTCCGAACATTCTAAGCTGATTGACTTTGCAAAAGCGAACGATATTGCTTGGACCTTTATCGGTCCAGACGATGCTCTTGCGGCCGGTATCGTGGATGATTTCAATGCGGCAGGACTCAAAGCCTTTGGTCCGACCAAGGCTGCGGCTGAACTTGAGTGGTCTAAGGATTTTGCTAAGGAAATCATGGTCAAATATGATGTTCCAA
>NZ_CAUUKN010000083.1:0-4138 GCF_963545685.1 uncultured Streptococcus sp. | reverse complement strand
TTAGCAACGATATTAGCCCATTTACGTCCCATGGGATTCACCTCTTCTAAGAGATACTCTAGCATCTCTGATTTATTTTTTTCTTTTTTGAAAATAGCAGAACTCGCTAAATTCACAATCCCTTACATTATAGCACTTTGACTGCCGTTAGTAAAATGTGAATAGCCACATCAATATTTCTATACCTTGTTAAATTAGTTAGAAAACATAAAGAGCGGCTCTATAATTTCTGTAGTGGGTAAAACCACTGTAGAGATTATAGAGCTTTTTAAGTGTACACAAAAAGTCCCATAAGAACTATAATGAAAAGCAACCAAACCATCATTAGGGAGAACTTATGAGACTTATTAAGAATACCACAGAATTAATCGGAATTAAAGACCAAAATATCAAGATTTCACTTGTTTTTGAAACTAACACTCATATCGAGATTCAAGCAAAACTTGATTACCCTGCACCATCATGTCCTCATTGCCATGGAAAGATGATCAAGTACGACTTTCAAAAGCCTTCTAAAATCCCTCTGCTCGAGCAAGCGGGAACTTCAACACTACTACGTCTGAAGAAACGTCGCTTCCAGTGTAAAAATTGTAGGAGAGTCACGGTAGCTAAGACATCAATCGTTGAGAAAAACCACCAAATTTCAAATCTAGTCCGACAAAAGGTTGCACAACTTCTAACTGAGAAGGTATCCCTAACAGATATTGCCAGAAGACTTCGTGTGTCGACATCCACTGTCTATCGTAAGCTTGACCAGTTTACTTTCAAGGAGCATTATGACAAGCTCCCAGCTGTTATGTCTTGGGATGAGTTTGGGGTCAAGAAAGGTGAACTCGCTTTTGTGGCGCAAAACTATGAGACCAACAAACTCATAACCATCCTTGATAATCGCCGTCAAAACACGATTCGAAACCACTTTTTGAAGTACCCATTGAAAGTTCGACAAAAGGTACAGTTTATTACAATGGATATGTCAGGAGCCTATATCCCACTAGCTCACAGACTTTTCCCAAACGCCGAAATCATTATTGATCGTTTCCACATCATCCAGCACCTTGGTCGAGCCTTTTTAAAGACAAGAATTGCCATTATGAACTAGTTTGATAAGAAATCACTCCCCTACCGAGCCTTGAAAAATCACTGGCGACTCTTCCAAAAGGACAGCCGTAAACTATCTCTCAACTCTTTTTATTCAAAGACTTTCCGCCAAACTTTAGCACCACATGAAGTTGTTGAGAAGACATTGAATTTCTCAGAGGAACTCGCTAATTATTATAACCTCTATCAGCTTTTGCTTTTTCACTTTCAGGAGAAGAGAGTAGATGAGTTCTTTGAGTTAATAGAGGAGAACATGAGCAAGGTCAATCACTACTTTCAAACGGTCTTTAGGACCTTTCTTAGACACAAACAATACATCAAGAATGCGCTAGAAACAGACTATTCAAACGCGAAACTCGAAGCAACTAACAAGTTGATTAAAGACATCAAACGGTTGGGCTTTGGTTTTAGAAATTTTATCAACTTTAGAAAGCGTGTTTTCATCACTCTGAACATACAAAAAGAGAAGACCTATCTGGTCCTCTCTAGATGTTGGCTTTTCGTCACACACTACAGTTGACAAACATACTAAGATGAGTAGTGAGAAAATCTCCAACCAGAGAGTACTCACTACTTTTTCGTTAGGTTAAAGTAGTGGGGTCTTGTAAAATTGTAGTATAGCGCTATACGTCACTTGACAAACTGGCAAGAAACCTTGATTCAAAAATACCAGGAAAGGTATTTTTTAGCATGCCTTTTTATGGCTCAAAAATTGTTAAAACTAAGACAATAAACTCAGAATAGTACTGTCTTATCTCATTTTTAACTTAAAGCTTTGATAGACTTGATAAATGATAAAAAAGAGCTAATAAAATTTAGAATGCGGAAACTAACTTACTCAACTGTTACTGCTTTTGCAAGGTTTCGTGGTTTATCCACGTCAAGACCCCGTTGTAGAGAAGCATAGTAAGCAATCAACTGAGTTGGAATAACCATTGAGATCGGTGATAAGAATGGATGTACTTGATTGACAATAATATCATCATCAGCTTTAGCTAATTTTTCCTCAACGACTGTTAAAACATTAGCTCCACGAGCAGCAACTTCCTGAATATTACCACGAGTATGAGCAGCCACAACTTCACTTGCAGAAATTAATCCTAAAACTGGAGTACCATCTTCAATCAATGAAATTGTACCGTGTTTCAACTCACCCGCAGCAAAGCCTTCACATTGAATATAAGAGATTTCTTTCAACTTCAATGATGCTTCCATAGCTACATAATAATCATTTCCTCGACCAATGTAGAAAGCATTACGAGTTGTAGCCAACAAGTTCTCAACTTTCTCAGAAATCATATCTTTTTCAGAGAGAGTCGCTTCAATTGACTGAGCAACAATTGATAACTCATGCACTAAATCAAACTCAAGTGCTTCTTTCTTGCCATTTGCTTCACCAACAGCTTTCGCAAGGAAAGCTAGAGCCGCAATCTGAGCAGTATAAGCTTTTGTAGAAGCTACAGCAATTTCAGGCCCTGCATGTAAAAGCATCGTATATGTTGCTTCACGAGAAAGCGTAGAACCAGGTACATTGGTAACAGTCAAACTAGGGATTCCCATTTCGTTAGCTTTCACCAAAACTTGACGGCTATCCGCTGTTTCACCTGATTGACTAAGCAAAACAAACATTGGTTTTTTGCTCAAAAGTGGCATGTTGTAACCCCACTCAGATGCAACACCTATTTCAACTGGTGTATCTGTCAATTTTTCAAACATAGCTTTTGACGCAAAACCAGCATTATATGAAGTCCCAGCTGCTAAGATGTAAACACGATCTGCTTCTTGTACTGACTTGACAATAGCTGGATCAACAGTGATATTTCCTTCATCATCTGCATAGGTAGAAATCAATTTACGCATTACAGTAGGTTGCTCATCAATTTCTTTCAACATATAGTAAGGATAAGTTCCTTTACCAATATCAGAAAGATCAAGTTCAGCTGTATAAGTACCGCGTTCAATAGCATTTCCTTCATAATCGGTAACTGTGATAGCATCTTTGGTCAGAACAACCAACTCTTTATCGTGAATTTCCATAAATTGACTAGTTTCACGAATCATAGCCATGGCATCTGAACAAACCATGTTGTAACCTTCACCAACACCAATCAAAAGTGGAGATTTGTTTTTGGCAACATAAATCGTATCTGGTGCTTGAGAGTCAACAAGAGCAAACGCATATGACCCTTGGATAATATGAAGAGATTTTTTTAAGGCTTCAAGAACTGATAATCCATCTTCGTCAACGAATTTACCAATCAAGTGAACTGCAATCTCAGTATCTGTCTGACCTTTAAATTTGTGTCCTTGCAAGTATTCTTCTTTAATTTGGAGATAGTTTTCAATAACTCCGTTATGAACTAAAACGAAGCGCCCTGTTTCCGAAGTATGTGGGTGAGCATTATCCTCAGTTGCTTGACCATGTGTTGCCCAACGCGTGTGACCAATACCAGTTGATCCCTTAACATCGGAGCTAATTTTAGCACGAAGATCTGCAATACGACCAACTGATTTAACTAGACAACCTTTATCTGGGGCATCAGTCACATAAATACCTGCTGAGTCATAACCGCGATACTCTAACTTTTCGAGACCCTGTATTAAGATATCCGCTGCATTACTATTTCCAACAACTCCAACAATTCCACACATTAATTATTACCTGTAGCAACTTTTAAATTACTATTCCTTTCCTAAAAATTGGTATAGTTCAATATCCTATTATTGAACCGAACAAAGTTATTATATACCTAGTTTTATTAGTTGTCAACAATTAAATTGGTATAGTCCTAAAAGATGACTATCTTCAATTTGTCAAGTAAAAACTTATTATCAGATAATCTAAATCAATTTTTCTTAACAACTATTTAAATGAATAAAAACGAAATTTGTTATACCACTTCCAATTAAACTCTATTTTCCTTTAAAGAACAAAATTTCGCTAATAATTCAGATTTTTTTATTTCTGTGATTTGTAAAACCACTGTAGAGATTATAGAGCTTTTTGAGACTACACAAAAAGTCCCATAAGAACTATAAT
>NZ_CAUUKN010000082.1:0-4231 GCF_963545685.1 uncultured Streptococcus sp. | reverse complement strand
ACAATAGCTAGCCCTGCTTTATTTTCATTCAAAAAATGACGAATGCGATCAAGTTTAGACATAGAAAAAACTCCTTTGTATTTCTTACACTCATTCTGTCACTTTTATAGGGAAAATGCAAGCTGTTTTTGGCCTTTCATTAAATCATTTGCTTTAATTGAGGTTTTTTAATCTTTTAAGTTGTAAGCGATGAATAGTCATGAAAACACGAAATGATAGCCCAGTTTCTGAAATGGCTTTCTTTCCCGTAGCTAGCGAAAGGGAATCCCTTTCATTTTTTTGTAAAAAATCAGTCAAAATAATTGAAAGTGTTTTCAAATTCTGCTACAATTACTATGAAAAAGTGAGCATTAAGTTAGAAAGGAAGTGTTTCTTATGAATACTGATGAAACGATTACAATTTACGACGTTGCGCGTGAAGCCGGAGTTTCGATGGCAACTGTCTCTCGTGTAGTGAATGGAAACAAAAACGTAAAAGAAAACACCCGAAAAAAAGTGCTCGAAGTCATTGATCGTTTGGATTACCGTCCAAATGCGGTTGCACGTGGCTTGGCGAGTAAAAAAACAACTACTGTAGGAGTTGTCATTCCAAATATTTCAAATAGCTATTTTGCTACTCTAGCTAAAGGTATTGACGACATTGCAACCATGTACAAGTATAATATTGTCCTTGCTTCTAGTGATGAAAATGACGATCACGAAGTTACCGTCATTAACTCTCTATTTGCCAAACAAGTTGATGGTATCATCTTCATGGGTTACCACTTGACGGAAAAAATTCGAGCAGAATTTTCTCGTACCCGTACGCCGATTGTTCTAGCAGGAACAGTTGACCTCGAAAATCAATTACCAAGTGTTAACATCGACTATAAAGCTGCTGTTGAGGATTGTATAACGCAACTTGCTAAAAATAATGAAAAGGTTGCCTTTGTATCAGGACCACTAATCGATGATATTAATGGCAAACTACGTTTGGCTGGATATAAGTCAGGACTTGAAAAGAATAATTTGCGCTATAACGAAGGACTTGTCTTTGAAGCTAAATATAGCTATAAAGATGGCTTTGAGTTAGCACAACGTGTCTTGAACTCTGGTGCCACTGCTGCCTATGTTGGAGACGATGAATTGGCTGCAGGTCTCTTAAATGGCCTCTTTGCTGCAGGTAAATCAGTTCCAGAAGACTTTGAAATCATCACAAGTAATGATTCACCGATTACAAGCTACACACGTCCAAACCTTTCTAGTATAAACCATCCTCTCTATGATTTAGGGGCAGTTAGCATGCGTATGTTGACAAAAATTATGAATAAGGAAGAACTTGAAGAAAAAGACGTTATTCTTAATCATGGTATAACTTTACGTCAGTCAACAAAATAAAAAGGAGTTGGGACACCAGTTTGTCTCAACTTCTCTTTTTTAGAAAAAGGGGAAATGAATGACTTTTGAGGATGCTTATTTTAAACAGAAAGTCCTAAAACATGATAGCCTAGAGCCTTTTGGTTTTATAACTACTGAGAAAGGTTACGAGTTCAGAAAACCACTAATGGCTGAAGAACTTGAGGCACGAGTATTCATTGATTTAGAAGGTAGGTTGACAGGGCAGGTTGTTGATATTGATCTTGATGAGCCTTATGACACTTTCCGAAGCCCTCACGCAACTGGAACCTACGTTGGCCAAGTCAGAGAAGCTTATGGCGATCTCCTGTCGCAAGTAGCTGATTTTTGTTATGACAATCAATTGTTTTCATCCCCACAAGCTAATCGTCTGGCTAATTTTCTAGTTAAGGAATTTTCGGACCAAGCTGACCATCCTTTTGAGAAATATCCAGACTATCTTTCCTTTCGAGTTGATGGTAAGTGGTATGCCTTATTTTTCCCTCTCAAAGGGGAGAAACTAGGGCTTAGTGGAGAAAAGGCAGATTTGGTCTATGATGTGGTTAACCTTAAGGTCGATCCTAGACAGATGGATAAGCTCTTAGACTTAGATGGAATCTTTCCTAGTTACCATATGTCCAAGAAGACTTGGATTAGCCTTGTTTTAGATGAGACAATTCCAGACCAAACGATTTTAGAGCTTCTTAGAGGGAGTCGTTCTCTGGTTGCTCCTAAGTATCTTAGGAAGGCTTCAGAGCCTCACTACTGGATTATCCCAGTAAATCTAAAATACTACGATATTGAGGAAGAACTCACAGCAAGTGAGGATATTCTTTGGACCCAGAAAGCCAGTATGCAAAAAGGGGACTTCGTTGCAATCTATATTACGGCACCCACCAAGGCTATCCGTTATCTCTGTCGGGTTTTAGAGGCTAATATACCTAATCAAGGTTATCGTGATGAAGAGAGTATTAAGGAATTGATGCGAATTAAACCTTTACACCGCTTTAATGATACTGATTTTGATAGTGAAAGGCTAAAGTGCTTTGGTATCAAAGCTGTCCGAGGTCCACGACATATGACAGATGACTTGGTTCAGGCCCTTTCCACTTATTTAAAAGAAAAATAAAAGGAGGAAATTATGCGAATTCTGATTGCACCTGATTCGTTTAAGGAAAGTTTGTCTGCAAAAGAGGTTGCCTTGGCTCTTAAATCAGGCTTTCAAAAGGCCTTACCCGATGCTGATTTTGACCTCATGCCAATAGGCGATGGTGGCGAAGGTACCTTAGATGCTCTTGCTGAAAATCTAAATCTTGAGAAGAAAACTGTTAAGATTCCACATGCTTATACTGGTGATGGCTCTGTCACCTATGCTAGTAATGGGGAGACTGCCATTTTTGAAATGGCTGCGATTTGTGGCTTGGAGCAGGTACCTAAGGATAAACGCGATCCTCTTTGTATAACAACCCAGGGGGTCGGTGAGCTGATTGTTCACTTGGTTAAATCTGGTATTCGTGATTTTATTATAGGTGTAGGCGGTTCCGCTACTAATGATGGCGGAATTGGTATGGCTTATGGATTAGGTTACCGTTTTTATGATTCTGAGGGGCAGGAACTTGAGCCAATAGGTGCCAATCTTGGCCTCGTTAAAAAGGTGTCCTCCCAAAATAAGCTTGATTTATCTAATGTAACCATTCGTCTTATCACCGATGTAGATAATCCCTTGTGTGGTTTAAATGGGGCAACCTATATTTTCGGTAGTCAAAAGGGCTTGGCAACTTCACAAGTTAAAAAGGTTGATCAAGACATGGCTCAATTCTACCAAAGCTTTGCTCCTGAGGTTCTGAAATTGGCTGGTTCAGGTGCTGGAGGGGGAATGGCAGCAGGAATGGTAGCCTTTGCAGGAGCAGAAATTAAGTCAGGGATTGATTTTGTACTGGATTGTGTCGATTTTGACCAGCGTGTGAAAACAGCTGACTTGGTTATTGTTGGGGAAGGACGTATGGATAGTCAGTCCTTATCTGGTAAAGCACCAGTAGGTGTAGCTAAACGAACACCATCAGATATCCCTGTTATCGCTATTTGTGGCAGTTTGAAGGATGACTTACCTGATTTTCCAGTAGCTGGCATTTCAGCTATTTTTCCAATCATTGGTCAATTAGGTGACTTAGATCAAATCCTGTCTTCGGCTAAGCAGAACCTTTATCGAACAGGACTCAATATTGGTAACCTCATCAATTTGAGTCAGTCATTGTGATATAAGAAAAAGCTGACCAGAGGTCAGCTCAGAACGTAGACAAACGTCATTTTTGGCGTTTGTCTTTTTGTATTTTCAAAAATATTTTTTCTTATCATCTGATATTCCATCCAAAAATCGGATTTAGAACAAAATAAAAAGGGATATTCGCTACCCATTTCACCAGTTTTTTGATATTTAAACATGCCAAAGTAAGCCCAACCTTATCTTCCATTTTGGACTTTCCTTTCTCTCTAGTATATCTTAAGTTATGGTATTCCTTAGCCGTCCCAAAGAGTCGCTCAATTGTTTCTTTGCGCTTCTTATAAAGTTCCTTCATTCCTCTTTGGTGGCGAATCTCTTCACAAAATTCAAGATCATCTTTCCATATATGTCTCGTGATTACTTTTTGGTGATTTTGACTCTGGGTACAAACGGATAATAGGGGACAAGAAGCACATACTTTTGGATCACTCTTATACTCACGATAACCTTCTCGAGTCGTCGTGCGATAGCTTAACACTTGATTCTCTGGACAGAGGTAACAGTCATAGAAAGCATCATAGACAAAATCATTGGGCCTTAAATTCCCCTTCACTCCCTTTGGACGAGTATAAGGGA
>NZ_CAUUKN010000081.1:0-4258 GCF_963545685.1 uncultured Streptococcus sp. | reverse complement strand
AGTCCTGAAATATCAATTGAGATGATTTCTTTGTTCTTGATTGCAGCTGGAACATCACCATTTACGATGGCTTGAGCCAAACCTTCAACTACGGCTGTTTTACCAACCCCAGCGTCCCCGACAAGGACTGGGTTATTCTTGGTACGACGAGCCAAGATTTCGCAAGCTTCTTGGATTTCTTTATTACGTCCGATAACAGGATCCAATTTACCTTCACGAGCTTCTTCTGTCAAGTTACGACCAAGCTTAGCAAGGATACCATCTTGTTTAGGTCCTTTACCCTGTTGTTGAGTTGGGTTCACTGTTTCACCTTCATTACCAGGCAATTGACCTGTTTGACGGTAAATCGCAAATTCTTCAGGTGTCACTTCACGACCGTTAATCATGTAGCGACGGTTTTCTGAACGGTAACCACCCATGTTACCCATCAATTGATTGAAAAGATCATCCATATTGTTAAAGTTGTTGTTCATATAATTACCTCGTTTTATCTTATCTTGTGAAATTTCTTAAATGTTATTTTTTAGTTAATGTGTAAATTTGACTTTTACTGACCAAAACCCTAAAAATTTTTAGTAGCTTCAACTACTCTTCTAATAATTTCAGGTTTTGCTCTTGGTAGGAGGCTGAGAACTTTCTCAGTCTTAAATAAATTGTCATTTAGCATAAGAGCCACCTTCTTTCTGTGAATCGCTCAATATAGCTAATTCCAAGCCTCTTTCAAAACTATGAATAGTTTTTCAGAAAGAAACTTGTACATTAAGGAATCCTTTTTCCTTATAGTTTTATCATATACCTTTCATTTAATCAGGTCAAGAATTTGATTTTGACTTTTACTGACCTTTTAGATGAAAATTTTTGCAGACTAGCTGCAATCATTTTATATAGGTATATAGGCTATTTGCACAGCCTTCATAAGGATTTCATTTCCTTATGTTTATATTCTACAACATTGGTCAGTATTAGTCAATAGTTTTTCTGACTTTTTTTGACCTTTGTTATAAATTTTTTTGCAGTCAAACCAAAATTACTTTATTACGAGTATTTAGGCAAGCACTGCAAGATTTATAAGGAAGCTAAATCCTTATGAAATAATAATACACCATTAGTCAGTATAGGTCAATAGTTTTGTTTGATCTTTTTTGACCTTTTTAAGAATAGTTTCCGAAAAAAGCCTACCAGAGGTAGACCTAATAATGATCTTTAAAAGATAGAAAGGCGATACTCTTACCATCAATCATATAAATCAAACGATTTTCAGCATCAATTCGTCGAGACCAAGCTCCTTGAAAGTCGTACTTCAAGGGTTCCGGCTTACCAATACCTGAAAAAGGATCCCGTTGAATATCTTTAATCAGCTTATTAATTCGCTTAAGTGTCTTCCTATCCTGATTTTGCCAATAGCAATAATCTGTCCATGCATCTTCGGTAAAAGTGAGTAACATTTTCTACTCCTTTATTGCATGTTCTTGAGTCTCTCCGGCACGTACTTGAGCCATTCCCTTTAAAACCTTGTCTGAAAGGTCTTTATTTTGAACAATTCGTAATGTTTCTTGAATACTATCCCACTCACTCTTTGAGACAACCACAATATCTTCATTGGGATTTTTATTGACTACAGCTAGAGGTTCAAATTCATCATTAACCTTCTTCATATAATCCTTCAAATGATTTCGAAATGTTGAATAGACGACTGTTTCCATTAGCATACCTCATTTTCCTCTTTTCTTTTATTATATACCAAAAGAATAAACTTGTCAGGAACTTGTACAACTTTATTCTTTCTATTACATCTATTCGAAAAGAAATTTAAAAAGCCTACCAGAGGTAGACCTTTTATAAAACTATTTTACTCTAATCGGTACACGTCCCCAGTTTTGTTCGGAAAGCTCGGGGTTCCCTAATTGATAAACATTGTCCGCTTGTTGTGTAAGCATATCCCAAGGTTCTCTCCCAATCCGAGCCACTATATCCACAGACTTTTTCACAGATTTGAGATGGGCCTGCCCTTTTTGAGAAAATCCAAGCACATGAACAGTCTGAGGTAAAGGATTTTCCACAGCTCCGACTAGGATATAGGTCAAAATACGACGTACCCTTGCTTTTGTATAGCGTTTGGTTGCTACCTTATCCACCAATTCCTCCACAGAAGAAACCTCACGGATAGCAGCTTTTAAACGACTGGAAATCTCTTCATTCACCTGGAAAATACTGGTCAAATCAGGGGTTGTAAGAATCTGATAAACCAGAAATTGGAAATAATTATCCCAAGAGACCTGTGGAGAAGTCTGGAAAAGCTTGCTATTAGGCATGAACTTATCCACAAAATCACTATCTTGCTTGTGGAGTCGTAGACTGGTCGCTGAGGCAAAAGATACTTCCTTGTCTGAGGAATGATAGCCGGCTCCTTGTCTCTGGATGGGCTTCAGCTTAATCCCCTTACCAGCACAAGCTTTGGCATAGGCTAATCCTAGGATATGGTTGGGTGTATTGCCAGTAAAATCCACACCAGCAAACTTTTCCCACATTTTTTGTGTCTTTTGTGGATAAGATAAGTCACTCGGTAAATTTTCCACAAAGGCTTCCATATCCTCTGACTTTTCAGCATAGACATCTGCTATTGCCTGATAGTCTAGGACTTCTTCCGTTCCAAAAGTAAGACTATCAATTCCCAGTCGGGATAAAATATCGACGGCTCCAGCAGCAAAATAATCGGCAGACTGGACTGCCGTCAAGAAAGGTAACTCAACCACGAGGTCTGCTCCATTTTCCAAAGCCATCTGAGCTCTAGCCCACTTATCCACAATAGCCGGCTCACCTCGCTGAACAAAGTTCCCAGACATGGCAACAATTTTTATGCCTTCAGCCTGATTCAAGAGATACTTGTGACCGTTATGAAAAGGATTGAACTCAGCAATAATACCTGTAACTGTCATAGGCTCTTATTTTTGTGCCACAAAGAACCAACGTGCACTAGTTTCTGTCGGTTCCTTGTCCTCGAAATCGGCGTAAAGTTTGAAGGATTTGAAGCCTGCTTGCTCCAACAAGATATCATAAGTCAAGACCTCATAGGTACGCTCCTCATGCACCTCATCATGACGGCTAAAGCTTCCATCTTCCTCTTGGACAAAGAAAGTCAATTCATGGACTATAGAATGCGGAGCCGCATCCTCATAGGTATCCCAAAGCATAGCAAAGTCTTCTGCATTTTCATGGTAGGAATAGCCAGGGAAAACTTCGTCAGTTTGATAGGTTGAGTGCACATCAAAGATAAAGACGCCATCCTCATTGAGAGCATTGTAAACCTCTTTGAAGACGTCTCCAACCTCTACTTCGTCCTGCATATAGCAGATAGAGTCTGAATAACAGGTCACAAAATCATACTTGCCAGCTTGTGATAAATCCAACATGTTGCCTTCAATAAAATCGATTTTCTGCTTGGCAGAGGACGCACGCTTCTCCGCAATCTTCAACATGTCAGCACTCAAATCAAGTCCAGTTACATCAAAACCAGCTTGAGAAAAGCGTACAGACTGAATTCCAGTTCCACAAGCCAATTCAAGTAATTTCTTTTTATCCTTAGTCTTTGGTAAATGACGGAGGGAAAAATCCGTCCACAAATCGTAAAGACTGTCATCCATAACAGCGTCGTAGACCGCCGCAAAAGTTTCATAAGTAGCCATAATCATGATACCAAGTCCGTCCGTAATCGGAATGAAAATTAGAAGCTTTGACTTGGAATCCTGATCCAAGCCAAAGCTATCTATTTTCCGACGATTACAGGACGGGTTCAAATCCTTTCTAAGATACAAAGAGCGTTAAAAGCAAAGAGAATTTAGGAAACTTACTACTGTCTCGTTAGATACAAAGGAAGTTACTCTTTTTCTTCTAGCTTTTAGTTCGTGTTAAGTTTGAAAAATACCTAAACACGATACCCTATCCTTTCTTTCCATTAGATTTTCAATTAAGCAACAAAACCCAGTTGTCGCCAACTGAGTTCAATTTCTTATGCCAAATAGGCTGACACATCCACCATTGGTGCTTCATGCCAGAGTTTTTCAAGGTTATAGTGTGCACGCTCGTCTTCTGTAAAGATGTGAACAACGACGTCGTTAAGATCCAAAAGAATCCAGCCACCCTTATTGTCACCTTCCATGTGACTAGCATCAAGGCCAGCTTCTTTCACTTTCTCACGGATGTTGTCGGCAATAGCTTCCAACTGACGGCTATTCATGGCACTCAAAATAACAAAGTAATC
>NZ_CAUUKN010000080.1:0-4386 GCF_963545685.1 uncultured Streptococcus sp. | reverse complement strand
CCTCTGCATTCGACATGGTCGCAAAGAAACGGTCATCCTGACCATCTTCCTCGCGTTTGTGAACGAAGGCTGGAACAAGATAAATCTTATCTTTAGGGTCTGCCTTTTGATTTTTTTCACCCAGAAGATTATTAAGAGTCTGGGTAAAATAGTTGGTAAATTGAATTAATTCACTACTTGCAAAAAGAGTAGTATTCGAGAAGTCACCCTCCTCTTTAAGGTTAAAAGCAAGGCCAAAAAGTCCTGCTTCAACGAGCTGCGATAGGATATCTAAACTTGAACGTTTCACCCAAGTCTGCTCTCGTGCACTATCCTGGGTATCCTTAAAGGCTTGCAAATCCTGCTCACTTGTAAATACAGGAACAACCTTCTTACCTTCTACTTCAACTGCATAGAGGTCTTGGGCAGCCAATACTGGAGTACGTTGTAGATGATTAACCAAGGCTAGACTAGTCAAAAAGTGGTCTGGCTCCGTTAAAAACTCTCTCAAGGTTTCATCAAAGGCTTGCAAATCTTGATTTTCTGTCATTCTTCTGTCTGTTCTTTCGTTTCTGATTCAGGGAAATTTCTTGGTGCTTCACCACTATCCTTCGGATGGCGTGGTTTACGATGTGAGCGACGTCGGTGATGATGCTCTCCTCCATCCTCCCCGTCTTCAATTTTTTCAGGCTTAGGAAGCAAGGTTTTGATTGAAGCATCAACACGACCTTTTTCATCGATTTTGATAACTTTAACGGTTACCACATCCCCAACCTTAACCACATCTTCAACATGCTCAGTACGTTTCCAAGCTAATTCTGAAATATGGACTAAGGCATCAGTCTTATTAAAGAGGTGGACAAAAGCACCGAACTTTTCAATACGCACAACTGGTACAGTGTAAACCTCGCCAACCTTAGCTTCACGCACAAGGTCAGAGATGATTGTTTTAGCACGGTCAATAGCATCCTGATCACTAGAGAAAATCTGAACGAGTCCTTCTTCATCGATATCAATTGTGACACCCGTCTCAGCGATAATCTTGTCAATGGTTTCACCACCCTTACCAATGACGACCTTAATCTTGTCGACAGGAATCTGAATACTGTCAATCTTAGGAGCTGTTGGTGCCAATTCTGGACGTGGTTCAGCAATTGCTGACTCAATAATATCAAGGATCTCAAAACGAGCTACCTTGGCTTGAGCCAAAGCTTCTTCGAGAATGGCTGGCGTAATTCCTGAAATCTTAATATCCATCTGAAGAGCTGTAATTCCTTGACGTGTACCAGCCACCTTAAAGTCCATATCACCAAAATGATCTTCTAAACCTTGAATATCAGTTAGGATAGTGTAGTTAGCACCATCTGAGATAAGCCCCATGGCAATACCTGCAACAGGTGCCTTAATCGGCACACCACCAGCCATAAGAGCCAAAGTCCCTGCACAAATAGATGCTTGTGAGGAAGAACCGTTCGACTCCAAAACTTCAGCTACCAAACGGATAGCATATGGGAACTCTTCGATACTTGGGAGGACTTGAGCAAGAGCACGTTCACCTAAAGCTCCGTGACCAATTTCACGACGGCCTGGTGCACCGTAACGCCCTGTTTCACCCACCGAATACTGAGGGAAATTGTAATGGTGAAGGAAACGCTTCTTATACTCTGGATCCAAACCATCAACAAGTTGTGTAGCACTCATAGGAGCCAAGGTTAAGACCGATAAGGCCTGTGTTTGCCCACGCGTGAAGAGACCTGACCCATGAACTTTTGGCAGAAAATCAATTTCAGCATCCAAAGGACGGATTTCATCTACACGACGACCATCTGGACGAACCTTATCCTCGGTAATGAGACGGCGCACTTCAGCATGTTCCATCTGCTCAAGGATTTCTGCTACATCACGCAAGATAATATCTTTATCCTCATCTTCTGCAAAGCGTTCTTGATAAGAAGCGAGGACCTCTTCTTTAACAGCCTGTGTTGCTACTTCACGCGCAAGTTTTTCTTCCACCTGAACAGCCTTAGCCAACTGATCATAGTATGCTGTTTCAATCTCATCCTTCAGATCAACATCAACTTGTAAAAGTTCAACATCGGCTTTTTCCTTACCAACAGCTGCAACAATATAATTTTGGAAATCAACCAACTCTTGAATAGCTTCATGTCCCTTCAAAAGCGCTTGCAACATGATATCCTCTGACAATTCCTTGGCACCTGATTCTACCATATTGATGGCTTCCTTAGTACCTGCTACTGTCAAGTCTAAATGTGAAACTTCTTTATCCGCTGCACTTGGGTTGATGATGAAATCTTCTGCTGCATAAGCCACTTGAACCCCAGCAATCGGACCATTGAAAGGAATATCAGAAATGGAAAGAGCTAAAGAACTCCCAAACATAGCTGCCATCGGCGCACTTGCATTCTCATCATAGGAGAGGACTGTGTTAATGACTTGAACCTCATTACGGAAGCCCTCCGCAAACATAGGACGAATAGGACGGTCAATAAGACGAGCAGTCAAAGTGGCGTCTGTTGAGGGACGGCCTTCACGCTTATTAAAACCTCCCGGGAACTTACCAGCTGCATACATTTTTTCCTCATAATTAACCTGTAAAGGAAAGAAATCTGCAGTTGCCATCTTTTTAGACATAACAGCTGTTGATAATACAGTCGTATCTCCATAACGTACGACAACAGCGCCGTTAGCCTGCTTAGCAACCTGGCCCACTTCCACAACAAGTGGGCGTCCCGCAAAGGTCATCTCAAAAGTTTGTTTAGCCATGTTTGATCCCTCTTTTTATCCATAACCAGTCCTTATAAAAAGAGCTGGTCAACTTTATGTCATTCATTTGATATAACTTTCATTTTACCATATTATAGACGAAAATGGCAGAGCTTCGGCATAAGTTCCCACTTAAAGATTCCCTTGACCTCGGATATTTAAAGGTATTTATGTTATAATAATCACTTATGAGAGACAAAGGAATGACTATGAAAAAATTACAACACATCATTATGATTGCCTTAATCTTACTAGGCCTAGTGACACCCGCTCTAGCACAAGAGCAGACCGATGATTTCAATGTTGCTGCTAAACATGCGATTGCTGTCGAAACCACTACAGGAAAAGTGCTCTATGAAAAAGATGCCACCACTCCTGACGGTGTTGCTTCAATGACTAAAATCCTGACAGCCTACATGATCTACAAAGCAGTAGATCAAGGGAAAATCACCTGGGATACTGAAGTCGATATCTCAGATTATCCATTCAACTTAACAGTTGATTCAGAAGTTTCAAACGTCCCACTAGACTCTCGAAAATATACTGTCCAACAACTCTTAGATGCCACGCTCATTGCTAGTGCTAACAGC
Source organism: uncultured Streptococcus sp. (assembly GCF_963545685.1). Lineage (GTDB taxonomy): Bacteria > Bacillota > Bacilli > Lactobacillales > Streptococcaceae > Streptococcus. Next base: position 1,033 of record NZ_CAUUKN010000080.1, on the reverse strand, counting down.
GCTGCGATTGCTCTAGCTGAAAAAATCTCAGGGACAGAGAGTGCTTTTGTAGATACAATGAAGGCCCAATTAAAGAAATGGGGAATTACTGATGCTAAACTGTACAACGCTTCAGGGCTTAATAATAAGTATCTAGGAGACAACCGCTACCCTGGTTCTAATCCCGAAGACGAAAATACCATGAGTGCTCTGGATGTTGCGATTATCGCAAACCATCTCATCCAAGACTATCCTCAAGTACTCGAAATCACCAAACAAACCGAGGTTGATTTCGAGGGTGACAACAAATTGACTACCCACAACTACATGTTAGAAGGCCAAGACAACTACCGTGAGGGGGTTGATGGACTTAAGACTGGAACAACTGAACTTGCTGGGGCATCCTTCGTAGCCCACTCCAATGAAAATGGCATGAGCTTGATTACAGTCGTTATGAATGCGGACAATGGTGGTGACGATGAAGCTGCACGTTTCACAGCCACAAATGAGTTACTAGATTATGTGACACAAAACTGGGAAATCAAAACCCTCAATACCAAGGGACAAATCGTCAAGAAAAATGATATTAAGGTAGCTGATGGAGATAGCAAAACCATCTCTGCTAGGCTCGAATCAGATCTTACAGTCGTTCAAAAAGTCAATAGCAAAGATGATGCAGTAAAAATCCAAGCAAAAACCGTGACAGCTCCTATCAAAAAAGGTGACATCATTGGAACGGCAACCTTTGATGATAAGGACCTTGTAGGAACAGGTTACATATCTGATCCTCCTCAAATTTCTGTCACAGCCAACCAATCTATCGAGAAAAGCTTCTTCCTAAAAGTGTGGTGGAATCATATCCTTAATTTCTTCACAGGAAACAAGTAAACACAAAACTAGCTTTTGATATCAAAAGCTAGTTTTTATTTGCTTTGAAATCGTTGTATAATCGTAAAAGCTCCTTCTCAACAGCTTAAGTTCCTCTCAAAATGTGGTATAATAAATATCCAAAACACATGAAGGAACAAACCATGAAAAAACTGATTACGCTTAT
>NZ_CAUUKN010000079.1:0-4443 GCF_963545685.1 uncultured Streptococcus sp. | reverse complement strand
GTGAAACATAGGGAACACCTCACAACTCTTCTTATATCTATTATACGACTTTACATAAAGAAAAGCCCTTGGAAACTTGTGTTCCAAGGACTTTGTCTTCAATCTGATATATATATATATATATATATATTGTCAAGACCTTACTAAAAATAAACTGCAACTTAATTCCAGGTACAATCAAAGTATTTTTGATGTCCCCTGCCGGAATCGAACCAGCAACGACTCCTTAGGAGGGAGTTGTTATATCCATTTAACTAAGAGGACTTATGAAAAAATCTGCCACAAGGACAGATTTTTTTGTTGAAATCTGTAAATTATTTACGGATTTCTTTGATACGTGCAGCTTTACCTTGCAAAGCACGCAAGTAGTAAAGTTTAGCACGGCGGACTTTACCGTAGCGTACAACTTCAATCTTATCAACACGTGGAGTGTGAATTGGGAAAGTACGTTCAACACCGATACCGCTTGAGATTTTACGAACTGTGTACATTTCTGAGATCCCTTGACCTTTGCGTGAAATAACTACACCTTCAAAGATCTGGATACGTTCGCGAGTTCCTTCGACAACTTTCGCGTGAACGCGAACAGTGTCACCAGGACGGAATGATGGGATGTCAGTACGAAGTTGACCTTCTGTCAAACTTTGGATCAATGGATTCATTTTTATATACTCCTATCTTACTAATCTTAAGAGCAACCTCTGTGTCTCAGCGGATTAGCCGTTATTTTTGTGTGTCCATTACACACTCTTAATATATTATCAAAAATTTATCAGAATGTCTAGTATCTTATTGCATTTCTAGCATTTTTTGTTGACCATAAATACTTGTCTTATGATTGATAAGATAAGCAAAGGCCATGACAATCGCATATGGGATTACATTAGCGGGACCAAAGACCTCAACACCAATAAAAATCGGTGCTAATAGTGTATTGGTGCTACTACCAAAGACCGACAGATAACCAAGACCTGCTACAAGAGGGAGAGGAAGACCAAGAACTGGTGCTAGCACTACGCCAAGACTTGCTCCTATAGCAAACAGGGGTGTTACTTCTCCTCCTTGGAAACCAAGAGATAGAGTGAAGACTGTCAAGAGTAATTTCAAGAGCCAATCCAATGGGTAGATTGTACCACCATCAACACTTAAAGCAATCAAATTTGTTCCAAGTCCCGTATAGCGCCCCTTCCACAAAAGCAAAAGAAGACAGGTCAATACGATACTTCCTAAAAGAACACGATAGTAGGGATTAGGAAGACTACTAGCAACCTTCTTTTTAGCCATTGACAATAGATAGGCAAAGAGATTACCTACTAAACCAAAGGTAAGACCTAAAAGAGCTAATTTAAGAAAAGTCTCAAGATCAATACTCAAACTGTCAGATACAAAGTGACTAAATTTTTCAAGTCCTAAGAGATGACTTGTTGTACTAGCTACAAAAGATGCGATAAGAGTTGGTACTAGAATTGGGAGGCTTAACTGACCTAGTGTCAAGACCTCAATAGCGAAAAAGGTCGCAGCAATTGGTGTTTGGAAGAGCCCTCCAAAACCTGCTGCCATCCCCATTGTCAAGCAAAGTCGTGAGGCATTAGGTATCTTAAAGTAGCGACTAAAAGCATGGGAAACCGTTGCACCTAGCTGCACAGCAACTCCTTCTCGACCTGCAGAGCCCCCAAAAAGATGGGTTAGCCATGTTGTTATTGTTACAAGGGGAATTAACCTTAGGGGGACTTGCTCCTCTTCATTATGACCTACTTTAAAAATCAAGCCCATTCCTTGCGCTGCCTTTCCTGCAAATCTTTGATAAAGGTAGACAATCAAAAGACCAGCCAAAGGAAGTGCGGGGACCAGATAAAAGAGATGGTGGTCCCGATATTCTGAAAATCCTATGAGAACACGGCCAAAAATAGCATCAATCAGTCCAACCAGTACTCCTAAAAAGATTGCATAAAGACTCAAAATGACTAATTGTAAGTATGAGAGACCTCGACTATCACTTAATTGTCTTACTTTCATCCTCAGTCCCTACTTTCCATCCAACTTACGTCCTTGATAAGTGCGAGAATGCTTCATAATATCTGCAAAGCTAGCTACGATGGCCTCTTTGTATTCTGGATTTTCGACACTCGCTGCTACTTTATCCAGCAAGGCCTGCTCACGCTCAGGATCATAGATTGCTTTTCCAGTGCGCTGTTTATAAGCACTTACCTGAGTTACTAATTTCATACGTTCTTCCAACAGGGCCACAATCTCATTATCAACTGTGTCAATCTGTTGGCGAATCTCATTTAAGTCCATACTAACCTCCTTTTATTCTCTCCATTATAACAAAAATGACCTGAGGACAAAAGAGCCCCAGATCACCGATTTCGTTATAAAAAGAGTTTTCTCACCTGACTGATATTACTTTCATTGACAACCAAATATAGAGTAGCCCCTGCCTTTAGACGTGTGTCACCATGAACGACCTCAGACTGGTCTTGGAATATCTGAGTAGAAATCAAAACGCCATCAGGTAAAGTCAAATCCTTAACCAATTGACCAGCTAAACTCTCTGAAACAGGTAGGTCAATCATGGTAGGTATTTTGTCATCTTGTTTTGGTGATTGGTCAATCAAATGATGAAGCATAGCTTCATAGACTGGTTCACCTCCCAAGAAGTCCATGACCAGATAGGCAATTAGAGTCACGACACCAATTGTCATTAACTGGTGAAGATCTCCTACCATCTCAGTCACCAAAATCATCGCAGTCAGTGGAGCCTTGGATACTGCTCCAAAATACCCTGCCATGCCTAAGATGATGAAGATGGGGAGTTTAGTCGAATCCAAGAAACCTAGATTTTCAAATGCTGCAGCAAAAACACTACCAGAGAGAGCACCAAGAGTCAGAATTGGAAGAAAAATACCACCAGGAAAACCAGACCCAAATGACAACATACTCCAAATAAAGCGAATAGCCAAATAAAGGCTAGCCACAGTTAGAGCAGGATGCAAATCATTTAAGGAAAGAATCAATTCATTCCCACCACCTAAAAGATGGGGGAAATAAAGGCCTATAGGAATGATAAAAAGAACTGCCAAAAGGCCATGAAAATGAGAGGGTAAGTGGAAGATTTTCCCTAATACTTGATATAATTTACCAATACGTAAGACAACCCACTCATAACCGTATCCAAGCACACCTAGAAAAATACCCAAAACGATAAGTATCCAATAATCCTTCAAAGGAAAGAGCGGTAGTTTTTCAGTTATGGCAAGGACTGGTACCTGACCAAAAATACGTAATGAAACTGCGTTGGCTACTAAAGATGCCGTTAAAGCAGTCACCCAAACATGACGAGAGAAATGATGATAGACTTCTTCGACAACAAACAAAAGTCCAGCGATAGGAGCATTGAAGGCAGCCGATAGACCAGCTGCTGCTCCTGCTGCAATCAAGACGCGCTTCTCACGGGCAGAGAGCTTAAGTCCCTCGGCCAATCCCTTAGCAGTCATGGCACCTAGTTGAATACTAGGTCCCTCACGTCCCAACATCAGTCCCATAGAAATCCCAAGGACACCTCCTAGGAACTTACGCCATAATACTGACCACCAAGACGGATGTAAGAGTCCCATCAGTTCCCCTTCAACATGGGGAATCCCTGAGCCCTTGATGTCCTTTTCCTGCTTAATGAGATAACCAATTAAAATGGCAAAGAGCAAATTGACAAAGACAATTCCTAAAATAAGTACTGGTTTGTGCAGGGCGTCTTGGTAAATGGATACCGAGATTTTGGCCCCCTTAGCAATTAACCAGCGAAACAGGCTTACAACTGCTCCTGCCGTTACTCCAACTAGAACTCCTCGCCAAACAGACCAAAGGAGATGCAGAGATTGCGTCCTAAAATCTCTTTCTATTTCATTCATAAAAACTCCAAATTTGACTACAATAAAAGCAGACTTTACTCTGCTTTTTTCTTATGCTAATGCTTCTGAAACTTTTTCAGCGAAAGCTTCAAGGTTTTCGATATCTTCATCTTCAGCAGAAAGGTCAACCTTGACACTGTCCGCACCTTTGGTCGCACCTGTAAAAGTAAATTGATTTTCGAACTCATCTACTGAATGACAGAAATAATCGTAGAAGGTATCTCCTGAACCTACAACACCGAAAATTTTGCCTGACAAATCAAGATCAGCCAAATCTTCGTAAAAGTCAACGATTTCATCTGGCAACTCACCATCACCATATGTGTAAGTTGCTACAATACAGATGTCCGCGTCTTCAAAATCAGCGGCATCAACCGTTGTACACTCGTCTACATCCACAGTGTGACCTAATTCTTCCAATTTTTTGGCAACGATATCTGCGATTTCTTCCGTGTTACCGGTCATACTGGCATAAACGATTTTTGCTAAAGCCATAATGTCCTCCAAAATAATAAATTAGCTATATTATATCATA
>NZ_CAUUKN010000078.1:0-4533 GCF_963545685.1 uncultured Streptococcus sp. | reverse complement strand
AAGATTTAGGAATCGGTAAACAATCCATCTCTGACTACGAAAAACAAAAAAGCTATCCTACCTTTGCAAATTTGGATAAGATAGCAGAATATTTTAATGCAACTCCAACCCAACTCTTTGGAACGAGTAAAGAGATTGAGTTAGAAAAGAGTGTTCTTGAATCTAATGAATACTCTGATAAAGTAAGTGAGATTTTAAAAGCTGTCAAATACATCGAAGATTTTCTAGAAACTGATGGACAGTACTTAGAGGATTTACTTTACTTAACAAGAGGCAACCAACTATACACAGAAGATGGAGATGAGTTGTATATTGATCCAACTTCTCAGAAAAGAACACTTCATAACCAATATGAACCTGGTTTTATTGAAGCAAGGGATAAATCTCCACTAGAACTCTTAATTGAAAATAAGGAATTGTTTGATAAATAGAAAAAGCGAGGATAACCTCGCTTCAGATTGAAGTTAAAATCTTTAGAAGACACTTTTATAAGGACTTTGTCTTCAATCTGTGAAAAGGAGTGAAAACTCCTTTTCTTTTTGTAAGTCAGACTGAAACTTCCAAATTGTTTATTTATTTTATTGACATTTTCTATAAAAATAAGTACAATAGTTTTATTAGCAAACTATACTATATAGGGGGTATTGAAATGAAATTTTCTAATCGTTTACTGCTATTCCTTGCAGGAGTTGTTTTTGTCCTTTTAGGACTTTTCCTATTTACAAACCCAGTAGCTAATCTTGTTGCTTACAGCTGGTGGATTTCATTTGGTTTACTGGTTTCTTCTATAGCAGCTATTTTAGGCTATTTCTCTGCACCAAAAGAGCTTCGCTCACCTGTTTATCTTTTCCAAGGATTTGTTAGTCTTCTCTTAGCTCTTTACCTCGTTGCTTATGGCTTTGTGACCCTGCCGGTCGTCATTCCGACCATTGTAGGAATTTGGTTAATTGTAGAAGCCATTATTGCTTTCTTTAAAGGCAATCGTCTAAGATTGATTTTCCCTATTATTGGTAGCAATATCATGTGGGTAGCCTTGCTTGAATTTTTACTAGGTCTAGTGATTCTGTTCAATCCAGTGGCTACAGGTGTCTTTGTCGTTTATGTCATTGCCTTTTCATTTTTAGTTACTGGCTTCACCTACATTATTGAGGCCTTTCGTAAATAGTCTAGTTGCTATTTCTATCGCATTCAAAAAAGCTGGGAAATCATATTCTCAGCTTTTTCGTCTCTTTAATTATCACTTTTTCGCATTCCATTCTACGTAGAAATTTGTTTTTCCATTTTATTCTCCAATTTGATCTCGCACTGACATTTATTTATAACAAAACTATATATCTAGAATAGCATAATCATTAGGTATTATAGGTTTTCAAACAAAATACGAGTCATTCGTTTTTGCCCCGCTTTTGCCCCATTTTTAAATCCTGACATTGAAAATACCTAAAAGTATTTCCCTAAAATCAGCTATATTTCAACATTTTTGTTTATTTTCAATATGAAAAGTTCTTACAAATTCATGTAGGGGGCATAGAAATACAGAAGAAAAAGCCTTGGTTTTACAAGGCTTTTTTGTGTAATCTTAGCACTGAAAAAACGATAGAAAAAACGCCCCTTCAGGTGCTTTTTCTATCAATGAGGCAGACCTCTATATTCTGAAATGGTTTGTCCTGTCCATTTTTTAAAGGCTCGTGAGAAAGACGATACTTCCGAATAGCCTAGTAGATAGCTGACATCTTCTGTTGTCATTTCTGGATTTTTGAAATAACCAAAGGCTAGAATCTTTTGGACATTTTGCAATTCTTGATTGAATTTGGTTCCTTCTGCAGTCAGGTTCCGTTGTAAAGTACGACTACTAATCCCTAATGATGCTGCTATATCTTCAATAGTAAAGAAACCACTTGGAATAGCCTGGTATAGTTTTTGCTGGACAACACCTGTGAAACTTTCACTATTCAATGCTTCTGCTAAGCGTTCCTTGAGCCGAGGTTCGAGGTAGTCTAGCATGACATTATTTGCCGTGAGGAAAGGCTTCTCTAAGTCAGCTTTTTTAAAGACTAGTTCATTCCCTTCCATTACTTCCACTTGGCATCCAAAAATACGAACACTATCTTCCTCATAAGTATAAGGAGTCCCGACATGTACTGGGATAATTTCTTGACCTGTTCCCGTCCGAATCAAATCAAGCAACAACAACTGTTCATTAAGGACAGCAAAGCGAGGCAGGTCTAAACCTGGATAATCATAACGGTAGCTCACACGGACAAGGTTATCAAAGACTTCCATATTCACAACAATCGGACCTGTAATCTTCTTGTATTTGGCAAAATGCTCTATCGCAGCTAAACCATTTTTAGAGGATAAGGCAGCGAAAAATGGAGGCATAAACATTTGAATATCCTTGATGCGGCTCATGGCAATGATTTGCTCATCATTAGCTATCTGATCAAGAGCTGTTAAGAGATGATAATAATCCAGAGTTGAAAGATTCATTTCCTCTTTCCAAGTGCTATCTGGTAGATTAGCTAATTCTAGAATCTTTTTCAGATCCAACCCTATAAGGCTTAAATGTTCAATAAACTGTTGACTGAGACTAAGGCGCATAAGCTTTCTCCATTTTATTAACGCATTACCATCAACATCATGCGATCAAAGAATTTATCCCCAAAAATGCGACGGATTGCTACTAAAAGCTTGCCTCCACGGCCAACAAGGTAACGAGTTTTAGGGTTACGTGCATTGATGATTTTAAAAACAGTACGTGAGATAACGTCTGGATTTGATCCTGCTGGTGTTGAGTTGTTTTCTATAGCTTTGATATAACTATTGACCAAACGACTGTAAGCGCCATTTTTAGATTCATAAGTGAAGTTTTGACCAACTGTTGCGCCAAAACCAGTATTGATCAGTCCAGGTTCTAAAACAACCACCTTGATGCCAAACTCCTTGACTTCCATACGGAGACAGTCACTAAAACCTTCAATGGCGTGTTTTGAAGCATGGTACCAAGCACCAAGTGGAGTATAGATTTTTCCACCCATTGATGACGTATTGATGATCAGACCATCTTTTTGTTGACGCATATATGGTAATACTTTTTTCGTCAAGCGGGCTACACCGTAGACATTAACTTCGAACTGTTGTTGCGCTTTTTCCATTGAAATGTCTTCGACAGGACCATAGAGTCCGTAACCTGCATTGTTCCAAAGAACATCGATACGACCTTGTTCTTCAATCACTTTTGCGACAACTTTTTCGATGTCCTCTTCGTTTGTTACGTCCATTTTCATGACATGGCCACCCATTGCTTCTAGGTCTTTCATTTTATCGACACTACGAGCCACCGCATAAACTGTGTGACCAGCTTTGATAAGGTCTTGAGCTGAAATTTTCCCCATACCTGATGAAGCACCTGTTACTAAGATAACCTTTTTGTTTGACATGATATTTTCCTCTTTGATGATTCAGACCGTTTATACCAATCGCTATGGGAAGAACTCTTTATTTAACATGGTAATCATGTTTATCAACATGGGTCTCCTACTCTTTATTTCAAATATGATTGGCCATGATTGGCAACTCTATTTCCACTCTTTTTGCTGGGCCGTTGGTACCCTAACCCTCACCCTCTTCTTTCAATATCTAGTTGAGTATTATCGAAAATCGACAGATACCGTCAAGCGAAAAAGTATCAAGGGTTTTCTCTGGATGACAGGATTGCGCACATTTGGTGTCTATCTAGCAGCTCTCCTTCCAATCAACCTTGGTATCTACGTCTTCGTTCTCAGTATCCTCTTGACCTTTATTATGCCCATTACCATGACTCGTAAGGGCAAGCGTTTTCAGGTCAATCTCCCCCATTTAATCGAACGCATTTCCCTTCTAGTCATTATCACTTTTGGGGAGATGATTATGGGGCTTGCTAACTTTTATACTCTAGAAGACTTTTCGATTTATTCGATTCTTTATTTCATCATCATGATTTCTCTGTTCATATCTTATTTTGGTCAATTTGATCATGCCATTGATGAAGCTTCTAATCAAAATGGAATTTTTCTCATCTATAGCCACTATCCTATTTTCATTGGCTTGCTTATGATCACTGTTTCTATGAATTTTCTTCTGAATCCTGAAGCCAATCACATCTTTGTGACTAGCTTCTTCTATATCGGATTTGGACTCTTTCAAGCTGCTGTCCTAGCCAATGGTCCTTTTAACAAGAAGTATCTGCAATACTCCAACACTTTCTATCTCATGGAGGCAGGGATGTTTGTGATTGCCTTCCTTCTTTCTTTAATCTTTGCTTCTACTCCTATGATAGTCGTGACTATTGCGACCATTTTAGCTCTAGCAATCCAAATCCATTTTATTCATTTTTACATGACCCAGACTAGAAAATATTCAACACCTAACTGGGATTTGTTTTAATGAGTTTTAACTTTTCTTGGTTAGATAAAAAAGAAGAACCATACAGTGTAGAATCTGATATGCCCCCTGTCAAGTAGACAGGTTAAATATCTAATAGTAGTGTCTGTT
>NZ_CAUUKN010000077.1:0-4867 GCF_963545685.1 uncultured Streptococcus sp. | reverse complement strand
TTTTTCCAAAAAATCATAAACCGCCTTGGTCAACACTTGCTCAAAATTGTAATCAATGGCAAGACTAATGATTTTGGCTTCTTTTTTGACTTCCTTAAGGAGATAAACCCAGACTTGGTAAAGATCAGTCTTGAGATTATAGCCATCTAAAGATTTGGTAATCTTTGCAATACTAGACTGAAAGATGGACTTCAAAATCTCTTCCTTGGAACCATAATTGCGATAAAAGGCAGCACGGGATACACCCGCACGCTCAACCAGTTCAGATATGGTAATCTTTTTCAAGTCTTTTTTCTCCAACAATTGGAGGAGAGAAATCTCGATAGATTCTCGTGTAATTGCTTTGTTTTCTTGGTTAAATCGTTTGAGATTTTGCAAGGATTTCTCTGAGATTTTTCTTTCTGCCATAACATTCACTTTCTATCTGTCACACCTGATGATATACGCTTTCATAGCAGTGCACTTCATGATAAAATTGTAAAAGAAGACAAATTACTTGTCAATCTACATTATGCAAATATGAGGTATAAACCTATGAAATGGAAAATTATTGCGGATTCGGGCTGTGACTACCGTTCTTTGGACAATCTGGCACCAGATACTGAATTTGTCAGTGTCCCTTTGACCATCCAAGTAGGCGAGACTATCTACACAGATGACGCCCAACTCAATATTGATCAGATGATGGAGGAGATGTATGCGACCACGACTGCTTCTAAGTCTGCTTGTCCGAGTCCGGATGACTACATGAAGTCTTTTGAAGGGGCGGATAATATCGTCGTTGTCACCATCACAGGGACCCTTTCTGGTAGCTACAATAGTGCTGAGGTGGCTAAGAAGATTTATCTGGAAGAGCATCCAAATACCAATATTCACGTCATTAATAGCTTGTCTGCTGGTGGCGAAGTGGACCTGATCGTTCGTAAGCTCAACCAGTTGGTCGCTGAAGGTCTCGATTTTGATCAAGTGGTTGATGTGATTACTACTTATCTGTCTAAAACTAAGTTGCTTTTTGTCTTGGCAAAGGTCGATAATTTGGTGAAGAATGGTCGGCTAAGTAAACTTATCGGGACTGTTGTCGGACTCCTCAATATCCGAATGGTTGGAGAAGCTAGCACAACAGGAACACTTGAGCTACTACAAAAGGCGCGTGGTCAAAAGAAAGCTATCAAAGCTGCTTTTGATGAACTCCTCAAGGCTGGTTATGCAGGAGGCCACATTACGATCGCCCACCGCAACAATGACAAATTTATCGAGCAATTCTCTGAATTGGTTCGTGAAAAATTTGCTAATGCAAGCATCGAAGTCCTTCCTACTTCTGGACTTTGTAGTTTTTATGCAGAAGAAGGCGGACTCCTCATGGGATATGAAATTTAACACGACATATAAAAGAGGCTGGACAAAGTGTCCGGCCATTTTAAACGTCCATTTTGAATAGAGACATTAAACACCGCCAATTTTTTAGTTAAAGCAGATATGTGACGACCTAAGGTAACCTCACTAATCATGAAATCTTGAGCTAATTGGTGAGTAATCAATTGACTGTAGGCCAACAAATAGTACAAAATATCCTATCTAACCGCATTACCTAAAAATGCTCTTCGGATATCACGTTCCTTAGTCCTACATCAGTTCTTTGATACTATAAAAACTAAACATAACTTAATCAAATTTCCTCTAACCCCCCAAGGTAATCGTTTTCATTTTTCCAGTCATTTATGGTATGATAGAAAAAGGACTGTTTAGTCAAATCTCTTATAAATTAAATTTATTCTTATTAAAGATGGAGATAGTTTATGAAACAGAAACTGACACATTCACGTTTTCTTATCCCTGGGATTATTCTCCTTGGGATTGTTTTGCGGGCGCCATTTACAACCCTATCCACTGTCTTATCTGACATTGCTTCTGGTCTAGGTGTTGAGGTAAGTTCTCTCGGGCTCTTGACAAGTCTGCCACTCTTGACTTTTGCGATTTTCTCACCTTTTGCTGCCAGCTGGGCCAAACGCTTTGGTATCGAAAGACTATTCCTCGGCGTTTTAATTGTGATGACACTTGGTTCTGCTTTGCGTACCTTCAATCTTCCCCTCCTTTATTTGGGAACGATTTTAGTCGGAGCGGGAATTGCCTTTATCAACGTCCTTCTCCCAAGCCTCATCCAGGCTAACCAGCCTGACCGATTAGGATTCTTGACTACACTCTACATTACCTCTATGGGTTTATCAACAGCCGTAGCCTCATCAGTTGCTGTTCCAATCACTAAGGCAACATCATGGCAGGGCTTAGTCTGGGTATTGACAGCGGTCTGTGCCCTGGCTCTTGTGATTTGGCTTCCTAATGTCCGTCACAATCATTACTTAGAACAAGGTACTTCTACTAGCGAAAACTCAGGTAGCTGGTATAAGAGTGGCAAGGTCTGGGCTATTATGATTTTCGGTGGATTGCAGTCACTCTTCTTCTATACCACTATCACTTGGCTCCCAACCATGGCTACACAAGCCGGTGTCGGCAAAGTTAATGCCGGAATCTTAGCTTCAGTTTTCACACTGACTAGTATTCCTTTCTCTATGATTGTCCCTAGCCTAATCACAAAACTTTCTGATCGCAACCGTCATTTGATGCTAGTGGCTACCGTCCTAGCAGGATTAGTCGGAGTTGCCATGCTTTTAGTTAATACCAACAGCTTTGTTTATTGGTTGGTCCTTAACCTCCTAATCGGAAGTTCTGCTAGTGTCCTATTCCCTTACATGATGGTTGTCTTTTCAATGAAGGCTAGCTCCCCTGAAAAAACCGCCCAACTATCAGGGTTGGCCCAAACCGGAGGCTATATCTTTGCGGCCCTTGGTCCAGTCTTGTTTGGTTCAAGTAAAGATCTCTTTAACTCTTGGACTCCTGCGGTTTTAATTCTTCTTGTCTTGACCCTAATCATGGGAATTGCCCTCTATAAAGTTGAAAAAACAGACGTTATTTTGTAAGTGAAGAACTAATAAAATGAAATGCCCCACAAGTTACAACTTGTGGGGTGTTATTTGTATGTGACGAATTAATAAATAATAAGGAAGGATTATATCTCTCATTCTCTATCATATTTATCGTTTGTCTCGAAACTCCAATTTTTTTGCTAAAGCTAATTGAGAGATACCGAGAGATAATCTATATTCTTTCACTCGGTTCATCTGATACCTCCTAGAATCAACAATTCAAGTAGATTCCACACCTTAGTTTTACAACTCCAAGTAGTTGTAGTCAATTATATTGGATATATTTTATGAATTTTTTTTATAGTAAATTCCTATTTCTCTAGCCAAGAGAAGGCATGGTTTAGCATCTCTTTTGCTTGTCCAACAATACACGGTCCATGAGAAATAATAATATTCTTAGGTTCCCATTTCTTTATTTTGTGATAACTCCTCAAAGCTTGTTTTTTGCCAAATAAGAAACTTATTCTTAAATCTCTTGGTGTTTTACCATTTGGATGGTGATTATCACCTATTTTAAAAAGTAGCTTTTCAAAAATCGATACATTCTCAGTTTCTATGTTTTCAATCAGATCCGTTAAAATCAGAGTTGAACTTTCATTATGGAAAAAAACAACCTCTTTTACATAAAAACTTCCCTCAAATGTTGTAAAAAGAATTTCTTCGTTCCAATTGGCTTTCTCTAGTTCATAACCATAATCTAAATTCATTCCCGATTTTCTGGCACGCTTTTGAACACCATTAGCTAGCCAGACTTTTGCTTCAGGAAATAGTTGATGCCATTCATCTATATAACTATAATGTAAGACATTGGGTGCAATAAGGTGTTTTACCTCACCTAATTGCTTGATTTCAAAAAGTAAATTGTCATTAGGCTTAGTCGGTGAATGCACCCAAAGACCACCATTCTGTAGACGGATAACTGTCATTCTAGTTGAAAAAGGCACTTTGAAGAATTTGAAATCCATCAGTACTTCTTCCCCATCTACAATCCATAGGTTATCTGCTATCTTTTTTAAGGAATTGAGGGGAATATATTTTTTGACTTCCATGAAACTCTGCTTTCTAAATTAATAAAGTATAATCAATCGTTATTCTCCAAAAATGGAACAACCAACGTAAGCCACTCTTGAGGTAGGTAGGCTGATAAATAGCCGTGGTTATAGCCCTTTGCTTCATATAAGATAGTGTCGGGGTGCATCTTCTGAAATAATCTAGCTGATTCTTTAACACCGTTCAATTCCTTTTCACCATAAATATAGAGAACCTGCGCCTTACTAGCAGAAATCCCACTCTTCAACTTGTAGCACCCCATATAAGTTCGATAGATAGTTACTAATGTTTTGATAGGTGTCCTTGACATATCCTCCATATAATAATTCTTTATCTCATCTGGATAAGCGAGTTTAGGATAGAATTTGTTCATAATTCCTAATTGAAGTTTACAAGAGAATTGACTAAACATCAGTTTACCAAATAGAGATACTAGAAAGATGCTGATTTTAGCCAACCTTGGTTGAGGAATACAGATACTTCCGTCTATGATAGCTTTCTCAGCAATTTCGCTGTCTAAGGACAAAAGCTCCATAGCAATTTGACCGCCAAGTGAGACACCACCAATTGCAAACAATTTTCCATCATAATTCTGTCTAACATAGTTCAAAATTTCCTGTGCAGAATCTTCAGTAGAAACATAATTAAGTTGGCATTCTTCACCGTGACCATTCAAAGTGGGTAAAATAACACGGTATTTTTCCGACAAGATTCGAGCTTGACGAAGATAATTCCACCAAGAACTGCCGCCACCATGTATGAGCAGGATAGGAGGGAAATCCTTATCCCCAAATTCATGGAATTTCATATTGACAACCTCCAAAATGTTTCATATA
>NZ_CAUUKN010000076.1:0-4937 GCF_963545685.1 uncultured Streptococcus sp. | reverse complement strand
AATTAGTATTTGTATACCATCCATTTTCAGAATTAGGCATAATGACAATGAGGTTGGTCTTACGAAGAAGACGTTGAATATTGGTACGGAAGACCCAAGAATTATGATTGCCCCCCATACCATGTAGGAGATAAAGCACTGGAATGTCTGTATCACTTTCCGTTTCAGCAATCTGATCACGATCCGGATAGATGACATCTACTTGGCGGTATTGTCCTAGAACGTCAGATGAATATTCAATTTGAAAAAAAGCCATTTTTCTTTTCCTTTCTTAATGTTAGAAAAGCTGGGTTAACCCAGCTTTTACTCTTTCAAAATAGTCTTATGAGACTTCCTTATATCAATGAATGTAAGTAACATACTCACACTCTAATCATTGATTAACGTACTTCCATAACTACTGGAAGAATTGCTGGGCGACGTTTGGTTTGGTCAAAGAGGAACTTAGCGACGTCATCACGAACGGCTCCTTTAAGTTCTCCCCAATCAAAACTATCTCCTGCCAAGTAATTTTCAACGGTAGCATTGACAATATCAGCAGACTCACGAAGAATGTCACGACTCTTCTTAACATAGACGAATCCACGTGTGTTCACACGCGCTTTAGAGACAATCTTACGCTCTTTCTTGTTAACCGTGATGGCTACGATAAAGATACCATCTTCAGACAAGACCTTACGGTCACGAAGGACAATATTCCCAACATCACCGATAGCATTACCATCAATCATAACATCACCAGCTGGGACAGCGCCTTCATGAAGGAAACCTTGGTCATCAGACAAGTGCATGATATCTCCACGCTTAACAATATAGATGTTTTCTGGAAGGATACCAACTTCAAAGGCTAGCTCAGCATGGGCTTGAAGGTCACGGTACTCACCTTGGACTGGGAAAAGGTACTGTGGACGAAGGAGGTTAAGCATCAATTGAAGCTCACGAGCATTGGCATGTCCAGATACACGAAGACTCTGCGTAATCATCTTAACAGTCCCACCAGCCTTATAGATAGCATTGTTTACGCGTGCGACCACTGCTTCTTTAGCTATACTTGGTGTGGTTACGATATAAACTAAGTCCCCATCTTTGATTTGAACATAACGGTGACGGCCAACTGCCATTTTTTGTAGGCCATCGATTGGCTCTCCCATACGCCCATTTTCGAGGATAATCAACTCGTGGTCTTCGAACTTGTTCATATCTTTTGGCTTAACAATGAGCTTTTCATGCTCCACAGTTAATTTTTTAAGACGGATAGCTGTACGGACAATATTTTCAACGTCAAAACCTGTAAGAACAACGCGACGTCCATGTTCAGCAGCCGAATCAAAGACTTGCTGAATACGAACCAAGTTTGAGGCAACTGCCGCAACAATAACACGTCCATCTGCATCGGCAATAACTTGGTCAATCTCTTGGCCGACTTCTGCTTCTGAAGCTGTTTGTTCTGTACTTGTCGCATTTGCTGAGTCTGACAAGAGGGCCAAGACACCTTCACGACCGATTTCAGCCAAACGACCTAAGTCAGTTTTATAGTAAGGGCGAGCAGCTTGGTCAAACTTGAAATCACCAGTATAGACGATATTGCCGCGGTCCGTACCAAGAACAATCCCCATTGATTCTGGGATAGAGTGAGTTGTCTTGAAGAATGAAACCACTGCATCTTCAAATTCAATTTCAGTTTCTGCGTCAATAACATGGAAGTTATTGAATTTCTTAACGCCAGCATTTTTTACAAAAAGCTTAGCCAACTCAATTGTGAGTGATGATCCAAAGACTGGTACTTTGACATCTTGCAAGATGTAAGGTAGGGCACCAATGGCATCAGCATGTCCATGCGTCAAGAAAATCCCCTGGATACGGTCTTTATTTTCAACCAAGTAATCTAAATTAGGGATGACAAAGTCAACACCCAATTGTTCATTTTCAGGATACTTTAGACCAGCATCCAAGATAAAGATAGAGTCGTTAATCTCAACAATATAGAGGTTTTTAGCATTTTCACGGACTCCACCTAGGGCAATAATTTTAATATCGCTCATGCTTGTTATTCTCCTTTTTAGTTTGACTCTCTTCTAGAGCCTATTTTTACAAACGGTCCAAGAAGCTGAACGTTCGTGCGAACAGTCTTCTTGTCGATTTACAGGCCACAACAAAAAGTTGCATACCCTTTAAGTATACAACTTTTTGGCTTATTTTACAATTTAGAGTCAGACTAGACCTACTCGAACATAGCATAATAGTCTGTGATATCCAATTGACCTTTTTCTTCCTTGGTGAGGTCTTTAATGATTTGTCCATCCTTCATAACGATAAGACGGTTCCCGTATTTAAGGGCATCTTCCATGTGATGGGTAATCATCAAGGCTGTCAGATGGTCGTCCGTCACAAACTCATCGGTCAACTCCATAAGAGCCACACTTGTCTTAGGATCCAAGGCTGCGGTGTGCTCGTCTAAGAGCAAGAGCTCAGGACGTTTAAGTGTCGCCATCAAAAGACTGAGGGCCTGACGCTGACCTCCTGAAAGGAGACCTGCTGGTGTATCTAAGTGCTTTTCAAGTCCATTACTGATACGTTCAATCAAACCTTGAAACTCCTCAGTATAGAGATGAATTTGACGTGATTTAAGACCTCGTTTTTCACCACGGTATTTGGCAATCAAGAGATTTTCTGCAACAGTCATACGAGGAGCTGTCCCCATTTTAGGATCTTGGAAAACCCGTGAGAGGTACTTAGCACGTTTCTCTGCAGGCAGAGCCGTAACATCCTCACCCATGATAAAAATCTGACCGCTAGTCAACATGAGAGTCCCTGCAATCACGTTGAAGAGGGTTGATTTTCCGGCACCATTCCCACCGAGAATAGTAATAAAATCACCTTCTCTAATGGTAAGATTGACATGGTCCAGAATTATCTTTTCAGTGTCAAAACCGTTATTAACCTTCACAGTTGCATCTTTGAGTTCTACAATAGCTGTCATCGTGATAAGCTCACCCCCTTAAAGAATTTTCGGCGTAGGACAGGCGAGATCAAGCAAAGGGCTAGAACGATCGCACTGAAGAGTTTGAGGTAGTTGGTGTTAAAGCCAAGAGCGATTACAGCTGTCAAAAGGAACTGATAAAGGATTGACCCGACACAGATGGCAATCAAGCGTTCCAACAAGGTCAAGTTGGTCGCATACAAGACCTCACCAATGATAATGCTGGCAAGTCCGATAACGATAACCCCAATCCCTTTTGAAACATCGGCATAACCGTCCTGTTGACTAATCAAGGCTCCTGAGAGGGCAATAATACCATTTGAGATAACAAGCCCCATAACTTCCATTGAATCCGTATTGATACCGAAAGATTTAGCCATATCACGGTTATCACCAGTAGCAATGTAGGCTTGGCCTAAACGCGTGTTAAGAAAGGCAATCAAGGCAGCAATAACAATAGTTACAGCTAAGAGTCCGACGATTAAGAGGTTGTAATCCTTACTAAAGGGAAGCAAATCTTGGATTGTCTTAATATCAAGGAGACCGAGATTGGCTCTTCCCATTATCATAAGCATGACTGAGTTAAGGGAAGTCATGACCAGAATCCCTGCCAAAATAGTTGGAATTTCTCCTTTTGTATAAAGGAGACCAGTCACTAGTCCAGCAAGACAACCGGCTAATACAGCAACCAAGGTCGCAAGGATGGGGTTCCACCCAAAATTCATTAGGGTTACTGCTACTGCCCCACCTAGTGGGAAGGAACCTTCTGTTGTCAAATCAGGAAAATCCAAGATACGGAAGGTCATGTAAATCCCAAGACCTAGGATTCCGTATAGAAGGCCCTGATAAATAGATGAAATAATCATAAGTCCTCCTTATTTATCAGCTTTAACAGCAATATCTGACTGCTTAAGTACATCGTCAGGTATGGTGATGTTAAGATCTTGAGCAACTTTAAGGTTTAGTGTTGGAGTTCCATCATCAATAACATCAACTGGAACATCTTTAACTTTCTTACCTTTAAGAACTTTAACAGCACTACGAGCTGTTGCTTTTCCAAGTTCATATTGGCTTTGAGCAACTGAGGCTAAACCGCCTTCTTTAACCATAGTATCAACAGTTGTATAAACGGGAATCTTGGCTTGATTGGCTGACGAGATTACTGTTGAGAAAGCTGATGCAATGGTATTATCCTGAGGTGTCCAGATAGCGTCAACCTTACCAGTCATTACTGACATGGTTGTGTTGATTTCATTGGTTGATGGTACGGCGTACTCAACCACATTTAAACCGTCTTGTTCAGCATATTTTTTAAAGCTTTCAACCTGTGATTTGGAATTGTCTTCACTTGAAGCGTAGAGAATTCCAATCGTTTTGGCATTTGGTGTCAGTGATTTTACCAACTCTACTGTCTGCTTAATAGGCACTTGGTTGGAAGTCCCTGTTACATTACCTTCCGGATGCTTGAGATTCTTAACCAATTTAGCTCCAACAGGGTCTGAGATAGCTCCCATAATGACTGGAATATCTTTGGTAGCTGCCGCTAGCCCCTGAGCTGCTGGCGTTGCAATACCGATAACGACATCGTTCTTGTCGTTGACCAATTGTTTAGACATGGTTTGAATCTTTGATTGGTCCCCTTCGGCATTTAGGAGGGTAATTTGAACCTTATCCCCTTTATACCCAGCTTCCTTAAGTCCATCCTCAATACCTTTCTCGATTTGATCCAGGGCATCATGAGTGACAAACTGGAGGATTCCAACTTTAACGACCTTATTGGTATTTTGCTGTTCTTTTTTGAACAAATCTGTACCAATAGACCCGAGCGTCAAGATAGCTAAGAAAACCAAAGTCCAAATTAAACGCTTGTTTTTCATATCTGTCTCCTTATATAAATTCTTACTTTCTATTGTAAGTCATTTTCAGTCAATTAGCAATATTCTTAATTTATAAAAAT
>NZ_CAUUKN010000075.1:0-5024 GCF_963545685.1 uncultured Streptococcus sp. | reverse complement strand
AAAAAGCTCTATAATCTCTACGGTGGTTTTACCCACTACAGAAATTATAGAGCCTCACTTTTGTGGTTGCTTTTTTCGTTAAAAAAATTAACTACTTTTTATACATTCATGTCATTTGTCTGGCCGAAAAAGTGGTATAATAACTCTTGCTAAATATTTATTTTGGAGTACACATGGCTAAGTCAAAAAATACTATTGAAAGTCGGATAGATTACTCGATTCTCTTGCCAGTCCTTATCTTACTGCTGGTTGGTCTGGGCTCGGTTTTTATCGCGACAAATTTTGATTACCCAAAGAATCTCGTGCAAGTCATGTCTCAGCAAGTACTATGGGTTTTTCTTGGTTCGGTACTTGCTTTTGTTGTCATGTTATTTAATACAGAATTTCTTTGGAAGGTAACTCCCTGGCTTTATATTTTTGGCCTGGGACTTATGGTTCTGCCTCTTGTTTTTTATTCACCTGCTTTGGTTGCTTCGACAGGAGCAAAAAACTGGGTCAGTATTGGATCAGTCACCCTTTTTCAACCATCAGAATTTATGAAGATATCCTACATCCTTTTTCTTTCAAGAATAGGTGTTTGGGCTAAACAAGGAAAAGAGGTAACTGACCTTCAAGATGACTGGTTACTACTTTTCCAATATGTAGCGGTCACGCTTCCTGTCTTAGGCTTACTGGTTCTTCAAGGTGATATGGGAACGGCCTTAGTCTTCCTCGCTATTTTAGCAGGTATAATAGTGGTTTCGGGAATATCCTGGCGTATCATCTTACCGGTAGTGCTAGGCTTTGCAGCTAGCATAGCTCTGTTTATAATGGTCTTTATCACAGATTGGGGAAAGGAAACCTTGCTCAAGTTAGGGGTTCAGACTTATCAGATTAACCGTATCTCAGCTTGGTTGGACCCCTTCACTTATGCGGATGGCATCGCCTTTCAACAGACACAAGGGATGATATCGATAGGTACTGGTGGTATCTACGGAAAAGGTTTTAATCACCTTGATTTGAATGTGCCAGTTCGTGAGAGTGATATGATTTTCACGGTTATTGCAGAAGACTTTGGTTTGGTAGGTGGTGGATTGGTTCTTTTGACCTATCTCTTCCTCATTTATCGCATGTTGCGAGTGACTTTTAAGTCTAATAACCGTTTCTATACCTTTATTTCTACAGGTTTTATTATGATGATTGTCTTCCATATTTTTGAAAATATTGGGGCGGCGGTAGGGATTCTTCCTCTGACAGGTATTCCTTTGCCCTTTATTTCTCAAGGTGGATCTTCACTTATCTCAAACTTGATTGGTGTTGGTTTAGTGCTTTCCATGGCCTACCAGACCAACCTCAACGAAGAAAATAAAATTCTTCTGGCTATGTCTCGTCGTATGCGTACATCGGGGACTAGTCAAGTAAAGTCAGTGTCTAAGACTAAACCTAAGAAAAACAAACCTTCGAAGAGTGCAATCAAGGCCTCACAAGAATTGGTCAAGGCTAAAGATAAGGTTGATAAGGCTACTGTGAAAGTACGTCAAACGATTTCTCAAAATACGCCTAGCCTCCACCAAGGCAAGCGTCGTAAGGGTTCTAAAAAGAAACCGACACGTAAACACTAATCAGAAGCAAGTTGGGTAATCCAACTTGTTTTTCTTTATAAAAAAATTAAGGTCTGTCCCCTTCTCTTTGGGTCTCCCTGTGGTATAATAGAAGGCGACTATTTCGAAAAGGGGTTTGCTATGATAGAGACAGCCAAGCAGCAAGAACGTGCTATTTTAGTAGGTGTTGAATTGCAAGAGACAGAGCATTTTGACATGTCCATGGAGGAACTTGCTAGTCTTGCCAAAACAGCAGGAGCAGAGGTTGTAGCTAGCTATACCCAAAAACGTGAACGCTATGATAGTAAGTCCTTCGTAGGTTCAGGAAAATTAGAAGAAATCAAGGCTTTGGTGGACGCGGATGAGATTACTACGGTCATTGTCAATAACCGTTTAACTCCACGTCAAAATACCAATCTTGAAGCAGCGTTTGGCGTAAAAGTCATTGATCGCATGCAATTGATTTTGGATATCTTCGCCATGAGGGCTAGGAGTCATGAAGGAAAACTTCAGGTCCATCTAGCTCAACTCAAATACATGTTGCCACGTTTAGCTGGTCAGGGGATTATGCTAAGTCGTCAAGCGGGGGGCATTGGTAGCCGTGGACCTGGTGAAAGTCAGTTGGAACTCAATCGTCGTTCTATCCGTAACCAGATTGCGGATATTGAGCGTCAATTAAAGATTGTTGAGAAGAACAGAGAGACCATTCGTGAAAAGCGTGTCGACTCAACTACCTTTAAAATTGGTTTAATAGGTTATACTAATGCTGGAAAATCAACCATTATGAACCTTATGACGGATGATAAGCAGTATGAGGCCAATGAACTTTTTGCGACTTTGGATGCAACGACTAAGAAAATTTACTTAAAAGGTCAGTTTCAAGTGACCTTGACAGATACGGTTGGTTTTATTCAGGATTTGCCAACAGAATTGGTTGCTGCCTTTAAGTCGACGCTTGAAGAAAGTCGTAATGTGGATTTTCTTTTGCATGTCATCGATGCTAGTGATCCTAATCACGAAGAGCATGAAAAGGTGGTCTTAGATATCCTTAAAGACCTGGACATGACTGATATTCCTCGCCTAGCCATCTACAATAAGATGGACCTAGCGGATAACTTAGTAGCAACAGTCTTTCCTAATGTTCGTCTCTCAGCGCGTGACAAGGGAAGTCGTGAGGCTCTACGAAGACTCTTGATTGATGAAATTCAACAGATTTTTGAACACTTTAGTATTAAGGTTCATCAGGACCAAGCTTATAAACTTTATCAGTTGAGTCAATTAGCCTTGCTAGATAGCTATAGTTTTGAGGCAGAAGTGGAAGACATTACAGGCTATATTTCACCGAAAAATAAATGGAAATTGGAAGAGTTTTATGACTGATTATATGGATTTAGCTTTAAAATATGGTGGTTTTACAAGTTTAGATAAGGTATATCTGGAAAATACTTTGTCAGACCTTTCAGACAGTCAAAAACTGGCTTTTATTACGCCACCACCAAGTGTTATTAATGCTTATTTTGCAGAGATTTACCAGAAACAGTCTCCAGAAGCAGCAACGGATTACTATTTGGAGCTTTCGAAAGAATTGAACCTCTTTAATCCAGTACCATCTTTTGATGAACACAAGCCCTTTATTCGTCTTAATCTGTCAGGAAAATCTTATGGTTTTTGCTATGAAAATGCCGATGAAGTAGCCCTAGTCTTTGCGGAGCATCTAGAGGTTCCAACGGCTAGTATTTTGTTTGAGCTTGCTCAAGTTTTCCCACAGTATAAGGTTTATCTTGAAGGGACTCAAGTTAAAATGGCCAAGGTTGACTTTGATGAAGAAGTCTTGGAAGAGTTGACACCAGAGACTCAGTTGCTCAGTCGTGTAACTAAACTGAAGGGAAATGTCATTAAGTTAGCTAGCTTCAATCAAGATGAATTAGTGGAACTTTTGTCTCAATATAAAGGGCAAACCGTTTACTATGGCTTTGCTCAGCGTGAATGCCTGGCTTATATTGTCCAGAAATAAGAAAAACGATAGATAGAAAGTATAGAAAGTCATGGAATTACAATTTTTAGGGACGGGCGCCGGACAGCCATCCAAGGCTCGTAATGTATCGAGTCTGGTTTTGAAGCTACTCGATGAAATCAACGAAGTCTGGATGTTTGACTGTGGGGAAGGAACCCAACGTCAGATTTTAGAAACAACAATCAAACCTCGTAAAGTTAAAAAAATCTTTATTACACATATGCATGGGGACCATATCTTCGGTCTACCTGGTTTCTTGGCTAGTCGTTCCTTCCAATCTAGCGAAGAACAAACTGACCTTGAAGTTTATGGTCCAGTTGGTATTAAGCAATACGTCATGACTAGTCTTCGTACCTCGGGGACACGCTTGCCTTATCATGTGCATTTTAAGGAAATTGATGAGCATAAGCTAGGCTTGGTTATGGAAAATGACAAGTTCGCTGTTTATGCAGATAAGTTGGATCACACCATTTTTTGTGTTGGTTACCGTGTGGTTCAAAAGGATCTGGAAGGGACCTTGGATGCTGAGGCTCTTAAGGCAGCAGGCGTACCATTTGGTCCACTTTTTGGACAAATTAAGAATGGACAAGATGTAGTTCTTGAGGATGGTACGAAAATCATTGCCAAAGACTTTATTTCCGCACCTAAGAAAGGTAAGGTTATCACTATCTTAGGTGATACCCGTAAGACAGATGCCAGTGTTCGACTTGGACTGGGGGCAGATGTCCTGGTCCACGAGTCCACTTATGGTAAGGGGGACGAAAAAATTGCCAAGAGCCATGGTCACTCAACCAACATGCAAGCAGCTCAAGTAGCTAAGGATGCGTCAGCTAAACGCCTTCTTCTAAATCACGTATCAGCACGTTTTTTGGGGCGTGATATCGGTAAGATGGCAGCAGATGCTAAAACGATTTTTGAAAACACTTATATCGTTCGTGACTTGGAAGAGGTAGAAATCTAATGGCTAAACAACGTATTATCGCTATTACTGGTGCCTCAGGAGGTCTTGCTCAAGAAATTGTCAAGCAGCTCTCACCCAGTGATGGCATTATCCTCTTGGGACGAGACAAGGACAAACTTGAGAAATGTTATCGCCATGTGGAAAATAAAACCTGTCTTGCTATTGATCTTAGAGACGATAATACCATTAAAGAAATGGTCAATTATCTTTATCAACGATTTGGCCGTATTGATATCTTTATCAATAATGCTGGCTTCGGTGAATTTAAGTCTTATGATAATTACACTAGTCAAGAAGTCCGTGATATGTTTGATATCAATACCTTTGCGACAATGACTTTTTCACGCTTGATAGCAGAGAAAATGGTAGAGCAAGGCCATGGCCATATTATCAATATCGCCAGTATGGCAGGGAAAATTGCGACAGCCAACTCAAGTGTCTATGCAGCGACAAAGTTTGCGGTAATTGG
>NZ_CAUUKN010000074.1:0-5098 GCF_963545685.1 uncultured Streptococcus sp. | reverse complement strand
GAGGATTTTCTATGAAAAAAATAGTGAAAACAGTTTTGCTAGCCTGTCTTGTCATTTTGCCTTTGTTTGCGCTATCAGCTTGTAGCTCGCGCTCACATTTTGCAACTCAGAAAGACCAGTGGCAAACCTATACCAAAGAAAAGAAAATCAAAATTGGTTTTGATGCCACCTTTGTTCCTATGGGATATGAGGAAAAGGATGGTAGCTATATTGGTTTTGATATTGACTTGGCTACTGCAGTTTTTAAATTATATGGCATCGATGTTGAGTGGCAAGCGATTGACTGGGATATGAAAGAAACTGAATTGAAGAATGGGACGATCGATCTCATTTGGAATGGTTACTCGGTTACAGATGAACGTAAGCAGTCTGTAGACTTTACGGAACCTTATATGGTAAACGAACAAGTACTGGTAACCAAAAAGTCTTCAGGGATTGATTCTGTTGCAGGAATGGCAGGTAAGACCTTAGGTGTCCAAGCAGGGTCTTCTGGTTATGATGCATTCAATGATTCTCCAAAAATTTTGAAGGATATCGTTGCTAATCAAAAAGCTGTCCAATATTCGACTTTTACACAAGCTTTGATTGACCTTGATAGTGGACGTATTGATGGCCTATTGATTGACCGTGTGTATGCTAATTACTACCTAGAAAAATCAGGAATTCTGGATCAGTATAATGTTATGCCTGCTGGTTACGAGGGAGAAAGCTTTGCTGTAGGTGCTCGTAAGGCAGATAAGACACTAATCCAAAAAATCAATCAAGGATTTGAAACCCTTTATAAAAATGGAGAATTCCAAAGGATTTCTAACAAGTGGTTTGGTGAAGATGTCGCAACAGACCAAGTTAAAGGGAAAAAATAAGACGATAACAACATTCTAGAAAGAATGTTGTTATTTTTTGTGAAAAATACTTGAAATATAACAAGTTATCATTTATACTAATGTTAGTTTATAAACTAACGAAGGGGTAAGCATGGGATATTTTGATTATTCAAGAGAGCCACAAAGTGATATTGCTTTTGTAGATATGAAATCTTTCTATGCGAGTGTAGAGTGTGTTGAGCGTGGGTTACATCCCCTTAAGACTTCTCTATGTGTGATGAGTCGGGCTGAAAATGCTAATGGTTTAATATTAGCGTCTTCACCTATATTTAAGCAGGTTTTTGGCAAGTCAAATGTTAGTCGGTCTTATGATTTACCTTTTGACATTCATTCTCGTAAGTTTCATTATTATAATGCCAAAAAGCAGGGACTTCCAACAGATAGAGATTTTGTTGATTTTATAGAATCGTGGGCCAAGGTTACCTTTATCGTTCCTCCTCGAATGGATCTTTATATAAAAAAGAATATTCAGATTCAACACATTTTCCAGAATTATGCCAGTGTTGAAGATATTCTTCCCTATTCTATTGATGAGGGTTTCATTGATCTCACGTCGTCACTGAATTACTTTATTCCCGATAGGACTGTTACTAGAAAAGATAAGTTAGATATGATTTCAGGGCGTATTCAAAGAGATATTTGGAGGGAGACAGGTATTTACTCGACAGTTGGGACGTCTAACAGCAATCCCTTATTGGCTAAGTTAGCTCTTGATAATGAGGCTAAAAACACGGCTACTATGAGAGCCAATTGGTCCTATGACGATGTTGAGACTAAGGTTTGGAATATTCCCCATATGACAGATTTCTGGGGGATTGGAAGGCGGATGGAGAATCGTCTAAACAAGTTGGGAATTTTCTCCATTCGAGAACTTGCTAATAGCAATCCTGATACTCTTAAAAAGGAGTTAGGTATTGTGGGCTTAGATCTCTTTTTTCATGCCAATGGTATCGATGAGAGTAATGTTCATAAACCTTATAAACCAAAGTCACATGGTTTAGGAAATTCGCAAATATTACCACGAGACTATAATCGGCAAGCTGATATTGAATTGATTCTGCGAGAGATGGCAGAACAGGTGGCCATTAGGTTAAGACGAGCCCATAAGAAAGCTTGTCAAGTTTCCATTAGCATTGGATTTTCAAAGTTAGAGGCCAAGCGTTCGCTACAAGCACAGATGAAGATTGAGCCTGCCAATAATACAAGAGTACTAATAGGGCATGTCATTTCACTCTTTAGGAAGAAATATCAAGGAGGAGCTGTTCGAAGTGTCAGTGTTTCTTATGCAAATTTTGTAGATGAAAAGATTCAAATTCTTTCTTTATTTGATAATCCAGATGACATTGATAAAGAAGAAAGGCTTCAGTCAGCTATAGATAGTATTCGTCAGGAATTTGGCTTTACGACCATTCAAAAGGCAACAGCTTTACAGGAGGCATCTAGGAGTCTTGCTCGAAGTAAGCTTATTGGTGGACACTCAGCTGGGGGATTAGATGGCTTAAAATGATAGACCGTAGTTACCTTCCCTTTCAATCAGCTAGGGAACATCAAGATAGGGGGATGATGAAGTGGATGGGCTTTTTCTTGTCGGAACACACAAGTTCCCTACATGAAGATAGGACTAAAGAAAATCTAACTAATCATTTGGATGATTTAGAGAAGTTTACTTTATTGAACCAGCTTTATTTGGGTCAATTATTGGGGAATTTCCAGATAAAGGATCAAGGTAGGCGCTATAGGTTTAGTGGCTATGTAGTTGATTTGGATTTTGATCAAGTTACTATAAAATCTTTCAAGCAACATAAACGTATTCGAACAAAGGATATATTAGAAATTAGTTTGGGGGGTGAAAACATAGATGAAGAAGAGAAAAATTTATGATGATAAACTTCAAATTGACTATTTTTCTGATAGCTATTTAAAGTTTGAAGAAGACTTTTATCGCTATTCTGCCATGGATATTCCCTTAACCTTTTTGACGGATGATATCCTTAGAGAGATGGCTATTAGTCAAAAGAATTATTTTCTATTAAATAAAGAGAATGCTAGAGACGGACGCAATCATTATTTCCATTTTGAAGTTAGCCTTTTGGATTCCAAGACACTCGTGAGACAGTATAGATATCTTGGAAATGATTGAATCATATCACATTCAGCGGAAGAAATAGTATGTCTTTAATTGCTAGTCAGAGCTTTCAAGAAATTTTTCAGTGAGTGAGAAACTTTTTATGTAAGCGTTGACATTGTTTCTGGGAGTGCTATAATGAGGGTGTTAAAAGTTATCATATGGAGGTAATTAAGATGAGAGCAGTTGTTGTTAATCAAGCAAGCACAGGTGTTGAAGTTGTGGACCATGAAAAACCAGCGGTAGTTGGTCATGGTCAAGCTTTGGTTAAAGTTGAATACTGTGGCGTTTGCCATACTGACCTTCACGTAGCCCATGGAGACTTTGGTCAAGTTCCAGGTCGTATCTTAGGTCATGAAGGAATTGGTATTGTTGAAGAAGTTGGCGAAGGGGTTGAAACACTTAAAAAAGGTGATCGCGTATCAATCGCTTGGTTCTTCGAAGGATGTGGCCACTGTGAATATTGTACAACTGGACGTGAAACACTCTGTCGGTCTGTAAAAAATGCTGGTTATAGTGTTGATGGTGGTATGAGTGACTATGCTTTGGTCACTGCTGACTACGCTGTAAAAGTTCCGGACGAACTCAATCCAGCTCAAGCTTCATCTATTACTTGTGCGGGAGTTACAACCTATAAAGCTATTAAAGAAGCTAAAGTTGAACCTGGTCAATGGGTAGCTATTTATGGTGCTGGAGGACTAGGTAACTTGGCTATTCAATACGCTAAGAAAGTTTTTAACGCACGAGTAGTAGCAGTTGATATCAATCAAGATAAACTAGATTTGGCTAAAGAATCTGGCGCTGATTTAGTTGTAAATGGTAAAGAAGTTGAAGATGTAGCAGGCTATATCCAAGAGCAAACTGGAGGCACACACAGTGCTGTTGTAACAGCTGTTTCTAAGGTTGCTTTCAACCAGGCTGTCGATAGTGTACGTGCCGGCGGTACGGTCGTTGCCGTTGGGCTCCCATCTGAATACATGGAACTCTCAATTGTCAAAACAGTTCTAGATGGTATCCGTGTTGTTGGATCTCTTGTAGGTACGCGTAAAGACTTAGAAGAAGCATTTGACTTCGGTGCACAAGGCTTGGTAGTACCAGTTGTTGAAACCGTTCCTGTAGATACAGCGGTAGAGGTATTTGATCAAATGGAAAAAGGTGAAATTCAAGGACGTAAGGTACTTGATTTCACTAAGTAAGCATACATCTGTCAATGCTACCATGACTATATGAGGAGTTGGGTGGTCTAAACTGGCTAAACTACTTTTTGAAAGCAGTATATCTGAACAAAATTCCATTGATAGAATCGTGTCGATGGAATTTTTATTGGTCTAAAACTTGATTTAGATATAAAACAAAAAAGCGTTGAACGATTGGGCACTGCACCCAAAAATGAGACACAAGAAAACACTCCTGTTGAATTTGAACTCTACTTGAGTGTTTACACAAAATTATTGACAGTATCAAAGCAGTAAAAAAGTGATATAATGTTTTCGTAAGTAAAGAGTTAAAGAATATTATAATTTATAACAAGGAGTATGAAATGGATTCTACCAATTTGGACTCGGAACTATTCACAGAGTTTAAATCACGTGGGAAACAATGCCAACTTTTATATATATCCGAAAGTCATAGTGAAGGGTTATATGAAATTATTTCTACTGAACGAGAACGTCTTGCTATGTGGCTTCCTTGGGTTGATGAAATAAAAAGTATTGAAAATGAAAAAGCGTTTATAAAGTATGCACATGAAAAAATGGAGCGCAATGAGTTATTTATGTTAACAATTTGCGTCGATCAGAAACAAGTAGGGATGATAGATATACATAATATTGATTTACAAAAACGTCAAGCCGAAATTGGATATTGGATATCAGAAAAATATGAAAATCAAGGTTTTGTAAAGCAGGGATTAAAAGAGTTAATAAAAATCATTCCATCCAAATTTAAAATTGATAAGCTTTTGATTTATATAGATGTTGATAATGTTAAAAGTAAGTTTATACCAATCAGTTTAGATTTTAATCTGGAAAACGAAATTTCCCAATTAGAGTTCTATAATGGAACATATCATGATTTTGAAATTTATGGG
>NZ_CAUUKN010000073.1:0-5119 GCF_963545685.1 uncultured Streptococcus sp. | reverse complement strand
AAAGTTGGTCAAATGATTGGTTCATTTGGTATCTTGATGGGTATGGTGGTAGCTATCTACCGTAACGTTGATGATGACAAGAAACATCAGTACAAAGGTATGCTGACTGCAACTGCGCTTGCAACATTCTTGACAGGGGTAACAGAGCCAATCGAGTACATGTTCATGTTCGTGGCTACTCCACTTTACATCATTTATGCTTTGGTGCAAGGATGTGCCTTTGCCATGGCTGATATCGTTCACCTTCGTGTTCACTCATTCGGTTCTATCGAATTCTTGACACGTACACCACTCGCTATTAACGCTGGTTTGGCGATGGATATCGTTAACTTCATTTGGGTAACTGTACTCTTTGGTGTTATCATGTTCTTCATCGCAAACTTCATGATTAAGAAATTTGACTACGCTACACCAGGACGTAACGGTAACTATGAGCAAGGTGAAGATTCTTCATCAGAATCTGCTGGATCAGCAAGTGCTGGAACAAGCTCAGCAAGCTCACAAGTTATCAACATCATCAACCTTCTTGGTGGACGTGCTAACATCGTCGACGTTGACGCATGTATGACTCGTCTCCGTGTTACTGTTAAAGAAGCTGATAAAGTCGGAACAGAAGAACAATGGAAAGCTGAAGGAGCTATGGGTCTTGTCATGAAAGGACAAGGGGTTCAAGCTATCTATGGTCCTAAAGCTGACGTATTGAAATCTGATATCCAAGACGTTCTTGATTCAGGTGAAGTTATCCCTGAAACACTTCCAAGTCAAATGACTGCTGTTCAGAAAGCAGAAGCTACCTTCAAAGGTGTGACTGAAGATGTTCACTCAGTTGCAGATGGTCAAGTTATCAAGATTGAAGATGTTAAAGACCCAGTATTCTCACAAAAAATGATGGGTGATGGTTTCGCTGTAGAACCAGAAAATGGTAAGATTGTTTCTCCAGTAGCTGGTAAAGTTGCAAGCATCTTCCCAACCAAACACGCTCTTGGTTTGGTAACAGATAATGGACTTGAAGTTTTGGTTCACATCGGACTTGACACTGTTAGTCTTGAAGGTAAACCATTTGATGTTAAAGTTACTGAAGGACAAACTGTTGCTGCTGGTGATTTCTTGGTAGAAGCAGATCTTGCAGCTATCCGTGAAGCTGGACGTGAAACTTCAACAGTAGTTGTCTTCACTAATGCAGACGCAATTAAATCAGTTAAAGTAGAACATACAGGAAAATTGGCAGCTAATGCTCCAGTTGCAAAAGTAGAACTTTAATTCGTTAAATAATAAACAAGCAGACAGCCCTTGGGCTGTTTTGTTTGTAAAAGACCTTGTTGTCATTTCTAAATGTAAGTCAGATAAAGGATAAGCTTATGAAATTTCTAACCTTAAATACCCATAGTTGGATGGAAGAAGATGCAGAAGGGAAATTCCAAACCCTAAAGGAACAAATTCTTAAGGCTCAGTATGATATCATTTGTTTCCAAGAAGTTAATCAGGAAATAGAGACTGCCGTTGTAGAAACGGATGCTTACTATCATGCGCTACCATCAGCAACACCGATCCACCAAGATCACTTTGTCCGTTTGCTTGTGGAAAAATTAGCTGAAGAGGGCCTTCAATATCATTGGACGTGGGCCTATAATCACATTGGTTATGACCACCTTAATGAGGGTGTTGCTGTTTTGTCACGCCAACCGTTGACAGCTAGCGAAATTTTAGTTTCAGATGTTGATGATTCAACAGACTATCATACACGCCGTGTGGCAGTGGCTGAGACGACTGTAGACGGCCGAGAAGTTGCTGTTGCTAGTGTCCATCTTTCATGGTGGGATAAAGGTTTCCAAGAAGAGTGGGCACGCATTGAGGAACGTTTCCAAGCTATTGGTAAACCGTTTATCCTAGCAGGGGACTTTAATAACCCAGCAGGTCGAGAAGGTTATCAAGCAATATTAGCCAGTCCGCTCAAACTTCAGGATAGCTTCCAAGTGGCTCAAGAAACAACTGGTAGCTATACAGTTGGACCTGGTATCGATGGTTGGAAAGGTAATGAAGAACCTTTACGTATTGACTATGTTTTTGCAAGCCAAGAGTGGGCAGTAAATCGCCTTAGTGTCATTTTTGATGGAAACAATCAACCTCTAGTAAGTGATCACTATGGCCTTGAAGCAGACCTTGCATTTAAATAGTAACTGTAGGCTATCTTGACTTAATAAGGGTAAAAAATATTGTCAAAAGATAAATAAAAGAGTAGAATAAAGGGTAGAATTGATTTTTTTAAAGGAGAAACTAATGGCTCATATTACATTTGATTATTCAAAAGTGTTAGACAAATTTGTTGCACCACATGAAGTGGAATACATGCAAGCACAAGTTACAGCAGCAGATAATGCTTTACGAAACGGAACAGGTCCCGGAGCAGAAATGACAGGCTGGTTGAATCTGCCTGAAGAATATGATAAAGATGAATTTGCTCGTATTCAAAAGGCGGCTGCTAAAATCCAATCTGATAGTGAAGTGTTAATCGTCATCGGTATTGGAGGATCTTATTTAGGAGCACGTGCAGCGATTGATTTCTTGAATAATTCTTTTGTAAATCTACAAAGCAAGGAAGAACGTAAGGCACCTCAAATCCTCTATGCTGGAAACTCTATCTCATCAAGCTATTTGGCTGATTTGGTAGACTATGTATCAGACAAAGATTTCTCAGTTAACGTTATCTCTAAATCAGGAACAACAACTGAACCAGCTATCGCTTTCCGTATCTTCATGGAACTTCTTGTTAAGAAATACGGTCAAGAAGAAGCCAACAACCGTATCTACGCAACAACTGACCGCCAAAAAGGTGCTCTTAAAGTTGAAGCAGATGCTAATGGCTGGGATACTTTTGTAGTGCCTGATAGTGTTGGTGGTCGTTTTACAGTATTGACAGCAGTGGGACTCTTGCCAATCGCAGCTGCAGGGGCTGATATCAGCAAGTTGATGGAAGGAGCAAATGCTGCTCGCAAGGCTTATGCTTCTGATAAGTTGGCTGAAAATGAAGCATATCAATATGCAGTTGTACGCAATATCTTGTACCGTAAAGGTTATCTGACAGAAGTTCTAGCTAACTACGAACCATCATTGCAATACTTCTCAGAATGGTGGAAGCAATTGGCTGGTGAGTCAGAAGGTAAAGACCAAAAAGGGATTTACCCAACTTCAGCGAACTTCTCAACAGACCTGCACTCTTTGGGGCAATTTATTCAAGAAGGAACTCGTATCCTCTTTGAAACAGTTATTCGTGTAGATAAGCCTCGCAAAAATGTGTTGATTCCTGAATTAGCAGAAGACTTGGATGGCCTTGGCTATCTGCAAGGAAAAGATGTTGACTTTGTCAATAAGAAAGCAACAGATGGAGTGCTGTTAGCTCATACAGACGGCGGAGTGCCAAATATGTTTGTGACCCTGCCTGAGCAAGATGAGTTCACTTTGGGCTATACTATTTACTTCTTTGAGTTAGCTATTGCTCTTTCTGGCTACCTGAATGGTATCAATCCATTTGACCAACCAGGTGTGGAAGCATACAAGAAGAATATGTTTGCCTTGCTTGGTAAACCAGGCTTTGAAGAGCTGGGTGCTGAGTTGAATGCACGTCTTTGATTCTCATATGCTTTGAGTTCATTTAGAATATAAAAAGATCCACAAGTTCATTTGAACTGCACCCCAAAAGTTAGACAGAAAAAATCTAACTTTTGGGGTGTTTTTTTATGAAATTGAGTTATGACGATAAAGTTCAGATTTATGAACTAAGAAAGCAAGGACAAAGCTTCAACCAACTTTCAAAAAGATTTGGTGTGGATGCTTCTGGATTAAGATATATGATGAAATTGATTGATCGTTACGGGATAGAAATCGCAAAAAAAGGAAAGAATCGTTACTATTCTCCCGAATTAAAGGAAGAAATAATTAATAAAGTTCTGCTTAAAGGTCGTTCACAAAAAAGTGTAAGTCTTGATTATGCTCTTCCAAGTGGTGGAATGTTACCTAATTGGATAGCACAATACAAGAAAAATGGGTATACTATTGTTGAGAAAACAAGAGGGAGAGCACCTAAAATGGGACGTAAACGTAAGAAAACTTGGGAAGAAATGACAGAACTAGAGCGACTCCAAGAGGAGAATGAACGCTTACGTACCGAGGTGGCTTACCTAAAAAAGTTAAAAGAGCTAGAAGACAGGGACGAAGCCTTACAGCGAGAAAAGCAGAGACAATTAGAGAAATGGCTTCAGGAGGATTTCGACTAGATTTGCTTCTTGAAACGGCTCGTTTACCTCGCTCAACTTACTACTATCAGTTGAAGCAACTGGAGGGGCTTGACAAAGATAAAGAGCTTAAAGCTGAGATTCAAGTTATTTTTACTGAGCACAAAGGAAATTATGGTTATCGTCGAATAACTCTTGAATTGAGGAATCGAGGTTTTGTAGTGAACCATAAGAAGGTCCAACGTCTGATGAGTGTCCTTGGTTTAACCGATCGAATTCGTCGTAAGCGTAAGTATTATTCATATATCAAGGAGAGGTTGGTAAGAAAGCAGACAATCTTATTCAACGCCAATTTGAAGCATCTAAACCAATGGAAAAGTGCTATACGGACGTGACAGAATTTGCCATTCCAGCAAGCACTCAAAAGCTTTACTTATCGCCAGTTTTAGATGGCTTTAATAGCGAAATTATCGCCTATAATCTTTCTACATCGCCGAACTTAAGACAAGTAAAATTAATGTTGGAACAAGCCTTCACAGAGGAGCACTACGAAAATACAATTCTCCATAGTGACCAGGGATGGCAATACCAACACGATTTCTATCATCATTTTTTAGAGGATAAAGGAATCCAGCCATCTATGTCACGTAAGGGAAATAGCCCAGACAACGGCATGATGGAATCCTTCTTTGGTATCCTAAAATCCGAGATGTTTTATGGTTATGAGAAGTCATTTAAATCACTTGAGCAATTGGAACAAGCTATTGTAGACTATATTGATTACTACAACAACAAACGAATCAAGGTAAAACTAAAAGGACTTAGTCCTGTGCAATACAGAACTAAATCCTTTGTGTAAATTAATTGTCTAACTTTTTGGGGTCAGTACA
>NZ_CAUUKN010000072.1:0-5209 GCF_963545685.1 uncultured Streptococcus sp. | reverse complement strand
AAAACGAGTTCAGTCGAACTCGTTTTCTTATACACTATATTTCAATAAATGCTTAATCCGTTCCACACTTTCATCAGGACCATAAGCATTTGGGTATCTGTCTAATTTACTGATAGCATCAAGGTCTGTTTGGTCTAGGTGAAAGTCAAAGCTATCAAAGTTTTCCTTCATGCGTTCAATATGGGTGCTTTTAGGGATGGTTAGAATACCTTGTTGAGTTTGCCATCTGAGGATGACCTGAGCAACTGTCTTGCCATGTTTTTTAGCGATAGCAGTTAGGGTAGGGTCCTGAAAAATACCATCCTCCCCTCTGTGAAAAGGAGCCCAGGCTTGCGTTAGGGTGCCAAATTCTTTATCAGCTTTCTGGATAAGTTTGTGCTGTTTATAGGGATGCAACTCGATTTGATTGACTGCTGGAATAACAGGTGTCTGTAAGGCAAAATCTGCCAAACGCCCTGTTGAGAAGTTAGAAACTCCGATGGCTCTGATTAGTCCTTCATGTTGGAGTTCAATCATAGCACGCCAGGCACCATGTAAGTCGCCAAAAGGTTGATGAATCAAATATAAATCAAGATAGTCAGTATCTAGTTTGCGGAGTGTTTCTTTTAGGGCTAATTTAGTATCTTCGTAGCCAAGCTGGCTAATCCAGGCTTTACTAGTAAGGAAAATATCTTCACGAGGGATACCAGATGCCTTAATGGCACGTCCAACAGCCTCCTCATTTCGGTAGAGACTGGCTGTATCAATCAGACGATAGCCTACAGAAAGGGCATCTTTAACGGCTTTTTGACATTCTTTTTGGTCAAATATTTGCCAGACCCCAAAACCGAGTACGGGGATTTTGATGCCATTATTAAGTGTTTGAAATTCCATTTCTTTCTCCTTAATGGTGTGGTACTAGACTATCTTGAATTTCTTCGATAAATGCTTGAATAATTGCAGATTGTTTTTGTTTATTGTTGGTTACAAAACCCAAAGTGTGTTTGGGGCTATTTTTAAGTGGTAGAAGGACGATTTGATCCTTGATGAAACTATTAACAATACCGAGACCAGAAGCGTAACTATCAGAAGCACATAGCAGATTCATGACACTACCTCGATCATTGCTGTAGATAACTTGCTGGTCAGGCAGAACTTCCAGCGGATCCTCGTCGAAATGAATTCCAGAGCTTTCCTGACGAAAACGGACTTGTGGATATCCCTCTAAATCCTTGAGATTGAGGGATTTTTTGTGAGCCAAGGGATGTTGGCGACCTAGAAAAATCTTGGTTTCAAAGTCTCCAAGTGGGGTGAAAGTCAAATCCATGTGTTGAAAACTGCGCTCTAGGATATGGGCATTGTCGTCATCTAGATAAATAATCCCCAAGTCACTCTCGAAACTCTCCACACTTTTGAGAATCTTCCTAGTCGTTGTTTCAATCAGTTGAAATTCTTGATAATCACTACGAAAACGTTGGGCAATGTGTGCCATGGGTAGGGACAAGAAATCGTAGTGGTGACTGGCAACAGTGAATGATTTCTTAAAGGATTTACGGTAACGTCCTTCTAGGAGATCTAATTCTCCAAGAATACGTTTGGCGTATTTGAGAAAATCATGCCCGTCATCAGTCAGTTTGGCTCCAGTATTAGAACGCTCAAAGAGTTGGACGCCAAGTTCTTCCTCTAAATCACGGATGGATGCTGAGAGATTTGGCTGTGTTAAAAAGAGCTTCTTAGCTGCCTTACTAAATGAGCCTGTTTCAGCGATGGTCTGTACATAGCGACATTGTTGAAAATTCATA
Source organism: uncultured Streptococcus sp. (assembly GCF_963545685.1). GTDB lineage: Bacteria > Bacillota > Bacilli > Lactobacillales > Streptococcaceae > Streptococcus. The sequence continues at coordinate 3,428 of NZ_CAUUKN010000072.1, read as the reverse complement.
AGCATCCCCTTTTAAAGATATGATTGTAGGTCATATTATAACAAAATGAGAAGCCTAAAATCAGCAAAATCCCGATAGGAATAGATGAAGACTTGATATGAAATTTCTATGGATAGGTCTTGGAGGAATAATTAATAATGGAAGGTGTGATGCTTCAAAAATAAGCTTTGCTAATAAACGAAAAAACGCATCCACAGGTTAGATACTAACAATCTAACCTGTAGGATGCAGTTTGAAATACTAGTTACTAAGGTATCTAATGGCTTCCAATTTTTTAGGACGAATGAGGAAGAGTCCTATTGCAATTAATGGTAGAAAGAAAATGAAATTCCAGATACTCGTAGCTGGAGCAGCTTGTGTTGATTGCGAGAGAAGTACACTTGCAAAATCAATCAAAAAGTGTAGGAAAATAGTCCACCAGAGGCTACCGGTACGTAGGTAAATAGCAGCAAATAATATGCCAATGGCTGTCGCATAATAAACCTGAAACAGTGTGGCGTTCAGGGGTTGGTGGGTGAGATTTCCTAGATGAGCCAATCCAAAAAATAAGGCTGATAAGAAGACTCCTTCTAAGACCTGTTTTGAAGATCTAATACCATCTTGGAAGGCGAGTTTAAGGAAGAGTCCACGAAAAAAATATTCCTCAAAAAAACCAGCCCCTAAGGCAATAATCATGGCAGTGCCAATCATATGAGGTGCCCTACTGATACCAAAAGCACTAGCAGAAACATAGAAAAGATCTGCCAAAAGAATCAACCAACAAACACGTAAGGTTTCAGACCAACTTATCTTTTTAGCTAATTTGAGTTTTAAACCTAGTCGCCTATGTACTAGGAAGTAATATCCGGATCCAAGAACAATCGTTTTAATGAGATAGGCTAGACTCTCAGGCAAGGGACTAAGAGTCAAACGAAGTACAAGGTTCGCAAAAATAATACTAATCCCCAAAAGGATCAGTGCTTTAATTTCTTTTTTTGTCATAGAAAAAGTTCCCCAACTTTCTTAACATTTTTTTCAAGCATACGATTAAAAGCGCTTAAAGTCAAGGTCTTGAAGAGATTTTTTCTGTACTTTACTTATGAAGAGACAGTTCTTAATAACAGACTTCTAAAGAGAGAATATATTGTGTAATGTAAACAGGTTTTTGATGAGAAAAATTAACAATTGTAAGAGAAAGCTCAGCGAAAACCCCACCATAATCTTACGAATAACATTAAAATGTAAAGAAATAGTTAAATTATAACAAAAGTGTGTCAAAATTTAAAACTATGTAGCAAATGTATAATATTTTTTTTAGAAAACTATTGCTAAATTTTGAAAATCGAGGTAGTATATTAAACGGTGAAGAAAATAGGTTAATAAAACGTTAACCAAGAAGGAGAAAGTGTAAATGAAAGTCAATCCATTTAAAACAACATTGTATTCAAGCGTATTGCTTGCAGGACTCGCAGCTACAAGTCTAGCTGCTGCAGATGAAGCTAAAGATGTAACAGCAACTACTGATACTGATGCAACAGTCTCAAATACGACTGCAGAATCAAGTGCTAGCCTTGTAAAAACAACAGGTGACGCAGCAGTTGTTACAACAGTACCTGGAACAGAAGAAACAACAACTACTGAAACAGCAACTACTGAAAAAACTACAACTAAAGCTATTGCAGAAGTTTCAAATCCTGACTTCAATAACGCTGTTGAAGCTGCAACAACGACTGCAGCAGCATCAAAAGATTCTGCTGATGTTAAAGCTGTTCAAGATCAAGCAGCTAAAGATGCTCAAGAAGCTTCAAATACAGTTGTTTCTGAAAATAAATTGACACGTGAAGAAGCTGACGCAGCTCTTACATCTGCTAAAGCAAATATTGTTGCTACAGGGGGATTCACCGCTACAGAAGAAGCAGGTGTTAAACACACTAGTGTAGAAGCTGCTAATAATGACAATAAAGTTCAAACAACAGCTTTGACAACTGCAGTTTCAGAATATAAACAAAAACTTGCAGATTACAAGACACAGTTGGATAAATACTACCAAGACGTTCTTGCTTATGCTGCTTGGGAAAAAGCTTATAAAGAATATACTGGTGGAACAACAGCTCGTCTTTTGACAAAAGGATTGGCTGAAACTGCTACTGGTTTGATTTATGAAACAGAATCTAATGCTACTATGACTATTGAAAATTCAGCAGGTTCTGTTGACTACTTGGATAAAACAATCCAATCAGGTCACTCAGTAGATGACATTCTTGAACAATTTAATACATCTCGTTATATTCCAAGCGACTTTAGTGCGGTTAACGGTACACAATACACTATCAATGCTGATGGTGAGTACACTGAAGATGTATGGTTGAAGATGGCTACAGGTCAAACATTGACTGTAACATACAACAATCTTAACGGAACATCATACAATGGTACTCCAGTTAAGAAAATCGTTGCAACTTACACTTTAGTAGAAGCACCAAGTACAGATGGTTCTGCTATTGTTAAGTTGTACCACGATCCAACCAAGACACTTTTCATTGGTTCACAAACTGACGACACTAACAAAAAACTTCATGTTAAGATGAACTTGAACTTCTTTGATTCTGAGTCATCAGTGACACCACTTGATTTGTCTAAGAATGGATCAGTTTTGAGTATCTCATCGCTTAACCACTGGAACACTGAACTTGGAAACCACATTGAAAAAGTTGGTTTGAATGGTAATGAATACGTTCAAATCCCTGGTTCATCTATCACTTTGCATGAGGATGGTTATGCTTATGCAACAAATGATAATTCATTTGTTGCTAACGGTTCCCGCCTTAACAGTGATCCAACAGTTGATCCAACAACTGGTGAAGTGACTGATGAAGGTTGGGATGCAATCAATCCAGTTGGAACACCTCGTACGACGAATGCCTACTACGGTGCAGCTGCAACAATCTTCAAAGGTGAACCAATGGACTTCATCGTAAGCGGAAATAACCTCAATGTTCCAACTGCCTATTGGTTCGCAACAAACTCAACAGTGGTTGTTCCTGAATTGCCAGAAGAACCAAATAAACCAGTTCTTCCAAATACAGTTTCAGCGTCAGTTACTTACCATAGAAACTTTGTCTCAGTTGAAGAAACAACTGAGAAACCAAAACCACAAGTACCAACAACTCCAGCTGAGCCAACTCCAGGTAAACCTGTAACACCAACATCAGTACCTGTAAAAGAAGAAACTCCAGCTCTTCCATCTACTGGTGAAAAATCAACAGCAGCTTCTGCAGCAGCAGGTGCAGCAATGGTTACATCAGCTTTGGCCTTGTTCGGTATCTCAACTTACAAACGTAAACACTAAGATAATACTTCAAAAGCTAGGGATATTCCTTGGCTTTTTGGCTCTTTGTCAACTGTAGTGGGTGACGAAAAGCTAACATCTAGAGAGGACCGGATAGGTC
>NZ_CAUUKN010000071.1:0-5356 GCF_963545685.1 uncultured Streptococcus sp. | reverse complement strand
CTCAAAACGTTAATCAATACGATTATATCAACGTTTACAGACATTCAAGAATTATTTCTTGGATGTCTTTTTTGTTTCAAAAAATCAAAGTTCACCCCAAAATTCACCCCATATTCACCCCATCAATTTTTTAAACTACGAAAAGCAATATCACCTACAGTCTGATTGACTTTATCTTTGATATTAACGTAAGTTTTTGTAATCTCTTTATCACTATGAGTAAGAGCTTCTGAGAAGGCTTCAAGAGAAACACCTGCTTGTTTAGCAAGAGTAGCACCAGTATGTCTTAGTTTGTGTGGTGATGCTGGTGCTAATTCGGGATGTCTTCGTCTGACTGATTTCATCTTGATAAAACTTAAAATTTTTCTAATTATAACGAAGCATAGTCAAAAAGCTATGACCTCTATATTCACAAAAAAATCCAGACCAATACTAGTCCAGATTTCTTGTCTATTAAACATTCTTTTCAAAGAATGGAAGAACGGCTGTAACGGCTTTGTCAACGCAATTATTTAACTGTGAGAATCCGACGCACATAAATTTTAAATGGCGTCTCAGTCACATTTAAATTTATGAGACGCTTAGACGTTAGGCTTTCAATTTGTCAAATTTTGCTTTGACATTTGCCTTGAATTCTTCAAGTTTAGCCTTGCGTTCGGCTTTACGTTCAGCCTTCATTTGTGCACGTGCCTGGTTGTAGAGGTCTTCTTGGACTTGCAGAGCTGCTTCGATTTCGGCTACGACGGTTGCTACATCCCAACGCACGATTTGGGTGTCGTACTTGGTGAAGTAAGCATCGATGACTGCTTCGTTGTCTTCTTGCACCAAGGCAACAACGGCTGTTTCACCGTTAGTCAATTTTTGAGAAACAACGTCAATCAGGCCAGCTTCTGCCGTATCAACGGTAGCACCAGCAACCAAACCATTGAGGCTACCAATACCATAACCAAACAAGACGCCGATAGGACCACCCAAAAGCCCGATAACTGCACCGAGCAAGCCACCTTCTAGGGTTGCATCCGTCGTTGAATCTTCAAAGTCATAGCGTTCTTTTTCAACGATGTGACCGTTTTCATTTTTGACCAAGGCGATTTGAGCAACCTTGGTCGTCTGAGTTTGGCGGAAAGCCTTCAAATCCGCAAAGGACTGATAAGCTTCGCTTTCAGTGTTAAAGACTGAAACTACTAGGTTTTCCATAGTTAGTACCTCTTTTCTAAATATATACGTTCATTATAATACAGTTTCAATCACTTTTCAATCATTTTAGTGCGACATTTTAATTGATATGTCGCGTTTATCAGCGTCAAAGAACAGTTTCAGGCAGCGGTATATCTTTGCCATATCCCAGCCCAGACACTCTGGCGACTCTGAGTGATTATCAAGAAAGGCGTCCAGCAACATCTTAAAGCCTCCCGTGCAAAAAGTAAATAAATAGTGTTTTTCCTGTATGCCTGTCACACGGCTAAAAGACCGCTTGACCAAATCTTCCAGAAAATTATAGCAGATATTATGTACCAGCTCTGTGTAGCGAGTCTGATGAGCGTGCCGAATCACATCGACACTTTTATAGAATCTGCCAACTGTTTCCTTATGGTCGAATCCTTGAAAGAAGTCGCTTTATTCGTCGGTCAAGACAATTAATTTGGCTGGTGCAACTGATTCGCCAAGCTATGAACAAGCAATTATTACCTTTTGAAAGCAAAAATGGCAATTATGAAGGTGAAGCTACTCAGGTCTTAGTTCTTCTATCCAATTACTATGCAGACAAAAAACTATTTGATGAAAATACAGATGAATATGGAAATATCTTGATTTTAAAGGATTCATCCATCATTTCTAAATTATCGGCTATCCCAGATTTATTAAAAAGGGGATCTAGTAGGTAACAATAATATCGAATATATCAAAGTACGCAATATTAGGATTTCTTCAGAGGTTGAGTTAGAGTCAGATGTTGATGGGGATAAGTCGGATAATCTGCCAATAGATATAAAAATACTAGAAAACAGGCTTGAAAAAGGCTCGTAAAGCTAGCCAGTTCTCTAAACGTTAATTCGTTGCTGGACAGCAGAATACAAACGAAAACACTTTGCATCTTGCAAGGTGTTTTTTTCTATGAGAACTGGCGGTGCGCAATTAGGATAGCTCTAGCGACTTTAGTCGCATAGAGATATGCTATGCACAGTTGCCTCAAGAAAACAATGCTTCTTGGTCCACCCTGTTAGACAAGCTTCAAAACCAAGGAATCCAACAGGTTTCTCTTGTAGTGACTGATGGCTTCAAGGGGCTTGAGCAGATTATCAGTCAGGCTTATCCATTAGCCAAGCAACAACGTTGCTTAATTCATATTAGTCGAAATCTAGCTAGTAAAGTGAAACGAGCAGATAGAGCGGTTATTCTGGGGCAATTTATAATGATTTATCGTGCTGAAAATTTAGAAATGGCAGGACAAGCTTTAGAGGACTTTCTCGCCGAATGGAAACCAAAGTATAGGAAAGTCATGGAAAGTCTGGAGAAGACGGATAATCTTTTAACTTTTTATCAGTTTCCCTACCAGATTTGGCACAGCATGTATTCGACAAACCTCATTGAGTCTCTTAACAAAGAAATCAAACATCAAACGAAAAAGAAGGTTCTTTTTCCTAATGAGGAGGCTCTGGAACGTTACTTAGTTACGTTGTTTGAAGATTATAATTTCAAGCAAAGTCAACGAATCCATAAAGGGTTTGGTCAATGTTCTGATACACTTGAAAGCTTATTTAATTAACACTCCGTAACTCTACTTAAGTGTTTACACATAATTATTGACAGTATCAAAAAATAAAGTATATTGTTTTCATCATAATATAATTAAATATCAGTATAGAGAATTTTATCTATATATCAGATATCAGCAATTGCTTTTGCTGTCATTTTTCGCTACAATAGTTACAAGGAGGAAATAAACATGTTAAAAGAAGTATTAAACGTCGCAAAAGTTGCGAAAAAATCATCTCTCTTCTTAGGAGGGGTAGCATTTGGGACGCTTGGCTTGAAAGTCTTAGCAAGTAAAGAAGCTAAGAAAGGCTATTCTAAGGCCTTGGCTAAAGCTTACAAATTGAAAGATGGACTGGATGCATCTGTTTCTGTTGTAAAACAACACGGTGATGATGTTTTACAAGACGCTAAATATTTATACGAACAGGAAAAGAAAGAAGAACAATTAGATAGCCTGACAGGTGAATAATATGTCTTTTAAAGTGCTACACAGAGGATATCAACATATCCGATTATCGTCCTCGTTTTCACTGACCTTGGATATTCAAGATTATCTTCGTTCCTTGGCTAAAGATGAAAAAGGGATCGACTCTATTCAGTTTTATATGGATCAGCAGCACTTTACTCTACGTATGAAAGAAGGCTTCTCTGTATTAGAAAATGCAGAGGCCTTTTTAAAAAAAATTGACAAGGGGAAAGTTTCGGACTTGATGACTCTTCCCATTCGTAGAGAAGAGAGTGCTTATTCAATTGTATCGGGTGCAGCGATTAAGCGTTTGCTGTTTCGAAGTTTTGTACCCTACCCTATTCGTTATATTTGGACTTGTTATCAGGCTTTGGGTTATGTCAAAGAAGCCTATCAAACTTTAGCGCGCAAGGAACTAACCATGGAGGTCTTGGACTGTTCGGCCATTTTGTTGTCCTTGTTTATGAACCAATCCAAGACAGCTAGCAACATCATGTTTATGCTTGATTTGGGTAATCATCTGGATCAGTGGTCTTTAAAAAAAACAGCAACAGATTTGGAACAAAGCCTTCTTGCTAAAGAAAGTGATGTTTTCTTAGTGCGGGGAGACATGGTCATCAGCATCAAGAGTTCTGATGTTCAAGTAGGTGATGTATTAGTTGTCTCCCAAGGTAATGAAATCTTGTTTGACGGCCAAGTGGTTTCAGGATTAGGCATGGTCAATGAGAGTTCCTTGACTGGAGAGAGCTTCCCTGTTGAAAAGAAAGAGGGAGATTCTGTATGTGCGAATACTGTTTTGGAAACAGGAGAGTTAAGAATTCGTGTGACTGATAATCAGATAAACAGTCGTATTTTGCAACTCATCAATCTGATGAAAAAATCTGAAGAGAGTAAGAAGACAAAACAACGTCATTTTATTAGGATGGCAGACAAGGTTGTAAAATATAACTTCTTAGGTGCTGGTTTGACTTATCTGTTAACAGGTTCGTTTTCAAAAGCCATTTCCTTTTTATTGGTGGATTTTTCATGTGCTCTAAAAATATCCACACCTGTAGCCTACCTTACGGCCATAAAGGAAGGTCTAAATCGAGAAATGGTTATTAAAGATGGTGATGTATTAGAAAAATATCTGGAAGTGGATACTTTCTTGTTTGATAAAACGGGTACCATCACGACGAGTTATCCTTTGGTTGAAAAGGTTCTTCCTTTCGGAGATTATACTGAGAAAGATATTTTAAGAATAAGTGCATGTTTGGAGGAACATATCTATCATCCTATTGCCAATGCAATTGTTAAACAAGCTGAAATTGAAGGCATTGAACACGAAGAAATGCATGGCAAGCTTCAGTATGTTGCAAGCAAAGGGATTAAATCGCAAATTGATGGTCAATCGGTTGTCATTGGAAATTATGTACTAATGCAAGACGAACAGGTAAGAATTAGTTCTGAGCAGCTGGCCTTGATTGAGCAATATAAGACTCATTACAATTTATTGTTTTTGGCTTATAAGAAAGAATTAATTGGGATGTTTTGTATCCACACTCCCTTGAGAAGCGAGGCGAAAGTTGCATTGAAAAAGCTAAAGCGCCAAGGGAAAAAACTGATTCTGGCAACTGGTGATACGTTGGCTAGAACAGAAGAGTTGGTTAAAGATCTGCCATTTGACAACGTTTATACTGATTTAAAACCAGATGGTAAGTTTCAGTTGGTTCAGGAATTACAGAAAGCTGGCCGAACTATTTTGATGGTTGGAGACGGGTTAAACGACTCTGCTGCCTTGACGCTTGCAGATATTGGGGTTGTGATGAATGAAAGTGCTGATATTTCTAAGCAGATGAGTGATATTTTATTATTAGATAATCGTTTAGATTTCTTCGAGGAATTGAATTCTTTATCTGAATCGTTGCAGAAATTAATTCAAAGAAATATTCAAGAAACAGTTGTAATAAATGGAAGTTTAATTGGATTTGGGTTGTTAAATTGGTTAAGCCCATCTAATCTTTCGATATTGCACAATCTGACTACTTTAAGAATCGTCCTTCGTAGTCTTTCTATTAAAAGTAGGTAAGAGACCGAGAAGCTGAGGTTATAAAAACTAAAAGGAGTTGTCTCATTTGAGAATAACGGCTCTTT
>NZ_CAUUKN010000070.1:0-5615 GCF_963545685.1 uncultured Streptococcus sp. | reverse complement strand
AAAACTGGCCTCATGAATGTGTTTTTCTTGTGTCCCATTATAAGGGTGCAGTGCCAACCCCTGATTTTCTAATTATTTTATTAATAAATATCTAAGTAGTTATCAATTTCCCATTGTGAAACGAAAGTAGCATAACTTGCCCATTCCATACGTTTCGCATCAAGGAAGTTTGTATAGATATGATTACCCAATGCTTGACGAACCACTTCATCCGTTTCCAATGCTTTAAGAGCATTACGTAGTGTTGATGGCAAATCAATGATACCAGCCTCTTTACGTTCTTCTGGAGACATTGAATAGATGTTTGTTTCAACTGGATCTGGAGCTTCAATCTTGTTAATGATACCATCAAGTCCTGCTTCCAAAAGAACAGCCAGTGCCAAGTATGGGTTTGCCATTGGGTCTACTGAACGCAATTCCAATCGTGTACCCATACCACGAGAAGCAGGAACGCGGATCAATGGTGAACGGTTGCTACCTGCCCATGCAATATATACAGGAGCTTCATACCCAGGAACCAAACGTTTGTAAGAGTTAACTGTTGGGTTAATAATTGCAGTATAGTTATATGCATGTTTCATCAAACCACCAAGGAAGTAATATGCGTCTTGAGACAATTGCATACCACGTGGATCCTCTGGATCAAAGAAAGCATTTCCTTCTTCAGTGAAGAGAGACATGTTACAGTGCATACCACTACCAGCAATACCATATTTAGGTTTCGCCATAAATGTAGCGTATAGACCGTGTTTACGAGCGATTGTCTTAACAACCAATTTGAAAATTTGGATATTATCACAAGCTTTTAAAACATCAGCATATTTAAAGTCGATTTCGTGTTGTCCAACCGCAACCTCATGGTGAGATGCTTCAACTTCAAATCCCATTTCTGTCAACACATTAACGATCTCACGACGTGTGTTGTCGGCAAGATCAGTTGGTGCAAGGTCAAAGTAGCCACCTTTATCGTTAACTTCAAGCGTAGGATTACCTTGTTCATCTAATTTGAAAAGGAAAAATTCTGGCTCTGGTCCAAGATTAAATGATTTATAACCAACTTCTTCCATATGACGCAAAGCTTTTTTCAAGTTACCACGTGGGTCTCCTGCAAATGGTTCACCTGCAGAAGTATAGATATCACAAATAAGACCTGCGACTGCACCATTTTCATCGCCCCAAGGGAAGACTGTCCAAGTATCAAGATCTGGGTAAAGATACATATCAGATTCATTGATACGAACAAAACCTTCAATTGATGAACCATCAAACATAGCTTTATTTGAAAGTACCTTATCCAACTGTTCATCTGTCGCAGGAATTTCAACATTCTTCATAACACCAAGGATGTCAGAGAACATTAAACGCAAGAAAGTAACATTTTTCTCTTTGACTTCGCGACGAATATCAGCTGCTGTGATTGCCATAATAGGGGTCTCCTTTATAAAAACCAAAAATAAAAGTTCAAAGCGTAATTAAATACGCAAGTTACCAAATTGTTGTGATGGGGTCGTAAAACGGCCTTGCTGAAGGAGTTCATCATGCAAGATACGTCGAACGTCCGCATCAGTTAAAGCTGCTTGTTTTTGTTGCGCACGAACTTTACGTTCCTCATACTCATGCTTAATCGCTGCAATATTATAACCGTCATCCAAAAAATCTTTGATTTCCAATAAACGATCCATATCATTTAAAGAGTACATACGACGATTCCCAGCTGTACGCTCAGGTTGAATCAACCCCTGATCTTCATAATAACGAATTTGACGAGCAGTTAGATCCGTCAACTTCATAACTGTACCAATCGGAAAAACAGCCAAAGAACGTCTTAGTTCTTTTTCTCTTGCCATGATCATCCTCCTTTCCTAACAATTATATTCTGAATATTTCTACATGTCAACAGATAATGTCACTTTTTCTTACACAATAAGTAAATCCCGAACATTATATTGCTTATTATCTTATATTAAAGGACTTTATTATCAAAAACATAAAAAAAGAGCTCAATTGAACTCGATTATTCTTATTTTAGATGTTTAAGTAGCCAATCATAATCATAATTAACAAGGATTGCAATAAAGACTCCGCAAAACGTTTCAAATACTCTAGCTATCACATAGGTGAAGGTATTATCAGGTGGGATAGACAAAGTAATAATCAGAAGCGCAGCCACTCCTCCAATAACTCCAGAAGCATTATTAAAGGACACATTAATGACAATAGTCAACATTGTTAAAATAGGGACCAATAGCAAAGTCACCCAAACTGAATTGTCAAACCACATATTCACAAAATAGAATAAAAGCGATAAAAGACCTCCAACTGTGTTTGCAAAAATACGTGACTTACCAAATTGAACACTACGGTCAAAGTTCTCACGAAGGCTGAAGACAGCAGTTAAACAACCAATCTGAAGCCCTTCCCAGCCTATAGCAGAGAACAAGCCTAAAACAAGAAAAACAGCTATCCCGGTCTTAAGTGTACGCATACCAAATTTAAATTTTTTTGGTTCAAATTTTAATCCCATGCTACTATTCTACCATGATTGACTGACTTTGGGGATATTCCACTGTATAATTAAAAAAGAAAAAAGAATGTTGTTATTTTAAATCTTACAATTGAATAGCTTTCAATTCAATAAAAAAGAACGTTCTTTAAGACGTTCTTGATTTATTAAAAATTATTTTTCAGTCAAAGCTGCAAGTCCTGGAAGTTCTTTACCTTCAAGGAGTTCCATAGATGCTCCACCACCAGTAGAGATCCATGAGAACTTGTCTGCACGACCAAGGTTGATAGCTGCGGCAGCTGAGTCACCACCACCGATGATTGATTTAACGCCTGGTTGTTTCACGATAGCGTCCATCACACCGATTGTACCAGCTTGGAAGTCAGGGTTTTCAAATACACCCATAGGACCATTCCATACAACTGTTTTAGCACCAGTCAAAGCTTTGTCGAATTCAGCGATAGATTTTGGACCGATATCAAGACCAAGGAAGCCTGGATCTACTGCTTCACCTTCAGTGTCTTTCACTTCAGTGTAGTCAGCAAAGGCATTCGCTTCTTTTGAGTCAACTGGCAAGATCAATTTACCATTTGATTTTTCAAGAAGAGCTTTAGCTACATCAAGTTTGTCTTCTTCTACAAGTGAGTTACCAATTTCGATACCTTGTGCTTTGTAGAATGTGTAAGTCATACCACCACCGATAAGGACTTTATCAGCTTTAGCAAGAAGGTTTTCGATAACACCAATCTTGTCAGATACTTTAGAACCACCAAGGATTGCTACGAATGGACGTTCTGGAGTTTCAACTGCTTCTTTGATGTAAGCAATTTCGTTTTCAAGAAGGAAACCAGCAACAGCTTTATCAACGTTTGCTGAGATACCAACGTTAGATGCGTGTGCACGGTGAGCTGTACCGAATGCATCGTTTACGAAGATACCATCTCCAAGTGATGCCCAATATTTACCAAGTTCAGGATCGTTTTTAGATTCTTTCTTGCCATCAACATCTTCAAAACGAGTGTTTTCAACCAAGAGAACTTGTCCATCTTCAAGAGCGTTAACAGCTGCTTCCAATTCAGCACCACGAGTAACACCTGGAAGGAAAGCAACGTCTTGACCCAATTTAGCAGCCAAGTCAGCCGCTACAGGAGCAAGTGATTTACCTTCTTTATCTGCTTCTTCTTTTACACGTCCAAGGTGAGAGAAGAGGATTGCACGTCCACCTTGTTCAAGGATGTACTTGATAGTTGGAAGAGCTGCAGTGATACGGTTGTCGTTAGTGATCACGCCATCTTTTACAGGAACGTTGAAGTCAACACGAACGAGAACTTTTTTCCCTTTCAAGTCAACGTCTTTAACAGTCAATTTAGCCATTTAATCAGACTCCTTAATTTTTTAATACGTTTTCATTATATCACAAAATGAATAAAAGAGATAGCAAAATCAGAAGGATTTCTAGCATATTGCTTGTGGGATACTTTTATCATATAATCAAAATAGAAAGGCTGAATCGCAATGAAAAAACAACTAAATAATATTCAGAAAAAAGCTGATCTCGATTTAAATATAATCCTCATACTTACACTTATACCTCTTCTCTTCTTTTTTACTTTTAAACAAACACTATTTTCCTACACTAATCAAACCTCAGTCTCACTATGGACACGTTTAATCCTATTAGCCAGTTTGCAATTTGCCATTGCAGGCTTAGGAACTAGCACTGTAATGGTTTATCGTAAAGAAGGTTTCAAAAACTTTGGATTAAATACTAGAAATCTTTTTTCTACTCTTCTTCAATCTGTGCTCATAGCCTTTCCACTTATCATATTCCTAGCACTAACTCATCAGATTAATTCCTATTTCCCACTTCAATCAGTGAATTTGACAAAAGAAGTTATGAAACAATCGTTTCCCGGTAATATTTTGGCTTATGCATTTATCGGCCTAATTCCGAGAATACATTTGAAATAAAAAAGAATGCTGACAAATCAACATTCTTTTTATGTTCACTTTGATAAACATTATAAAATTTGTCTGTTTAGCTACCAAAAAGCTACCAATAAATTTGTAATTAGTTTTAATTAAGTTTAATTGTGATATATCTTATTACCAAGTTTCTGATAAATTAAATAAGGAATTGGCATTGAAAGAATAACTTCTATAACTATCAGTAACGTTATAGCGACTATAGACGCCACTCTCCTCTTTCAAATATCTTTAAGCATAACCTTTTACCAACTAAAATTTCTAAGATTATCTTGAATTGTTTGGATGGAATCATCGCTAATTTGATTTCTTTTTTGTGTTTCACTATCTAATGATTTTAGATATGCAATATAAATATCAACTAAACGATTATATTCATATGTACCAAGTCTTTTCATTTGTCCATGGATAAAGTCAGTAGCTAGGTCAAATTTTTCATCAATAATAAGTTGGTTGAGATAATCATTTCCATTTATTGTTCGCCCCTCTTCATCCTCTACAACACCTAAATCAATTAAAATGGTCTCTAGTTTAAAAACCTTTCCAATCATATTAGCTGTACCTCTTATTTGCCTCAATAACCAATCATTATTAAATACCATATGTTGTTTCTCCTAAATCTTATTTCTCTTTAAATTATATTATTGATAACCTTTATATTAGCAATTGCCATAATGGTGCTTCCCTATAAAATTCTATTTTATTTATTATACCAAATATACCCATGCTACACAAAGCTATAACAGAAAAATATTACAATCTTGTAATTACTGTAAGTTCCTCGCACTATATTAATCTTTCTTGTTAGCAAGAAAATTTTCTAAAAAAGTAATAATTTCTTGTTTGTCTTCTTCAGTTAGTTCATACTTTTTCAATAAACTAACAATTTCTTCTAGCCCGTCATCGCGTCCTTTTAAAATCTCAAAAGACGTACCAAAGATTTCAGCTAATTTTTCTACTGTTTCATCTTTCGGATTTCTCCCTCCGTTTTCCCACCTAGCATACTGGGCTTGAGCTACACCTAACTTTTCAGCAACTTCTGATTGAGTAAGTCCTACGTTCAGACGGGCTTTTTTCTACCATTTGTCAAGTATAATACGGTTTCTGACTCAACACTATTTCTGAA
>NZ_CAUUKN010000069.1:0-6101 GCF_963545685.1 uncultured Streptococcus sp. | reverse complement strand
CAAGACTATGAATTTTCTTGAGCAAGCGGGTGATGGTACGATAGCCGTAGATAAACAAAGACTAATCTTCTATCTGAACTGTATTTAAGACATGGCCCTTTTAAGATGATAGGACCTATTTCCTAACTTTTTAAGATATGCTATAATATGAATATGTTTGATAATTATATTGTACCTGTATTTTTTGGTGGTGGGGCTCTTGCTCTACTTGGTTTATTGTTATTTGGTTGGGCCTTGCCTTCATTTTTGAAGGGGAAGTGGTCTTATTTGATTTCCTTGCTAGGTCTAGGTTTGGTTGCTTTTGCCTATTTTGATGGGGCGATTGTTATCACTTATAAAATTTGGCTTGTCTTGCTTGGTGTTATCATGATTGGTTGGGGTCTTCCTTTTAACAATCGTAAGGGACGTCGTGCTATGACTATTTTTTGGAGCATTATGGCAATTGTTGTTGGTATTGCTGCTATTGCATTCACTATTGCTTATGGTGTTATTAACCGCCACTAACATGAATCTAGAAAACATGCTATAATAATGGCATGTTTTATTTTATGACCCTATCATTTATTATCATGCCTGCTTTGGGCTGCTTCTTAATCGGATTAGCATTGGCTAAATCAGATCGTTGGGCTTTTTCTTGGATTTTATCCATAATAGGTCTTGTGGCTTTTATTTCTTCTTTTTGGCACATAGCGCGTGCAGACCTATGGTTTATGCTTAGCTATAGTTTTGGTCCTTTTTTGATGGGATTTGGTTTTACATGGAATCTAAGTAAGAAGCGTCGTATGCAGTTGCTACTGTTAGGGGTGTTTTTCCTTATCTTTTTTATGATTCTGTACTATCTTATTGTTCGAATCTTGAATACAGCTGTTGTTTAAAGGAGGGCTGTGATGTTGCTAGATTTAGAAGAGAAAACACGTGTACTTGTTGAAGACATTGTTGATTGTTCGGCGATTGGACGTGGAGCTATCTTTGTCTTAGGTTTATCTTCCAGTGAGGTTGCTGGTGGAATTATTGGAAAAGCTTCTAGTCGTGAAATCGGTCAACGAATTGTAAAAACTATTCTTGAGGTTTTGGAACCTAAAGGTATTTACTTGGCCGTCCAGGGCTGTGAACATTTGAATCGGGCTTTAGTTGTTGAGCGTGAGCTTGCCTTGGCTAAAGATTTGGAAATTGTCAATGTTCTTCCGACCTTACATGCTGGTGGGAGTGGTCAGTTGGCTGCTTTTGATTACATGGAGGATCCTGTTGAAGTGGAAGAAATTGTTGCTCAGGCTGGTATTGATATTGGAGATACCTCTATTGGCATGCATGTGAAGAGGGTTCAAGTTCCTCTTCGCCCTATTGCTTCAGAATTAGGTGGTGCCCATGTGACTGCTTTGGCGAGTCGACCTAAGTTGATTGGTGGTGCTCGTGCGGAGTATCTAGCAGATCCTATTCGTAAAAACTAAATAAAGTATCGGACACATAAGCGTCCGATACTTTTTATGTTAGTTGGGTCTTTAGCTTCAGTGATGACGCTTGGCATAATCGACAAATTTGAACTTTTCAAGTTTATGTCGGCTTTCAGTGAACTGGAACTGATTTCCATTATTCAGATAAACTTTTGAGCGTATGCAGACGATATGATGATCTTTGCCGATATCGATGAGGATTTTGTCTTGCTCGGTAGTGTTATCAATGGTGATTTCTTTATAGGCATGAGAAATGCTAAGGTGGAGCTGATTCTCAAGATAATCATAGATGGACTTCTCAGCGATGCCGCGACTGAGTTGGGGCATAAGTCTCGCATCCAGGTAATCAATGTCAACGACAGAGGCACAGCCATCAACTACTCTTTGCCGAATAAGACGCCAAACCTGTTGGCTTTTTGAAAATCCAGTTTTTTCTGAGAGATTGGTGTCAACGATGATTTTATCTAGAGAGATAACGTTGGTTTGTGATTTAATGCCTTGTTGTTTTATGAGTTCTTGGTAACTGGTTAAGTCAGATACAGGGAAGTTCACTTGTTCTTGACTAATAACTTGAGAACCTGACCCATGAATCTTTTTAACTAGCCCTTCTTCAACGAGTAAAGCCAATGCTTTTCGGATGGTGTCTCGACTGACTTCGAAAGTTTCTACTAATTCTTGCTCGGTGGGCAGAAAGTCTCCAACTTGATATTCTTTGCTGTGGATAGCTTTTTCTAAATCTTTATAGATAACCTGATATTTTTTCATTTTCCTCCCTACTTGTTGGTAAAAAAGCATACAACTATTATTTTTTTCAAAAAATATGGGCAAAAAAACCCAGAACACTTGCAGACAAATTTGTAATCGTTTACAATCAGTTTATCAAGTCAATCAGATATTGTCAAAAAAGAAAAGGAGATTCAAATGGGAAAATTTGAACAAGAGGCTAAAGATCTGCTAGTTGCAATCGGTGGCAAAGAAAATGTGACAGCGGTAACTCACTGTGCGACACGTATGCGTTTCGTTCTTGGTGATGGCAAGAAGGCAGATGTGAAAACAATCGAAGCCATTCCTGCTGTTAAAGGGACTTTCACGAATGCAGGTCAATTCCAAGTTATCATTGGTAATGATGTGCCAATTTTTTACAATGATTTTACTGCTGTATCAGGGATTGAAGGTGTTTCAAAAGAAGCTGCTAAATCAGCTGCTAAGAGTAACCAGAACCCGGTTCAGCGTGTTATGACAACCCTGGCGGAAATCTTTACACCATTGATTCCAGCTTTGATAGTTGGGGGGCTTCTTCTTGGTCTTCAAAATGTCTTGGGGAGTATCCAGTTCAGTAATTTAGGTGGAAAAACAATTGTTGAGGTTTCCAAGTTTTGGGAAGGGGTTAACGAAATCCTTTCGGTTATCAGTGGTGCTATCTTTGGTTTCTTGCCAGTAGGTATCACGTGGTCTGTATCTCGTAAGATGGGGACAAGTCAAATTCTTGGTATTGTACTTGGGATTTGTTTGGTTCACCCTAGTTTGCTTAGTGCCTATGAATATGCGGCTCACAAGGCTGCGGGAGATATTCCACACTTTATCCTTGGTTTTGAAAAAGTGGGTTACCAAGGACAAGTTATTCCAGCACTTTTGGCTGGTTTGACACTTTCTTATCTTGAAATTTTCTGGCGTAAATACATTCCAGAAGTTATCTCAATGATCTTTGTACCGCTTTTGTCATTGGTTCCAGCAGTTATCCTTTCTTATGCTGTTCTTGGTCCAATTGGTTGGTGGCTCGGAGGTCTTATCTCAGGTGTGGTATTGGCCGGCTTGACTGGTCCCGTTAAATGGCTCTTTGGTGCAGTCTTTGGTGCCATCTATGCGCCTTTCGTTATCACTGGTCTCCACCATATGACTAATGCTATTGACCTTGAATTGGTGCGTACGGCTGGTGGTACTGGATTATGGCCAATGATTGCCCTCTCTAACATTGCGCAGGGTTCAGCAGTATTTGCTTACTACTTTATTAAACGTCATGATGAACGTGAAGCACAGATTTCACTTCCAGCAACTATTTCAGCTTATCTTGGTGTCACTGAACCAGCACTATTTGGTGTTAACGTTAAGTATGTCTATCCATTAGTAGCAGGGATGTCTGCTTCTGCTTTATCAGGATTGCTTTCAACAGTCTTTGGCGTCCAAGCAAACTCTATTGGTATTGGTGGTCTTCCAGCTATTCTCTCTATTAAACCTCAATATTGGGCAATCTTTGCGATTATCATGGTTGTTGATATTGTAGTTGCTATGGTATTGACATTCCTCTTCCACAAAACTGGATTTTTAACGAAAACAGAGGAAAATGGACAAGCACAAGAAGCACTTAAAGAAGCTTCAGAAGGGTTGGTAGAACCAACTGTTCTTGCTGAAACAGCAGAGGTTATTAGCCCACTTGCTGGCCAAGTTAAATCACTTAGCCAAGCGACAGACCCAGTCTTCTCATCAGGTGTGATGGGACAGGGTGTTGTTATCGAACCAAGTCAAGGTGAATTGGTTTCACCAGTAAATGGGACAGTGACAGTACTCTTCCCAACTAAGCATGCAGTAGGTATCGTTTCTGAAGAAGGTGTTGAAATGTTGATGCACATCGGTATGGATACAGTTAGCCTTGACGGAAAAGGTTTCGAGGCACATGTTGCACAAGGTGACAAAGTAACTGTGGGTCAGAAACTCATCAGCTTTGATATGGATGTTATTAAGAAGGCTGGTTTGGTCACTGAGACTCCAGTTATCATTACAAACCAAGATGATTTTCAAGCGGATGTTGAAGGGAATCTTCCGCGTGATATCAAACGTGGTGATGTTCTCATGATTGCTCATCGTACAAAATAATCATGCATAAGGGGTGGAGACGATAGTCCCACCCTTTCACTTAAAAGTTAGGAAAAGGAATTAAATATGGCATTAGATAAAACAAAGGTTGTTTACCAAATTTATCCAAAATCTTATAAGGACACAACAGGGGATGGAATCGGTGATTTTAGAGGGATTGTTGAAAAGATTCCTTATCTGGCAGAACTAGGTGTGGATATGGTTTGGCTCAATCCATTCTATCCAAGTCCACAGCGTGATAATGGTTACGATATTTCAGATTATACAGCGGTAAATCCTGTATTTGGGGATATGGCTGATTTTGAAGAAATGGTCCGAGTTGGGAAAGGGCACAAGATTGACTTCATGCTAGACATGGTGCTTAACCATTGCTCAACGGAGCATGAGTGGTTCCAAAAGGCTCTTGCTGGAGACAAGTATTATCAAGATTTCTTCTTCATTCAGGACCAACCGACCGATTGGTTGTCTAAATTTGGCGGCTCTGCTTGGGCACCATTTGGAGATACGGGGAAATACTATCTCCACCTCTTTGACGTGACTCAGGCAGACCTTAATTGGCGTAATCCAAATGTCCGTAAGGAGTTGTTTAAGGTAGTCAATTTCTGGCGAGACAAAGGTGTTAAAGGTTTCCGTTTTGACGTGATCAACTTGATTGGTAAGGACGAGGTTTTAGTAGATTGTCCAGAAAATGAAGGGAAACCAGCTTATACAGACAAACCCATCGTGCATGATTATCTTCGCATGATGAATGAAGCGACCTTCGGTTCTGACGATAGTTTTATGACAGTGGGAGAGATGTCTTCAACAACCATTGATAACTGTGTTCTGTATTCGGCACCGGAACGTCATGAGTTGTCTATGGCCTTTAATTTCCACCATTTAAAAGTGGACTACCAAGATGGACAAAAATGGACCATTACTCCCTTTGATTTTGAAGAGCTCAAGCGTCTCTACCACACTTGGGGCAAGGAAATGAGCGATCGTGGTGGATGGAGTGCCCTCTTCTGGAATAACCACGACCAACCTCGTGCTTTGAATCGTTTTGTGGATATCAAGAACTTCCGTAATGAAGGAGCGACCATGCTAGCCGCTAGCATTCACTTGTCACGTGGAACACCTTATATCTATATGGGTGAAGAGATTGGCATGATTGATCCAGACTATGATTCTATGGAAGATTATGTAGATGTGGAATCTATTAATGCTTACCAGATGCTTTTGGACCAAGGCAAGTCTCCTGAGCAAGCCTTTAAGATTATCCAAGCTAAGTCACGTGATAATTCCCGTACGCCAATGCAATGGGATGCTTCTCTAAATGCAGGTTTTTCAACAGGTACTCCATGGTTGAAAGCTGGTAAATCTTACAAAGACATCAACGTTGCAAATGAGATTAATGGACCAATCTTTACCTTCTATAAAGAATTAATTCGCTTGCGTAAAGAATTGCCTATCATTTCAGAAGGAAGCTATAAGCCAGCACTTGAAGATAGTCAACAAGTCTACGCCTTTGAACGCCACTTAGACGGTCAAAAACTTTTGGTGCTCAATAATTTCTATGGAAGTGAAGCTAAAGTGGAGATTCCAGAAGAATACCAAGCAGGGCGAGTGCTCTTGTCCAATTATGAGGAAGCTGAGTTTGCTGAAAAAGTAATTCTTAAACCTTATCAAACCCTAGCAATCTTAGTTAAATAAGACAAACTTTCCTCA
This sequence comes from uncultured Streptococcus sp., assembly GCF_963545685.1. Taxonomy (GTDB): domain Bacteria; phylum Bacillota; class Bacilli; order Lactobacillales; family Streptococcaceae; genus Streptococcus. The sequence continues at coordinate 72 of NZ_CAUUKN010000069.1, read as the reverse complement.
GTAACTGCTTTTGCTGAGGAATTTTGTTATAATGAAAGCACTTTTAATGTTGATGGAGGAAGTGTAATGACA
>NZ_CAUUKN010000068.1:0-6135 GCF_963545685.1 uncultured Streptococcus sp. | reverse complement strand
AAACAGACACTACTATTAGATATTTAACCTGTCTACTTGACAGGGGGCATATCATCAAGGTCGTTTTTCTATGTTCAAAAAGAGGTCTAGCTGACAAACAAGCGTCTGATATGTTTTCTCAAAGAAAAATAGAGCTGAATAGTCATAGGAATCCAAATCATAGGTTCACATAGGATAACGCCAAGGTAATTCATATAAGGAATGACAAAAACAACAAAGAGAATTTTACCAAAAAGCTCAATAAAGCTAGAGGTTAAAGGTGTGAGTTTTTTACCTAGCCCCTGGAGACTATTTCTAAAGATGAAGAGCATTCCCAAAATAGGATAAAAAAGGGAACTAATACGCAAGTAGCGGCTAGCGTTGTCGATAATCATAGCATTATCAGACCCAGAGATAAGATCAGCCAAGAAGGGACTTGCCACATAGAGTAGGGCACAGGCAATAATGGACCAACTGATAGAGACAAGGCATGACTGTTTCAAACCTTCAACAATGCGCTTAAACTGTCGGGCCCCGAAATTCTGTGAGGTGAAGGTCGTCACCCCAGCAGCAAGGGAGGTCAATGGTAGAACAGCAAAGGACATAATTCGTCTTGCTGCCACCTGAGCACTAATAATGAGAGGACCAAAACCATTAATTGCGTACTGTAAGGTCACAGTTCCAATAGAAACGATGGAATTCATGAGGCCCATGGCCATCCCTTGTCCAAAAAGGTCCAGATAAAGGCTTGAGTCAAGAACAAAGTCAGACTTATTTGGAAGGAGAAAGGTCACTTTCTTCTTAATATAGTAAAGACAAAGGATAGCTGAAAGCCCCTGTGAGATAATAGTCGCCAAGCCTGCTGATTGTACGCCAAGATGAAGTTGTGTAATAAAGAAAAGGTCTAAAATGATATTAACTAAGGCTGAAAAAATTAGGAAATAAAGGGCTGTAAGACTATCACCAACTGCCCTAAGTAGGCCTGCGCACAGATTATAGCCCAAGCTTACCCCAACACAAGACACAATCATGGAAATATACTGGTAGGCCTGCCCAATGATAGAACTAGGGGTTCCTAAAAAAGTTAGCAAAGGATAAAGACCAAAATGCCCTGAAATCATAACTAAGGCACTTAAGCCTAGACCAATTACAAATGTGGTAGCAACAGATTGACGAAGCTTATCATATTGTTGCGCACCATAATAACGTGCAATAACAACTCCCATACCATTTCCAACACCAAGGGCAAATCCGATAACTAAATCAAAAATAGCAGATGAGGCCCCAACTGCAGCTAGGGCATCAGGCCCTAGAAAGCGCCCCACAATCATGACATCAGCAGTATTGTAGAGTTGCTGGAAAATATTAGAAACCAGAATAGGCAGAGCAAAGATTAAAAGAGACCTCAAAATTGGGCCTCGTAAAAGATCAACTGACGAATTTTTCATAGAACTATTATAACAAGATAGCAAGTGTGAGACAATCTAAAAAAGCCACCCTAGGATGACTTTTTCATGCCCTTTAGATAGCGACTGAGCTTTTGTGATATATGACTATAACCTGCCGCAATCATTGGAAGCTGTAAGTAAATATAGGGAAGGGTGTACTGGCTTTTGGTCTCAGAAATGAGATGGAAGAGAAGCCCTCCAAAGAGATAAAGGAAGGCATAAAGTCCAAGTGTTGCCCCATCTCCCATTCGTTTATAAGCAAAGGCATAATAGAATACACCACCCAAGTAGAGGACTAGAAGGTAACCTTGCATATAGGTTACAAAAAAGAGATGTAGGGTCCCATCATGATAAATAGATGCCGCAAAGCGATTCCACAATGGTTGATGCTTATCTTTACTAGGCCCATTCCAGATGGATTGAAAACTCCCTTCAGTCCAAGAAGTGATAAATTTAGTGCTGAAAAACCACTTCGCTTCATCTGGATGTTCTAAGAAATATTGTACTCGCTTGTCAAAGAGGTGATTTGCACTTTTCTCAATCTTATCAATATTCCCCTTTTTCTTAGTATAGATTTTTCGAACGTAGCCGGTATACCAGCCTGGCATACGATTTGAGTCCGGCTCATCCTGTAAGCCCATGGCCAACCAAGCGATTTGAGGTGTTCCAGGAATTTTTTGATGGGTAGTTATTTCATAATAGCTAGTTGTCGCCTTATGCATAGCCATAGGAAAAGCGAATAAGGCTAGTATCAAAAGTAAATAAGAGTAGCGTTTTTCTCTAAGTACCAACAGTATTAGAATACCGGACAACGCAAGAATGAGAATAATATTATTACTTCTCACCCAGTAAGCCAAGGTTAGCATAATCACAGAAACTATAGCATTTTTAGCTTTACCATTCCTCAAGTAGCGTAGGAAAAATAGAATAGCAAAACTGGAGAAGAACAATCCATACATGAGCCCGTAAGCAAACATAATGTTGAATACGAGAGGTAAAAAACCAAAACTCATGATGACAGCCAAACGACTGATATGCGATTTTTTAAAAAGTTCATCTGTGATTTTCCAGGTAGCATAGTTCATCCCAATGACCATAGCCAGATTGAGCACATAGAAAACCGAGATAACAGGTAGAGGAATTAGGTAAAGAATAAGCCTTTCAAAGCTAAGCATCCCTAACTGGTGGGGATAACGATAGAAGTAAGCCCCAGGTTTAATCAAGGAGAAGTTACCAGCATTAAACTGCACTGCCCCTCGAAAAACGGTACCTGCATCGTCTCGTCCAGCAAAACTAGTCAGAAAAATCAAAACGAGTCCAAAACTCACGAAGCAAATTGTAAAAAAAGTAAAGATTTGCTTGGTTGTATAGTTCTTTAAAAGCTTGGGCCAGAGAAGAGTCAAAAGCAGAATAATTCCACCCGAAACATAAACATACCACGGCACGCGACTAATTTCAGCCCACTCAAAGTAACCGGTCATCATAGTGGTCCGAATAATCATGGCTGTCACAAAAAACACCCCGAATAAGATGAGTCCCACGTAGCGACCTAACAACTCTAACAAAGAACTGGTCCATGTCATAAGACCCTTCATTGAAAGTCTCCTTTATATATAATTACCTATATAGTTTAACATAGTCGTTAGAAAAATGTCGTGAAAACAAGAAAAAAATAGAGGCTGCTTAAAAGAAATTCATCAGTTTTTTTGTAAAGGTTAGTAATAATCAGTGTTGTCAAAATGAAAAAGACCGAAAACCGGTCTTATAGGATTGTTTTGTCTTAAAAAATTCATAGCTTGATAAAACTTAAAATTAAATTTTTCAGTGTATAGATGGTTGTAAGAAGATGATTTAAGGATGTTTTCTAATTCAGCCTCCGTATCAGAAACGAGAGAGTTTTCTATGCAAAATAGATTATTTCATCCGCATGCTGTCAATTTTTTCTTCAGTCGGTGTGACACGTAAGGTCTTTTGTCCTGTATAAGTCACAAATCCAGGCTTAGCTGCTGTTGGTTTATTGAGTTTCTTGACATCGATCATATCCACTTGAACCAAGTTTGACAGACGAGCCTTGGAGTAGTAGGCTGCCAACTCAGCCGCATCAGTCTTGACCTCATCAGTTGGGTTAGGATTGTCCTTGATGACTACGTGACTACCTGGAATATCCTTTGCGTGGAACCAGAGCTCACCTTTTTTAGCCATCTTAAAGGTCAACTCTTCATTTTGTAGGTTATTACGACCAACCATGATAATGGTCTTGCCATCAGAAGCTAGATACTGTTCAGGTTTCTTGCGTTTGTGACGTTTGTCAGTTGAACGACGCTTTATAAAGCCAGCCTGAACAAGCTCTTCACGTATATCCTCGATCTCATCCATATTGGCTTGAGACAGACTGAATTCAACACTTTCTAAATAGTCAATTGTCTGTTTGGTTTCCTCGATTAAACCAGTCAAGTGCTTAACAGCTTCCTTGAGTTTCTGGTATTTCTTGAAGTAACGCTGAGCATTCTGGTTAGGCGTTAGAGCCACATTTAGAGGAATGGTAATCTTTTCGCCAGTGTAGTAGTTGTCTAGCTCAACACTATCCTGATCATTCGGTACCATGCTAAGGTAGGTTGTTAAAAGTTCACCTTTTTGACGGAACTCCTCAGCATTTTCAGTAGCAGCAAGCTCTTTTTCCTGTTTAACAAGTTTTTTCTTGTTTTTTTCTAGTTCATTTTGCACACGATGGATCAAATCACTAGCCTGTTGAGCCACACGGTCACGCGCAGCCTTGTCCAAGTAGTAGTAGTCCAAAAGCGCTGACAAGGTATCAAACTTAGGTTGGTCCTGACTATCTGAGAATTTTACAGCTGAAAAAGCCTTAGTTGTAAGATTAGGTTGGACTTCACGATTAAAGAAGGCACGGAAATTCTTGAGTTTATCAGTCTCTAATAAGGCTGATAATTCATTAGCTGTGTCACGCCCCAACCCTTGGAAGAGTTTTTGAAGGTTTCTAGCTGACAGGTCTTCCGTTTGTAAGATTTCAAAGAGCTTTTCGTCTGGAATATCGAAAGGATTCCTAGCATCTGTCTTCGGTGGAGCAATATAGGTAGAGCCAGGCAGAATAGTTCGGTAACTATTTTGTGAGAAACCAACGTGCTTGATAGACTCAATGATTTTACTCTCGTTCTTGTCAATTAGGATAATGTTAGAGTGTTTCCCCATGATTTCCATAACAAGTGTAACCTTAACGCTGTCACCAATTTCGTTTTTGTTAGACACGGAAATCTCAAGAACACGGTCATTTTCTAGCTGCTGGATATCCTCAATAACTGCCCCCTGAAGATATTTACGCATAATCATGGTATAGGTGTTTGGATTCTGCGGATTTGGCAACTCTGCCTTGGTCGTCTGGATACGCCCAAAGACAGGATGAGCCGAAAGCAGAAGCTTGTAATTCTGACGATTGTTACGAATGGTCAACACCAATTCACGCTCAAAAGGCTGATTAACCTTCTGGATACGCCCGTAAAGCACCTGCTCACGCAACTCAGCCGTCATATGATGAAGAAAAAAGCCGTCAAAAGACATGATGCACTTCCTTTCTTGTTAGAGATAATGGTTGTTATTTTAATTGTGATAATACATAAAATGCCTAACCATTATAGCATAAAGCCTGTAGAAATGCTTGGGGTGGGTCGAGAATCTAAACTTATTATTTAATGTAGTATAAATTCTCCTGAAAAACTGTATGACATAAACAGCTAAAAATCATATCAAATTTCCTCAAATATTCTTTTGAATTTATGTTCTAGTTATGGTATCATTTAATATGCTGAAAATTAAAGGAGCATTAAATGAACGATATAAAAAAGATATGCAATGCGACTAATTTAAAATACCTAGCTGTTGCACTTATGTTTTTGGACCAAATCTATCAGATGTTCGGGAGTATGGGGGCACCTATTTGGTTGACGATGTTGGGACGCCTGGCTTTCCCGATTTTCCTCTTTCTAGCAGCTGATAGTTTCCATTATACACATGACCGTATGGCTTTTCTCAGGCGTTTGCTTTACATGAGTTGGTTTATGACCATTGGCAACGCTATCATTGGTAGTATTTTTCATAATGGTAGTATCGGTTTAACCAATAATGCCTTCTCAACTTTCTTTATTACTGGAATTTTTATTTACTCTTGGGATTTATTGTTTAAGGGACTTCGTGACAAATCTTATAGGGAATTGATTCAGGGGATGGGTGTCTTTCTCTTGCCAATTCTTTCATCTATTCCAGTCGTGGTGCTGGCAGGTATATTCGAAACGCCACATGCAAACCCAATCCTTGTGCAGATTGTTGCCTTTATCTTGTCACTGGTGCCAAGTATTATCATGGTTGAGGGTGGCTTTGTTATGGTCATTCTCGGCCTTTTGTTCTACATTTTCCGAACTAACCGTATCGCTCAGATTATTGTCTTAGCAGTTATTTCAGTGATTGCCCATCTCTTTGATCCTACAGGTGTTCAGTGGATGATGGTCTTCGCTGCGATTCCTATGTATTTCTACAATGGTGAGCGTGGTAGTGGCAATAAGAATTTCTTCTATATATTCTATCCAGCTCATATTTATCTCTTGTGGATCCTAGCAAGTTTGTTTAGATAAAACGACAAAGACAGGGTACTAGCCCCCAAAAATGAGACACAAGAAAAACACTCCTGTTGAAAATCTAG
>NZ_CAUUKN010000067.1:0-6365 GCF_963545685.1 uncultured Streptococcus sp. | reverse complement strand
AGCTTCATAGATACAAACTTATTGACGCTTGTATCTTGAAACACAAACGTCCTATCTAAAGAAACTAAAGTAATAAAAAGCTTTAAGATCTCCCCAGTGGGTAGCTTTATTAAGCATGTGATGCCTCCGTAGTTAAGATAGATTTAAGTTTACACTATTTAGACAATTCTGTCAAATTGGATTTTATCTCCTCTTTCTCAGTTCATCTTTGTCGTTTAAAAAGAAAAATCTCTTCCTGCTTCTACAAGAAAAGATTTTTTCGCATTAAGCATCTTGTTCCGTTGTTAAGATAGCAAGTGTTTCAATCAAATTATCTGCGTTCACTTCAATAGTGTCGCCAGTTGCCTTGATTTTAACTTCGACAACACCTTCACTTGCCTTTTTACCAACGGTCACACGAATTGGAAGCCCGATAAGGTCACTATCAGAGAATTTAGAACCAACACGTTCATTACGATCATCTGTCAAGACATCGTAACCTTCAGCCGCAAGAGCAGCTTCCAAACGATCTGTCAATGCATTAGCTTCCTCGTCCTTAGTGTTAACTGTAATCAAGTGAACATCATAAGGCGCCAATTCTTTAGGGAAGTTAATGCCCCAAGCATAACGGTATTGACCTTTTGGTGTCTTGTTGACAAAGAGACGGGCATGTTGCTCGATAACCGCTGATAAGATACGGCTAACACCAATACCGTAACAACCCATGATAATTGGAACTGCACGACCATTTTCGTCAAGAACATTAGCACCCATACTTTCAGAGTAACGTGTACCAAGTTTAAAGATATGACCAATCTCGATACCACGCGCAAACTGAAGGACACCTTGACCGTCTGGCGAAACCTCACCTTCTTTAACTTCACGAATATCCACGTATTCTGCCTTGAAGTCCCGCTCTGGGTTAACCCCTGTCAAGTGATAACCATCTTCATTGGCTCCAACAACAGCATTAGCCACGTCTTGAACCTTACGATCTGCAATGATACGAACATTTTCAGGAAGGTTGACTGGACCAAGAGAACCGAAGTTAGCACCAAAGACTTGACGCCCTTCATCTTCTGTAGCTGGTTCAAGGAAGTCAGCTGCAAGGTAGTTTTTCAATTTCACATCGTTGAGTTGATCATTACCAACAAGCAGAGCCACTACTGGTTCGTCATCAGCGATGAAAAGCAAAGTCTTAATCGTTTGTTCTTCTGGAACATTCAAGAAAGCAGCGACGTCGTCAATTGACTTGCAATCTGGTGTTTCAATTCGTGATACTTCTTCTTGAGTCACAACCTTAGTCGCTGGTGTGTAGGCGTTTGTAGCCATCTCAAGGTTAGCTGCATAGCTTGACTCTGTAGAGTATGCAATCGTATCTTCACCAGATACCAGCCATGATGTCAATTCGTTCTTGATTTCTTCCATGACATCTTCTGGAATCTCATCCAATGAAGCAATTGACTTATCAAGAACTACCCAACGATTAAGGTCTGTACGTTCAGGAGTGACAGCCATAAATTCTTGGGAATCCTTACCACCCATGGCACCACCATCACCGATGATACCCTTAAACTCAAGGCCAGCACGTGTAAAGATAGCTTCATAGGCCTTACGATAGTCTTCGTAAGTGACATCCAAATCTTCGTAGTTTTGGTGGAAACTATAAGCATCCTTCATGATAAATTCACGCGTACGAAGAAGTCCATTACGAGGACGTTTTTCATCACGATATTTAGATTGAATTTGATAAAGGTTAAGTGGCAATTGTTTGTATGATTTAACCGCATCGCGTACCAAGGCTGTAAAAGTTTCTTCGTGAGTTGGACCGAGAATAAAGTCGGATTTATCACGGTTTTTTAGTTTATAAAGGTCTTCACCGTAAGTTTCATAACGGCCTGACTCACGCCACAAATCTGCTGTCAAAAGCGCTGGCGCCAACATTTCAACCGCACCGATTTTTTCAAACTCCTCACGCATGATGGTTTTGAATTTCTCGATAGCACGATTTGCCAATGGCATATAAGCATAAATACCAGCAGAGACCTGACGCACGTAACCCGCACGTACCATAAGGGCATGACTGATAACTTGAGCATCACTTGGCATTTCACGAAGTGTTGGAATCAACATTTTACTTTGTTTCATCATTTACATACTAAGGAGGCTGGACCTTGGGTCAAGCCCCTTAGACTTCCTTTCGTTTCTTTGTTTCTAATTAAAAGAAAGCACGCATAATATCATTCCAAGTCACTGCAATCATAAGGACAACCATGACCGCAACACCTGCGAGTGTGATATAGCTTTCAATTTCTTGATTTAGTGGTTTACGACGAATCGCCTCAATAATATTCATAACAATTTTACCACCGTCAAGGGCTGGAATTGGAATAAGATTGAAAATCCCTAAGTTGATAGAGAGCATTCCCATAAGGTTAAGGATGGAAATCAAGCCACTTTCTGAGGCCTGTGCAGACATCTGGAACATAGCAACCGGTCCACCAAGTTTGTTCAAACTAAAGTTGGTAATAAGCCCCTTGAGCGCAGCGAGAATTGCCGTTGCACCTTCCCAAGCCATTTGGAAACCACCAAAAATCTTATCTTTAAGGCCTGTCTTTAAGGCTGGAGAGACACCCAAAAAGTAGCTACCTTGGCTCTCTTGAGGTTTAACAGAAATAGTTTCTTCTTGACCATTACTTCTCTTAACCGTCACAGAAAGGCTGTCACCTTTCGAGAATTTTTGGGTATTCTCTGTCAAAGCTTCTTTCAAGCTGTCCCAGTCAGTAACCTTGTCCTTATTAATGGCCTCGATGGCATCACCAGTTTTCAAACCTGCCACCTGAGCAGCGCCACCATTTGCCACCTGGATACGGTTGGTAGACGTATCTTGAACACCACCTTGAACAAAGGCAAGGATAATAAAGACCAATACTCCAAGAATAAAGTTGTTCATAGGACCAGCAAAATTGGTAATTAAACGTCCCCAAATGCTAGCATTTTGATATTGGACATCCTTAGGAGCAATACGAAGCTCCGTACCGTCCTCCTCAACGATAGTGGCGTCATGGTCAACCTCATAGGTCTTGGTCTCATCTAGGACTAGACCTGTAATAGTCAACTTATCTTCCAAATCATAAGCAGTAACGTTCATAGGTAAAGCCGTCTGGTCAACCTGGCGATCTGAAAGATTAATACGCCTTACTTTGCCATCTTTCCCAAGCGTTAGGCTGGCAGGGCTACCAGTTTTAATCTCAGTTGTATCTTCACCCCAACCGGCCATACGCACATAACCACCTAAAGGTAGGATGCGAATAGTATAAACGGTACCATCCTTACCAGTGTGTGCAAAAATTTTCGGTCCCATCCCAATAGCAAATTCACGCACCAGAATGCCTGATCGTTTGGCAAAAAAGAAATGACCAAACTCATGGAAGACGACAATCACACAGAAAATCAGTAAAAAGGTAATAATAGCTTTCATCTAGATATCTCCACTCCTAAAAAAGTCCAAGGAAGTGCATGATTGGGAAAACGAAAATCCAGCTATCACAACGGTCTAATATACCACCATGCCCAGGAATAAGGTTCCCTGAGTCTTTGACACCAAAGTGTCGTTTAATAGCTGATTCAACCAAGTCACCAAATTGACCAAAAATACTAAAAAGAATGGTGCAAATAAGCAACCAGAAGAAGCTATGCGGTGCATAGACACTATGGTTAATCAACCCAAAGAGTAGCGCTACAATGATTGCTGATAAGATACCACCGATGCTCCCCTCAATAGTCTTATTGGGTGATACTTTTGGCAATAACTTGTTCTGACCAAATTGACGACCAAAGTGATAAGCACCAATGTCCGTCGCCCAAACAATGAAGAGGGCAAATAGAACTTTTTCCCAGCTATCCAAACGTGCTGCAATGAGATTTTGGAAACCGATACCAACATAAAAGGCAGAGGCGATTGGATATGCCGCATCATCAAAAGAATAGTGGTCACTATTAAGGACAGTTCCTGCTAAAATCAAAAAAGAAATGATAGCAAAGCCTGTCACATTGGCATTTGTCGGAAGACTGATAAAATAATGATCAATCGGCACAGCCAAGATAAAGGCTGCCAACATTGACAATATACCCTCGATAGAGAAAATCTCCAAGCGCTTCATGCGAAGCATCTCAGACATAGCAACCATGGCCATGGCTCCAACTAAAAGTTGGAAAGGAAGACCACCGATAAAGAGCAATGGGAGGAAAATGGCTGCTGCCACACCCCCACCAATTAAACGTTCTTGCATGAGAGGTCCTTTCTAGACACCACCGAAGCGACGGTGACGTTTATTGTAGTCAGAGATAGCTTGACGTAGTCCCTGCTGATCAAAGTCTGGCCAGAAAACATCTGTGAAGTAAAACTCACTATAGGCAGATTGCCAAGGCAAGAAATTACTAAGACGAAGTTCGCCACTGGTACGGATAATTAAATCTGGATCACGATAGAGGTAAGGCAATTTATCTGTCATCAAATGCTTAGCAATGAGATCTTCATCAATAGCTTCTGGTCTAAGTTTACCTGTTTCAACCTCTTTAGCAATAGCTTGAACAGCCGATACAATCTCCGCACGACCACCGTAGCTCAATGCAAAATTGAGTACCAAACCGGAATTATGTTTCGTCTGCTCTACTGCCTTTTCAAGAGCATCTAAGGTTTCCTTAGGCAGGCGACTATTATCTCCGATCGTCAAAATGCGAACATTGTTTTTATCTAATTCTGGTACATACTTGTTAAAAAATTCAACTGGCAAATTCATGATGAATTTAACTTCGTCTTGTGGACGTGACCAGTTTTCAGTTGAGAAGGCATAGACTGTCAATACCTTAACTCCAAGTTGTGACGCTTCGATAGTTACCTTTTGCAAGGCATCCATCCCAGCCTTATGTCCCATAACACGTGGTTGTAGACGCTTTTTAGCCCAACGGCCATTTCCATCCATAATAATGCCAATATGGTTAGGAATATTGTCTAGAACCTCTTGATGAGATTTTTTTCTAAATTTAAACATGGAATATCCTCTAAATATAGTTTACCCTTTATTTTACCACATTTTAAAGGGTTCTGAACAGTGTTTAATACCAAGGAGATTAGAAAATGTAAAAAGACTAGGATTTAACCTAGCCTAAAATACACATCTTACTTTTCATCAGCAGACTCAATCGCTGAATCTTCTTCAACAATTGTCTCTTTAACAGTCTCTGCTGTTTCTGTACTTGGTGCTGGCGTAATCACTTTCATGATTGAACGGCTCAAATCAAAGGTCAAGAAAACACCTTCCGCATCCAAGACGATACGATTATTTTCTTTATCGATTTCGTCAACAATGGCAATCAAACCACCAATTGTTTCGACTTCCGCGCCCTTAGCAAGACCTGCAAAACGATCTTCTTGAGCCTTTGCCTGACGGCGACGGCTAAACGCCACATAAGCAACAATTGCAACAGCATAAATGGCTAACAATAGCATCATATTCATATTTCGTGTTCCTCCAATAATTCACTTGGCTACTACTATATCAGATTACGTCAGGACAAGCAAGGCAAATCCTTATCCAGACCACATGAAAACACTTTCCATAAGACCGAAAGTGTTTAATGAGATTACATATCTGCTACGTTGTGATAAACCTTTTGAACATCATCATCCGCTTCAAGAGCATCAATAAGCCCTTCAAACGTTTCAAGGTCTTCGCCTTCAAGAGTAACCTCAGTTTGTGGAATCATTTCAAGTTCTGTCACTTGGAACTCTTCCTGACCGTTAGCACGGAGAGCTTCCAATGCCTTGTGAAGGTCTGTTGGCTCAGTATAAACAGTGATAGTACCATCTTCTGCTTCTACATCTTCAACTTCTACATCTGCTTCAAGCAATTGTTCAAAGATAGCGTCTGCATCTTCACCTGCAAACACGATAACACCTTTTTTATCGAACATGTATGATACAGAACCTGAGGCACCCATGTTACCACCATTTTTACCAAAGGCTGTACGTACGTTAGCTGCTGTACGGTTAACGTTTGAAGTCAAAGTATCAACGATAATCATAGAACCGTTAGGTCCAAATCCTTCATAACGCCCCTCAACGAAAGTTTCATCTGTGTTCCCTTTAGCCTTATCAATAGCCTTATCAATAACATGTTTTGGTACTTGTGCTTGTTTAGCACGTTCCAAAACGAATTTCAAGGCTGAGTTTGACTCTGGATCTGGCTCACCTTGTTTAGCAGCTACATAGATTTCAACACCAAATTTAGCGTAAACCTTTGAGTTAGCACCATCTTTAGCAGTTTTCTTAGCAACGATATTAGCCCATTTACGTCCCATGGGATTCACCTCTTCTAAGAGAT
>NZ_CAUUKN010000066.1:0-6457 GCF_963545685.1 uncultured Streptococcus sp. | reverse complement strand
TTACGTGCTAACTCGTAGAATTTATCTGGTACTGTAACACCTAGTGACAATGTCTTAACACGTACCTTTTCATCGGCGTTCTCTTTCTTAGTAGAAAGGAAAGCAAGGATATCTGGGTGGAAAACATCCAGATAAACAACACCGGCACCTTGGCGTTGACCAAGTTGGTTTGAGTAAGAGAAGCTGTCTTCGAAAAGCTTCATAACTGGGACAACTCCAGAAGCAGCACCAGCATATCCTTTGATAGGAGCACCAGCTTCACGAAGGTTAGATAGACTAATACCTACCCCTCCACCAATACGAGATAATTGGAGAGCAGAGTTAATAGAACGACCGATGGAATTCATGTCATCCGTTACTTGAATAAGGAAACATGAAACGAGTTCTCCACGACGACTGCGTCCAGCATTTAAAAATGAAGGAGTAGCAGGTTGATAACGTTGGTGAATCATTTCGTTAGCAAGGTCACTAGCTAGGTTTTCATCACCATCAGCGAAGTAAAGAGCATTGAAAAGAACACGATCTTCAATACTTTCAAGGTATGACTCGCCATCATTTGTTTTGAGAGCATATTGTTGGTAGAACTTGTAGGCTGCCATGAAAGATTGGAAGCGGAATTTTTGAGAATGAATTTCTGCAGATAATTTTTCGATGAAAGCAGGTTCGTATTTACCGATGAATTCAGACTCAATATAGTCGTTTTCAATCAAATAATTAATTTTATCTGTGATGCTGTTGAATGCCATTGAATTTGGCTTAACATTTTCAAGGAAAAAGGCACGAAGCGCTTCTTTATCCTTATGCAAAGGAATTTGACCGTTTACAGGACGGTTAATTTCGTTGTTGAGGCGGAAGTAAGAAACATCGCCAAGATTTTTTAAAGACATAATACAGATACCAGGCCTAGTTTAAAGGTAGATTAAGGCTAACATATTAAACTAAGCAAACAAGTTCCTTTCTATATAAAAATAAAAACTTGATAATTAAAGGATTTCTTTAAGTTTAGCCGGTTGGAAACCTGAAAAGACGATGTCGCCTGCTTCAATGACTGGAGCAGCAGTAAAACCTAGGCTTTTGACGTAATCAATTTTTTCCGGTTGTTCATCGATGTTGATTTCTTCGAAATCAGCGCCTTCCTTTTCCAAGAATTTTTTTGTCATTTTGCATTGCATGCAGTTGTTTTTTGAAAACAATGTAATCTTTGCCATTGCAATTACTCCTTTTTTAAAAGATTTTAAGTGACTAGGAATCACTTTTTAGAACTCTAATAGGATACCCAAAATATTGGGAAAAATCAAGCTAAATTACTTAAGGAAATACAATATTTTGTGTTTAGTATTGAAACACAACCCTATATCTTGTGTTTTAAAGGCTTTTTTTAGTTTCCTTAAATTAAATAGAATTTGTTTATGGAAATGACTAAAATATCAACAGCTAACTAAAGATGTCATAAAATATGACACCAAAATGCCGATTCTATTTGTTTTTTCAAAAAAAACAGTGTAGAATAAAGGAAATTTTTTAACCAATGGAGGTTCAAGTATGCAAGAATACTGTTCAAATCTAACTGTAAATGGTAAGACATTCTCTTTTTATGATCTCGAAAAAGCAGCAAAATCTTATGATGTTAAGGTCGGAGAACTACCTTATAGCATTCGAATACTACTTGAAAGTCTCCTCCGAAAAAAAGATGGTGTTGATGTAAAGGAATCTCACATTTCTGACCTAATGAAATTTCCGAATTTTCCGACAATTTCTGAAGTACCATTTAAACCTAGTCGTGTCATTTTACAAGATTTCACAGGGGTTCCTGTTGTCGTTGACTTGGCCTCAATGCGAGATGCTATAGTGTCTAATGGTGGTAAAGCAGAGCTTATTAATCCAGAGATTCCAGTAGATTTGGTCATTGACCACTCTGTTCAAGTCGACTCATATGGATGTGATACAGCGCTTGAAGATAATATCAATCTAGAATTTAAACGTAACAATGAGCGCTACGAATTTCTTAAATGGGCCGAACAGTCTTTTGAAAATTACCGTGCGGTTCCACCAGCTACAGGTATTATTCACCAGGTTAATATTGAGTTTCTAAGTGATGTCATTATTGAAAAAGATGGGCTACTATATCCTGACTCTATGTTTGGTACAGATAGTCACACAACGATGATTAATGGTATTGGTGTTCTGGGTTGGGGTGTCGGCGGAATTGAAGCTGAAGCAGCTATGTTAGGTGAAGCTTCCTATTTCCCAATTCCAGAGGTTATTGGTGTACATTTAACAGGTGAACTGCCTAAAATTGCTACGGCAACAGACTTGGCTCTCAAGATTACTCAGGTACTTCGTTCTGAAAATGTTGTTGGTAAATTTGTAGAGTATTTTGGTTCTGGCTTAAAAAGCCTATCTCTAGCCGATCGTGCTACAGTCGCTAATATGGCACCAGAATATGGGGCAACTTGTGGTTATTTTCCTATTGATGACGAAACTCTTAACTATATGCGCTTAACTAACCGTGATGAGGAACATATCCAGATCACGGAAGCCTACACGAAAGCCAATCATCTGTTTTATGACCCAAGTAAAGAAGCCAAGTATACTAAGGTTGTTGAAATTGATTTGTCAACCATTAAACCTTCTATCTCAGGTCCTAAACGTCCACAGGATTTGATCCTCTTATCCGATGCTAAGCAAGAATTTCAGGATGCAGTGGTACGAGAAGCAGGTGTGCGTGGCTTTGGATTGGATAAGGAAGAGTTAGAAAAAACGGCAAAAGTTGATTTTGAGGATCATTCAGAAACAATTCAAACGGGTCATGTGGCCATTGCTGCGATCACATCATGTACCAATACCTCAAATCCTTACGTTCTTATGGCGGCTGGTCTTTTAGCTAAAAAAGCAGTTGAGAAAGGGTTAAAGGTATCTCCAACGGTGAAGACATCTTTGGCACCAGGTTCTAAAGTTGTTACTGGTTATCTTAAAGCTTCAGGCTTGCAAAGCTACTTAGACAAGCTTGGCTTCAATTTGGTAGGTTACGGATGTACGACGTGTATTGGTAACTCGGGAGATTTACGTCCTGAGGTAGCTAAGGCTATTGTAGACAAGGACTTACTAGCGAGTGCCGTTCTGTCAGGAAATCGTAACTTTGAAGGGCGTATTAATCCTCTCGTAAAAGCAAATTTCTTAGCTAGCCCACCATTGGTTGTTGCCTACGCTTTGGCTGGTAACACTAATATTGATTTGACAAGGGAGCCTTTAGGTTTTGACGACAATGGGCAAGCCGTCTATCTAGAAGATATTATGCCATCACGTGATGAAATTGAAGCTTATGTGGATAAATATGTAACCCGTCAACTTTTCCGAGACGAATACGCTAGTGTCTTCTCTGACAGTGAGAAGTGGAATGCCATCCCTACTGAACAGAGCCAAAATTATAAATGGAATCAAAAGTCTACCTATATTCAAAATCCACCTTACTTTGATGCTTTAGGAGATGATTTGACCATTAAACCTTTGAATAATTTGAAGGTATTGGCTAAATTTGGAGATACGGTTACAACAGACCATATTTCTCCAGCTGGTAATATTGCTAGAAATAGTCCAGCAGCACGCTATTTGTCTGAAAATGGTGTAGATTATCAAGAATTTAATTCTTATGGTAGTCGTCGTGGAAACCATGAAGTCATGATGCGAGGAACTTTTGCTAATATTCGTATCAAAAATGAGTTGGCAGAAGGAAAAATTGGTGGATTTACTAAATATGAAGGTGACATTCTACCTATATATGATGCTGCTATGAAATATAAAGAAGCTAATCGAGATACTCTTGTAATTGCTGGTAAGGATTATGGGATGGGCTCAAGTCGTGACTGGGCAGCTAAAGGGGCAAATCTTCTTGGTGTAAAAGTAGTACTTGCTGAGAGTTTTGAGCGTATTCACCGTTCAAATCTAGTCATGATGGGAATTTTGCCGGTACAATTTATGGAAGGAGAAAATGCTGAAACTCTTGGATTGACAGGACATGAGATCTTTAGCTTTGATCTTTCAGAAAATCCAGGTGTTCATGATGTTATCACTGTTACAGCTTCAACACCTGAACAAACCAAAACTTTCAAAGTACTGGTTCGTTTTGATGCAGATGCTGATATTCGCTACTATAAAAATGGTGGTATCTTGCCTATGGTTGTAAGAAAAAAATTGAAGGGAGCCTAATATGACAACAGTTGAAATTAATGGACTTAAGGATATGATTGCCTGTAATACTAGGATTTCATCTATTATTGATGACCATTTATCCTATGCAGGATATGATATTTCCGAGTTTATGGATAATAAGGCGTCTTTTGAGGAAGTGATTTATCTGCTGTGGAATGGTCATCTTCCAACGCAAATGGAACTCAAGTATTTTGAGGCCGAGTTACGTAAGAACTATGACATTTCAGATGCTGTAGAACAATGTATTCTTATCCAATCTCGCCCCCATTTACACCCGATGAGTGTTCTTCGTTCAACAGTTTCCCTTCTTGGGGTTTATAATGTGGATGCTGAGGAAAGATCCATGGAAGCTATTTATCAGCAAAGCATAGAATTAATGGCTAAATTGCCAACTATCATCACGACTTTTGCACGTTTACGCACCGGTAAAATGCCTCTTAAACCACGTAAAGATTTAGGTTTTGCGGCGAATTTTCTTTACATGTTGAATGGTGTTGATCCTTCTGAAATTGAAATCGAAGCTATGAATAAGGCCTTAATCCTTCATGCTGACCATGAATTGAATGCCTCAACTTTTGCGGCGCGAGTTTGTGCTTCGACCCTAACAGATATTTATTCTTGTGTCACGACAGCTATTGGTGCCCTAAAAGGTCCACTTCACGGTGGGGCCAATGAACGTGTCTTTGATATGTTAAAAGAAGTTCGTGAATCTGGTGATGTCAATGCATACTTGCAGGAAAAACTTGATTCTAAAGAAAAAATCATGGGATTTGGACACCGTGTTTACAAGAAACAAGATCCTCGTGAGATTTTCCTTAGAGATATGGCCAAGAAGCTGACAGAGGGTACAGAGAATGAAGAATTCTTTAATATGTCTCAAGAAATTGAAGAGTTCATGAAAGATAAGAAGGGATTGATTCCCAATGTAGACTTCTATTCAGCCACTGTATATCATACGCTAGGAATTGACAGTGATATCTTTACACTCATCTTTGCTATGAGTCGAGTTGCCGGTTGGATTGCACATATTCAAGAGCAACAAAAAAATAACAAATTGATTCGTCCACGTTCACAGTATATCGGACAAGAAAACATGACTTATATTCCTTTAGAAAAACGCTAGGGAGGAAAAATATATGGCAGAAAAAATCCTTATGACTAATGGCAAGCTCCAAGTTACTGATAATCCGATTATTCCTTTTATTGAAGGGGATGGTGTTGGACGTGATATTTGGAAGAATGCTCAAGCAATTTTTGATAAAGCAGTGGAAGTAGCCTATGGAGGACAGCGTCGTATTGAGTGGCGAGAGCTTTTGGCAGGTAAAAAGGCTTATGACAAAACAGGTGAGTGGTTGCCACAAGAAACTTTAGAGGCTATTCGAGAAAGCTTGGTAGCTATTAAGGGGCCACTTGAAACACCTGTCGGAGGAGGAATTCGTTCTTTAAATGTAGCTTTGCGTCAAGAACTTGATCTCTACGCTTGTGTCCGACCTGTTCGCTATTTTGAAGGAGTAGAAAGTCCACTTAAGGAACCAGAAAAAACAGACATTACTATTTTCCGTGAGAATACTGAGGATATTTATGCGGGAATTGAATGGGAAACAGGAACAGTCGATGTAGAGCGCGTGATTGCTTTTCTTCAAACAGAAATGCATGTCGAAAAAATTCGCTTTCCCAAGTCAAGTAGTATTGGAATTAAGCCTATATCAATAGAAGGAAGTAAACGATTGATTCGTTCAGCTATTGACTATGCCCTTAAGAACAATCTAAAGAAAGTGACATTGGTGCATAAAGGGAATATTCAAAAATTCACAGAAGGTGGCTTTCGTAAATGGGGCTATGAAGTGGCTGAGGAAGAATATAAGGAAGATTTGCTTGCTGGTCGTTTAGAAGTTAATGATATAATCGCTGATAATTTTCTACAACAGATTCTTTTGAATCCCGAAAAATTTGATGTTGTTGCCTTAACCAACTTGAATGGTGATTATGCTAGTGATGCTTTAGCTGCACAGGTTGGTGGTATCGGAATCTCTCCTGGAGCTAACATTAACTATCAAACAGGTCATGCTATCTTTGAAGCTACCCATGGAACAGCTCCAGATATTGCGGATCAAGATAAGGCTAACCCTTGCTCAGTTCTATTATCTGGCTGTATGCTTTTAGAGTATATCGGTTGGTCTGAAGCAGCTCAACTCATTATACGTGCTATTGAAAAAAACTTTAAATCAGGGATTTTTACAGCTGACTT
>NZ_CAUUKN010000065.1:0-6465 GCF_963545685.1 uncultured Streptococcus sp. | reverse complement strand
AGCCACTTCTTAACAAAAAAAACAAAAAACTGACCTAAAACAAAGAAAAAAATAGGTATTACATAGCTAAAAGCTCTTGCAATATGTCCTTCAACAAGGTGAATGACTAAATAGAGGAGATTCCCTGTCTGAATACTTGCGAATCGTCCGTCTTGAGTATTGTAAGTATAGGCATCAATAAAGCCCCCTATATAACTAACTAGAGTTGCTACTCGTAAACCTTCAAAAACACGATAAGAGCGTTTTTTCATTTTGAACATGTCGATTTCCTTTTTCTACTTATGATAAGGACTTCCTTGCTGAATCATGAATGCGCGATAAATTTGTTCCACTAATACAAGGCGCATAAGCTGATGAGGAAAAGTCAAGAGACCAAAACTCATCAATTGATTAGCCCTATTTTTCACTTTAGGGGATAGCCCCAAACTCCCCCCTATAATAAAAGTAATATCTGAATAACCTCTCAGGGTCGCTTGCTCTAACTCTTTGGCAAACTGTTCTGAAGGAAATTGCTTTCCCTCAATTGCTAAGGCAATGACGTAATCACGGTCACCAACCTTATCCAAAATACGCTGTCCTTCTTTGTCTAGGATAGCTTTATTTTCAGCTTCGCTTGCATTATCCGGCGTCTTCTCATCCGTCAACTCTATAGACTCAAATTTTGTGAAGCGTCCTAGTCGTTTGATATACTCTGCAATGCCATCTTTCAAATATTTTTCTTTCAATTTTCCAACAGTAATCAATTTAACTTTCATAAATTCATTATAGCACATATCCACAATCTTTTAACACCTTATCCACACCTTTGCATATTTCATAACCACTATTTATTCCATATACAATAGCCTATCATCTACATTTTTAAAAGTTATCCACAGAATGTTAATAACTTTTTTTTAAAATCACTTTATGATATAATTAAGCTTACTTTGATATGTTTATCAAGAAGGAGGACTAAACGTGAAAAAATTTAACTGGAAAAAAATAGTAGCGCCAATTGCAATGCTAGTTGTTGGCTTACTAGGTGGTTTACTAGGTGCCTTTATCCTACTGACAGCAGCAGGGGTATCTTTTACCAATACAACCGACACAGGAATAAAAACGGCTAAGACTGTCTACAGCAATACAACAGATACAACTAAGGCTGTTAAGAAAGTCCAAAATGCCGTTGTTTCTGTCATCAATTATCAAGAAGGTTCATCTTCAGATTCTCTAAATGACCTTTATGCCCGTATCTTTGGCGGGGGGGACAGTTCTGATTCTAGTCAAGAAAATTCACAAGATTCAGATGGTCTCCAGGTCGCTGGTGAAGGTTCTGGAGTCATCTATAAAAAAGATGGCAAAGAAGCTTACATCGTAACCAATAACCACGTTGTCGATGGAGCTAAAAAACTTGAAATCATGCTTTCGGATGGTTCAAAAATTACTGGTGAACTTGTTGGTAAAGATACTTTCTCTGACCTAGCAGTTGTCAAAGTATCTTCAGATAAAATCACAACTGTTGCAGAATTTGCAGACTCAAACTCACTTACTGTTGGTGAAAAAGCAATTGCTATCGGTAGCCCGCTTGGTACCGAATACGCCAACTCAGTAACAGAAGGAATCGTTTCTAGCCTTAGCCGTACTGTCACTATGCAAAACGATAATGGTGAAACTGTATCAACAAATGCTATCCAAACAGATGCAGCCATTAACCCTGGTAACTCTGGTGGTGCCCTAGTCAATATTGAAGGACAAGTTATCGGTATTAACTCAAGTAAAATTTCATCAACGTCTGAAGTCGCTGGTAGTGCTGTTGAAGGTATGGGGTTTGCCATTCCATCAAACGATGTTGTCGAAATCATCAATCAATTAGAAAAAGATGGTAAAGTTACACGACCAGCACTAGGAATCTCAATGGCAGATCTTAATAGCCTTTCTAGTAGCGCAACTTCTAAATTAGATTTACCAGATGAGGTCAAATCTGGAGTTGTTGTCGGTAGTGTTCAGACAGGTATGCCAGCTGATGGTAAACTTCAAGAAAATGATGTTATCACTGAGATTGATGGTAAGGAAATCAGCTCAAAAACTGATATTCAAACCAATCTTTACAGCCATAGTATCGGAGATACTATCAAGGTAACCTTCTATCGAGGTAAAGATAAGAAAACTGTAGAACTTAAATTAACAAAATCTACAGAAGACTTATCTGATTAATCATTGACAAATCTGTCAAAAGACCTTTACAATAATGTAAAGGTCTTTTTTTGGAAAGGAACAACATGTCAGAACAACTCAAAACTTTACCTATTAGTGAAATTTACCCCAATCCTTTTCAACCTCGTCTAGAATTCTCCGATGAAGAGTTAGTAGAACTAAGTCAGTCAATATCAGAAAATGGTTTAATACAACCAATTATTGTCCGAAAATCTGACATTATTGGTTATGAACTAATTGCTGGAGAAAGACGTTTACGTGCCTGTAAACGTTTGGGGATGACAGAAATCCCTGCAGTTGTAAAGAAAGTTACAGATCAAGAGAGTCGTAAACAAGCTATTATTGAAAATTTACAACGATCAAATCTCAATCCTATTGAAGAAGCAAAGGCCTATCGTAATTTAATTGATGAGTTAGCTTATAGTCACGAGGAGCTTGCTAAAGCTATGGGAAAATCTAGACCATATATTAGTAACTCTCTCAGACTACTACAACTTCCGCTAGAGATACAAACAAGTATTGAAAACGGAAGTCTGAGTCAGGGACATGCTAGAGCACTCTTAGCTATTGAGGATTCACGAAAGCAGTTAACCATCTTTCAGCAGGTTTTGACTGAAAGATGGTCTGTTCGTACTCTCGAAAAAAAACTTCAGGAACTTCCTAGAAAACAAAAATCAAAAAAAGATATCCATGTAAAAGATAAAGAAAAAGAACTTGAAAAATCACTGGGTCTTCCTGTGACTCTACGTTATCACAAAAATCACTCAGGAACGATTAAAA
Source organism: uncultured Streptococcus sp. (assembly GCF_963545685.1). Lineage (GTDB taxonomy): Bacteria > Bacillota > Bacilli > Lactobacillales > Streptococcaceae > Streptococcus. The sequence continues at coordinate 3,489 of NZ_CAUUKN010000065.1, read as the reverse complement.
TACACTTTTCGACTGAAGAAGATTTTAACAGAATTATCAACAAGCTTATCTAAGCTGTTAATTTTAGAAAAAGGCTAGTCAAACTTATCCACATCATAAAAATGATGCCCACCCTTTATTTTAGAGGGTTTCTTTTTTTATCAACAGTTTGTGGATAACTTTTATTCACATTGTTAATTTTTTTTTGCGGTTGTGGATAAACTGGGAAACTTTTCTCTTTCTGACCTGTGGAAAACTTTTTTGTTTTATGATAGAATCAGAGGACAAGAATAAAGAAGGAGAATTGATAGAATGACCGAAAAAGAGCATTTTTTTTGGAATAAGCTCTTAGAGCTGGCCAAAGAGGAACTAACACAAGCCACTTTTGATTATTATGTCCTAGATACCAAGCTCATCAAAATTCAAGATAACGTTGCTACAATTCTGCTTGAAGAAGTAAAGAAACTGTTCTGGGAAAAGAACATGCAATCTTTCATTTTGATGACTGGATTTGAAGTCTATAATAGTGAAATAAAAGTTGAGTATGTCTTTGACGAAGCTCTCGTAAGCGAAGCAAACCCAACTTTAGCAAACAATGACTTCAGCAATAAAAGGGAACAACAAACACCTGCTCTTCCCACTTTGAACTCTGACTTAAACAGTAAGTACACCTTTGATAATTTTATTCAAGGAGATGAAAACCGTTGGTCTGTAGCAGCATCCTTAGCTGTAGCTGATTCACCAGGAGCGACATATAACCCTTTATTCATTTATGGGGGACCTGGTCTGGGAAAAACTCACTTGCTCAATGCCATTGGTAATAAGGTCTTACATGACAATCCCCAAGCACGAATCAAATATATAACTGCTGAAAATTTTATTAATGAGTTTGTTTTACATATCCGTTTAGATAAAATGGATGAACTAAAGCTCAAATACCGCCATCTAGACGTGCTTCTAATTGATGATATACAATCGTTGGCTAAAAAATCTACTCAAGCCACTCAAGAGGAATTTTTCAATACTTTCAATGTCCTTCACGATAATAATAAACAAATTGTCTTGACTAGCGACCGAAATCCAGATCAATTGAATGAGATGGAAGAGCGTCTTGTCACGCGCTTCAAATGGGGCTTGACTGTAAATATTACACCGCCTGACTTTGAAACGCGAGTTGCTATTCTTACCAATAAGATTATGGACTATGATTACCATTTTCCACCTGAAACAATTGAGTATTTAGCTGGTCAATTTGACTCAAATGTCCGTGACTTAGAGGGAGCTTTGAAAGATATCAGCTTAGTTGCAAATGTCCGCCAGTTAGATACTATCACAGTTGAGGTAGCTGCCGAAGCTATTCGTGCACGTAAAATAGATGGTCCTAAGTTAACTCTTATTCCGATTGAAGACATCCAACGTGAGGTTGGGAAATTTTATAATGTCACGGTTAAAGAGATCAAGGCGACTAAACGAACACAAAATATTGTCTTAGCACGTCAGGTTGCCATGTATCTTGCGCGTGAAATGACTGATAACTCCCTTCCTAAAATTGGAAAAGAATTTGGAGGAAGAGATCACTCAACTGTTCTACATGCTTACAATAAAATCAAAAATATGCTTGCTCAAGATGACAGTTTACGCATTGAAATTGATACCATCAAAAATAAGATAAAATAGCACTTGTGGATAACTACTAAGAATTATACACAGTTTTCCACAAGATGTGCACAAGTCTAAAATCTTGATAAAACTGTGCTTCAAATACTTATGCACAATGTCCACAAGACCTACTACTACTACTAACATAATATTAATAAAATAAAGGAGCATCATGATTCAATTTGCGATTAATAAAGCTTATTTCCTACAAGCCCTTCATACAACTCGCCGTGCTATTTCTTCTAAAAATGCTATTCCCATTCTATCAACTATAAAAATCGAAGTTACTAGTGATGGTATCTATTTGACAGGTTCAAATGGACAAATCTCAATAGAGAATAGTATCTCCGCTTCAGAAGAAAATGCAGGTCTATTAATTACACAACCAGGTAGTATCCTTTTAGAAGCGAACTTTTTCATCAACGTTGTCTCAAGCTTGCCTGATGTTACTCTTACATTTGAAGAAATAGAACAATACCAAGTATTACTGAAGAGTGGTAAATCAGAGATTACTCTAAAAGGAAAGGATGTTGAACAATATCCTCGTATTCAAGAAGTTGACAGCTTGACCCCACTAATTATGGACACTAAAGTATTAAAATCTATCATTGCTGAAACGTCATTCGCAGCAAGCACGCAAGAAAGTCGTCCAATTTTAACTGGAGTTCACTTTGTTCTTTCAAATCACAAAGATCTTAAAGCTGTTGCCACTGATTCTCATCGTATGAGCCAACGTCAACTTGTTTTGGAACATTCTGCAGATAACTTTGATGTAGTAATCCCAAGCCGATCACTTAAAGAGTTATCAGCGGTCTTTAGTGATGGTATTGAAACTTTGGAAGTTTTCTTCTCAGCAAATCAAATTCTATTCCGTAGTGAGACTATCTCTTTCTATACACGTTTACTAGAAGGAAATTATCCAGACACTAATCGTCTCTTGTCAGATTCATTTGAAACAGAGGTTGTGTTTGAGACAGCTAGCCTTCGTTCTGCTATGGAACGTTCCTATCTGATTTCAAATGCAAGTCAAAGTGGCACGGTGAAACTCGAAATCATCAATCGTAATGTTAGTGCCCATGTTAACTCACCAGAAGTCGGAAAGGTGAATGAGGATATTGATGTGCAAGAAGTTTCAGGAAGTGATTTAGTCATTAGTTTTAATCCGACTTACTTGATAGACGCTTTGAAAGCACTTAAAAGTGAGTTAGTTCGTGTTCGCTTCATTTCCCCAGTACGCCCATTCACTTTGACGCCAGCAGATGACAGCGAAAACTTTATTCAATTGATTACACCTGTAAGAACAAACTAAAATCGAAAAAGTTATCCACTGTGGATAACTTTTTTACTAGGGAGGAAGTTATGTACCAAATTGGAAGTTTAGTAGAAATGAAGAAGCCACATGCTTGTACCATCAAAGCAACAGGAAAAAAAGCTAACGAGTGGGAGGTGATCCGTCTTGGAGCTGACATAAAAATTCGTTGTACAAATTGTGATCATGTGGTCATGATGAGTCGTCATGATTTTGAAAAGAAGCTTAAAAAGGTTTTATAATAGAGTATTACGGACGTCACTTGACTACTAGATTCTTATATTGAGAGCTATAGCGCTCTGGCAAAGTAAAAAGTACCTAGGGTTCCTAATCGTCCTCTTTGTAGCATTTTTCCTTGTTTACCTTTTTCTGATTCTAAAAGGGAACTTGCCTATTTTTAACAATTTTTGTGTTATAATTAACTAAATTACTTTATTAATGGAGAAATAAATTAATGGCTTTAACAGCAGGTATCGTTGGTTTACCGAACGTTGGTAAATCAACTCTTTTCAATGCAATTACAAAAGCAGGTGCGGAGGCTG
>NZ_CAUUKN010000064.1:0-6538 GCF_963545685.1 uncultured Streptococcus sp. | reverse complement strand
ATTTTTGAAAATACAAAAAGACAAACGCCAAAAATGACGTTTGTCTACGTTCTGATATATATATATATATAATAATCTTGTAATTTTTTATAGAAAAAGGAGATTATTGTGAAACAAACCTTCATTACTTCCTATCTAACATTTTATCTTAAAGCATCTGTAGCACTTGAAGGAGATTTTATCAAGACATCAAACCCTAACACTATTTTGAAAGTTATTCCTCTTGGAGCTCAGAATAAAACGATTCCAGTGGATCATATCTCAAGTGTTGATGATTCATTCAGATTAGATTTTAAATCTTTTGCATGGGGGATTATCTTTGCTCTAGTTGGCTTTAATATGATGGGTTCATCTATTTTAGGAGGATTAATCCTAGCTGCTTATGGTATTTTGACTGTATTAAGTGCATTCCAGACTCTTTTGATTTTAAATCTAACTTCTGGAGGTGCACATGTATTGAGTGTTGTTGTATTTGAAAAGTCAAAACTTTTGACTTGCAAAGAAACAATTGAAAGTCTAATTCAACATCGTTACAATAATACAAATGTGACAGCTAATACTGACCGAGTTATTGAAGCTTTAAATAATAATAAGTAAACTGGTTTCATAAGTCTCTTTAAAAGAGGCTTTTTTATTGCGTTATAAAAAAACCAGGTTTCCCTGGCCATAACTATTAGCGACTTACACGACGGCGAGCTGCTTTTTTACGGTTTTCTTCGATGAAAGCCAATTTCTTTTCTTCTGGTTCGATGATTGTTTTCTTAACTGCGAAAACAGCTCCTGCTACAGTAGCAGCAGTTCCGAGAACGCCAGTAGCGACACCTTTAGCAAATGAATGTTTTTTAGCCATGAGACTATCCTCCGTATATGTTATAATATGCTTATATTATCTAAAAAAATATCTAGAATAGCAAGTGAAAACATTATGAAAACCAAACTTATTGTAGTAGCTGGACCTACTGCTGTGGGAAAAACGGTGCTTGGAATTGAATTGGCTGAGCGTTTTAATGGAGAGATAATCTCGGGAGATAGTCAGCAGGTTTACCGACAATTGAATATAGGAACTGCAAAGGCCACTCCTGAAGAACAAGCAGCAGCTGTACATCATTTGATTGATGTCCGTGATGTTGATGAGTCCTATTCAGCCTATGATTTTGTGACAGAGGCGCAGACTGCCATTACTGATATTGTTAGTCGTGGCAAGTTGCCTATCATTGTAGGGGGAACAGGGCTTTATTTACAGAGCCTTTTAGAAGGTTATCATCTCGGGGGACAAGTTGACCAAAGTCAGGTTTTAGCCTACCGTTCAGAACTAGAGCAATTATCTGATCAGCAGCTTTTTGATAAGATTGATAGCTTAGGTATAGAGATTAAAGAGATAAACCGTCGTCGTGCCATTAGGGCGCTTGAACTATATCGTTTTTCGGACAATCCTGAAAATACAGAGACAGCTTTTGATCCTTTTATTATCGGCTTGGATGATGAACGCTCCTTAATTTATGACCGCATTAATACACGCGTTGACAAGATGGTTGACCTTGGGCTCTTGGAAGAAGCTAAATGGCTTTATGATAATTATCCTGAGGCTCAGTCATCACGTGGAATTGGCTACAAGGAATTATTTCCTTATTTTTCTGGGAAACAAACTTTAGATGAGGCCTTAGAAAAACTCAAGCAAAATACCCGTCGATTTGCAAAACGTCAATTAACCTGGTTCAGAAATCGCATGACGGTTAAGTTTTATCAGATTTCTAGTCCAGATTATCCTGAAAATGTTATACAAGATCTTGCTTTATTTTTAAATGAACAGGAAGGAGAATAGTAGGTCGATTTTAGTGTTCGGGGCCTATCTTTGCTATAATGGTAGTTATGACTAACGAAGAAAAAAAATTAGCGTATGAATTAATGCTTGCTCAGGCTAAAGTGCTATTTGCTAATGAAGACAACGCATTGGCTAATTTTTCCAATGCCTCAGCTCTTTTAAATACAACTCTGCCGAACTCTGTGTTTACAGGCTTCTACCTGATGGATAATATCAAAAATGAGCTAGTCCTTGGTCCTTTTCAAGGTAATGTCTCTTGTGTTCGAATTGCCTTAGGTAAGGGAGTTTGTGGCCAGTCTGCGGCAGAAAATAGAACCTTGATTGTCCAAGATGTCACTAAACACGCCAACTATATTGCCTGTGATTCTGCTGCTCGAAGCGAAATTGTCGTCCCTATGGTGAAGGATGGTATATTAGTTGGTGTTCTTGATTTGGATTCTCACCAAGTAGGAGACTATAACCAGGTGGATCAAGATTATCTGGAAGCATTTGTCAAAATATTACTTGAGAAAACTGATTTTACATTTGGAATGTTTGAGGTAAACTAATGTACCAAGCCCTATACCGAAAATACCGTAGTCAAACCTTTGGCGAGATGGTTGGTCAAAAAGTGATTTCAACCACGCTAAGACAGACGGTAGAGTCAGGCAAAATCAGCCATGCCTATCTCTTTTCTGGACCACGTGGTACCGGAAAAACCAGTGCGGCTAAGATCTTTGCCAAGGCTATGAATTGCCCTAATCAAGTTGATGGTGAGCCATGTAACCAATGTGATATTTGTCATGATATTACAAATGGGAGTCTTGAAGATGTTATCGAGATTGATGCGGCTTCAAATAATGGCGTAGATGAGATTCGTGAAATTCGTGATAAATCGACCTATGCTCCAAGTCGTGCTACTTATAAAGTGTATATTATCGATGAGGTCCACATGCTTTCGACAGGTGCCTTCAATGCTCTCTTGAAGACTTTGGAAGAACCAACTGAAAATGTTGTCTTTATCCTCGCGACCACAGAGTTACATAAAATTCCCGCCACAATCTTATCTCGTGTTCAACGTTTTGAATTTAAATCGATTAAGCAGGGAGCTATTAAAGAGCATTTGGCTTCAATTCTGGAAAAAGAAGGATTGACTTTTGATGATGAAGCCTTAACCATTATTGCACGTCGTGCCGAAGGTGGTATGCGTGATGCCTTGTCGATCTTAGATCAAGCACTGAGTCTTTCTGCTGATAACAATGTCAGTCAAGCCGTTGCCGAAGAAATCACAGGCTCCATTGGTCTGACTGTCTTGGATAGTTTTGTAGCTAACGTTCGTAATCAGGATACCACACAAGCCTTATCAAATCTAGAAACACTCTTTGATAATGGGAAGTCGATGAGTCGGTTTGCGACTGACCTCTTGGAGTATTTCCGTGATCTTTTGATAGTCAAGGCCGGTGGTGAGAATAGTCATCATAGTCCCCTCTTTGAAGAAAACTTATCTTTGGAACAAGACCGACTTTTCCAATTGATTGATTTGGTAACAAGTGCCCTGCCTGAGATTAAAACTGGGACACATCCAAAAATTTATGCTGAGATGTTGACGATTAAGCTAACTGAGACAGGTGTCCAAGTTAGACAAGACATTCCAGCTAATTTGAAAGAAGAACTTGACAGTCTTCGTCGTGAGGTAGAGAGTCTACGTAAAGCTCTTAAAGAGGGTAAAGTTCAAGGGAAAGTAGCACCGACTCAAAAAGCAAAACCTTCTTATCAGTATAAGGTGGATCGTGAGAAAATCCTTACAATTATGCAAGAAACTATGGAGAATCCCCAAAAATCACGCCAGTGTCTGGATGCCCTAAAGGCAACTTGGCCTGAGATTTTGGATTCTATCAGCCCCCAAAATAGGGCGCTTTTGAACGGGTCAGAACCTGTGCTAGCTAATCAAGAAAATGCTATCCTAGCTTTTAACGCCGCCTTTAATGCCGAACAGGTCATGAAACGAAGCGATCTCAATGATATGTTTGGCAATATCATGAGCTCAGCTGCTGGTTTTTCACCTAATATTATGGCTGTTCCAAAAGCAGAGTTTGAAAAACTCCGCACAGAATTTGCACGAAGCTTAAAATCTAAAGAAGAGTTGGAAAAAGAGGATCGCGAAGAGTACATTCCTCAAGAACTCGAGTTCCTCTCTGATGTAGTAGAAATAGAGGACTAAAAAGGTCCAGTGGACCTTTTTAGGTCCGAGCCCAGAAATGTAGTAGCTAGAGAGAGTCAATCCCCCTACCTTAGATATTTTATGGGTGTGTTTATCTATCTTGAAGGTTAATCTTTCTAACATCTAAAAGAGCCTAGACTGCTTGTCCTAGGCTCTATCTATTGATATAATAATCTTATGATTCAACAAATTTTGTTTATTACACTGGAAACTATTTTTGAAACAGTTTGTTTTAATTACAGTTTACAGCATGGCTATTACTTCTTTACAGCTTTTTTTGGTTATTTACTGATACGCCGCCTTTGGACTACTTATGTTATTTCTCGAATTGCGCGTGCAGCTAACAAGTCTACCAAGAAATAAGGCTAACTTCACCTGCGGTCAGCCATTTATTCTGGCCATCATCAGTAATGACTAGGAGTTGCCCCTTGTCTCCAATTTCTTTGGCAATACCAGTATAAGTTTTTCCAGCTTGTTCAAAAGTCACTTGTTTGTCTAAAACGAGGGACTTTTCTTTATAGACTTTGACTAAGTCCGCAGTGGGAATCGTTAAAAAGAGCCTCCAAATTTCTGAAATGAGCTGGTTTCGCGTGATTGTTGGATGCTCATTTTGGAAAAGACTGGTTGCTTTAGTAGCTAGTTCTTTAGGAAAATCGCTAATAGAAAAATTAAGTCCCACACCTATAATGACATCTGTAATACGTCCAGATTCGATAGAACTAATGGCTTCGGTAAGAACACCGGCCATTTTTTTGTTTTTCAGATAGATATCGTTGACCCATTTGATGTCTGTATCTATTCCTGTAAGGCGCTGAATAGCTTTGACAATGGAAGCAGCTACCATCATGGTATAAGGCGGTAACTCACTATAATGACAGTTTGGTTTAAGGTGAATACTCATATAGATACCACCGTGAGGACTTGTATGAAAGTGACGTTCAAAGCGCCCCTTGGCTGCCCCTTGATTAGACGCAAGATAGAGGGCAGGAACAGGATTTTGTTTTTCCATACCGTGTTTAGCATCAAGTTGGGTAGAGGTGGAATCCGAATTGAAGTAGACTGGAATCTTGAGTTGGTTAGAAATCTCTTGAGGAAGAAGGATATCTCCCTTCTCTAAATGGTAGCCTTTCTTGCGGACACTTGTAATGACAACTCCTTGATCCTGAAGTGACTGAATGGCTTTCCAAATGGCTGTTCGTGAGATACCAAGCTCTTTGGCGAGGCTTTCTCCAGTAACAAAATCAGGACTCTTTGCTAATATTTCATAAACACGTTCATAAGTTTTCATATTCTAAGTATAATACAAAAAACAGTAAATTGCTCACCATAAAATATTGATAAGGCTTGATAATTAATAACTATATGACTAGACAAGAAAAACGTGATATAATGGAACTTAGTTATTAAGTCCCGATAAGGCAGCAGTCATCCTAGCTTGGCTGCTGGTTCTTTGTAACTTTTTAACGGCGCCGAGCTCTTTGTGGAGCATAGCGTTTTACCTATTAGAGGGCGGTTAAATCCCGTGCTATCTAATACTATTTTTCATATTAAAAGGGGGACATTTTATATGTCAGAACGTAAACTTTTCACGTCTGAATCAGTATCTGAGGGGCATCCAGATAAAATTGCAGACCAAATTTCAGATGCCATTCTTGATGCGATTTTAGCAGAAGATCCAGATGCCCATGTAGCAGCAGAAACAGCTGTTTATACTGGTTCTGTCCATGTATTCGGTGAGGTTTCTACAACAGCTTATGTGGACATTAACCGTGTGGTTCGTGATACTATCGCTGAAATTGGTTATAACAATGCAGAATACGGCTTTGCAGCAGAATCTGTTGGGGTTCACCCATCATTGATTGAACAATCTCCAGATATTGCTCAGGGTGTCAATGAAGCACTTGAAGTTCGCGGAACTGGTGACCAAGATCCACTAGATCTTATTGGAGCAGGTGACCAGGGTCTTATGTTTGGTTTCGCTATTGATGAAACTCCAGAATTGATGCCACTTCCAGTTAGCCTTTCACATAAATTGGTTAAAAAATTGGCGGATTTACGTAAATCTGGTGAGATTTCTTACCTTCGTCCAGATGCTAAATCTCAGGTTACCGTTGAGTATGATGAAAATGATCAACCTGTACGTGTTGATACAGTTGTTATTTCAACACAACATGATCCTGAAGCGACTAACGACCAAATTCGTCAAGATGTCATTGAAAAAGTCATTAAGGCAGTTATTCCTGCAGAATACTTGGATGAAGATACCAAATTCTTTATCAACCCAACAGGTCGTTTTGTAATCGGTGGCCCTCAAGGAGACTCAGGTTTGACGGGTCGTAAGATCATCGTGGATACTTATGGTGGTTATTCACGTCATGGTGGTGGTGCCTTCTCTGGTAAGGACGCTACTAAGGTTGACCGCTCAGCTTCCTATGCAGCTCGCTATATTGCCAAGAACATTGTAGCTGCTGGTCTTGCTAAGAAAGCAGAAGTACAATTGGCTTACGCTATTGGTG
>NZ_CAUUKN010000063.1:0-6825 GCF_963545685.1 uncultured Streptococcus sp. | reverse complement strand
AAGCTCTATAATCTCTACGGTGGTTTTACCCACTACAGAAATTATAGAGCCTTTTGTTTTGCTTGAAAAATGGGGGAAATGTGCTCTAGATTAATGTTAGTGAAGGGGAATTACAATACCTAGAAAACGTTTACAATCGATATTTAAAAAGCTATAATAGATTTGAACAGCAAGTAATGGAGGGGACTAATATGGGAGTATATAACAGTGACTGGCTACTTAATCAGATTCGAGGGACAGCTAATGTCGTCAGCAAGGCTTTTAAATTTGAGACTCTGGATATTGATTTAGGTCAGGTGGAAGACGAGCAGGGGAACACTGTTGATGGAAATGACTACATTGATGATTTGTTAATTCATGAAAAGTATGAACAGGCGACAGTCTTCATTCATAGTCAACTCAAACGTTTGACGACTAATGACTATAATCTCCTTGTTAGCATCTATATTGAGTATTTGGAGAATTTACCACCTGTAATAAGGCAGAAACATCATTTTGACAATAGGCAACTAGCAAGCTTGAGGGAAAAACTGTCCGAATTTTCATGGTAATTGCTAGAGAGAGTGGGAGAGAAAACGCCAAGCGTTTACGATTTTTCCACCCTCTTTTTTGTGTTATAATAGAGACACTATGGATAAATTAATAAAAACAATTTCAGAATCAGGTTCTTTCCGTGCTTATGTTCTTGATAGCACTGAAACAGTTAGAACCGCACAAGAAAAACACAATACATTATCATCATCAACAGTTGCTTTGGGGCGTACTCTTATTGCCAATCAAATCTTGGCAGCTAACCAAAAGGGTGAAAGCAAAATTACAGTTAAGGTTATCGGAAACAGCTCCTTTGGTCATATCATCTCTGTAGCTGATACCAAGGGACATGTTAAGGGCTACATCCAAAATCCAGGTGTAGACATCAAGAAAACAGCGACTGGTGAAGTTTTGGTAGGTCCTTTCATGGGACAAGGGCAGTTTGTCTCAATCATCGATTATGGAACTGGTAATCCTTACACGTCATCAACACCACTTATTTCTGGTGAAATTGGTGAAGATTTTGCCTATTATTTGACAGAGTCTGAGCAAACCCCGTCTGCTGTTGGTCTTAATGTACTTCTTGACGAAGAGGATAAGGTCAAGGTTGCTGGTGGTTTCATGCTTCAGGTCTTGCCAGGAGCTAGCGAGGAAGAAATCGCTCGTTACGAAAAACGCATCCAAGAGATGCCAGCCATTTCAACGCTTTTGGAGTCTGATGACCATATCGAAGCTCTCTTGAATGCCATTTATGGGGATGAGCCTTTCAAACGTTTGTCTGAAGAGGAACTTAGCTTTGAGTGCGATTGCTCACGTGAACGCTTTGAAAATGCCCTCTTGACGCTTGGTAAGGATGAACTTCAAGCTATGAAAGACGAGGACCATGGGGCTGAAATCATCTGTCAATTCTGCCAAAACAAGTATGAATTTTCAGAAGCTGACTTGGAGGAACTCATCAATGACTAAACTTAATTCATCCTTCATGATTGGAAATGTAGAGATCCCTCACCGAACAGTCCTAGCTCCTATGGCAGGCGTGACCAACTCTGCCTTCCGTACCATTGCAAAAGAGTTTGGTGCTGGTCTTGTGGTGATGGAGATGATTTCTGAAAAAGGTCTCCTCTACAATAATGAGAAAACCCTCCACATGCTTCATATTGATGAGAATGAACATCCAATGTCTATTCAGCTTTTCGGTGGTGATGCTGAGGGCTTGAAGCGTGCTGCTGACTTTATTCAGACCAATACCAAGGCTGATATTGTTGATATTAATATGGGTTGTCCGGTCAATAAGGTAGTCAAAAATGAAGCAGGTGCCAAGTGGCTCAAGGATCCAGACAAGATTTACCACATTGTCAAGGAAGTGACGTCAGTGCTTGATATTCCTTTGACCGTTAAGATGCGTACAGGTTGGTCAGACAGTGATTTGGCTGTGGAAAACGCCCTTGCAGCTGAGTCTGCAGGTGTTTCTGCTCTTGCTATGCATGGGCGTACCCGTGAACAAATGTATACAGGTCACTGTGATCATGAGACTTTGGCCCGAGTTGCTAAGGCTATCACTAAGATTCCATTTATCGGAAATGGCGATGTTCGTAGTGTTCAAGATGCTAAACTCATGATTGAAGAACTTGGTGTGGATGCGGTTATGGTAGGGCGTGCAGCCATGAACAATCCTTACATTTTCACGCAAATCAACCACTTCTTCGAAACAGGAGAGGAATTGCCAGAGCTTCCATTTGATAAGAAATTGGATATCGCTGAAGACCACCTCAAACGTTTGGTGGATCTTAAAGGTGAAAAGATTGCTGTCCGTGAATTCCGTGGTCTTGCACCACATTACCTCCGTGGAACAGCTGGAGCAGCTAAGGTTCGTGGTGAAGTCTCACGTGCCGAGTCTGTCGCTCAGGTCGAAGAAATCTTTTCAACCTTGAGATAAATGTATATATGATGAAAACTTAACCGACTTGGTTAGGTTTTTATTTTAGGTCTATTCTTCCTTGATATTGATGACGACGGACGGTCGATCTTTTTCTTGGTCCTCCCTTGCAAAAGCTTTGTGTTTTCGATATAATTAACTGGTTAAGTAAATGGAGAAAGCAATGCTAGAACTAGAAGAACAAGTAAATCAATTGATTAACCAAATTTTGCTTAAGGCTGAAAATCAGCATGAGCTCCTCATTGGTCAGTGCCGTAGTCAGGTTAAGTTAACCAACACCCAGGAGCATATTCTCATGCTTTTGTCTGAGGGGCGAAAGACCAATTCGGAGTTGGCTAAGACTCTCAATGTCAGCCAGGCTGCTGTTACCAAGGCTGTTAAAACCTTGGTCAAAGAGGGTATGTTGGAGGCTAAGAAAGACAAGGATGATGGGCGCGTGACCTACTTTGTCTTGACACCAGAAGCTCAACCCATAGCCCAAGAGCATGAGGAACACCACCAAGAGACCTTGGGGGTTTATCGGTCTGTATTGGATCGGTTCGATAAGCAAGAGCGTCAGGTTATTGGACGTTTCTTGACAAAATTAGCAGAAAAAATCGAGGAATAAGATGCGCTATATTACAGTTGAAGGACTGAGCTTCCAGTATGATGCGGAGCCCGTCCTGGACAATATTCACTATCATTTGGATTCTGGGGAGTTTGTGACCCTGACTGGGGAAAATGGAGCTGCCAAGTCAACGCTTATTAAGGCTACCCTAGGAATTCTCAAGCCTAAGAAGGGAACTGTAACCATCTCTGAGACCAATAAAGATGGTAAAAAGCTTCGTATGGCCTATCTTCCACAGCAGATTGCCAGCTTTAATGCAGGTTTTCCAAGCACGGTATACGAGTTTGTTAAGTCTGGCCGTTATCCTCGTCAGGGCTGGTTCCGTCGTTTGACGAAGCACGACTTGGAGCATGTTCAACGTGCCCTAGAGTCTGTTGGCATGTGGGAAAATCGTCACAAGCAAATTGGGCGTCTCTCAGGTGGTCAAAAGCAGCGTGCTGTTATTGCTCGTATCTTTGCTTCAGATCCAGATATTTTTGTCTTAGATGAGCCAACGACAGGGATGGATGCAGGAACAGCCAAGACTTTCTATGAACTCATGCACCACTCGGCTCATAAGCATGGCAAATCTGTCTTGATGATTACCCACGATCCAGAGGAAGTCAAGGAGTACACAGACCGTAATATCCATCTGGTTCGTAACCAAAAATTGCCTTGGCGTTGTTTCAATGTCCATGAAAAAGATGGAGAGGAGCACAAACATGATTAGTGAATTATTAGCCTATGATTTTATGCAACGTGCTATTCTCGCCGTGATTGCTATCAGTATCTTTTCACCTATTTTGGGACTCTTTTTGATTCTCCGTCGTCAGAGCTTGATGAGTGATACTTTGAGTCACGTTTCTTTAGCTGGGGTGGCTGTGGGAATTTTCTTGGGACAATCAACCACTTGGATGACCCTTGTGGTTGTGGTTATTGCCGCTTTGGTTTTGGAATATCTCAGGGTCAGTTACAAGCATTATATGGAGATTTCAACGGCTATCCTCATGTCAATGGGATTGGCAGTGGCTCTTATTCTAAGTAACAAGGCGGGTAGCAGTAGCATGAGTCTGGATAGCTATCTTTTCGGTTCTATCATCACGATTAGCTCTGAGCAGGTGCATGCCCTCTTTGTGATTGCGGCTATTGTACTGATCTTGACTCTTCTCTTTATTCGTCCTATGTATCTTTTGACTTTTGACGAGGACACTGCTCATGTAGATGGCTTGCCAGTACGTCTTATGTCGCTCCTCTTCAATATTGTGACAGGGATAGCGATTGCCCTGATGATTCCGGCAGCAGGATCACTTTTGGTTTCTACCATCATGATTCTTCCAGCAGCTATTGGTATGAAAATAGGTCAAACCTTCAAGTCTGTTATTTTCTGGGCTATTGGTATTGGTTTGGTTGGCATGCTCTCTGGTATCTTTATTTCCTATTATTGGGAAACACCAGCTAGTGCGACCATCACACTGATTTTCATTGCTTTCTTTGGACTGGTATCCATCTTTGAACCTCTCCTAAAAGCAGAGTAAATAATAGAAGAAAAGAGCTTGAGAAATCGAGCTCTTTTTGTGATATACTAAAGTGGTTTTTAGATTTGAGTTAAAAAATAATGGTAGATTTTTAGTCTAGCAAAATCAGTCAGATTTTGCTAGTGTCTGCCATAAATCCTAGCAATAATAAAAAGGAGGAAGCATGGAAATCTTTTTAACCAGTATTTCTGGTATCCTAGTCATTCTGGGTATGATTTTAGTGGGCTTCGTTATGGGTGAAAAAGGCTGGTTTGATGACAAGTCACGTGGCCTAGTAGCTAAGCTAGTCACTCAAATTGCTCTGCCTTGTTACATGCTCTATACCATCACGCAGCGCTTCACGGCAGCAGACCTGCTTAAGATGTTGCCAGAATTACGTTTTCCTGCTCTGTCTATGGTGATTTTGCTTGGGATTGCAACAGCAGTAGCTAAGATTTTTGCAGTAAGAAAGGATCGTCGTGGACTCTTTATTTCCATGTTTTTTAATTCTAATACGATCTTCGTGGGACTACCAATCAACCAGGCTCTTTTTGGGGATGCTAGTATTCCCTATGTTCTGATCTATTACATGTGTAATACGACCTTTTTCTGGACCTTGGGGACCTACCTCATCCAGCGTGATGGTGAAGGAGAGGCTGATTTTGATTTAAAAACAAGTTTAAAAAAGATTTTCTCTCCCCCTCTTATGGGTTTTATCGTAGGTCTTATTATCGTTATTCTTCATATTCAGTTACCGACATTTTTAGCCAGTGATTTGCAGTACCTAGGTAGTTTAACAACTCCTTTATCTATGATTTTCATCGGTTTGTCAGTGTCTAATGCAGGACTGAAGCAGTTGGTTCTGAAAAAAGACCAGATATTAATTCTGCTAGGACGCTTTGTGGTTTCTCCTTTCTTGATGACTATTATTGTATATTGGGCGCCCCTCCCAACTTTGATGAAGCAAGTCTTTATCATCCAGTCAGCTATGCCTGTCATGACCAATGCACCTGTGGTTGCCAAACTCTACGGAGCTGATAGTGATTATGCTGCTGTCATGGTGACTGAGACTACCCTCGCGACCATGATTGTTATCCCAATTCTCATGGTTTTAATGGCCTCATAAATGCCTGAGCCCCCTCAGTTTTTTGCTAGGGGTTTCTCTTTGTAAAAAAAATCAAAAAAGTTTAAGAAAACGCTTTACAAATTATCAAAAGATGCTATAATAATTACATAAGTTATGCAAACGTTTGCATCAAACGTAGGAGGAAATGAAATGAATAAGCTAAAAGAAAAATTTGGCTTTGAGTTCTGGCAAAAATTCGGTAAAGCCCTCATGGTTGTTATCGCAGTTATGCCAGCAGCAGGTCTTATGATCTCTATCGGTAAAACGGTTGCCATGATTAATCCAAACGTGGCACCTCTCGTTATTACTGGTGGATTTCTTGAGCAAATTGGTTGGGGGGTTATTGGTAACCTTCACATCTTGTTTGCCCTTGCCATTGGTGGTAGCTGGGCTAAGGAACGTGCAGGCGGTGCCTTTGCAGCAGGTCTTGCCTTTATCTTGATTAACCGTTTGACTGGTTCAATCTTTGGTGTTACTTCAGATATGCTTGCTGATAAGGCTGCTACAGTCCACACCATTTTTGGTCAATCAATCAAGGTGTCTGATTACTTCATCAGTGTTATGGAAGCTCCAGCCCTCAACATGGGTGTGTTCGTAGGTATCATCTCTGGTTTCATCGGAGCTACTGCCTTCAACAAATACTATAACTTCCGTAAATTGCCAGAAGCTTTGTCATTCTTCAATGGTAAACGTTTCGTACCATTCGTAGTTATTCTTCGTTCAGCTATCGCAGCTATCGTTCTTGCTATCGTATGGCCAGTTATCCAATCAGGAATCAACGGCTTTGGTATGTGGATTGCCAACTCAAAAGAAACTGCTCCAATCTTGGCACCATTCTTGTTCGGTACTTTGGAACGTCTTCTCTTGCCATTTGGTCTCCACCACATGTTGACTATCCCAATTAACTATACTCAATTGGGTGGTACTTACCACGTATTGACTGGTGCCGCTAAAGGTACTGAAGTATTGGGTCAAGACCCACTCTGGCTTGCTTGGGTTACTGACCTTGCAAACCTTAAAGGTTCAAACCCAGAACAATACAAACACCTTCTTGAATCCGTTACACCAGCCCGCTTTAAAGTTGGTCAAATGATTGGTTCATTTGGTATCTTGATGGGTATGGTGGTAGCTA
>NZ_CAUUKN010000062.1:0-7092 GCF_963545685.1 uncultured Streptococcus sp. | reverse complement strand
GTAGTATTTTTATCAATATCAGCCGTTACATCCTTATACATGGTATCATCAGTACCATTAAGGAAAATATCAGAAACACCATCTGGTGTCGTGTTGTGGTTAGCAGCGTAGCTACCAAACTTACCGTAAGCAGCAGTCATTAGACGATCTGCCGTATCACGGTCAAGAACACCATCAGCATCTAAAGTAACCGTTTGTCCTTCAGAGATTTTCTTAATAGACAATGTCTCTGTCTTGATAGAGCTACCATCTTCGAAATTCTTCTTAACATAAACAGCTGATGAGCCAGCTACTGCTACTTTGTTGACATCCAATTTCCCTGAGCTGAGGGTCCCAATCTTAGTGCCACCGACGTAGAGGTCCCCGTCCTTAACATTAGATTTAACGGTAAAACTGAGGTACTCTACAGAAAGGTTGACTTCCGTTTTAGAGGTCACATTTTCCTCAGATGAAACAGTGATATCTTGGTCGTTGACCTTACCAGAAGCTACAAAATTGTAAGTTCCTGGATAGAGATGGTTCAATTTAGCGGTGTAGTTATTGCCATCTGTAGTTGCGTAAGCAATACCATTAATAGTCACATTCAAATCAGCTGTATTAACTGCCAAATCAACTGTTCCAGGATCTACCACAACTCGCCACTTAGGAAAAATGAGAAACTGGCGGCCAACTTTTTGCATACGTTCATCAGATATCAGTTGGCTCTTGCTATAGGCTTGTGTATTTTTGATGTCTGTGTACTTGACTTCGGATGTTTTAATCTCTTTTTTAGTATCAGACCATACTTGGTATTCTAGGCTATCCTTAAAACTCTTCTTAGCTGCTGCTTCATAACGCTCTGCTACTTGACCACGTGAGTAGTAATAAGAACCAAAGCCATAGCCAGCAAGCGCTAAGACTGCGGCAACAACACCAGCAATAATCAGGATTTTCTTTCCTTTAGCCATGACTGGCTTTGCCGGTTTAGCGGCCTTACCATCTGAGATAAACTGATGGATGGTTGACACATCATAACCTGAAGACTTACCTATAAGAAATTCCTCAGGAAGAGGCTGACGACCTACATAGTTTTTGAAGGTCTTCATCCAGATTGCTTGTGCTTCTTTAGAAGTAGCTTTTGAATCTTCTTCGGTTTGATTCTGCTCTTTGTGAGACAGCGGCGTAAGTTCCTCAGTTTCTAATGAAGTCGTTTCCTCCTCGTCATCAAGGGCCACATCTTCAAACACTTCCTCGGCAACGTCATACTCATCAACTTCTTCTGTTAGTTCAGGAGCAGTAACTTCCTGATCCAAACCCATTGCAGCAATGCCTTTAATAGCCTTTAAATCAAAGTCTGCTTTTTGGCCTTCTTCAATTTCCAAAACATGGGGCGGACGACCAACTGCCTTTTCAAATAAATCAATCCACTTTTCTTTTGTTGCCATAAGGACTCCTATAAACTTGCTTTTTCAAAAATCGTTAGGTTTACTTAGAATAAAAGACCTACTGTAAATGATGACATGATAGCAAATACGATTGCAAACAAGATTGACAAAATGACACCATTCAAAAGTGCTGCCAAAATCATTTGATAGAATTTATCAGCCTTCCACGCTGTTGTTACAGGAACAATTGTAAAGAGATTCGCAAGTGCAAATAAGAAATAAACAACATAGAACAAGAACCCTGGGAAGGCAACAAGTCCAATAGCTCCAAACAAGATTGTTACGAGCAAGATTGGCAAGGCCAATGACGTCAAGCGACCAAAACGATCAAAGCTATTTAAGAAAGTAGTCTCAGGGTCACGGAAGATGGCCTTACGTGTTACAAATCCTGCCAAGATGAAGGCAAAGATAAAGAGGAAGGCAGCTAGGATACTTGCGAAGAAGGCTCCAAAACCAATGCTAGAGGTAGGACTTGAAACTGAAGATGAGTAAGCATCTGTTCCAAATGAACCAAAAATACTAGACAGTGTATTTGTGGTTGATACAATTGAGTTAACCACTTTACGTTCCACAGCGCTCAAAATTGCAAAGAATGCAAGTCCAGTAAAGAGTGACAAGAAGATATAGTTAAGCCAACCATTGTGCTTACCATAATCCGTCATGTCAGCTGGTCGACGCCATGCATTAAGCAACCATGTCCAGTAATTTTTGAAAGTTGTTGCAAATGCTGATGGTTGGGCTGGAACAACTACGGCTTGGCCATTGATAAATTGAACGTTTTGACCTGGTTGAAGAGGTTGACCGTTAGCAAAAGCTGCTTGCTGACCAGCTTGTCCATTCGCAAAACCAGCTTGTGGTTGCACTGCTTGATTTGGCACTCCTTGGACTGGAGCTGTTTGAGCCCCTGCAAAGGTTGGTTGTGCCTGAGCACCCTGAGCATTTGCAAAAGGAGCTTGCGGTTGTGGTTCTTGTGCTGGCACTTCTTGTGCACTAGCAAAAGCTGGCTGCGCTGGTGCTTCTTGAGCACTAGCGAAAGTTGGTTGCGGTTGTGGTTCTTGTGCTGCTGTTTCTTGAACATCAGCAAATGCTGGTTGTGCTGGTGCTTCTTGAACAGGAGCCGCTTCAACTGCTGGTGCGTCATCTTGGAACTCACCTGCTGCAAGTGCTGCTGCAATTTCTTCTTCAGTCGCTGAACGACCATTGATGGCTTCAAAAAAATCTAACCAATCTGCTTTAGTCATAATAATCTCCTTAAAAATATATAGAATGACTTTATTTTATCACAAATAGAGCTATTAATAAATGTCATTTTTATTAGAAAAAGGTTCGGAGCAGACTGTCCAAACCTTTTAGCTTCTTATTTATTTCTTTGGATAGATTTCTGAATCTGACGATCCAACTCTCGTTTTATATGGGGTTCTGGCGCAAAGTGCTCTTCCCAATCACTCGGTTTAAGGATTTTATGAGTAACTGGATCAAAGTGCGCCTTACCATCTGGGAAAATTTTACCCATATTAGCCTCATGAACGGTATCAAAGAAAGGCTTAGGATCCACCCCCATAAGAACAAATGAACCATAGGTCAAATAAAGCAAGTCTGTCAAAGCATCCACCTGGCCAACCATAGTGGACTCTGGGTGCTCTTTAGAACTAACCTTGAGCGCAGCCTTATCAAGAGCAGCATGTAAATCTAGAATAGCTTGCCCAAAGACACGCTTGTCTCCACCTGATGAGGCATAAAGAAACTCAACAATTTCCTCCAACTTAAAGTCCGAACGATGACTAGCCTCTTCTATACCATAGACACGAGGCATATCATTGGTAGAGCCATCCATCAAATGGTGGAAATCCTTAACCTTGTTAAAGTTGTCATCATCACTGGTGAATGAATTCTCTGTTTCAAAGTGAATCAAACCATAATGGGACAAGGCTTTTGCAATCCCATTTTGGTTATTGCTATCAGTGACATGGGTAGCTTGGTCTTTCAGTTCGTCTTCGCCATTTCCCATGGCAACACCAATACCGACACCAGATAGCATTTCTAGGTCATTTTCCGAATCTCCGAAGGCCATAACCTCGCTGAGTTCAAAACCAAAAACCTCACCTAGATGGGCAATCCCTTTAAGTTTAGACTGTCCAGCTGAAATGATATCAGCTGAATAAGGGCTCGAACGTGTGATCTTCACATGTGGAAATTTTTCCTCGATAGCCTGGGTTTCACCAACTGTCGCTACCATAACCACCTGATAAACCGGCTCGCGCATGATTGTTTTGAGGGTCTCCATGCTTTGTGGCTTGAAACGACGAATTAAGGATTTGAAACTACGTTCTACCATCTTAGCCCAAGACTTTGGTACAATACGGCTTACCATTTGCCCAAACTTACTAGTCCCCATACTGATGATATTGGAACCAACCAGTCCTGTGCTAGTCCCTAGAGAAATCTCTCTACGGTGCTTAGTAGCATAGCGGATTAAGTTGTAGATTGTTGATTTAGGGAGCTGGTTTTGATAGAGAACCTTGTCGTGGGTCAAGATATACTGACCATTATAAGTCACTGCAAAATCCAGACCTAGATTGTCCATGAAAGGCTGAACAAATCCTGGACCACGACCTGTTGCCAAACCAACCAAGATACCATCGTCCTTCATTTGACTGATGGCTTTTTTGGTTGAACTCGACACGCGCTTTCGGTCATTTAAAAAAGTCCCATCAATATCAAAAAAGACTGCTTTAATCGCCACAGAGCTCCCCTCCTTCTAACATTTTATGCTAAAATAAATTATAACACAAATATGATAGTGAGTAGTATAAATGATAAAAAAAATCCTAGTCCTTCACACTGGAGGGACCATTTCCATGTCAGCGGATAATGATGGCAGGGTCAGCCAAAACACTGACAACCCCATGAATCATGTGGGGCTTGATTTAGATAATCTGGACTTAACTGTCCTAGACTTCCTTAACATCCCTAGTCCACACATTACGCCCTACCACATGCTTGATATTTATAAAAAAATCAAGGAAACATCTGGACAATATGACGGGGTGGTTATCACCCACGGAACAGATACCCTGGAAGAAACAGCCTACTTCCTAGATACCATGAACGTCCCTGAAATTCCAATCGTCATAACTGGTGCCATGCGTTCGTCAAACGAGCTAGGAAGCGACGGGGTCTATAACTATCTCTCAGCCCTACGCGTTGCCAGTGATGATAAGGCCGCTGACAAAGGAATCCTTGTCGTGATGAATGATGAAATCCATGCAGCCAAGTATGTGACTAAGACCCATACCACAAACGTGGCAACCTTCCACACACCAACCCATGGTCCACTAGGCATCATCATGAAGCATGATATCCTCTGGTTCAAAACCGCTGAGCCTCGAGTTCGCTTTGACTTGGAACAAATTACAGGAACAGTACCAATCATAAAAGCCTATGCTGGAATGGGGATTGGAGATGGTATCATCAGTCTCCTAGACCCTAAAAAGATTGACGGCGTGGTTATCGAGGCCCTAGGTGCTGGGAACCTCCCACCACTAGCTGCAAAAGAAATTACGTCACTTATGGACAAAGGAGTCCCTGTTGTACTCGTTTCCCGTTGTTTCAACGGTATCGCCGAACCTGTCTACGCCTATGAAGGGGGTGGGGTTAAACTCCAAGAAGCTGGTGTTATGTTTGTTAAAGAACTCAATGCACCAAAAGCTCGCCTCAAACTCCTCATTGCACTTAGTGCAGGACTAAAAGGCCAAGAGTTGAAAGACTATATTGAGGGGTAAGACATGAAACTTAGTATTGAAGCAACCGATAAATTGGAAAATAAAGATTTCCACTATGAACTAACCGTTTCAAAGACGCACATCGCCATGGTCTGTGGTACTGTGCTAGCCAGCCTAGCCCTAGTCGCATGGTTGAAAAAAAATAAAAAAGCTTGAAGCATCGTCACTAGAGTAGTGACTGAAATGCTTCAGGCTTTTAGTTTTCTTCGTCTAATCTATATTCAAGAATATCTCCCGGTTGACAATCTAACTCCCTACAAATAGCGTCCAGTGTTGTAAAACGGATTGCCTTGGCCTTGCCTGTCTTAAGAACCGAGAGATTGGCTGGGGTAATACCAATCCGTTCTGCAAGCTCACCCGAGCGCATCTTCTTCTTGGCAAGTTCAACGTCCAAATTGACAATAATCATAAGCCCCTCCTAAATCGTATACTCATTTTCCTCAGCAATAGCATTAGCCTTAGTCAAAATCATAGCAACAGCATAGAGGACAAAGCTAACTAGCAAATAACTGATATTAAAGAAACTATAACTCTGGTTGCCCGTTCCAAACGTAAAAATACCATTATTGATAAAAGCCCCAAGAACTAGCAAATGCGCTGACCAACGAACCAACTTAGCATTTTTAGCAATGAAAATATCAGAACGATAAAGATTAATCAAAAAGGCACGTAGACACAACAAGAATCCTATGTTGACTACCATACGAAGGAAATCAATGGTTGCTGTAAAAATCGTCAAACTAGAGCCGTTGCTTTTTACAGTAACTCCTGGACCGAGAAGCATCCGCAAACCTTGTTGTAAGAGTCCTTCGTGACCAGTCAGAATAAAGGCATCATTAAGAATGGTGATTACAAGACTTAAAAATCCCGCAAAAAGGAGAACATTAACGAACAGGAGAACACTACGCAGACGTTTTTGCTCTTGCGTTTCCTGGCGACTTTTGGCGCTTTTGGCGGATCTCCAACCATAATAACTAGAACCAGCTAAGGCTAAGACGATTAAAACATAGAATAAGATAGTTTTCATGTGTTACCTCGATTGTAAATACAATTTAATTTTTTTGGAAAATAGACTAGAAAAAGCCAAGGTGCCTCTAGGAGCCCTTGACCTCGTTCTAAATCATTAGCTAACTATTAACAGTATCAATTATATCGAATATCAATATAAAATACTAGTTTATAGATAAGATTTTACTACTTTTCAAACAAGATTTATTCCATTATTTGACAGCTGTTTGTCCCTTACGAAGACGGATAGCATCACAAGCTAGAGACACCAAGAAGAGCCAGACTGATGTACTGAAGTCCATTACAAGGTGATTAGTCGTTCCCAATTGCAGAAAGATATTCAAGGCTGATGGCACAAAGGTTAAGAGGGCAGTTTTTTTCAAGAAAAGCGAGAATTCTTCTGTCCAAAGTGCCTTCCAAGTAAAGGCTTTAAGTTCTTTACGAAGGAACCAAATCAAGGCAAGATAAAAGGCGAATTGTAGCTCTGCGACCAGCCAGTAACCCCAACCAGAAAGGTAATGAACCTCTGCACCTGGGAAAAGACTAGCCACGTCCACCAAAGGAAGGATAAGTAAAGCAAGCATTGCAAGACCGTAGATTGTCATAAGAAGAACAAGAATAGTGTTGATGATTAATTTGAGTGTTTTCATGATAAGTATTTCCTTTGTTAAATAGTTTTTAGTCTATAATTTCTCTTTTTCGCGAATAAGATTATCTTTATCGAAAACTTATTATCGTTTATCGATAATTATATATTACACTCTTTATTTATCCTTGTCAACACATTTTTATCGTTTTTCGATATTTTTTATCTAAGATTCAGAAAACAGAAAAACCAGTTAAGAAAATCTCAACTGGTTACCTTACTTATGTTAATC
>NZ_CAUUKN010000061.1:0-7121 GCF_963545685.1 uncultured Streptococcus sp. | reverse complement strand
CTTTATAGCCGTCTTGAATACGTTATCTCAGATATAAAAAATTGCCGTTAGATTGCTGACGGTTTTTGATATGTCAAGAAATTTAGTTTATGTTTTAAATATCAAATAATTTGACAAAATCCCCCAATGTGTGTAAAATAAAATTTGAAGATACTCTAATAAAAATAATGTAAATTAAAGGAAGATAATAACTAAGTGAGTAAACAGGGGTTGAAATTGGGGGCTTTTTTCAAGTATTATTTTGTGAGCCTTGCTTCACTGAGCCTTTTAGGTTTTATTTTTTATGGATTTTATTCTTTAAGTGGTTTAATTAGCTTATCTCCAGAGAGCACTTCAGTTCTTGAAGTAAACCATTATTCTGGTCAAGTATCTCCTTCCTCAGTAAAGAAGGATGGTATTTATAAGGTTCAAGACATAAGTGGTGAAACCAATAACTATGATGTTGATCTGAGAGTGACAAATGAGGGAGATAAGGTTATTCAAACCTATATTTTTGAATATAAAAAATAACTATACAATAAAATAAAGCTCACAAACTAAGCAAGTTTGTGAGCTTTCTATTTATTTTACCAAAGTCCTAATAGTTTTTGCATGAGGAGTGAAACGACACTAATTAATAACCAACAAAGCCCTCCCACTAATAGAGCAGAACCTCCCTTAGTAATTAGTTTTTTGAGATTTGTTTGGTAACCGATAGCTGTCATGGCCATGATAATCATGAATTTTGAAAGGTCTTTTAAAGGAGCGAAGATAGCTGATGGGACACCCATAGACATCGTTATGGTTGTAACGAGTGAAGCCAACAGGAACCAAAGGATGAAGTTTGGAATTGCTTTAGTCAGAGAAAACTTTTCCTTTGTATTATCTTTTTTTGACTGCCAAATAGAGAGACCTAGAGTAATAGGAATGATAGCAAGTGTCCTTGTTAGTTTGACAATCGTTGCCTGCTCTAGGATGGATGTTCCATGTAAGCTATCCCATGAACTAGCAGTAGCAGTTACAGAGGATGTATCATTAACAGCTGTTCCAGCAAAGATAGCAAAACCCTGATTACTGAGATTTAACCAAGAGCCTAAGTGAGGAAAAAGTAGAGCTGCCAAAATGTTGAAAAAGAAAATAACAGAGATTGCAGTTGCAATGGACTCATCTTTGGCCTTGATAACAGGTGCAGTGGCTGCAATAGCAGAACCACCGCAGATAGATGATCCAACTCCTACTAAAGTTGCGATTTCACTATCTAATTTAAATAGCTTATGGATGAAATAAGCAGTAATCAGTGCTGTAGCAATAGTCGCTAAAATAATGGGGAGAGATGTTAAACCGACGTTGAAGACTTGAGAAAGATTTAATCCAAAACCAAGAAGAATAACTGCGTATTGTAATACTTTTTTTGATGTGAATTGCATCCCTACTATAAATCTTTTTTGATTTATCAGTAGACTAGCTAATAAGAGTCCGATAAAAAGTCCAATGACAGGTCCTCCAATAATAGGAAATAAGTTTCCAAGATACCAAGCTAGGATTGATATAAGTATTGAAATACTTATTCCAGGTAAGGATTCTTTTATTTTCATTAAGATACCTCCTTAAAAGTTGACTATATTATAGCCTATTATAAATATGATGTAAAGGTGACTTCTGCCTTATTTCTCAGCAAAAACTAGGTAATAAGGTTGCGGGGTGTTAGTTTTTTTGATAGAATAGTATTAAAATATTATAATTTATTTTTTTATGAAGGAAGGGTTGTATGTATCGTCATTTAAAGAAGTATTTTGTTTTCATCGTGGGGGCTTTTATCTGTTCACTATTTTTGGTGTTGGCTTTTACAACAGACAGAAAAAATGATAATAGTGTCAATGCTAAAGCTGAAGCTGCCTATAACCAAACTACGACAGCTTTTATTGATAGTATCGGTGAAACTGCGCGACAGATTGGTCAAGACTACAATATCTATGCCTCTGTTCTAATTGCTCAAGCAATTCTGGAATCAAATTCAGGTCAGTCTGGTTTGAGTCAAGCTCCTTATTACAACTTCTTTGGTATTAAGGGTTCTTATAATGGGAATTCTGTTACAATGCGTACTTGGGAAGATGATGGTACAGGAAATACTTACGAGATTGACGAGCCCTTCCGTTCATATGGAAGTCTGAGTGATTCGCTAGCAGATTATGCTACTTTGATGACGTCATCTACTTATTCAGGTACTTGGAAATCAAATACCAGTAGCTATGCTGATGCTACTCAGGCACTCACAGGAACCTATGCTACAGACAGTCTTTATGCTTCTAAGTTAAATAGTATTATTGCATACTATGGTCTTACTATCTACGACCAAGCTCCTGTTACCCAGGCAACAGGTTCAAGTAACGGTCTTGTTTGGAATAGTTATAGAGGATCGTACACAGATGCTGAGACCTTATCTATAGATGAGGCTTGGGCAAGCTATAAAAATTATAAATAAAAAGAGCTGAAAGGCTCTTTTTTTGAGCGATAAAAAATCCCCAACCTTATGTGGTGGGGACTAAGTAGCTCTTATATTAGTTTTCAAAAGTGACTTCCTTAACAAGGTTATCCAAGAATTTTTCTCCCATTTTAGAGAGAGTTGCCTTTTCATGTTTCAAGTAAACAATATCAATTTCATCATCAATATCTAGTGGAATAGAGACGATATTGTCGCCATTTAAATTACTATTTAAGATACCAGTGGCAATTGTGTATCCATCCAAACCAATTAATAGGTTAAAAAGTGTTGCACGGTCTGAAACCACAATCGACTTTTTATGGGGGATTTGTGAGAGAATCTCTTCAGAATAATAGAAGGAATTATGAATCCCTTGATCGTAACTAAGGTATGGAAAGTCCTCTAAATCTTCCAATGAGACCACTTTATGCTTGGCCAAAGGATTTGACTTGCTAACAAAGATATGAGGTCGAGCTTTAAAGAGACTTGTATAGGTGAGTCGGTTATCGTCAAACATCTTAGTCAAGACATCTCGGTTATAGCTATTAAGGAAGAGCACACCAATTTCTGAACGGAAGTTCTTAACGTCTTCGATAATCTCGTAGGTACGAGTTTCACGTAAGAAGAGCTCGTAACGTGTCATATCAGCTCTCTTGAGAAGTGAGACAAAGGCATTGACGACAAAAGCGTAGTGTTGAGAAGAAACACTAAACAATTCACGTGTCTCTGTGTGACTCTTGTAACGTTCTTCTAAGAGATTAGTTTGTTCTACTACCTGACGAGCATATGATAGAAATTCAACCCCATCCTTGGTTAAGGTGATTCCCTTAGGGTTACGGATAAAGATGTCAATTCCCATTTCTCTTTCCAAATCGCGGACAGCGTTTGAAAGACTTGGTTGTGTAATGAAAAGTTGTTTTGCGGCTTCATTCATTGAGCCAGTTTCGACGATTTTGATAATATAATGTAATTGTTGAATTCGCATAGCCTTATTATAGCATACTTTAAGGATTATACCTTAGGATAAGAAGCGAGTAAAAAGTCTTTTTAGGACTATACCAATTTTTATGCTTGACAATGTTAAATATATGGAATATACTGTCTTCGTTAAGCTTTTTAAAGAGCTTATTGACTATACCAATTTTAAATGAAGGAGACATGACCTCTTTGATTTGAGGTTATTATTAAAAATATGTGTGGAATTGTTGGTGTTGTAGGTAACACAAATGCAACTGATATCTTGATTCAAGGACTTGAAAAGCTAGAATACCGTGGTTACGATTCAGCCGGTATCTTTGTAGCTGGTGGAACATCGAGTCAATTGGTTAAAGCTGTTGGCCGTATTGCGGAACTTGCTGCTAAAACTGAAGGAGTAGAAGGTACTGCAGGTATCGGACATACTCGTTGGGCGACTCATGGGAAACCAACAGAAGACAATGCTCATCCACATCGCTCAGAAACAGAACGTTTCGTTTTGGTTCACAACGGTGTTATTGAAAACTATCTTGAAATTAAGGAAGAATACCTTTCTGGTCATCATTTCAAAGGTCAAACCGATACTGAAATTGCTGTTCACTTGATTGGTAAATTTGTTGAAGAAGACGGTTTGTCAACTATTGAAGCTTTCAAGAAGGCTCTCAACATTATCCGTGGATCGTATGCATTTGCCCTCATGGATTCTGAAGATGCATCAACAATTTATGTAGCTAAAAACAAATCACCACTTTTAATTGGTCTTGGTGATGGTTATAACATGGTCTGCTCAGACGCTATGGCTATGATTCGTGAAACAAATCAATACATGGAAATTCACGATCAAGAGTTGGTTATCGTTAAAGCTGATAGCGTCGAAGTTCAAGATTATGATGGCAATGTTAAAGAACGTGATAGCTATACGGCTGAGCTTGATCTTTCTGATATTGGTAAAGGAACATACCCTTACTATATGCTCAAAGAAATCGATGAGCAACCAACAGTGATGCGTAAGCTCATCCAAGCTTACACAGATGACAAGGGTCAAGTGACTGTAGATGCTGAAATTATCAAGGCTGTTCAAGAAGCTGACCGCATCTATATCCTCGCAGCAGGAACTTCTTATCATGCCGGTTTTGCCTCTAAGAAGATGCTTGAAGAGTTGACAGATACTCCTGTTGAGCTTGGTATTTCTTCTGAGTGGGGTTATGGTATGCCACTCCTTAGCAAGAAACCTCTCTTTGTCTTTATTAGTCAATCAGGTGAAACAGCAGATAGTCGTCAGGTTCTTGTTAAAGCTAACGAGTTGGGCATTCCAAGTTTGACAGTGACAAACGTTCCGGGATCTACTCTTTCTCGTGAAGCTGACCACACAATGCTTCTTCATGCTGGACCAGAAATTGCCGTAGCTTCTACTAAAGCTTACACAGCTCAGATTGCAGCCCTTGCCTTCTTGGCTAAAGCAGTCGGTGAAGCTAATGGTAATGAAAAAGCTAAAGCATTCGATTTGGTACATCAATTGTCACTTGTAGCACAATCTATCGAATCAACACTCGCTGAAAAAGAAGTGATTGATGAGAAGGTGGCAGCTCTTCTTTCAGAAACACGAAATGCTTTCTATATCGGTCGTGGTCAAGATTACTATGTTGCTATGGAAGCAAGTCTTAAATTGAAAGAAATCTCATATATCCAATGTGAAGGTTTCGCAGCAGGTGAGTTGAAACATGGTACAATCGCTCTTATCGAAGATGGTACCCCAGTTATTGCCCTCTTGTCTGATTCTGTACTAGCTAGCCACACTCGTGGTAATATCCAAGAAGTGGCAGCGCGTGGTGCTAAAGTGTTGACCATTGCTGAGGAAAACGTTGCTAAGGAAGGTGATGACATTGTTCTTAATAATGTTCACCCTTACTTATCACCAATTTCAATGGTGGTACCGACACAATTAATTGCTTATTTTGCGACGCTTCACCGTGGACTCGACGTCGATAAACCACGTAACTTAGCTAAATCAGTTACAGTTGAATAAAAATACTAACATCTCTTACATTGTAAGGGATGTTTTGCTTTTCTTGTTTTCACCCTTGCTTAATTAAGTAATCTAAAGTAGAATAGTATTTATATCACAATCTTAGGAGAGAATTATGTCATTACCAAATTGTCCAAAATGTAACTCAGAGTATGTTTATGAAGATGGAATCTTGCTAGTATGTCCGGAATGTGCCTATGAGTGGGATCCAAACGAAGTTGCAGAAGAAGAAGGACTTGTGGTTCTTGATAGCAATGGGACACGTCTTGCTGACGGAGATACTGTTACAGTTATCAAAGATTTGAAAGTTAAGGGTGCTCCGAAAGATATCAAGCAAGGAACACGTGTTAAAAATATTCGCTTGGTTGAAGGTGACCACAACATTGATTGTAAGATTGATGGTTTTGGTGCCATGAAACTTAAATCAGAATTTGTTAAGAAAATCTAAAAATACGGATTAAGTAGGTAAATTTTTTAAGACCTAGAGTTTTCCAGATTATTTAAGTCTTTGAGGAGTGAGAATGAGAACTCAATTTTTAGAGAGAGTTCAGTCTCACTCCTTTTAATATTTTTAAAAACTTATACCATTTTTTTGTTATTTTTGGTATAATATTCAGTAATACTAAATAATTATAGGAGTTTATATGTCATACGTTTTGGAAGTATTACCAGCCCTGTTAAACGGTGCGGTAGTCACACTTCAAGTATTTTTCATTGTTATCGTACTGTCGATTCCACTAGGGATTGTACTTGCTTTCTTAATGCAGATTAAATTCAAACCTTTAAATTGGTTGCTAACCCTTTACGTTTGGATTATGCGTGGAACACCGCTCCTTTTACAATTAATCTTCGTTTATTATGTTCTTCCGAGTGTAGGGATTGTCTTTGACCGCCTTCCGGCTGCTATTCTTGCTTTTACGCTTAATTATGCTGCTTATTTCGCAGAGATTTTCCGTGGAGGAATATTGGCTATTCCGAAAGGACAATATGAAGCAGCTAAAATGCTTAAACTTAGTCCTTTTCAAACCATCCGTTATATCATCCTTCCTCAGGTGGTTAAGATTGTCTTGCCAAGTATCTTTAACGAGATTATTAACTTGGTTAAGGATTCATCATTGGTTTATGTGCTTGGGGTTGGAGACCTCCTTTTGGAAAGTCGTACCGCTGCTAACCGTGATGCGACCTTAGCACCGATGTTTGTGGCTGGAGCCATCTATCTTATCCTTGTAGGTGTAGTGACTGTAGCTTCTAAACATATCGAAAAGAAATTCAACTATTATAAATAGGAGACCTTATGTTAGAATTAAAAAATATTTCCAAGCAATTTGGTCAACACAAAATTTTTGATAACTATAATCTAACTGTCGAAGAGGGGAAGATATTGGCTATTGTCGGACCTTCTGGTGGTGGTAAAACAACTCTTTTGCGTATGCTCGCAGGACTTGAAACCATTGATTCAGGGCAAATTATTTATGAAAATGAAGAGATTCCCTTGGATCAGATGGAAAGTCGTAACTTGCTAGGTTTTGTCTTTCAGGATTTTCAACTGTTTCCTCACTTGACTGTCTTAGATAACCTAACCCTTTCGCCAATTAAGACGATGGGAATGTCTAAGGAAGATGCCCAGAAAAAAGCTCAAACTCTACTTGACCGTTTAGG
>NZ_CAUUKN010000060.1:0-7326 GCF_963545685.1 uncultured Streptococcus sp. | reverse complement strand
ACTTTATCAACTTTAAGAAACGTGTTTTCATCACTCTGAACATACAAAAAGAGAAAACCTATCCGGTCCTCTCTAGATGTTAGCTTTTCGTCACCCACTACAGTTGACAAGGAGCCTTTTTTTGATAAGGTGTTACAATCATATGGCATAAACAATTTTACCGATTTTGGGTAGAAGTATAATCGTAAAGCTTGTTATGTGTTATGAGGTAATACATTGTTCTAATGAGACGATGTGTAGAGGCAATCGTGTGTGGTTTGGTTGAAGTCACTTGCGATTGTCTTTTCCGTTTCTCATAGAAGTCTGCTATATGACAAGGATTGGTGTAGCCAGCTGAAGCTATGTTATGAATGCACTTAAAGAGAACCTTTCTGGCATAGGGATTCCCACGTTTGGTGATCTGTTCCTTGGCTAGAAAGTCCCCAGATTCATAGTGGCTGAGGTCAATGCTGATCAAAGCATTGATTTGATTGGCAGAATGAAATTGACGAATGTCACCAAGTTCGCCAATAATACTTGTCGCTGTGGGTTCAGTGATTCCAGGAATAGAGAGAAGAATCTCGTATTCTGGCAAAGGTTGAGCCAAAGTTACCATCTCCTCTAAAACGCTTTGTCTATATTCAGAAAGCCTAAGTAACTCCCCTGCATAGTATTTGATCTCTTCCATCATTGGAGAGGTTTTCTTGACCTCACAATAAGACTGATTAGCTAGTTTTGTAAGCTTATCTACTAAGTAAGTCACACGTTTTTCAGAGATGCGTTTTGCCGTAGACTGACGGATGATAGCTGTTAATACGGCGTCATCTAACTCCAGTACAAAACTATTACATGGAAAAGTCATGACCAAGTTCCAATATTGTTCCCACAGTTGGTGACGATAAGATGTTTTACAATTCAGGAAAAGAGACCTGTAGAACCTTGTGCAGACGGTTTTTAGCGCAGAAAATATCCCCAGTAAGATTCTGATAGAAATGGCTGAGGTCGCGTAATTCTTGATAAAGCACTTCTTGGACATAGCTTGGTTTACGATTGAGGATGAACTGAGACGTAGCTAGTTTTTCAGCGTCAATCTTATCTGTTTTACGTACTCGTAAGCTATCTAGTTGATTTTGTGATTCTAAGGGCTTGAGCAGATTATCAGCAGGCTTACCCATTAGCTAAACAACAACGTTGCTTAATTCATATTAGTCGAAATCTGGCTAGTAGGGTGAAACGATCTGATCGAGCGGTTATTCTGGGGCAATTTAAAATGATTTATCGTGCTGAAAATTTAGAAATGGCAGTACAAGCTTTAGAGGACTTTATCGCCGAATGGCAACCAAAGTATAGGAAAGTCATGGAAAGTCTGGAGAATACGGATAATCTTTTAACTTTTTATCAGTTTCCCTACCAGATTTGGCACAGCATTTATTCGACAAACCTCATTGAGTCTCTCAACAAAGAAATCAAACGTCAAACGAAAAAGAAGGTTCTTTTTCCTAACGAGGAGGCTCTGGAACGTTACTTAGTTACTTTGTTTGAAGATTATAATTTCAAGCAAAGTCAACGAATCCATAAAGGGTTTGGACAATGTTCTGACACACTTGAAAGCTTATTTGATTAGCACTCTATAACTCTACTTGAGTGTTTACACAAAATTATTGACAGTATCATAAAGTCGAAATCAACCTCTGATTCCAATTGGCGAAGAAAGTGATCTTCTGGGACCAATTCGTCTATCGTATAGAAGCCATATTGGCAGCGATGATAATCAGGTTTTTCTTTGTGAAACATAGCTAGCACCTCACAACTTTTCTTACCTCTATTATACAACTTTACAAAAAGAAAAGCCCTTAGAAAAGTGTCTTCTAAGGACTTTGTCTTCAATCTGAACCTCCCCTAAGGGAGGCTGCGTTTAGTTTTAGGCTGCTGCTTTGATAGTTTACAGGATTTGATTTTCTATCCTACTTGAGCTACTTAGAAAATCTGAATGGTAGAACCTTTCTCAATTACTACTGCTTGGTCTGCTGCAACATGGAGAGTGCCCGGCAGACTGCCCTCTTTTGAACCATCAAAAGAAATAGTGATATGGCCCAGTCCAGTTAAATTTTTTTCTACTACATTTCCCACGGCAGTAATCGAATATTCCTGATTATCTACCACCAGCTTGCCGCCTTCTAGTATTGAACCTAGCAGATTTTTGTTATCAATCTTAAAACAATACTCTGCTAAGTCTTCCGGAGCTTCTTCTCCAAATAAAATGAGCATATTAGCGTCTTGAATCATATTCTGAGCTTCAGGTCCCACTTGAATTACTTTAGCTTCAAAAATTTTCTTCATCTAATTCCGATTCATCCTTTCTCTAATCTTTCATGTTCCTAATAGATAAGTTTAAGATACTATTTTTTATATGTGTGCACAACCTAACCATGCTCTACTGATAAAGACCAATACTAGCGACCCAAGCTACTAAGACCCGAGGAACACCATTGAGAAAACGTGAATAGAGAACAGAAGGGACACCAACCTCAACAGTTTCAGCTTTCGCCTCAGATAGCCCAAGTGCTACAGGAATGAAATCACAGCCATTTTGAGTGTTGATAGCAAATATAGCTGGCAGAGCCATTTGAGGCGGAATATTTCCTTTTCCGATTTCGACTCCAATTAAGGTTCCGATAATCTGACTGATAACAGCTCCAGGGCCCAACAAAGGAGATAAGAATGGCAAGGAACAGATAAAGCCAATCAAAATGAGTCCCCAAATGTTCCCAGCTAGAGGAACCATTAGTTTTGCCAGCCAATTTCCAACACCAGAACCCTGAATAACCCCAATTAGTAAAGAAACAAATGCCATGAAAGGAATAATAGTATTGAGCATTGTTTGGATGGCTTCACGAGCAGCCTGGTTGAAAGTCGCAACAACCTTACCAGCCCCCATCCCAATTCTTGCTACAATACTTGTTTCTGCTTTTTGTTCTGTGATTTTTTTACTAGTATCGTAAGTTGGTTTTTCAGTAACCACCGTTGTCGCTTTTTCATCTTCATTAGCAGCGGAAATTTGATCAAGACCAACTGCTGATACATAGATTTCCTCTGTAATATACTGAGCTAGAGGTCCGCTTTTACCTGTAGCGACAATATTGATCGTCGGAATCCCCTTCTTAGGATAGATTCCACAGCGAAGAGTTCCGCCACAATCTACAATTGCCAAAGCAATTTCCTCATCAGGAATAGATGTTTTAAATCCATTAACAGCTTCCATACCTGTCAAATCAGCAATTTTATCCACAATATCTGGCTTTTCTCCGCCACCAGTGATATAGATAAATTTATGCTTTGCCTCACTAGGAGTAATGACCAAAGGTCCTCCGAAACCGCCATTTCCTTTAACAACTTTTATACTCTTATATGACATAAATTCACTCTTTCTATCAATCAAATGTTTTACTCAAGGTAACCCCTTGCTGTTTCGCAACATAAGCAGTTGTAAAATCTGTTACCCAGCCACCTACAAAGTTCATGACAAGCCCAACAAGCATGTAACGAATGGCTAATTCCATTTGACTCAAGCCTAAAGTTTGAATCCCTGTCGCGATTCCCATCCATACAAACAATTCCCCAGGATTGATATGCGGAAATACACCATTTGAAGTGTGGCAGAACTGCATCTGAGCTGCTACAAAACTAGGTTTATAATATTCTGGTAAAAAACGTCCCATACTGATTGCCATCGGGTTCCCCAGCATAAAGGCTGAAATGAAAGGTAAAATCATATACCGGCTAACAGGATTTTTGGCAGAAATCTTAGCCAGGGAATTGACCTTCTCTTCTCCCAAGAAAGCGATAAGGGTATTCATTGCAATCAATAGCATTAGGACAAGCGGTACAATATTTGTCATCCAGCTAATAAAGGTTTCTCCACCTAATTGGAAGAGTTTCATAAAATTCTCTGCAAATTTTGTAATGTGATTCATAAGGAACCCCTTTTCTTATTTTTTTTTAATAACTGTTTAATAGATGATTGTAAGTAATTCGCATAAAAGCCAAATCCCAAAAAAGAATCAGATGAACTTGTCTCTTTCTCAATACCTGCCTCATGCAAAAGATAGACTTTTCTAGCATCTTCTATGGCTGATTGCATCAACTTATTTTCTTTTCTCACAAGAGGATTATACTTGTCAAAATAATGGATGTCTTCTCCAACATAATCGTCCATATTTTGAAAACGCGCTAAGATTGTGACTCCTTGCATTTTGCTAGCTTTAAGAACCCGACCGTTTTCATCAACCGCGAACATGACAATCGTACCGGATTTGATTCTTCCGGACTTCCTGCCAATCGCTACGCGACCCAGTTTTCGGAGCATCGTATAGGTCTTATTGAAGTCTTTGAGTTGCTGCCAGCCGAGGAACATTTGAAATATATAAGCTGCCATTACAAATACGGCGAAAATTATTAGCGAATTCATTAAAATACTCCTTTGCTCTTAGAAAATGATAGAAACTCTGTCTCTGTTTCTACCGATCTCAATGCCTCTTTCAGAGAAGGCTCTCCTGCAATTCTAAAAATATCATCATACAATTCCAGTAATTCACTTTCCATTTTTGTTTCAATTTCTGAGGGAATGGCGACTAGAAAGATAAATTCAATCCATTCATCTCCTTTTTGATAAGGTTCTTCTAGTTTTCCAAACATTAAAATAGTCTTTGCATAACCCTGGTTAATTGTATGGGGGAAGGCAATTCCTCCACCAAAAATGGTTGATTGCTTTTTCTCCCTATCAATTATCCGTTCTATAAAACCTTTATCAATCATCTGAAGTTTCCCTAACTCTGCAACCATATTTAGCAAGTATTGCTGATAGGTTTTTTGGGGGCTTAATCGAAGAAAGCGTAAGCTGACTGTTTCTAGATTTTTTTGATGAAAAGCATTGGCTTTCTGCCATTCTTCCTGCAGCCATTGATCATCAAAAAGATGATTAACTTGAATGACTGGAGATTTAGAATCTTTATATTTTAGAGGAACTGTCGTAAAAATCGCGAAATAGTCCTGATTCAATTCCACATTAAAATCCTCTTCAGAATACTGAGTAATGTCTACATCATTTCCAAGGACTCGTCTGAGTTGCTGAATAATCATCGCAGCGGTTCCTCTTCCTGTTGTGCAAACTACAGCTATCTGCTTGCGAGAACCCTTAACAGCAGAATTTTGTTTTCTTAAAATCATTTCAAAATACAAAGCCAGATATCCGATTTCAGATAATTCCAATTCTGAACCAAAAATTGCAGATAGTTCTTCTCCAGCAATTTTCGCCATTTCAAAAGCAAAAGGATATTGAGTTTGAACCTCGCCATGAAATATATCATTAGCTTGCACATGGAAAATCAGTCGATTGATTAAAGGGCCTAGATGAGACTTTATTTCTTCAAATAATTCTTCATCATCAAAGTGAACCAACATTGTTTCTTTGACTTTCTTGACAATCCCTTGAAAAATGTTTGCTAACTGTTCAGATTGATAAGACGGCTTGCTTAAAGTGTCAATAAAACGGACATTAAACGGAAAACACAAAAAGTCTATTTCAAACTGACTGAGGGAAATCTTATAAGTCATCTCAATATGATAGATTAATTTCTCAGCCAAAGGTGTCTCTGTTAAATCATTCTTATAATAAGGAATAGGACAATTCAACACCTTAGATGTATGAATACGTTCCACCATAATTGAAATGGTCTTTCGAAGGAGTTCCTGTGTTTCTTTAGGGATTTTATAGTCCTGGACTAGCGTCTCCAGAAAAGAAGAGGTTGCCTCAGTGAGTGTCCTTCCTTCAAAGTAAGGAGCCACTTGGTGAATATAGAGCAAGCGCAAATTCAGCTCGCTCCCCAAGACCTCCAGCCCACGGTTGGGCTTTCCTGAAATAGTAATAGAGTAACTCTCTGCCAAAGATTTTACTTGTTTTAAATCCTTATTAAGGGTACTTCTACTAACACCTACTTCCTCAGCCAAGTCGTCAATAAGAAGAGGGGAGGTTGACTCAATTAAACGTTTTAGCAAATAGGCAATTCTTTTACTGGAAGAATTGAAGTCACTCTCCTGTTTTAAACTACCAGATAAAATCCTTTCCAACTCTGTATAGTCATACACTTCCAACATTAACTGATCATCTTGTGAGATAATCTGGATATTAGGAGCCAAAACATCATTTAATTGTTGGATACTCTTTTGCAAGGTTTGCAAACTAATATCCAGTTCTGAGCGCATATCTACCAAGGAATAAGTTGGCTGCGAGACCATTTTGTCTAAAATATTATACCATCGATTTACTAAGGTCAACTCTCTTCCCCACCTTCATTGTTTTATCCGCGAGTTTTACCTCCGGCAATATTTGTAGTGACACCTGTTATATAGCTAGAACGGTCTGAAATATAGAACGCTACAAGATCAGCTACTTCCCGTAGTTTCCCACTCCGTCCCAATGGAGTCGTTGAGGTTGAAGCATAACCAGCTCGAATATCTTCTACCGTCTTTCCACGGGTATAAGCAAGAGCTTCCTCATAAGAAAGAGTTCGAAGTCCCGTAGCTTCCATAATTCCTGGAGCAATTCCAACCACACGTACACCATGCTTACCAAGCTCTTTCGCCCATGAACGAGTGTAACTATAAACTGCTGCTTTTGTTGCAGCATAGGCACTTTGTCCTTCAGAACCTTCCAAGCCTGCTTCTGAAGCCATGTTCACAATTACACCTTTTCCATTTTTCACTAAAATACGTCCTACTGCCTGACTAACCAAATACAAACCTTTTTGATTAATCATTGTTACTTTTTCGAACGTCTCATCGTCCAACTCGTAAGGACCTTTAGGATTTTCTGCATCGATTAATAATCTAGGTACATTAATCCCCGCATTATTGACTACCGCATCAATATTGCCAAATCTTTCAACTATTTTAGCGACTCCTGCTTCTACTTCAGAGCGAGAAGTTACATCAACTTTTACAAATAATAGATTCGGGTGACGCAAATCGTTGTCGCTAAGATCAAAATTCGCTACATTGACTCCTAATTCCAACAATTCTTCGACGATTGCCTTACCAATCCCAGATGACGCACCCGTCACAAGAACTGTTTTGCCTTTAATGTCTAACCAATCATTCATTTTGATACCTCTCAAATTTTATTTACAAGGCAATTATACAGCGCTTTCATAAAAGAATTAAGACACTCTTTTTTACACTGTTCAAAAAATTAATAAACTAATTAAGAGGCTTGTACTAAAAAATCCACTAGAAATTGTACTGACCCCAAAAAGTTAGACAATTAATTTACACAAAGGATTTAGTTCTGTA
>NZ_CAUUKN010000059.1:0-7801 GCF_963545685.1 uncultured Streptococcus sp. | reverse complement strand
ATTGAAATAAGAGGTTTACAATGGGAGATAAACCGATATCCTTCAAGGATAAAGATGGGAACTTTGTTTCTGCGGCTGATGTCTGGAACCCGAAGAAACTTGAAGAACTCTTTACGCGCTTGAACCCTAACCGAAAACTCCGTCTTGAACGTGAGCGTTTGGCAAGGGAAGAAGCAGCAAAACACCCTGAATTAAATGAAGAAACAGAGCAAGTGTAGTACTTGCTCTGTTTTTTATCCAAATTGGTAATCAAAAACAGCTACCCCATTAGGAGTAACTGTTTTAAGGATTAGGCGTTTAAGACCTTGTCTAAGAACTCTTTCAAACGTGGGTGTTGTGGATTATCGAAGATTTGATCTGGAGTACCATCTTCGAGGAACTCACCATCCGCAGTAAAGATGACACGGTTAGCAACCTGACGGGCAAATCCCATTTCGTGAGTAACGATAATCATGGTCATCCCTTGTTCTGCCAATTCTTTCATAACGTTAAGAACATCTCCGACCATCTCAGGGTCAAGGGCAGAAGTAGGTTCGTCAAAGAGCATGATGTCAGGATTCATTGCCAAACCACGCGCAATTGCCACACGTTGTTTTTGTCCACCAGATAGGCTATCTGGTCTAGCATCGGCTTTGTCAGCAAGTCCAACACGGTCAAGAAGATCCATAGCTAATTTATCAGCTTCTTCTTTGCTCATACGTCCAAGTTCAATGGGAGCAAATGTCACATTTTCAAGGACAGTCATGTGTGGGAAGAGGTTGAAATGTTGGAAAACCATCCCAATATTTTCACGGGCTTTGTCAAGGTTTGTCTTAGGATCTGATAATTCATAGCCATCAACGACTACTTTACCAGATGTTACTGTTTCAAGTAGGTTAAGAGTACGAAGGAAGGTTGATTTACCTGAACCTGAAGGACCGATGATACATACAACGTCACCTTCGTAGAATTTGGCGTCAATACCTTTAAGGACTTCATTGTCGCCGTATGATTTGTGCAAGTCCTGCACATCGATTTTCAATTCAGCCATTATTTAAGTCTCTTTTCTAGTCGTTTAGCCAATTTCGTCAAGCATGTGATGATGACCAAGTAAAGGATGGCCAAAATCGCATACATACGGAATGATTGGTAGTTACGAGCAATGATGATTTTACCAGTTTGGAAGAGTTCGACCAAACCGATAGCTGATACGATAGTCGTATCTTTCAATGAGATAACAA
Source organism: uncultured Streptococcus sp. (assembly GCF_963545685.1). Classification (GTDB taxonomy): domain Bacteria; phylum Bacillota; class Bacilli; order Lactobacillales; family Streptococcaceae; genus Streptococcus. The sequence continues at coordinate 6,581 of NZ_CAUUKN010000059.1, read as the reverse complement.
ATTGGTTGATGAAGTTTGGCAACATCAAGCGAACAGCCTGTGGCAAGATGACCTTACGCATTGTTGTATTGTATGGGACACCCAAGCTTCGGCTGGCTTCCATCTGACCAATAGGGACAGCTTCAATACCACCACGCACGATTTCTGCAATGTAAGCACCACCGTTAAGTGAGAGGGCGATCGTTGCTGCCACGAAGTCATTGATTGGTGACTGGTGACCCGTGATATTTTCAATCAAGTTCGGAATACCCCAGTAGATAAAGGCTGCAACAATCATCAATGGAATACCACGGACAACATCAACAAATACTTGTGAAATAACACGGAGTGTTTTGTTTGGTGCAACTGCCATCATACCGAAGATAATACCGATAATCATGGCAATAGCAAATGAAAGAAGGGTCAATCCAAGGGTAATTCCAAGACCTTGGAGAAGTTGTTTATAGTTGTTTTTAATTAAGCCTACGATTGTAGTTTCATCGGCAGTTGTTTTTGAGCTTTTTTCTTGAGCTTTATCGCTGTTGAGGTATTTATTGATAATCTTATCGTAAGTACCATCTTTAACGATAGCCGCTAAACCATTGTTGAACATTTCAATCAACTCAGGATTGGCACCTTTTTTAACGGCAAAGCCGACTTCACCAGTGGCAATACCTTCGATAGGTGTTGTAAAGTCACGCCCTTGTTGAATAGCGTATAGAAGTACGGCTTCATCATCCATAAGAGCATCGATTGAACCTGAGTTTAAGCTATCATACATAGTCGAAGCTTCATCGTATGCACGAAGCGTGAAGCCATATTTATCGGCATTTTCTTCTAACCAAGAGTAAGAAGAAGTACCGTTTTTAGCTCCTACAGTCTTACCTTTGAGATCTTCGTATTTCTTAATGTTAGATCCTTCTTTCACAGCCAAACGAATGTTTGAAGTGTAGTAAGGATCTGAGAAATCAAAGATTTGTTTACGGGCATCCGTGATGGTCATACCAGCCATAACCGCATCGGCTTGGCTAGATTGAACGGCATTAAGTGATGCATCGAAACCAGGGTTAGTTAGTTTAACATTGAAACCTTGGTTTTTTGCAATGGCATTGATGATGTCAACGTCAATACCAACATACTTACCAGAACCATTTTGGTATTCGAATGGAGCAAAAGATGAGTCCATTGAGATGGTGTAAGTTTCTTTGACAGGAGTTGCTTTTGCATTAGCATCACCAGTCAAGTTAAGAGCTTCCGAAGGTTTTGATGACGAAGATTTTGAAGAAGATTTTGCTGAGTCACCCAACCATTTGGTCATGATTTCATCGTAGGTACCGTCTTCCTTCATTTCCTTAAGAGCTTCATTGAAATCCTTGATAAGATTTTCGTGTTTTCCACCTTTTTTTACAGCGAAAGCGAAGCTACCGATAGATTCAGGTTTGATGTTGATAGCATAGTCTTTACCTTGACCAATAGCATATTGAACAACTGGTGTGTCGTCCATGGCTGCATAAACTGAACCAGAATCCAAACTGTTGTTCATCAAGTCACTAGTGTCAAAAGTTTTAACAGAGAAACCATACTTGCTAGCGTTTTTATCAAGCCAGGTCTGAGCAGCTGTACCGTTTTTAACACCAACTGTCTTACCTTTCAATTGTTTGTAGTCAGTGACTTTGTCGTTGCTACGTGTGTAAACAACAATTGATGTATCGTAATAAGTGTCTGAGAAAGTAAAGACCTTCTTACGTTCGTCGGTAACAGTAGTACCTGCCATGAGGGCATCTGCTTGTCCTGATTGAACCGCATTAACGGCTGCATCGAAACCAGGGAAGGTTTGGTTAACGTCCCAATTCTTACGTTTGGCAACCTCGTTGATGATGTCAACGTCGATACCCTTGTAAATTTGATCAGAATCTTTGAATTCAAATGGGGCATAGGCTGTATCTGAAACTACCGAGATAGTATCGGCAGATACCTTAGCTCCGAAAACAAAGAAAACTGACATGGCACTCAAAAAGAGTGTCAGAAGTTTTTTCTTCATTATAAAAAGTTCTCCTTTATAAAATACCTTCCTATTTTATCAAAAAAAGCCCTTGTTATCAAATTTCGAGGAGTTTGATGTTAGAAATTCTAACAAGATTAGTTAACTTTGAGAGGTTTTCTTAGAAGAAGTTGACAAGCTTGTGTCAATCCGTTACACTGTAATCGAATACATGTAAGATTTGTTACAGGAGCTAAAAATGAAAAAACGTATGCTTGAGAAATATACCAGCCGATATGATAAAGTGCCAAGTTGGCTGATGATTACGCTTTCCTGTTTTATTGCCTTTGGATATATCCTCATAGGTGGATTTCTAGCGGCGGTTGTTGTGGGAATTCCAATGACTGTTGTTCTTTCCTTCTTACTATTTAATGGCAATATTCAGTTCCAGGATATAAATACGATTTCCAATAAATTTTTTTCAAGCTTGTATTTTCAGTTGGGAACCTTTGCCTTTACTGCCTTGGTTATCTTTTTCTGGGTTAAAGTTGTTGAAAAACGTCCCATTCGTACACTTGGATTTTTTAAGGGAAATATTTGCTTGAACTTGCTTCAGGGTTGGGGATTTGGGACTCTACTCTTGTTAGCGAGTTTCCTTGGAACTTATTTACTTGGTGGCTTAGAATTTGTAAAAGTGGACTTTTCTCAAAGAACCCTCTTATATATCTTATCTTTGATTCCTTTCTGGTTTATCCAGGGAGGGACTGAGGAACTGGTAACACGTGGTTGGCTACTTCAGACGGTGACTAATAGATTGAACCTTTCCTGGGGAATTGCTATTTCAAGTTCTCTCTTTTCAATACTACACATGGGAAATCAAGGTGTTACCGCCTTGTCTCTTATCAGTATTGTTCTAGTAGGAGTCCTCATGGCTCTTTACATGCTTAAGACAGATAATATCTGGGGAGTAGCGGCTCTTCATGGTGCTTGGAACTTTACGCAAGGAAACCTAGTTGGAGTGGCAGTCAGTGGATATAATGCAGGTGGCAGCTTAGTGCACTTCCAGACCAAGTCAGGTGTCCCAGATTGGTTATCAGGTGGAGCCTTTGGTTTAGAAGGTAATATCGTGACCTGTGTGGTCCTGCTGGTAGGGATCATCATCCTCCGATTACAATTGAAAAAAGAAAATTTTTAAGGCTGAGTTCAAAAGACTCGGTCTTTTTGCTTCTATGTTAAAATAGAAGTAAGTTTTGAAAAAGGGGACGAGATGATAGTAAAGCTTGATAGGGTCATGTTGAAATTGAAAATGGTCGTTGGCCTTATATTTTCCGTCTTATCTTTATGGATTATTAGTCCGGAGCTCATTAGAGGGTCTCTTCGTGACAATCCAGTCAATCAGTTCCTTAGTCTCATTGTTTTATTTGGGGTCTTATTATCTATTGTTCTCATCATAGACGGTATCGTAAATCTCAAAGGTCATGGAAAATTCTTGGAACTTGATGACAATTCTTTGACCTACTACGGCCAAGCATTTGGACGTAAAACTTTTGAAATTCCCTTATCAGAGATTGCGTTTGTCAAGAAATCTTGGTCAACGCGGATGGAGGATATTGAACACTCTTCGACAGTGAGATATTCTTTGAAACGCATCGAGCACGTCTTTGACTATGATGCTGAGGTTGGTGATAAAGAGAGATATCGGGTCTTGCTTGTCTTCTTCAAAAATGGTGAGACAGCCGTTACCTATGACAAAAAACTTGGTCATCAATCACGGAAGAAGCGAGCATATATCGCTAAGATGCGAATGATTCAAATTCCACTTACAAGTGGGGAAATCTTCTCAGACCAAGAGATGAATGATTTCATAAATGAAAGGAAAAACCATGATAGATAGAAAAGAAGACAACCAATTTCATTTGGTTTCTAAATATGAACCTTCAGGAGATCAGCCTCAGGCCATTGAAACTATAGTTGATAATATCGAGGGTGGTGAGAAGGCTCAAATTTTAAAGGGAGCGACAGGGACAGGTAAGACCTATACCATGAGTCAGGTTATCCAGCGCGTGAATAAACCAACTCTGGTTATCGCCCACAATAAGACCTTGGCTGGACAGCTCTATGGTGAGTTCAAGGAATTTTTCCCAGACAATGCTGTAGAGTATTTTGTTTCCTATTATGATTATTACCAGCCAGAGGCCTATGTGCCGTCATCAGATACCTACATTGAAAAAGATAGCTCTGTCAATGACGAAATTGATAAACTCCGACACTCAGCAACATCAGCCCTATTGGAACGTAATGATGTGATTGTTGTGGCTTCCGTCTCTTGTATTTATGGTTTGGGTTCGCCAAAAGAATATGCGGACTCAGCTGTCAGCCTGCGTCCTGGTCAAGAAATTTCTCGAGACAAGTTACTCAATGACTTGGTTGATATCCAGTTTGAGCGAAACGATATTGATTTTCAACGTGGGAAATTCCGTGTACGTGGTGATGTGGTCGAAATTTTCCCTGCCAGCCGTGACGAACATGCTTTTCGAGTGGAATTTTTCGGTGATGAAATTGACCGCATCTGTGAGATTGAGAGTCTGACAGGACGTAATCTCGGTGAAGTTGAGCACCTTGTTCTTTTCCCAGCTACTCACTTTATGACCAATGAAGAGCATATGGAAGAAGCCATCAAGAATATTATGGAAGAGATGGAGGCTCAGGTTAAGCAATTTGAAGCCGAGGGGAAACTTATCGAGGCTCAACGTATTCGTCAAAGGACAGAATACGATGTCGAAATGCTTCGTGAGATGGGTTACACCAATGGTGTCGAAAACTATTCACGCCATATGGATGGTCGTAAAGAGGGAGAACCGCCGTTTACCTTGCTTGATTTCTTCCCAGAGGATTTCCTCATCATGATTGATGAAAGTCACATGACCATGGGACAGATTAAGGGAATGTATAACGGAGACCAAGCCCGTAAGAAGATGCTTGTTGATTACGGTTTCCGTTTACCGTCAGCTCTTGATAACCGTCCTCTCCGACGTGAAGAATTCGAAAGTCATGTGCATCAGATTGTCTACGTGTCAGCGACACCAGGTGACTATGAGATGGAGCAGACGGAGACTGTTGTTGAGCAAATTATCCGTCCGACAGGGCTACTTGATCCAGAAGTTGAGGTTCGTCCAACAATGGGTCAAATGGATGACCTCCTTGGTGAAATCAATGCCCGTACTGAAAAAGGCGAGCGTGTCTTTGTGACAACTTTGACTAAGAAGATGGCTGAAGACTTGACCGATTACCTCAAGGAAATGGGTGTCAAGGTCAAATACATGCACTCTGATATTAAGACTTTGGAGCGTACGGAGATTATCCGTGACCTACGTTTGGGTGTCTTTGATGTTCTTATAGGAATTAATCTTCTCCGTGAGGGGATTGACGTTCCTGAGGTCAGTCTGGTTGCTATTTTGGATGCTGATAAGGAAGGCTTCCTTCGTAACGAACGAGGGCTTATCCAAACGATTGGACGTGCTGCCCGAAATAGTGAAGGGCACGTTATCATGTATGCGGATAAGATTACGGAGTCTATGCAGAAAGCTATGGATGAAACAGCTCGTCGTCGTGAAATCCAAATGGCCTATAATAAGGAGCACGGCATCACTCCACAAACCATTAAGAAAGAAATTCGTGACCTTATTTCGATTACCAAGGCCAATGAAGCAGAAGTGGCAGAGGATACTGTGGACTATAGTGCCATGAACAAAAAAGAACGCCAAGAAGCCATCAAGAAACTTCAAAAACAAATGCACGAAGCAGCAGAATTGCTTGACTTTGAATTGGCAGCACAAATCCGTGATATGGTGTTGGAGTTAAAGAGTATGGATTAAGGCTAGTTTCATCACTTAGGTAATATAATAAGAAAGGAAATATATGTCACGTTCACAAGCAACTATTCTGACCAACATGTGTCTCATCGAAGATGGCCGTGGAAATATCGTCATGCAAATCCGCGATCCAAAGCGTTATTCCTGGTCGGGAGCAGCCCTACCCGGTGGGCACATTGAAGCCCACGAGGGTCTGGTGGAATCCGTTATTCGTGAGGTAAAGGAAGAAACTGGTTTAACCATCAAAAATCCTAAATTGGTCGGCATGAAGCACTGGTACACGACAGATGACGAACGGTACTTGGTTTTCCTCTATAGAACCTCGGATTTTGAAGGGAATCTTCGTTCAACGGAAGAGGGAGAAGTCCGTTGGGTTGCTCGAGAGGAGGTAGCTAATATGGATTTAGCCTATGACATGCTTAATCTACTTCGTGTGTTTGAAGAAGACGATCTCTCAGAACTCTTCTATCGTGAGCGCCTTGAAAATGACTTCCTAAGAGAATTTTGGTGAAAAAAGAACTATTTATTCAAATGAATGAATAGTTTTTTATTATTTTAAATGATAAATAGACTGGCTTAAAATAAAGGAAATTCCGATTGGTTAACAAGTAAAAATTAATAAAAATAAAAATTATAAACAACAAAAGTCCATTTCCCCGTTGACAAATGCATAATAATACATTATTATACTTACATAAGTTAATAAATATAGAAAAGAGATTGATTATGAAACCATGGAAAAAACTTTT
>NZ_CAUUKN010000058.1:0-7950 GCF_963545685.1 uncultured Streptococcus sp. | reverse complement strand
GAAATAGTGTTGAGTCAGAAACCGTATTATACTTGACAAATGGTAGAAAAATACCCGAAGTTAGAAACCTCGGATATTCATTATTCTTATTTAATCGCTTCAATCAAAGCCTCCGCTTGATTCTGAAGACTTGCAAGAACTTCTTCTGTTGCTACGAATTTTCCATCCACCCAGGCTGTATCATTTACACGTGTTGCTGTAAAATCACCAACCACTTGGGTGCGGATAAATGGTAACAATTCTTTGTAGACATCAAAAAGTTGATTGTGACCACCATTAGCAACTGATGATACGGTTACAATCTTATCTTGAAGGGCTGATGGTCCTGAAGGATCTGATAGATCAAGGGCACGGCTCAGCCAATCAAGCAAATTCTTCACTGGTCCAGGAATTGAGAAATTATAAACCGGTGAGAAAATCCAGATAGCATCTGCTGCCAAGACTTGATCTCGAACTTCTGCCAAAACAGGAAGAACTGGACTTTCTAAATCCTGATTAAAAATAGGCACTTGACTATAGTCAAGATAAGAAACATTAGCTTTACCAGCTAGCATCTTCTCAGCTTCTTCTGCTAATTGGTGGTTAAATGATCCCTTACGAAGAGACCCAACGATAAATAGAATATTTTTCATGATAAATTTCCTTTGTATTTCTAACAATTAATATTTACTACTACATAGTAATATACTTGATTCCATTAGAAATATAAAGAAATATGCTCAGACATTCTTAAATTTTTTCAGAAGCTCTACCAATTGTGACTGTTCGTCAGGAGACAAAACGGAAAAAGTCTTCTCAATTGCTCGCTGATGTGGGGGGATTGCTGCTTGAATAATACGACGGCCCTCATCCGTCAAATCAACCTCGAAAGCACGCTTATCTGTTTGACAGGCTTCTCGTATCAACCACCCTTTTTTCTCCATGTTTTTAATGACGACAGTCATATTACCCGAGGTGGCAAGCATACGATCAATTAATTCGCCAATCTTCATACGCCCCTTGGCATTAAGCACATCCATGACCCCAAATTGAGTTGGTGTCAAATTAAATTCTTTAAAGGTCTCAGAAACCTTGGCATCGATGGTACGAAAAGCCTTACGCATAACAACCATACTTTTTACAGCCATGTTTTTATCTAAGTCACTCATTCCTAGTCCTTTCCAAATAGATGCTGTTTTTACTACTCTACCACAGTTTTTCTAAAAGTGGTATATGAAAATGAAAAAATAAGAAAAAGAGTGCTTAGATATCTAACCAATACCTCAGAACTCTTTCATTTCTAACTATTACGATTCCAAAAAAGGGCTAATAAAATAACAGCGCCTAATACCGAAGGAACTATAGCTGTGTCTGCTAGCATTGGTCCCCAATTTCCAAAAAGAAGCTGACCAACAAACGCACCAAGCCATCCTACAAAGGTCTTACCAATGCAACCCATACGTTCTCCTCTGTTGGAAATAGCAGAGGCAATAAGGCCAATTAGAAAACCAACTATCATACTTCCAATCATGAGAAATCCTCCTCGATACTTAAATCACCCAATCACCATTTCGGAAGATTGGTACACGGCTACCATCATGGCGAATTCCATCAATATTCATTTGATTTGAACCAATCATAAAATCTACGTGTACATCAGAACGGTTAAGACCAGCTGCTTTAAGCTCCTCTTCGGTCATATCTGCTCCCCCCTCAACACTGGTAGCATAGGCTGCTCCAATAGCTAGGTGGTTGGATGCATTCTCATCAAAGAGGGTATTGAAGAAGGTAATCCCAGATTGTGAAATAGGGCTTGGATCTGGTACCAAGGCACATTCACCTAGAGCACGCGCCCCATTATTGTTGAAGACGAGATTCTTCATCACTTCGTCACCTTGGTCTGCTGTAATATCTACAATTTCACCATCTTTGAAGGTTACTTTGATTCCCTCAATAATATTTCCATTGTAACTTAATGGTTTTGTACTTGAGACATAACCATCTGCACGACGGAAATCTGGTGCCGTAAAGACCTCTTCTGTTGGCATATTAGGAAGGAAGCTCTCCCCCTGTGCATTAATTGCACCTGCAGACTCCCAAACGTGATTATTCGGTAATCCTAGAGTTAAATCTGTTCCAGGTGCTTGGTAGTGCAAGGCTGAGAACTGCGCCTCATTGAGTATGCGTGCTTTAGCATCTAAACGGTCAGCATGTTCCTTCCAAGCACGTACAGGATCCTCTTCGTAAACACGACAGGTCTTGAAAATTTGGTCCCAAAGTAAATCTACGGCTTCCTCATCACTCGAAGCATCAGGAAAGACCTTCTTAGCCCATTCTTTACCTGCTGCAGCAGCTACTGTCCAACTAACCTTATTAGACTGAGTTGCCACCTGCATAGGCTTAAAGGCCACTCCAGTAGCCTTAGCATGAGCAGATAGACGTTCAGGAGCTACACCATTAAGGGCACCCGGATCAGAAGAACGGACTCCTAAACGACTTGCTTTCTTTTCTAACAAATATTCCATTTCAGCTTTTTTATAAGCTGGAACCTCTTCGATTCGATCCATATCTGCATGCAAGAAACGCTCGCGATTAATAATATCATCCGACCATTGAACAATTACCTCAGCTGCTCCTAAAGCATAGGCTTCTTTTACTAAGAGGCGAGCTAGCTCTGCTTGTTCTACATCAATGCTCAAGGCCACTGTGTGACCAGGTTGCACATTAATCCCATTAGCAACCAATAATTTAGCATATTTCTCAAGATTTTCTTTAAAATTTGGTAAAACCATGATTAACTCCTTGAAACTATAATTTTCTATCAGTATACCATAAGACGAAGAAAAAAGTTTTCTATCAGCTTTGGCTTTTGATCATCACATACAGACACCTAAATAATAAAAAGAGAACGGAAACTAACTCCATTCTCTCAACATTGATGACAATTCACTTTAACTATTAAAAGAAATCATCGAAAAGACTTAACTGATTATCTTCTGGCATATTTCCTAGAATGCCCATTTCATCCAATTTTTCAACCAAGGTTGATGATAGGCCTCCTCGTTTACGCAATTCTGTTTTGGAGAGGAATTCCCCTTCTTCACGCGCAGCAACCACTTGCTTAGCAACGTTTTCACCCAAGCCTTCAAGTGCGATAAACGGAGGAATCAAGGTGTCTCCTTCAATCAGAAATTCAGTCGCCTGACTCTTATAAAGATCTAACTGGCCAAAGGTAAAGCCACGTTCTAACATCTCATTGACAATTTCAAGCGTTGTATACAAGTCATTTTCAACATTAGTCGCTTCATTTCGTTGGCGCTTCTCCTTAATATCTTCCATTCGGGCTTTAACAGCATCGAGCCCTGCAGACATAGTCTTAAGCTCAAATGCTTTGGCTCGAATCGAGAAGTAAGCACAATAGTAATAAATAGGATGGTGCACTTTGAAATAAGCTACACGAAGGGCCATCATAACGTAGGCAGCCGCATGGGCTTTAGGGAACATGTACTTGATTTTACCACAAGATTCAATATACCAGTCCGGAACATTATTTTCACGCATGGCTTGAATATAGCCATTTCGCTCTTCTTCAGAAATTTTCAACCACATTCCCTTACGCACACGTTCCATAATGGTAAAGGCCATCTTAGGATCTAACCCTGCATGCATTAGGTATACCATGATATCGTCACGACAACCGATAACTGTTTTCAAGGTGGCAATACCTTCCTTGATCAAATCTTGTGCATTACCTAACCAAACATCTGTACCATGGGACAAACCAGATAACTGTAAGAGTTCCGCGAAGGTCGTCGGATGCGTCTCGTCAACCATACCACGAACAAAGTTAGTCCCAAACTCAGGGATTCCCAACATTCCCGTTGGGGTTCCAATTTGTTCAGGCGTTACCCCTAAAATCTCAGTCCCTGAAAAAAGTTTCATCACATCTGGATCATCTGCTCGAATATCTTTTGGATCAATTCCTGATAGATCCTGTAACTTACGAATCATAGTCGGATCATCATGCCCCAGAATATCTAGCTTCAACACGTTCTCATCGATATCGTGGAAGTTAAAGTGAGTTGTCTGCCAAGCAGCAGTTACATCATCAGCCGGATATTGAACAGGTGTAAAATCATAGACATCCATATAATTTGGAATAACAACAATACCACCTGGGTGCTGACCTGTATTTCGCTTAACCCCAGCAGCCCCCATAGCCAAACGATCGACCTCAGCATCACGATAGAACTTATTGTAATCACGTTCGTAACCCTTGACAAAACCATAAGCTGTCCGATCTGCAACAGTACCTACTGTTCCAGCACGAAAGGCATATTGCTCTCCAAAAATATCACGTACATCCAAGTGAGCCGACGGCTGATCATCTCCTGAGAAGTTCAAATCAATATCAGGAACCTTATCCCCATCAAAACCGAGGAAGGTCTCGAAAGGAATATCCTGACCATCTTTTTTATACTCAGTTCCACATTCTGAACACTCCTTATCAGGCAAATCAAAGCCAGAGCCGTAAGAACCATCTGTGATAAACTCTGAGTGTTGACATTTAGGGCATAAATAATGAGGTGGCATAGGATTTACCTCAGTAATTCCAATCATTGTCGCAACAAAACTAGAACCAACAGATCCCCGAGAGCCAACCAGGTAGCCACGTTCATTTGAACGGTTCACCAGCATCTGCGATGCCAGATATATTACGGCAAATCCATTACCAAGAATTGAGGACAACTCTTTTTCAATCCGCAAGTCAATAATGTCGGGCAAAGGATTACCATAAAGCTCAAATGCTTTAGCATAAGTCATCTCTGCAACCTGTTCTTCCGCACGATCAATATAAGGTGTATACAAGTCTTTTTTGACAACTTCAACCTCTTCAATTCGATTTGCCATAGCTTGTGTATTAGCTACAACAATCTCATAGGCTAAGTCTTTCCCCAAAAAGGCAAATTCATCTAGCATCTCATTGGTTGTTCTAAAATGAGCTTCCGGTAAAGGAGCAGGTTGAGCGTTTTCACCCTTACCAATTGGTCTATTAATCATAGCTCCTTGTCCCAAAGCACGAACAATGATTTCACGATAAATGGCATCTTCAGGATTGATATAATGTACGTTTCCCGTAGCAAGCACAGGCTTGTCAAGACGATTAGCAACTTCAATCAAATCCCGAATAAGTTGTTCTATAGCCCCCTCATCCTTGATTAAATCCTTTGCAATCAATGGAGCATAAATCGCTGGTGGCATAACTTCAATAAAATCATAGTATTTAGCAACTTCAACTGCCTTATCAATACCATGAGATAAGAGAGTATCAAAAACTTCACCATCTGCACATGCAGAACCGACTATGATTCCCTCACGATACTTATCTAAAACCGTACGAGGAATACGTGCCACTCCCTCAAAGTAAGATACATTTGATAGGCTTACCAACTTAAAGATATTCTTTAAACCCGTTTGATTCTGAACATACAGCGTTGTATGTTTGACACGAGACTTCTTATACGAATCATCAGAGACCAATTCTGTATTCAACTGTTCCAGATTAGTCAATCCGTGCTTTTCGAATACATCTTTAATGAAAATAAACAATAAACGACCTGTTGCTTCCGCATCATAGTTGGCCATGTGGTGGTGGTCCAAGGCAACACCAAAACGCTTTGTCAAAGGACCCAAACCATGACGTTTATACTCAGGATAAAGATTCCGTGCAAATTCTAAAGTATCAATAACCGGTTGTGAGATTGTCGGTAACTGATGTCTTTCGTAATTGGCATTCATGAACCCAACGTCAAAGGTCGCATTGTGGGCAACTAGCACAGTTCCTTTACAGAATTCTTGAAACTCCTGTAAAACTTGCACTAAAGGTTTAGCACCTTTAACATGATTATCAGTAATACCAGTCAATTCAGTCGTAAACGCAGAAAGTGGATGTCCTGGATCAATGAATTCATCAAATTGCTCAACAATATTACCTTTATGCATTTTTGATGCCGCAATCTGGATCAAATCATTATGAACAGCAGACAAACCTGTTGTTTCAACGTCGAATACAACATAAGTTGCTTCCTTTAATTCCAAACTCTCGGAATTATAAACAATAGGAACTTTGTCCTCAACAAGATTGGCTTCAAGACCAAAAATCGCCTTTATCCCAGCTTTCTTAGCCTTATGATAGCCATGAGGAAAACTTTGAACATTTGCATGATCTGTTATCGCAACTGCCGGATGTCCCCAAGAAGCCGCTGTATCAATAAGCTCTTCAACTGTCGGCATAGCATCCATAGTTGACATATTAGTATGAGCATGAAATTCAACACGCTTTTGTCCCTCAGGCATCAAATCCTTACGGGGCGTATGAGAAATTTCCTTAATATCTTGTACGTTCATAGTCAGACTATGTGTAAAAGGATTATTCTCAATACGACCGCGAACCCTTACCCAGTTCCCTTTCTTTATCATATCAAACTTACCAAGTTCTTCACTATCCTTCGCCCAACGTTGCATAGCAAAACTAGAGGTATAATCAGTTACCTTAAAATTAATTATAATCCTACCTGTTTTCGTTTCACGTTGCTCTACATCAAAAATATATCCTTCGAATACAATCCTATTCTCTTCAGAATTAACCTCAATCATTGGAGTAATCTCAGCCTTATCAAAGCTTGCATGACGTTGACTTTGTTTCTCAGCAAAATTTTGCATCTGATCTTTATGAGGTGGTGGTACCGGTGAACTTTGAACAATTGATTGAAGCGCTTGTCTAGCTTGAGATTCAGCTTCTTCTTGTAAGGAGACCTTATTCGACTCGTAAGCCTCTTCATAAGAGGATGAAGCCTCTTTATCCTCGACAACAGAGATAGAAACATTAGTTAAACCAAGATTCGAAAGAGTATCACTAATCAATGATATAAATCGATCCTGTAAATTCTCTTTAAGGATATGCGCAGGAGCTTTAACAGAAATCCTATTATTCGAAATCTCAACTCCCAAATTTGAGAATAGAGAATAAATTGAAAAATGAGATGATATTAAACTATCTAAGGCATATGAAAAATAAGCTTCAAGTAAGGATCGATCACAAGAAGTAGACTCCAAGCAAATCTTATATGAAACTTTAGCACCTAAAGAATCAAAAGAAGAATGAAGCAGAGTATCAAAAAGAGTGAAAGTCTCATATGACAGAAGATTTTTAAAAGAAAAAACAAAAAACCACTGACGTTTTGATTTAAATAACTTTACCGATTCAATAGAACCATCTTTAATCTCATCATAAGTTCCGTCATTCTGCGGAAAATGAATCTGTTTTAAAAGAAGCTGAAATTTATCAGACATAAAAAATAACTCCTATATACAAAAAAACACTCCTTATGGAGTGTAACTTATACCGGCGGCCGGGGTCGAACCGGCACGTCCTTGCGGACACTGGATTTTGAGTCCAGCGCGTCTGCCAATTCCGCCACGCCGGCAAAAATTTAACTGGGGTAGCTGGATTCGAACCAACGCATGAGGGAGTCAAAGTCCCTTGCCTTACCGCTTGGCTATACCCCAAAAATATAAATAGGCGAGTGATGGGGATCGAACCCACGCATGCCAGAGCCACAATCTGGTGTGTTAACCACTTCACCACACCCGCCATAATTATTAACACGGGCAGTAGGAATTGAACCCACACTGAAGGTTTTGGAGACCTTAGTTCTACCTTTAAACTATGCCCGTAAAGGTTATGGAAGGGGAGGGATTCGAACCCCCGAACCCGAAGGAGCGGATTTACAGTCCGCCGCGTTTAGCCTCTTCGCTACCCTTCCTAACTATAAATGAAATGGCGCGAGACGGAATCGAACCGCCGACACATGGAGCTTCAATCCATTGCTCTACCAACTGAGCTACCGAGCCAAATTGCGGGAGCAGGATTTGAACCTACGACCTTCGGGTTATGAGCCCGACGAGCTA
>NZ_CAUUKN010000057.1:0-8204 GCF_963545685.1 uncultured Streptococcus sp. | reverse complement strand
CCGGTCCTCTCTAGATGTTAGCTTTTCGTCACCCACTACAGTTGACAAGGAGCCCCAAAAAAAGAGCCAAATCGAAAGATTTAGCTCCACAACTTTATTTAAAAAATAATTCCTGTTTGAAAAGGTAGTCACCACTGCTAGTAATCAGGTTGGCATCATTATACTTCTTAAGAATATCCTTGGCTGAGTGAAGGTTAAGACCAGAGGTCTTCTTCTGATTTTCTTCCTGCATAATGGCATCAAGGTCAACTTTTTCTTCTTGCGTCCTATTTTCCATGACGAAATGGTAGCTTCCATCCTTATCATGTCTATGAAAACTAAAATTGATTTGACTTACAGGCACCTGCTTACTCTCATCAATCGCATTACTAAAGAAAATGGACACTAGTAGGGTCAAGTCAACCACATTCATCGCAAAACCTGAAATCTCCTCAGGAATATCACAGGTGACTGGAATATTGCTACGTTTAGCCTCCATCATACGAGCCGAAAGAAGGCTACGTAAGGGTAAGGACTGGATATTTTCTAGCTTAGGATTATCAATGACACGGAAACGTTCAAACTCCTTAGCGCTCTCCCTAAGGACATTTTGGTACACCTGTTCAGCAAGAGCCTCTTCCTGGTCACGCACTTCCTCTGAAAATTGTTCTACAACTGTCTGATAAGACTGTCTGTATTGTAACAACTCATTGTAGAGAAGATCAATCTTTTGGTTGGCCTTGGTCAAGCTATTCAAATGCCGCTTTTCCTCCATGGCCAAGCTCTCTTCCAAATACTGCCTAGACAGTTGATTAAGATGGGCAATTAGGAAAATAAAAGCCACTGCGGACAAAAGGACCCAGACCATCCGAAGTCTCAAATCCAAATCTGAAGAGTAGCCAGGGAACCAACTATCTAGATTCACACTGAGACAGATTCCCAATAAATAAATGGCCATAGCTAGGGCAACTCTTCGAGAAATCTTGAGGTTGTGGCATGAATCATCGCTATATGCCTTCCAACGCTTCAAATCCAATCCCAAGAAACGGTCAAAAACAAAATAAAGTGGCAGAATCAAACCATAAGATAGGAGATAGAAAAGTGCATTAGACCCTACATCAGCTACAGGGATATTTAAGAGAAGGGGAATAAAGAATAGCCCCAATAAACGATAAAGTAAGTCCGACGTCACCACTGGAAACAAGGTATGAAAAGCATACTGCGTTACTGACCAGTTTTTTCCTTTGGCAAGAATCGCCAAAACCATCAGAATAAAGACATCAACAATCACAGTCAGACTAGTGACATTATACTGAATGACCACATCTAACAAGGCTAAAGTCAAAAATACAGTCCAGGAGATACGAATGTCTGTCATCCGTTTGAAAATAGCACAGTTTATTGTCAGCGTTAAAATAATCTGAACGGCTAGAAAGGCATCTGTATTATAAAGATTTAAAAAATTTATTCCCAAAAATGATTCAAACATCTAATCTCCTTTCTATATATTTTTTTACAAGTTATTTAGTATTCAAATTGCTGTCTATAGATTAACTTATCATTCTTAAAGCTAAGTTTAGACTGAGGATAACGCTCCATAATATCTTCGAGCTGCTCATTGATTGATAAGCGGTTCTCACACGCCTTGTCGGGTGCTTCAGCACTACCTTGCGAAAGCGTTGTGTCTACGGAAAGGACTTGAACCTTACCTCCTTGGTAATAAGACAGACGAACTAAGCTATTTTCTTGACCATGAGCTCTTAACAAGGCATTGTCCAAAAAGGTCGATAGCACAGCCGATAAATCCACCACATCAATATGAACAGGAGATATCGGGTCTGGAACCTCTAAGATAAAATCAATTCCAACAGCATGAAACTCCATGTACTTACTCTCAATGACGGAACGTAGCAATTGAGAAAGTAGGTTGGAAATGTCAGGCATGACCTTGCTGAAGGGAACTTCTTCCTCAGATAGGTTTTGACTGTCTCCTTCTTGACTCGTAGCCAGAACAGTCTGAACCTTTTTAGGAACCGCTACCTTGGGTACTCCATCACGGTATAGTTCCTGATAAAGTTGGAGGATATGCCTACTCGATTCTTGTAAACTCTGGAAATGGCGTTCCTGCTCCTCTTTCAACTCCAGAAAAAGCTCATCCTTAATCCATTGGTTAGCATAGGAAACAACAATAAAGAAAGCCCCTGTAGCTAATAAAACTACCAACTTGGCATAATTGTTAACCACTTCCACAGACCAGATATTGGCCAAGTAAGGCAAGAAATCGTTAAAAAGACCGTATAAAAGAAAGGAAAGGCTAACTCCGATAACAATAGGAGTGAAGTGTATGCGTAAGCGCTCCTTTTCCTCAACCTGCAAATATTCATAACCAATAAAACGATGAACCAAGAGGTAAAGAGGATAAGCTGCTACCACACATAAGAAATTCGTTAAGGACTCTGGAATACGGCTAGCCAAGTCAGTTCCCAAAAGTAAAGGAAAGACGATTAATGACAAACCTCTCATAATGATATTGGTTGTCCCCCAGGCATAGAAACTGTTAAAAACAGGCTCTATCCATGGCAAATCTGGACGTTTGTAATAACTAAAACAAAATAAAATAAGAGGATTAAGTAAAAATTTAAATCCCATAGGAAGAATAGGGGTCAAAATAACTGAAAAAAGACCACCTGCCAGAAGTAGCCACCAAGAAATCTTGATTCTACCAGCTGCACTAAACATCAGATAATTAACAAAGAAAATCAAGAACATGTCTAAGGACGTTAGCCAATGAAGATCTTTGAAAGCAGCAGATAGTGTTTCAATAACAGATATCATTCTTTTCCCCCTCTCCCTTTAATCTGATTTAAGAAACTTCCTCAAAAATCCCCTAGGAAGCCCTTATACAACACTACTCATTATATAGTTTTTTGTAAGTTTTCACAATAATTAATTTTCTAACAAAGTCTTTAAACCCTCTAATAATCCACTTATTTATACAAAGAAGACTTACTATTAAATTAAAGTTACAAATGTAACATAAAAAGTTGAGATAATTCCACCTCAACTTTTAGATTATAAAATTACTTTTTTGAGACTTTCACCCTTATCAGGTCTAATCAGCCTTATAGTAAAATTGTTTGGCGTCAGATTGTGCATCCCCTGATTGAGTCACTAGGATACGATCTTTAGTATTATCTGAAGCATCAGGATAATTTCCTGACACATTCGGCAAGGTCGTACCTTTCGGGATGAAAAAGATTATTGCACCATACATTCCTGTCCTTAGACTCGCTCTCAGGTATCCATTTTCAAGACTAGAATTAGTATTTTGAACTTCATAATCTGTAGGTGACGTTACTTGATTCTTCGAAAAGGTCAAAGTGTTACCATTCCCATTCTTCCAAGTTCCTTCAAGACTTTGAAAGTTATTGTCCTTAATAGCATTAACATCCATGCCTGTTTGCTCAGTCTTGGTCTCAGTTTGTGTTTCTGTCTTAGCTTCTGATGAGCTTGACGATGATTCTGATGCTTGTGAAGAGCTTGTTGACTCTGAACTTTCAGAATTATCAGCACTAGAGTAATGCTTAAGTAATTCTTGGTAGGCCTCTTGCATGTCGTCTGGTGCCACCTTGTAAGTCTGAACAGCTTTCTTATCGTAATTACCCTTCCAGTAGTTAGTCACATAATAAACAGTACCATTAGAGCCTAGGACAATTTGGTAAGAATCCTTATCTTGGTCTACCAAATCCTTATAGAGTTTGTTGTAGCCATTATAATTGCCACCAGTCTTATCATCAGCTGAGAAGTCCTTGAAGAGAGCCTTTTGTTCAGCGGCATTGTCTTCATACATGGCATGCTTCTTATCCTTCAAGGTATAAAGACGGAAGGATGAGGTTGGGCTATAGTCTGCAGTCTTACCACTATTTTCATTAATTCCTAGAGCGAAGGAATCGACCGTATTTTTATAGTCCTTGAAATCATAGTTTGAGGCTTCCTTACCATCGATGATACCACTCGGCACACCAGAGATATTTTCATAACCGTCCGCATTTATTAAGTTGGCCAAGATAGTAATGGTTTGACTGCTGCCTTTTTCCTTAGGTGCTTTAAATGAAAGGAAGGTTGGGCTACCATCGCTGACCTTGGTAATACTGTCAAAACTGCTTTGAACTAAAACCGCATCCTTAGCATAGTCAGACTGATAAAGCCATTTACCAAAGGCTTCTGTAATGGCCTTAATATCCTCTGTGGAATAGTCTGCAATATAAGTAGTTTCCTTATCGCCATTGACATCAGTCTTAGTCTTGATATCTGCATTTGGCTTACTTGGATCGTTAGAAGATGCTTCTGAGCTTGCATCGCTACCTGAGGATGAACTACTTGATTCCAAAATATCCTTAATGATGCTCTTAACCTCACTACTTGAAGAAGTTGACGAAGCTTCACTAGACTCAACGACTTCAGAGCCCCCCTCAACCTGAGTATAGGTGTCTGATTCAGTCATTTCAACCTTCGCATCTCCCCCAGGTACCATACTTGGTGTGATACGAATAGTACCGTCTGAGCCACCATCAGATCCGGCTAATTTAAAGCTCAAAGAACGGTCTTCACCGGCTTTGGCATCGGCCTGATAGGTATCCCCAGTTTCCGTATTTTTGACTTCGTATTTGTCTCCCTTAATCTTACGGACTTCAAAACGCACCTTGTTCCCGGTATTCTTATCGACAACGGTTGTAGCATAGACTCTAGAAGACGACGTAAAGGCTGTGCTCTGAGTGTATTTTCCGAGTACCATGAAAACCAAAAAGACAATCAAGGCCAAACCGATAAACTTTTTATGTTTAAACTGTTTCATGAGGTCCTCCTAGATAAATAGATAACCAACAACATAGCCAAAAAGGGCGATACAAATCAAGAGCAATATTTCCAAAACTAAAAACCAGCTGAACTTAAGATCACCCAAACCAACCTTAGACAAGACTTGTCTAAATTTAGAATTTTTCTGTCTGCTCAAACCACTCGAAAGGGTAAAACCATTCTTAGCAGCTTCTGCGACTTCCTTATCACTTGGCTTGCGACCATGCTGAACTTGGAAGTCAATCAGCCATTCATCATATTGTTGCATTTATTTCTCCTTCTTCTGTAGTGTAACGAAAAAGAGTAGGGCATAAACTAGGCAATGAAGCACCAAGGCCCACCATTGACCCCAGAATTCACCTGTAGACCCTTGAAAGGCCTCCAACTGACTCTTGGGTACAGGGACACCGTACTTAGCCAAACTAGATGGCAAATCTGACAGATCACTGGAAATCCCAACAAGCTTATGGCCATAGCCCAGATAGATAAATTTTTGAACCCAATCAATCGCTTTTGGCAATGATAGGATAGTCCCTGATAATGAAAATTGCATGATACCCACAACTACTGCTAGGATAACAGAGGTAATCTCAGACTTTCCAACCAAAGCTGAAATAAAGAGGGCAATGAAATGCGATGCCAAAAAAACCAGAAGCACCGTAATACCAACTTCCCAACGGTAGGAACCAAAAATATGACCAGCATCTGGAAAATCCTTGTCAAAGAACTTACCAAAGACAGAGTAAGATAGAATAAAGACTATGGTTTCCAAAATAGCAAAGAAAGCGTGAATCCCCATACTAGCCAAGGCAAAGGCCGAACGGCTCAAGCCTGAGAAAAAGTCACGATTGAGGACCGAGCGTTCTTTGGAAATATAAATACTGTTTTGAACCACAATCAAGAGACTGGTCGAGAAAAGCAAGAGAAAGAGCGTCATTCGAGTTGTTTCAAAATCGTCCAAAAATCCCTTGTCTTGGATATAGAGGATTAAGCCTTCAAAAGCGACAATGCCCAGAAGTACCTTAACAAAATCCATGTAGTGGTGTTTAAATTTATACCAACTTAATCGTAATGCTGCGTTCATAAGTCTCCCTAAATCTTGTAAATACGTGTTGAAGCATTGAGCTCCTGATAGACATCTGCGATATTCATATCCATATATTTGCGAATCATGTAAGGATCGCTAGTCTTGTATTCCATGAGCAACTCTTCATAAGTCCCTGCAAAGGTTGGACGTCCCTTAGACAAGAAGATAATCTTGTCAAAAATAGCCAAATTTTCTGTATTGTGGGTAATAACCACAATTGACTTGTTAGCTGATTTAGCCAAGATTTTCAAGGTACGTAAGAGATTACGGTCACTGAGAGCATCTAAACCTGAAGACGGCTCATCAAGAATAAAGTAGGGACTAGGGCTAAGAAGCTCAATACCAATTGAGACACGGCGTTTTTGCCCACCAGAAAGCTCTGAGATTTTCTTGTTGGCAAATTCCGTCAACCCTAAATCATCCATAATTCCTGCAATGCGATGCTTTTTAGTCAGCTTACTACTTCCTTTAAGGTGGTGGTCCGCATAAAAATCAAAGGTCTCAGATACCTTGAGGTACTCACGTAGAAGGTTTTGTTGGGGCACATAAGACCAAGAGCGTGAGCCTGCAGTCACAGGTTTTCCATTTTCCAAAATACGAAATTGTTGGCAAGTTGGTTTAAGCTGGCCAAGGAGAATCTCTGTCAGGGTTGTTTTCCCTGAACCAGAGGCACCCAAAATACCGACAACTTGGCCAGTCTCCATAGTAACATCCAAATCCGTAAAGAGCTGATTAGTATTTCCCTTATATTTGAAACAGATATGTTCAAATGTTAATTGATTGGTTTCCATTAATATCTCCTAGGACATAAGTAACATCAGGGCCACAATAAGGATGGCTCCGATAATAAGAACGATAACATTGATATTTAAGAAGAGAATCAAACTTAATAGAATCACAAAGGCTAGAGCCGCAAATAAGTAATTCTTAAGAGATGACTCTTTGGTTTGAGTCACCGCAACAGGTTCAAAAGGAATCTCCTTTTTACCTGATACATTGTTAGTCTGAGTGGCCCTTGCTTTCTCAGTTTCCAAAGCCTTCCTCTGAGCCTGTCTGAGTTTTCGGTCGTATTGTAGCTTTTCATGGTCTGAGAAAAAGATAGAGCGAATCGTATAAAGCTCACTACGCAGACGCTCACCGTCTTGATCCAAGGTACCGTTAGTCCAAAGGTCCTCTAGCTCCTCACGTAAAAAGGAGAGAGCCATAAAACAGTCTTGAGCCGACATCTCTGGAGAAATACGGTTGCTGATCTCTCTTAAATAGGACACTTCCTGTCCTGTCTCTGTATCAATTGCTTTGTAGTAGTCTATCATGAGATGAATTTAGCAAAAATAGCTTGAAGTTCTGACAAATCTTCCTTAACCACTTCTTTGGTTTGATTGACTTGTGCGTTAACAGAAAAACGTGCCACAACAGTATTGCTTCGAGGATCTGCAACTGTCACATTAACAATTTGTTCTGAGTCAAAAGCATAGGTAACTTGCGCCAAGAGCTCACCTTTATGACGTGCTTGTGCCACTTGTCCTTCCACTTGCCCCAAAATCTTCACAGCAAATGGATTTTCGTAATTTCCTTCTGTGATACGAAGCTTAAACTTACTCTGTCCATCCACAACCGCAAAGAGATCCTTGGTAACGGCCAAAGGCAAGACTGAGTTACGTGGAACCACGACACTATTGTAGTAATCCCCCACAAAGCTATAGTTTTTGTTTGGATTTTTCTTGAAGAGAAGACCGATTCCCTGAGAGGTCACATCCTTGACAACAACCCTGTCTGTCTCTGTCGTC
Organism: uncultured Streptococcus sp.; assembly: GCF_963545685.1. Taxonomy (GTDB): domain Bacteria; phylum Bacillota; class Bacilli; order Lactobacillales; family Streptococcaceae; genus Streptococcus. The sequence goes on along the minus strand of NZ_CAUUKN010000057.1, from coordinate 494 downwards.
TTGCCATCCTGATGCTCAGAGAAAGTAACCTCATTGTTGACAATAAGGTCGGCCAAAATAGATGCCCCCTGTGCCACAATAGTGTCTGGATTAAGGTCAAATTTAGGCTCCAAACCACTCATCAAGCGAATCATCTGACGAATCATTGGCATACGTGTAGACCCACCCACAAGGAGAATATGGTCAATCTCTTCCCATTTCAAACCAGATGCTTGAAGGGTAGACTGTACCTTGATTTCAGTATCCTTGAGGAGATCCAAGGTGATTTCATTGAAAATCGCCCGGGTAATCAAGACACCATAACCTTGACCATTAACATAGTGCTCATAGAGCGCTTGGTCATTCACAGATAAACTTGTCTTAATCTGTTCAGCCTTGTATTGGAGTTGAATTTTTTCCTTCTCAGAAAGGTTAGTCATATTGACCCCTTGTTTTTCCAACTCTTGCATGATGTAGCCCACAAGACGCTTATCAAAGTCAATCCCACCAAGGCG
>NZ_CAUUKN010000056.1:0-8282 GCF_963545685.1 uncultured Streptococcus sp. | reverse complement strand
CTAGATTTTCAACAGGAGTGTTTTTCTTGTGTCTCATTTTTGGGGGCTAGTACCGACTGCTGTGTTTTTATTTCACTTCTTGTTTGTAAAACTCTTTCAAAGCATCTTGCCATGTTGGGATGACAAATCCTGTAGCCTTAGCCTTAGTCAAGCTCATTGTTGAGTTAAGAGGGCGTTTAGCTTTAGCTGGGAATTGACTTGAATCAACTGGTTTCACTTCAACATCAGTATCTTTGAGGATTTCAACCGCAAAGTCATACCAAGTTGTATCTTCTGCTGCATCGTTTGACAAGTGATAGTAGCCATATTCCTTACGGTTTTCAGCCAAATAAGTCATAAACTCTGCCAAAGTACGTGTCCAAGTTGGACGACCGTGTTGGTCATTAACGACTGTCAGCGTCTTGTGAGTTTTAGCAAGGTTTTGCATAGTGAAGACAAAATTTTTACCATAGTTACCGAACACCCAAGCAGTACGGATAATGTAGTAGTTAGTCACATGTTTTTCAACGAGCTCTTCACCCATACGTTTTGTACGACCGTACTCTGTCTGTGGATCTGGTTTATCATCAACTTCCCACTCTTGACCGACTGGTTTTTCACCATCAAAAACGTAGTCTGTTGAAATATAAACCAGCGTTGCCCCATGTTTTTCAGCAGCCTTAGCGACATTTTCAGTACCAGTCACGTTGATAGCATAGTCAAGTTCTTTACCTTCATCTTCAGCAGCATCAACAGCTGTGTAGGCAGCACAGTGATAGACTAAGGTTGGTTTTACTTCCGCAAACACTTCATCTACTTTTTCAGCATCTGTGATGTCCATTTCTGCCACATCTACTGCTACATACTCTTCGTTACGCTCGTCAAGAAGGTGACGAAGCTCGGTTCCGAGTTGGCCATTTGCACCTGTTACTAGAATCATATTTTTTCTCCTTGTAATTTTCATTAATAGCACTTTAATTTTAACAGAAAAAGGGTGAAATTTCACCCTTTTTCCTTAACAATATAAACTGGTCGTTTCTTGGTTTCTAGGAAGATCTTTGAGATATAGTTCCCGATGATACCCAAGGCTAGGAGTTGGATTCCTCCGATAAAAAGGATGATTGAGACAAGGCTTGCCCAGCCTGCAACACTCCCACCTATAGTTAGTTTTCGGATAACGACAAAGACAATTCCAACTAAAGAAATTAAGAATGAAAAGGTTCCTGCCCAAGTGGCAAGTTTCAATGGCACTTCGGAAAAGTTGATAAAGCCATCAAGAGAATACCTCAATAAACTCCAGAAAGACCACGAGGTTTCTCCAGCAACGCGTTCACGATTTTCATAAGAGACGTAGGCCACATCAAAGCCAACCCATGAAAAGAGTCCTTTTGAAAAGCGATTCACTTCTTTTAGTTCGAGAATGGCATCAACAACCTGACGAGTCATCAAACGGAAATCACGCGCCCCGTCTACCATTTCTGTGTCAGAAACTTTGTTAATTAGCCAATAGAACGTCTTGGCAAAGATGGAACGAATCGGAGGCTCCCCCTTACGGTCAGCACGACGGGTCCCGACAACATCGTAGCCTTCTTGAATTTTGGCATACATCTCGATGAGAAGTTCAGGTGGATCCTGAAGATCGGCATCCATCACTGTGACGTAATCACCTTCAGCTGCTTCTAATCCTGCAAGCAAGCCTGCCTCCTTCCCAAAATTACGAGAGAAAGAGAGGTAGTGAACATTTTCAAATTGCTTTGAAACCTGTCTCAAAACTTCCAAAGTTCGATCTTTAGAACCATCATTGACAAAATAGTAGTTGAAAATCAACTGATTGGCCATTTGTCGTTCAACTGCTTGACAGGCTTCTAGGAAAGGATGAATAGTCTCTTCTTCATTATAACAAGGGACAACGATAGCCAGTGTTTTCATAAATCTTCTCCTAACGAATACCTAGAGCGATACGAGCGTAGCGACTCATCTTTTCAATAGTCCATGCTGGTGTCCAGACCAACTTAACCTCAGTCTTAGTGACTTCGGGTACTTCTTTCATAGCGTCATAGATTTGGTCTGTCAAAAGATCTGCCAAGGGGCATCCCATAGTCGTCAAGGTCATATCGATTTCAGTATAGCCGTCTTGTTGGAAACGGATATCGTAAATGAGGCCTAGGTTGACGATATCAATCCCCAACTCTGGGTCAATGACCATTTCTAAGGCTTCCAAGATACGGTCTTTGATTTTTTCAATTTCTTCTTCAGTGTATTTTACTTCAGACATAGCTTTTCCTCCAAAATCAGGGCCTAACAATCAGGCCCCTTCCATTTACTATCTTAGTCTTCAATGAAGTCTTTAAGTTGTTTGCTGCGGCTTGGATGGCGCAATTTACGAAGGGCTTTAGCTTCGATCTGACGAATACGTTCACGAGTAACGTTGAAGACTTTACCAACATCTTCCAAGGTACGCATCTTGCCATCATCAAGACCGAAACGGAGACGAAGAACGTTTTCTTCACGGTCTGTTAGGGTATCAAGCACCTCATCCAATTGTTCACGAAGAACGACACGAGTGGTGTAATCTACTGGATTCTCGATAACTTCATCTTCGATAAAATCACCCAAATGGCTGTCATCCTCTTCACCGATAGGTGTTTCAAGTGAGACTGGTTCTTGAGCAATCTTAAGGATTTCACGAACCTTATCTGGTGTCATATCCATACGCTCAGCGATTTGCTCAGGTGTTGGGTCTTGTCCCAACTCTTGCAAGAGGTTACGTTGCTCACGTACCAATTTATTGATGGTTTCAACCATGTGAACTGGGATACGAATCGTACGCGCTTGGTCTGCGATGGCACGTGTGATTGCCTGACGAATCCACCATGTCGCATAAGTTGAGAATTTGAAACCTTTAGAGTAGTCAAATTTATCAACGGCTTTCATAAGCCCCATGTTCCCCTCTTGAATCAAGTCCAAGAACTGCATGCCACGTCCAACATAGCGTTTAGCGATTGAGACTACCAAACGAAGGTTAGCTTCTGCCAAACGTTGTTTAGCCTCCAAGTCACCATTTTCAACAGCGATAGCCAATTCTTTTTCCTCTTCGTTAGTCAAGAGAGGCACTACCCCAATCTCTTTGAGATACATACGAACAGGGTCATTGACCTTAGCTGAGTTTGAACCAATAAGCTCCTCGTCTGTAAGCTCTTCTGGTTTTGGTGCCTCAACAACATATTTAGATGAAGGATTTCCATCTTTATCAGTGATAGAGATACCACCATCTGTCAAACGTTCCAAAAGGTCATCAATCCCATCAGCATCTAGAACAAATGGGATAACTAGTTTTTCTGTGACTTCATCATCAATTGCTGTACCAGCTTTTTTGTGGTTACGAATGAAATCAGCGACTTGAACGTTAAATGCTGTATTTTGTTTTTTCTTTGCCATGTATTACTCCATATCTCGTTTTTGGGCGATGAGCATTTGCAGGGCTTCCACCGCTGCATCCACATCACCGTGGTTACTTGATTCTCTTATTTGTTTACTTTGCTTACGGAAGTCCTGTTCCCTCAGAAAATGATTTCTACGCTCTTCAATAGCCTGGACTTCCTCTAAATTGGTTTCAGGTGGCAAAATTTCCTCTAAAACCTGATAATAGGCTGTTTGTACCTCTTGAGAAAGTACAGACAAGGCTACCGTATCAATTTGACCGTCTTGCTTCAAAATATGAAAGAGTTCTTCTAACTCAGGTGTTTGGAAGAAAAAGTCATCACGCATACGATAGTCGTTTAAAATCATAGGATGATTAAGCATGCGATGGAAGAGTTGATTTTCCGCGCGACGAAGACCTGTAATCTTAGGTATAGAAGGTAGTTTGACCGTCCCTCTTAATCCCGATACTGAAGACTCATAAGCACTATGACTAGCCGCTGATAATTGAGCCGTCTGCTGATTTCTCATGGTCAACCGTTCGTTATTGACCGCTTGCTCGACTTGGAAAAAATCAAAGTCTGGCAGAAGGTCAGCCACCTTGGAAATGTAGGAATTCTGTGCCGTGACAGAAGGAGACTTAGCAATAATCTTTGCAATCTGCTCGACATAGGCAATCTCCGCTTGAAGATTGTCTACATTAGCAGGCTTGAGCTGTCCAATCCAAAATTCCACATCTGAAATACGGGACTCAACCAAGAGTTTACCCAAAGCCTCTTCAGACGTTTTCTGTAGATATTCATCAGGGTCCATATTGTCTGGAATTTTAACAATATCAACCTGAAAATCCGATAACAGTTCCAGAGACTTGGCAATCGCATTTTGCCCAGCCTTGTCACCATCATAGGTTAGAACAATTTTTTTAGTTAGTTTGCGTAGACGATTGACATGCTCAGGAGTCAGAGCTGTTCCCATAGATGCCACTGCATTAACATGCCCAGCTCTATAGGCAGCAATAACATCCATGAACCCCTCCATCAGATAAACCTCATGTGTCTTTTGTATCACTGGTTTAGCCTGATCCAAGTGGTAGAGCTCGTAGGACTTATTGAAAATACGGGTAGCCCTTGTATTTTTGTACTTGGCTTGGTCCTTCTCTATATCTTCCTTAGTCCAAACACGTCCTGAAAAACCGATTGTCTTTCCAAACTCATTTTTGAGTGGAAACATGATTCGATTTTTGAAAGTATCAAAAATGCGATTGTTTTCAGAAAGATTAAAAAGACCTGATCCTGTCAGTACCTCTTCGTCATATTTTTTTGAAACTGACTGGTAGAGATAATCTGGTTCGTCAGGAGATAGGCCAATCTGAAATGTCTTGAGTAAGTCGTCAGTCATCCCACGCTCATAGAGGTAGGCACGCGCTACTTCTCCTATCTTAGTTGTCATGAGGACAGCATGGTAAAACTTAAGCGCATCCTCATGAAGATCATAAAAAGCTTGATTAGGAGAATTTTGCTGCTTGGCTTGCCTTGGCGCATCTATATTAACTGCGATACCTAGTCGATCTGCCAGAACCTTGACACTTTCTTGAAAAGAAATCTGACGATATTCTTCTAAAAATTTGAAGACATCGCCAGACTTGCCACAACCAAAGCAATGGTAAAACTGTCTATCCTCAATAACGTTGAATGAGGGAGTTTTTTCCTTATGGAAGGGGCATAGGCCAAGGTAATTACGACCTGCGCGATTAAGACTGACAACTTCACCAATCACGTCGACGATATTGGTACTGCTCTTAATTTCTTCTATTAAAGGTTTATCAATCACCATCTAATCGCCCCCTATCTTACCATAATTGCATTACCCCTAATTATAACACGATGAAAAATGAAAGTAAAATAAAATCGATTTTTCATGAGCAAATCTCTTGTCAAGCTTTACAAAATCAGATAAACTATTAAAAGTAAATAAAAGAAAGGAATCATTGTCAAAATGATTAAAGAACTTAAAGACTTTTTGTTCAAGGGTAACGTCCTTGACCTTGCTGTAGCCGTTGTTATGGGGACTGCTTTCAACGCTATTATTACTTCACTTGTAAGTGATATCATCACACCACTTATCCTTAACCCAGTTGTTAAGGCTGCTAACGTTGAAAACCTCTCTAAATTGTCATGGAACGGTATCGCATACGGTAACTTCTTAAGCGCAGTTATCAACTTCATCATCGTTGGTACTACTCTCTTCTTCGTTGTTAAAGCTGCTGATAAAGCAACAGCTCTTGGTCAAAAACAAGCTGAAGAAGCTGCTGAAGAAGCAGGTCCATCACAAGAAGAATTGCTCGCTGAAATCCGCGACCTTCTTGCAAACAAATAATCTTTATTTGTTCAACTAAAGACATATGAAACTCAAGACGTCTGACATCCCAGACGTCTTATTTTTTGTGTCTCATGACTACTAACTGACTTATTTATTCGATGAAAAGAAAAAAACTTGAGAAGACTCAAGCTTTTTTCTATTAATTTCATTCTTAATTAGAATTTTTTACGTTTGCGAGCTGCCTCTGATTTACGTTTACGTTTTACAGAAGGTTTTTCGTAATGTTCACGTTTACGAGCCTCTTGAAGAGTACCAGCTTTAGTCACAGAACGTTTGAAACGACGAAGAGCGTCGTCAAGTGATTCGTTTTTACGTACTACTGTTTTTGACATTGAATTCACCTCCTCAAGATAATGTAACATTTTACACGTTCTATTCAAGTATACAAGACTCGTCTTTTTCTGTCAAGAAATATATTTTAAGTTTGGGGATTTTTGATATCACAGTTGACTTCTAAGCATACTAAAAACTATCCACTATACAAAAAAACTAGAGGAATCATCTCCCCTAGCTACTGATTTATTCAACTGCTGTATATTTAGAAGCATCCTTGATGTACTCGTCGTAAGTACCATTTGCTTTCAATTTATTGATGACTTTGTTAACTACTTCTTTCAATTTGTCGTTGCCTTTAGCCATAGCGACTGCTTTTGAATCGCCATCATCAACTTTGAGGGCAACACTTGCCAAAGCCAAATCTGGATTTTGTGCCACGTAACCTTCTGCTACTGGTTTTTCAAGGTCAACAGCATCAACTTGGCCAGACTTCACCTCGTTAATCGCTTCACCCATTGCTGTAAGTGATACAACTGTTGAATCTTTTAATTGTTTCTTAGCAAGACCTTCTTCAATGGTACCTTTTTGAACTGCTACTTTCTTACCTTTGAAATCATCTAGGCTTGAGTAAGTAGACTCTTGATCTTTACGAACGATGATAGCATTTTGTGTTTCGTAGTAAGGATCTGAGAAATCAAAGGTTTTCTTACGTTCGTCTGTTACTGAAATACCTGAGATAGCAAGATCAGCCTTACCTGATTGAAGGCTAGAAAGGACATTGTCAAAGCTCATTGTTGTAATTTCAAGCTTAACACCGAGTTCATCCGCAATAGCTTGTGCCAACTTGATATCTGAACCAACTACTTGGTCTTTACCATCTACCAAAGTTTTGAACTCAAATGGTGCATAGTCTGGGCTGACAGCCACGACAAGTTTTTTATTTTCTTTAATAGATTCATAAGCGTCTTTTTTTGACCCACAAGCTACCAAAGTTACGGTGGCAAGGAGAGCCATGGCTCCAAGGAATAGTTTTTTCATAAGAAACTCCTGTATAAATATAATTTTTGCTCGTTTATTTTACTTAAAATTAGTAACATTGTCAACATTTATTAAGAAATTGTGACAGTTTTTCCAAGCCCTTTTGAAGAACTTCCTTATCGCAACAATAACCAATGCGGATATGTGACTCCTTGTCAAAACGATTACCTGGAACCACAAGGACACCGTACTCCTGAAGAAGTTCTAAGGCAAACTCTTCAATAGGACGATTAATATCTAATTTGACGAAGGAAGTTGATACACTAGCAGGACGAATCCAGCTAGCCTTAGGCTCTTGGGCAATCCACGCATCCATAAGAGCTAGATTTTCCTCTACAATCTGACGATTACGTTCCAAGATGTCTTCTTTATTTTCCAAAACAAGGGTAGCCACCATATCATCAAAGACACCGGCGCAAATCATTGTGTAATCGCGGTAGTCACGTAGAATGTCTGCCACATCAGTATTAGAAGCTACCCAACCGACTCGAATACCAGGAATTGAATAGGTCTTTGAAAGACTGTTGACCGCAATTCCCTTTTCATATAAATCAACGATAGAAGGTGCGGGCTGGTCAAAACTGCGATAGACCTCATCTGAGAAGATATAGGCACCCACTTCTTTAGCGATAGCCACCAAGTCTTCAAGGTAAGCAGCATCCATAAGGGCACCGGTCGGATTGTTAGCATTGTTAATGCAGATCATCTTGGTATTGGGACGAATCAGACGACGTAGGTGGTCCAAATCAGGCAACCAGCCCTTGTCCTCCTCAACTTCCCAGAGATCCACTTCTGCTCCTAGTGACTTAGGAATGTCATAGAGCTGTTGATAGGTTGGATACATGGAGATGACATGGTCTTCTGGCTCAATGAGAGCATAGAGTGCTAACATAGTAGCTCCTGTAGCTCCGTTGGTTTGGAGGATATTATCAACTGGCATGTTTTTGTATAAGCTAGCTACCTGAGTTTTGAACTCTGGTGACCCTTCAATCCAGCCGTAATCCATCTTTTTCTTTAGTAATTGGGTAAAAAAGGCGTCCTTATCAAGACCTGATAGGTCAAATAATTCTCCCATTGTGAGGGCCTTAATTGAAACTCCTGCGATATCATAAACGGCAGATTTCTCATGGACATTAAGCCATTCTTCAACACCAAAACGTGGTAGCTTCATAGTTTCTCCTTGCTTTTCT
>NZ_CAUUKN010000055.1:0-8733 GCF_963545685.1 uncultured Streptococcus sp. | reverse complement strand
TTCCACCTTGAGCACGACTTCTGGCCTTATCAACACGGTAAAAACGGTCAAAAATCAGAGGCAGATCTTTTTTAGGAATTCCTAAACCTTGGTCGGAAATAGAAACAATCAACTGAGAGTCCGTCGTTTTCATAGATACTGTAATTTGCCCACCATCAGGAGAATACTTGATGGCGTTATTAAGTATATTATCTACGACCTGGGTCATCTTATCAGTATCAATTTCCACCCAAATAGAGTTTACTGGGTAATCTCGAATGATTTCATAAAACTTACCTGGATTAGTTTCTTGACTCTTTATTTGATCAAACCGATTCAAGATATAGGTCATAAAGGCTGTAAAGTTTGTCATTTCGACATCAAGCTGTGTGCTTTTATTGTCAATTCGAGACAATGCCAAGAGGTCAGAAATCATACGCATCATCCGGTTGGTTTCATCTAAAGAAACTTTGATAAAGTTTGGAGCAATCTCTTCGTGGAGAGCCCCATCATCAAGTGCTTCAAGATAGGACTTCACAGAAGTCAAAGGCGTCCGCAATTCGTGACTAACATTTGATACGAAGAGACGGCGTTCGCGCTCTTCTTTTTCCTGTTCAGTGGCATCGTGAAGAACGGCTACCAGACCTGAAATAAAACCAGATTCCTTACGAATTAGTGCAAAATTAACACGTAGCGTCACAAATTCATCGTTAGCATCTCGACGCGACAGATGGATTTCGGGTGTCTTAGACAACAATTCACTATAGGTATAGGGATTCTCACCATCTAATAAATCCAAAATAGACATCTGAATTGCAGTTTCACGATCTAAATTCAACAAGCGTTGGGCAGTACTATTAATCATGGTAATCTGACCACGGCGATTGGTCGCAATAACCCCGTCACTCATGTACGAAAGGACAGATGCCAAGCGGTTTTTTTCCTGGGCTAGATTTTCATGTGTCAAACGAAAGACGTCTGACAAATCATTCAAGCTATTAGCTAGCTCTAAAAGCTCTGAATCTCCCTTTATGCGTAATTTTTCATTATAATTACCTGCCATAAGGGATTTGACTCTCTTAGTCAACTTTCGGATATTTTTAACTTGTCGATAATCACGATAAGCTAGAAAAATAAAATAGAAAGCAACAAAGAGGAGCGTAAAGAGTAAGGCTAGTTCAAAGCTTGTAATATTTAAGCCAATACTAGTCATAATTCTTCATGTAATAACCGACACCTCGACGCGTCAAGATATATTCAGGACGGCTAGGTGTATCTTCAATTTTTTCACGCAGACGACGAATAGTTACGTCCACAGTACGAACATCCCCAAAATAGTCGTAGCCCCAAACGGTTTCAAGCAAATGTTCACGTGTCATAACTTGTCCCATATGAGTTGCCAAATGGAAGAGCAACTCAAATTCTCGGTGGGTCAACTCAACTTCGTTGCCTCTTTTTTTAGCAACAAAGGCATCTGGAACAATAATCAACTCACCAATTGAAATTTCCTGCTTGCTAGAGTTAGAGCTCTCTTCTACTGCAGTTTCAATAGTTTCTGTACGACGCAAGTGGGCTTTAATACGTGCCAACAATTCACGGTTAGAAAATGGCTTAGTCACATAGTCGTCTGCCCCAATTTCTAATCCGATAACCTTATCAAACTCACTATCTTTAGCTGAAAGCATGATAATCGGTGTGTGGCTCGTTTTACGAATTTCCTTGGCAACTTCCAAACCATCCAGTTCAGGCAACATCAAGTCTAGGATAATCAAGTCTGGTTTTTCAGCTTCAAATTGTTCCAAAGCTTCTCGACCATCAAAGGCCGTAACCACTTCATACCCCTCCTTAGTAAGGTTAAACTTGATGATATCCGAGATTGGTCTTTCATCATCAACAACTAGAATTTTTTTCATATAAACACCTCATCGGTTTTCTTAAGTCATTCAATTTAGTAAAGCCAAAAACTTTACGTATCAAACATATTATACCAAAAAATAGGTCAAGGACCAAGTTTCGGCTATGTCTTTATGACTGAAATAAAAGCTTTCTCTTTATTTTCATTCTAAACCATTCATCAATCTTATCTAGTTCAATGGAATTTTCAAATATTACTTACTTAGTACTATCATCCTCAGTAAAATACACACTTTTTGTTACACTATGTTAGAAGATGAGGAATTAACTGTTGCTTAAAAGTTTTTCCTGCTTAAGTTTGTCATCTCTAACTACTGTCGTCTCCATATAAACAACAGTGACAAGCTAGTGGATACAGAGCTCATCCTAGGAACATTTTTGTTTTTTTATATTTTTATCGTAAAACTGATTAATTATATCGTAAAAACCAAACATTTTGCAAAAATATTCTGAAATTTTTGACTTATAACTTATCTTATGCTAAAATTGTATTTGTGTTAGAAAACCTAACAAGCAAATCCATTATAGGAGGCTCTTATGGCACTTATCGAATTTAAAAATGTCAATAAATATTATGGAGACTATCATGCTCTTCGTGACATCAATTTAGAAATTGAAAAAGGACAGGTTGTGGTTCTCTTGGGACCTTCTGGTTCTGGGAAATCAACCCTTATCCGTACAATCAATGCCTTGGAATCAATCGATGAGGGTACCCTTATCGTTAACGGACATAATGTTGCTGAGGCATCTGCTAAGGACTTGGTAGAATTGCGTAAGGAAGCGGGTATGGTTTTCCAACACTTCAACCTCTACCCTCACAAAACCGTTCTTGAAAATGTAACCTTGGCACCAATTAAGGTTCTTGGAATTAGTAAGGCTGAGGCGGAGAAGACAGCTGAAAAATTCCTTCGCTATGTTAACATGTGGGACAAGAAAGATTCTTTCCCTGGTATGCTTTCTGGTGGGCAAAAACAACGAATCGCTATCGCTCGTGGTCTTGCCATGAATCCTGAACTTTTGCTCTTTGACGAACCAACATCAGCCCTTGACCCAGAGACTATCGGTGACGTTCTTGCCGTTATGCAAAAACTTGCCAAAGGTGGTATGAACATGGTAGTTGTTACCCACGAAATGGGCTTTGCGCGTAGCGTGGCTGACCGTATCATTTTCATGGCTGAAGGTCAGGTCCTTGTGGACACTACGGATGTCGATGGTTTCTTCGACAATCCTACTGAACCTCGCGCAGTTCAATTCCTCTCTAAGATTATCGACCACAACTCTGATAATGTCTCAGTGGATGCCTAAGGAGGTGGCCTATGATTTTCAAAAAAATCTTTCGTTATCTAACAGTCGTAAGCTTGGTGATTACTACTGTTTTTCTGGTCTCAAGTCATAAGACTGAGGCGGAAGACACTAGCAAACTCCTAGATAGTGAGGCCGTCCAAAAGATTGTTAAGCGAGGAACACTTAATGTTGGTGTTAAACAAGACGTTCCTAACTTTGGTTACTATTCTGCGAAGACCAATAGCTACGAAGGTATGGAAGTTGATTTAGCTAAAAAGATTGCTGATGAATTAAAAGTGAAGGTGAATTACATCCCGGTAACGACGCAAACCCGTGAACCTCTTATGGATAACGGTACTATTGACTTACTTATCGGTACTTATACCATCAATGATGAACGTAAGGAATCTTACGCCATCTCAAATCCCTACTACTATGACCAAATTGGTTTCTTGGTTCTTAAGGATTCAGGTATTAATAAAATCTCAGATTTGAATGGTAAGACTATCGGGGTTTCTCAAGGTGCGTCAACTAAGGCTGCCTTGCAAGAATATGCCTCAGCCCAAAATCTTAAGTTCAACTATGTTCAACTCGGTTCTTTCCCAGAATTGGCTGTATCTCTTTACGCCCATCGTGTTGATGCTTTCTCAGTGGATAAGTCTATCCTTTCTGGTTATGAAAGTAAGAAGACAAAAACCTTGAACGAAGGTTTCAAAACTCAAGAATACGGTATCGCTTCAAGCAAATCTAACCAAGACTTGATCGACTACACTAACGATTTGTTGGCGAAGTGGCAAAAAGATGGAAGTCTTCAAAAACTCTATGATAAATATAACTTGAAACCAGCTAAGGCTGAAAATGAATAGAAAGGAGCCGTGAACTTATGTATCTTTTAACTGAAACGGTTAGTCCTTTCGCTCTCGAACGTTGGGCTGCTTTCTTTGCTAACTTTGGTCAATTTGCCAAAGGATTCTTTTACACCCTTGGTATTTCTATCGGTGCCTTAATTGTAGCACTTCTACTTGGATTGATTTTTGGTGCTATGAGTTCGACTCATAACAAGGTACTTCGTGGTATTTCACGTGTTTATGTCGAAATTTTCCAAAATACCCCTTTACTCGTACAATTCGTGGTTGTCTTCTATGGTATTTCGATTTTGACGGACGGTCATGTCATGATCCCAATTTCTTTGACGGCCATCCTTTGTGTGGGTATCTACACCGGAGCTTATATTTCTGAAATTATTCGTACAGGTATCGAGGCGGTTCCTAAAGGTCAAACCGAAGCGGCTTTGTCTCAAGGTTTTACCTACGCTGATACCATGCGTCTCATCATCTTGCCTCAAGCAGTGCGTACTATCTTGCCACCACTTACCAACCAAGTGGTTAACCTGATTAAGAACACTTCTACGGTTGCCATTATTTCTGGAGCAGATATCATGTTCACTGCTAAGGCTTGGGCTTACGATACAACTAACTACGTGCCTGCCTTTGCTGGGGCTGCTTTCCTCTACTTTATCATGTGTTTCCCTCTAGCTACATGGGCACGTCGTAAAGAAGAAGAGAATAAGAAAGCTTACTAAGGAGGTCCACTATGTCAGAAGTTTTAACAGCTACTAACCTTAAATTCTTGGCACAAGGAATGTGGACAACACTTTACTTGTCTTTCTTCATCATCGTGCTGTCTACCTTGTTTGGAACTATTCTAGCGGTCATGCGTAATGGAAAGAATCCTATTCTTCGTTGGATTGCTTCTATCTACGTTGAGTTTGTTCGTAATGTTCCTAACTTGCTTTGGATTTTTATTATCTTCTTGGTCTTCCAACTCAAGTCTACAGCTGCAGGTATTACCTCCTTCACGGTCTTCACATCAGCTGCCTTGGCGGAAATCATTCGTGGAGGACTTAACTCTATCGACCATGGACAAACGGAAGCCGGCTTGTCTCAAGGATTTAACAACAGACAAATCTTTATTTACATCATCTTCCCACAAGCTATTCGTAAAATGTTACCATCTATCATTTCTCAATTCGTAACGGTTATCAAGGATACTTCTTTCCTTTACTCTGTTATCGCCTTACAAGAATTGTTTGGTAAGAGCCAGATTCTGATGGGTGGTTACTACGAACCAAGCCAAATCTTTACTTTATACGGTATCGTGGCTTTAGCCTATTTCGTGGTTAACTTTGCTATCTCTAGCTACTCTCGCTACCTCTCTAAACAATGGGAGCAAGCTAGTGAATAAAACAACTCACCTTAGGGTGGGTTTTTGTTTGTCTAGATACAAGAAAACGACCCCGCTCGGAGTCGTTTTCTTTAATTCACCGTTACTTTTCCTGAATAATAATCTAGGGTAATTCCCTCTTGTACATTTGGAACAAAGACATTAAACTCAAGTGCCCCATCTGCTGACTTAGCTTCAAGATGTGTTCCTGATGAAATGAGGTTCTCTCCTTCATAAATCAAGGTCACACGATAACGAACACGTTTGTTTTTATCCAGAGCCTTTCGTACTAGGCTTTCATAATAGTTTTGACCTGTAGAACTATCGCTATTTGCTTGATTTGCCCAAGCAGTTTGGACAGCAATATTCTCTGGATTTGAAGTCGAAGCATCAAATCCTTTCAAGCCACCTATCAGTGCATACCCTAACAAATGACCTCTATCTACAGCATGGTTATACTCTCCTGAAAGATCATAAACTTGATGCCATCCAGCTGGTGTCCAAGAGGTTGAGCCATTCCCTGTTTCTTGACGATTTTTGTACTGTCTAGTTGCTTTGCTTAATAAGGCATTAGCAACTGTAGGAACAGTTTGTCCTTGAACCGTTTTAACTTGGTTATTAGCATAGGGTTGGCTAGATACCTTAGCGTTTAGATTCGTCTTATTTCCATTAATAATATAGGCTCCAGCTCCATTCCATTCCAAGGGATTACCCAGTTGGCTTTTGACCGAACTGGTCATTACTGTCTCAGCAAGCTGCTCTTGTGGTGTGGACTGAGTATCAGTTGAACCTTTAGATTTAATGGATTTGTTAGATTCACCTGAAACTAGACTTGCTACTTGTCTGATAGGATTATCAGGCGAGAGCTTATTACTAGTTCCTATGTAACCTAAAACTGCTATCAAAACTGCTATTAGTAATGAGACTAACTGACGTTTCTGTTTATTTGTTAAAGATCTCTTTCTTTTTGCCATTGTTCTCTTTCTTTTAAATGAATGTCATGACGAAAGGAGCGGGACGATTGCCCACTCCCTCTTATTTTCCTGTAAATTTAGCAATAATTGCTTGCCAAGTTTCTGGTTTTAAGATGCTAATAGGATCCTTGCCTTCACCCAATACGGCATAGCCAATCATTAAACCGATAGCTAGAAAAGCAAGACTAATTAAACACACAATCAAAACAACTAATAATTGACGAAAAACATAGCCCTTACCAGTTTCCATACTATGCCTCACTTACACGAGAAATATCCGCTCCTAGTTTAGCTAGTTTCTCATGGAATTGATAGTAACCACGATCCAAGTGTGTCAATTTCCCAACAGTTGTTGTTCCTTCTGCAACCATCCCTGTAAGAATAAGGGCTGCAGAAGCTCGAAGGTCGGTAGACATAACTCGCGCTCCTTGAAGTGGCAAACCACCGTGAATCATTGCAGTATCACGAAGGATTTCAGAATGAAGCCCCATACGACGCATTTCCTCTAAATGTTGGAAGCGATTCTCAAAGACTGTTTCAATCATGGTTGATTCACCTTTTACAACTGCCATAAGAGCCGTAAATTGAGCCTGCATGTCAGTTGGAAAACCTGGGTGTGGTAGGGTTTTAACCACTACAGGTTTCAATTTAGAAATATCAGATTTAACACGAATGCCACCTTCTTCTTCCTTAACGTCGACACCCATTTCCAATAATTTAGAAATCAAAGGACGGTTATGTTCCCAGATAGCATCCTTAATGAGAACATCGCCAGAAGTCATGGCTGCTGCTACCATAAAAGTACCTGCTTCAATACGGTCTTGAACAACTGCATGTTGTGTACCATGAAGAGATTTAACTCCTTTGATCACGAGTGTTTCAGTTCCAGCACCTTTGACATCTGCCCCCATCTCGTTAAGAAGAAGAGCCAAGTCAACAATTTCTGGTTCACGCGCAGCATTTTCAATGGTAGTGACGCCATCAGCCAAAGTTGCCGCCATCATAAGGTTCTGAGTAGCCCCAACAGATGGGAAGTCCATGTAAATAGTTGCACCTTTTAGTTTTTCTGCTGTCGCGGTGATATCACCACCAACTTGGGTAATTTTAGCACCCATTGCTTCCAAACCTTTAAGGTGGAGGTCAATAGGACGACTACCAATCGTACAACCGCCAGGCATTGAGACCTTAGCATAGCCATTACGAGCAAGAATAGGTCCAAGTACTACGATAGACGCACGCATCTTGCTAACATACTCATATGGTGCCTGATCTAAAATCTCTCCACTAGCATCAACTACAACGGTATTATTTTCTTCATCAAAGTCTACAGCAATATCCAAGCCACGAACCACATTATTCATGGTGTAAACATCTGACAAGATTGGAACATTAGTCAAGGTTGTCTGACCTTCCGAGCCCAAAATAGTTGCCGCCAACAACGGTAGAACAGCGTTTTTAGCACCTTCAATGACAACCTCACCACTTAATCGAGTGTTGCCACCCTTCACAATAATCTTATCCATAAGGATTCCTTTCAAGGGTCAATTTTGTATTATTTTTTGTATTATATCAAAACTCAATTAAAATCACTAATTTAAGAAATCGAGCTAGCCATATTCTGTCCAAAAGCTAAAACTGACAGGATAAAGGAACTGACAAGATAACCTAAGGCGATGCTGATAAAAAGCAAAAAGAGCTTCAACTTACCAGTATTCTCGATAGGATTTTTGGTAATTTTTGTCCAATCAAGGAGGCTAATCAGCATATGGTAGCTCAATCCAATAAATACTAGGTGACTCGCCAAAGTGACGAATTGATTAATAATAGTCATAGTTTCATTATACCATAGAAAGCTAGTCTAAAACATAAAAAGAGGGTGAGACAGTTCTAAACCTATAATCATGGCTCTATAATTTCTGTAGTGGGTAAAACCACCGTAGAGATTATAGAGCTTTTTGAGACTACACAAAAAGTCCCATAAGAACTATAATGAAAAGCGACCAAACCATCATTAGGGAGAACTTATGAGACTTATTAAGAATACCACAGAATTAATCGGAATTAAAGACCCTAACATCATTATTTCTCTTGTTTTTGAAAAAGATACTTACATCGAGGTTCAAGCAAAACTGGATTATCCTGCACCCCAATGCCCTCATTGCCAGGGAAAGATGATCAAATATGACTTTCAAAAACCTTCTAAAATCCCTCTTCTCGAACAAGCTGGAACTCCAACACTACTACGTCTGAAGAAACGTCGCTTCCAGTGTAAAGATTGTAGGAAAGTCACGGTGGCTGAGACAGCAATCGTTGAGAAAAATCACCAAATCTCAAACCTTGTCCGACAAAAGGTTGCTCA
>NZ_CAUUKN010000054.1:0-9475 GCF_963545685.1 uncultured Streptococcus sp. | reverse complement strand
CTCAGTTTCAGGACAAGGACTTGCTTAAGTTGCGCATCAGCTACAACAAGGATTTTCTTCCTACCAAGATTCAAGGTTTTTACAATAGCCAAACGTTTAATGGTTGGCAGGACCTATTTTATATAGACTATCCATATAAAGATCAGGAAGCCTTCAATCAGGCTCAAGATGCCTATATAAAGCATATCCAGTACATGGAAGCCCATCCTGAGGAAGAATCAAGAGAGTATGGCTAATAGAGTAAAAGCACCTTTATCATATCATATGATAAAGGCGCTTTTAGATTTCTAAAATGACAGCTATTCATTTCGACTAGCCACTATTTCTGGAAAAAGCTTATCTAGGATTTTTGGAGTGATAGCTTGTCCAGGACCTTCAGCACAGTAGGTGTGCATATACATAGAAGGGTTAAAGTTAAGCTCAATGCAGGTGCAATGAGGATTTTCCTTGCTGGCAATTTGGGTTTCATCTGGAATTATGAGGTCAACTCCGCAAGCCCAGGCACCCATGCTGGTCGCCATGGCTGCAGCAAGTTCTTGGTAAGAGGAATGCATGGTCTCAGTGACATCGATAGAGTCCCCGCCTGTAGAGATGTTGGAGTTACGACGCAGATTGACCTTTTTCCCTTCTGGGAGAATATCATCAGGTGTATAACCTTGCTGAGTCAACATCAGTTGTTCGATGTCTCCTAGTTCAATGATTTCAAGCGGTGACCGGTGATCACGACCTCGCAAAGGGTTGGCATTTTTCTGAGCGACTAATTCACGAATGGTGTGTTTGCCATCGCCGACAACATTGGCAGCGACACGAAGGAGGACAGCCTCACAACGCCCATCCAAGATGAAGAAACGGTATTCGGTTCCTGGGATGAATTCTTCAACAAGGACAGCGGTATCTTCTGCGAAGGCAATTTCAAGGGCTTTTTTATAGTTGTCAAGACTGGCAGGTTCTTGGAAAATGGAAATTCCCAGACCAAAGTTGGTTGATTTGGGTTTGACAACAATTTGCTTGTCCTTGATAAGAGGGTAGTAGGCAAGACCTTGATCTAGGTTGGTAAATTCGTCTCCAGCAGGCACTGGGAAGCCAGCATCGGCTAAGATTTTCTTGGTTACGGTCTTATTGGCCATAGCAAGGGGGATCACGTAGTTGTCTTTTGAAGTCATGTTCCCGTTTTTGACGTATTCAAAATGGTCGTGGTGCCAGAGTTTGAGGAATTGATCCTGCTCATCCAATATTTCAAAGTGAATCCCCTTTTGGATGGCATCAAAGAGTAACATTTGAGTAGAGAGCTCCATCTCTTCGTAGCCCTTGAGGGCATAGTGGGCAGTCCAGTCGTAATCATGATAAGCAAGAGCCTTGTTTAAAGCAAATTCGGCTAGAGATTTGTCCTTAATATGAGGAAGGAGTTGGGCTGCTAGCGTCTTGTTCGGATCAGCCAAGGCTGCTTTAACTTGATTGACCAAAGTTTGATGATAATTCCCTAGGCCAAAGTGTTGCACTAGTTGGTCTAAGGAGGTCACAATGTCCTGAGTTTCAGCCTCCGAAGGTAGAGGTTCTAAAGGATGAGAGAGGGCAATCTTTTCATTTAGTGCGTGACCTTGAGCAAGAGCTTGGTCAACATTTTCTGGGGCATCCAGCCAGAGGAAAGCCAGAAGGAGCAAGTGAACGGTATCCATAGTATCTTGGCTAATTCCAATACGCTCAAAGGGATTGAGATCGAAATTTCGGAATTCCAGGTAGGTGATTCCCTTATCAAGGAAGGAACGATTAACTTTTTGTCCACGGAAGCGAACAGCTGAGTAAAATTCCTTTTCTGCAATCAAATCTCCCTCTTCGATATAGTTTTCAATGGTTGAGACATAATCTTCTAGGCTTGCAAAGGACACTTGAATCTCTTCCTTATTGACATAGCCGTGGTCACTGTTACGGAAGGAACGCACAGGTTCTGGAACTTCCTGGTCAAAGAAACCTTGTTCGGCGATGGGTGCTGCCCCGAAGAGATAGGTAATCACCCAACGGTAGCGCAGGTAGTTCTGAGCCAGCTTAAGATAGAGAGCGTTTTTGAAGGCGATCATATCGGTCTGATCACTTTCTTGGAACAAGGCCTCAACTAAATCTTTACCCAGTTCCATATTATAGTGGATACCTGAGATAGCTTGTAATTTAGTTCCGTATTTTTCAGCCAAATAGTTACGATAATGGCGTTCAAACTCATTTTCCAGTTGGGCAACTTGAATCTCCTCTGCCTTTAGACGAGGAGGCATGGACAAGGGCCAGAGGACCTCGTCTTGAGAAATCGAACGTCCGGCTACATCAGTAATAGCTCCCAAAAGGCGGCGAGCCTCAGTAGTAGATTTGGCAACTGGTGTGATGAGTTCCATCTGAAACTCGCAAAAATCAGTCTGAATATAGGGGTGGAAACTACGAGCTCCTAGACAGGATGGGTGAGGCGTATGCGCCAGCTGTCCTTGCCTATCGACACGCAGACTCTCACGCTCGATTCCAAAGTTCGCTTGGAGAATGGGGCTGGTAGACTCCAGCTTTTGAAGCAGTTGGTTTATAGTCATAGAATCACCTTTTTTTCTAATGTTAGTGATAGTCTATTATAAATAGGAGAAGAAAACAAATTTCTGCTACGTTTAAGAGGAATTTCCGAATGTTTTGGATGAGTTTGTGAAAAATAAACAGATTTTAGGTGAAAGAAATGAGAAATTAGAACAAATCCCAGTCTCATAAAATTTTACTTGCAATTTAAGTCACATTAACCTATACTATAACTAACATCTATATTAAAACGAAGTCTCCCTAGGGCCCGACCCTCAGGGGCTTTTATATGCCCTCAAAAGCTTATAAACGTTATTTTTATAGAGAAAAGTGAGCGTTCAGACGGACAAAGAACAGTTCGCTCTGCTCAACAGCCATGCTTTCTCAGTGATGACTTGGAGAACTTGCCATATCTATCGCTTCATGAAACACGCTCTGCACAGAGCAGGCGATATTTTTCATTATGGCAGTAGTTATAGAAGTCAAAGGTCCTCTAGTACTCGGAAGTTTTGAGAATTTGGCTCAAAACTTAGCTATGAGATTCCGAAGGAAGCTGCTAGCGTCCGTCATCACATAAGAAAGCATCAAAAAATAAAGAATAAAAAACGGAGGTAATTATGTTTCAAACCCTGATCGCCCAGATAAAGGAATACAAGAAACCCTCAATTCTAGCATCCCTCTTTATGACGCTAGAAGTCATGTTTGAGATTTCCATTCCCTTTGTCATGGCTAATCTATTGGACAAAGGTGTCCAGCAATCCAACATGTCTAACATTTGGTTCTATGGTGGCCTCATGTTAGTCTGTGCCTTTCTATCCTTATTCTGCGGTATGCAGTCGGCTCGCTATGCGGCCTTTGCCTCTGCTGGATTTGCCAAGAATCTACGTCAGGCCATTTTTAAGAAGGTTCAAAGTTTCTCTTTTGAAAATATTGATAAATTCTCAGCTGGTGGTCTGGTAACGCGTATGATGACTGATGTTACAAACGTTCAGAACTCTTATCAAATGATTATCCGCATCTGTGTGCGTGCACCACTTAACTTGATCTTTGCTATTGCAGCAAGTTTTCTGATTAATGGTGAAATGGCTTGGATTTTTGTTGGTGTAACGGTCTTCCTTGGTGTGGTTTTGGCCATTATTACCAAAATCGTATATCCTCTCTTTACTCAAGTGTTTGAGGCTTATGATAACCTCAACAATGGTATCAAGGAAAATATTACCAACATGCGTGTGGTTAAGTCCTACGTTAAGGAGCAGGAAGAAACGGATAAGTTCAAAAAGGCCTCACGTCGTATTTACAAGATGTTTATGCGTGCCATTCGTGTGGTTATCATGTCTAATCCAGCCATGATGTTGTCTATGTACGCGTCCTTCCTCATGATTTCCTGGTTTGGTGCCCACCTTATCGTTGGTGGTAGCTTAACGACAGGGGAATTGACTTCCATGTTTAGTTACACCATGACCATCCTCATGTCACTCATGATGTTCATGATGATCTTTGTCATGTTGTCTATTTCTACAGCTTCTGTGGAACGTATTGATGAAGTTCTTAGCACTGAAGCCACCATCGTTTCACCTGAAAATGGTTTGACAGAAGTCGCAGATGGTTCAATCAGCTTTGAGCATGTGGACTTCTCGTATACGGATGAAAATGGCGACAAGACCCATGTCCTCAAAGATATTACGCTTGATATTAAGTCTGGTGAGGTTATCGGTATTCTTGGTGGAACGGGTTCAGGGAAATCTAGTTTGGTTCAGCTGATTCCTCGTCTTTATGATGTGGAAGCTGGTCAAGTGAAGGTTGCTGGCCAAAATGTTAAGGACTACGATTTGGATAGCTTGCGTAAGCAAGTTGCTATGGTGCTTCAAACCAATGTGCTTTTCTCAGGTACCATTAAGGAAAATATGCGTTGGGGAAATAAACAAGCAACAGATGAAGAAATCATTGAAGCTTGTAAAATTGCCCAAGCTGATGAATTTATCCAAGAGTTTAAGGATGGCTATGACACCAAGATTGAACGTGGTGGGGCCAATGTCTCAGGGGGACAACGTCAACGTCTTTGTATTGCACGTGCCCTCCTCATGAATCCGAAAATTTTGATTCTGGATGATTCGACATCGGCAGTTGATACCAAGACAGATAGTTTGATTCGTCAAGGTTTCGCTTCAAGTCTTAAGGACACGACTAAAATCATCATCGGTCAACGTATTTCATCTATCCAAGATGCAGACCGTATCATCGTCATGAATGATGGCCGTATCGATGCTATTGGTACTCATGACGAATTGGTAGCTAATAATGCCATCTATCGTGACGTTTACAAGATGCAAACACAAGGGAAAGGAGTAGCAGATGCAGAATAAGAAAAAAGCTAATTGGGGCTCTCTAGCACGTCTTCTACGTTTTTTGTGGCAAGACTACAAACTTTCACTTAGTATCGCCTTTATCCTCATTGTTGTTGCTTCTTTGGCAACGGTCAATTTGACGGCTTCTATTCAGTCCTTGGTTGATGTTTACGTTCAACCAATGCTCAAATCTGGTAGCCATGACTTTGGGCCACTTTTACGTTTCTTGACTTCAGTGGCTGTCTTCTGTCTTATTGGTGTGATTGCCAACTATGTGTCATCGCTCCTCATGGCGACGATTTCGCAAGATTCTCTGCGTTCTCTTCGTAATCAGCTCTTTGCTCGCATGCAAAAGCTGCCGGTTCGCTACTTTGACACTCACCAACACGGGGATATCATGTCAATCTATACCAACGACATCGATGCCCTCCGTCAGGCTGTCGAGCAATCTATTCCACAGTTGCTACAAACGACTATTACCATTATCGGTGTGACTGTGACCATGCTTACGGTTAGTCCACTCCTCTTTATTGTGGTTCTAATCATGGTAGGCATCATGTTTTTGGTCATCAAAAATGTATCAGCGAAATCAGGTCGCTACTTTGGTGAACAACAAAAGAACCTAGGGGTTGAGAATGGTTTTATCGAAGAAATGATGTCAGGTCAAAAGGTAGTCAAGGCTTTTGTTCATGAAGAAGAAAGCATGGCTGACTTTGATAAGATTAACGAACAGCTCTTCGAATCATCATACTTGGCCAATCGCTATGCCAATGTTCTCATGCCCATTCTTGGGAACTTAGGAAATGTTTCCTTTGTTTTGACTGCCTTGGTTGGTGGGGTATTTGCTCTAAATGGTGTCGGTAGCTTGACTATCGGTGGTCTCATGGCCTTCCTACAATTGAACCGTTCCTTTAATGGTCCTATTACTCAGGTCTCTCAACAACTTAACTTTGTCCTTATGGCACTTGCTGGTGCCGACCGTATCTTTGACCTTTTGGATGAAGCAGAAGAAGTTGACCAAGGTAAGGTCACTTTGGTCAACTACGAATTGGTAGATGGTCAAATGGTTGTGACAGACAAGAAAACCAATCTTTGGGCTTGGAAACACCCACGTCCAAATGGCGACTATGAATTGGTCGAGTTGGTCGGAAATGTAGTCTTCCAAGATGTTGATTTCTCTTACGATGGTAAGAAACAAATCCTTCATGACGTTAATCTCTATGCAGATAAGGGGCAAAAGGTTGCCTTTGTTGGTGCGACGGGTGCAGGTAAGACGACGATTACCAACTTGATTAATCGTTTCTACGACATCCAATCTGGTGTGATTACTTATGATGGTATCGATGTGAAGCTGATTGAAAAAGATTCTCTTCGTCGATCACTTGGTATCGTACTTCAAGATACGCATCTCTTCACAGGGACTATCGCTGAAAATATTGCCTACGGCCGTGCGGATGCGACTCGCGAGGAAATTCTTGAAGCTGCTCGTATTGCTAACGTAGATTCCTTTGTGCAACATCTGGACAATGGTTACGACACTGTTCTTACAGATGATGGCGCAGGCTTGTCTAATGGACAACGTCAGCTGATTGCTATTGCGCGTGCTGCCCTTGCTAATGCACCGGTCCTCATCCTTGATGAAGCGACATCCTCTATTGACTCTCGTACTGAAAAAATGGTACAAGAGGGGATGGACCGACTTATGGAAGGACGCACGGTCTTTGTTATCGCCCACCGTCTTTCAACCATCGTTAACTCTGACGTTATCATGGTTATGGATCATGGACGTATCATTGAGCGTGGTGACCATGACAGTCTCATGGAACAAGGTGGTACCTACTATCGACTCTATACTGGTGGTCTTGAAATTGATTAACATTAAAAGAACTCAGGTTTTGCCTGAGTTCTTTTGCATATGAAGAAAAGGATTCTTTTGAGACTTTGCTTGTAAAAACGATAGATTTGATAACTTAAATCTCAACTTCTTCTAAACCATGTGAGTCCAGGCGATATATCTTTTGGCAAACTTGCCTGAGGTAGTTGGCATCATGTGATACTGTAAGAATTGCCCCTGGATAGTTCTCGAAGAGCTGTCGGACTTGGGGTTGTGAGGTGGGTGAAAAATTTCTGGTTGGTTCATCTAAGATCAGGAGCTGAGGGCTTTCTAAGACGATGTGAAGTAGGAGTAGTTTTCCTTTTTGCCCTCCAGATAGGTCAGCAATTGCATGGTTCATTTCATCATGACTGAAGTTGAGGTTGGCCAGATGTGAACTTATGATTTCTTTCTCAGTTTTGTCGCCAGTCTTACATAAAAACGCTATCGGTGACAAATCATTTTGCAAGATAAGATTGTAATCTTGGGGCATGTAGCCAATAGTCAGGTCTGTTTTTCTCCTAAGTTCTTGGTAGAGATAGTGTAAGAGAGTGGATTTACCGCAACCGTTATTTCCAATAATACCAACTTTTTCTTGTCCTTTCAAAGAAAATTTTAGATGTTCAATGGTTAGGTAAGGAGCGATGTTTAGCGGCTTTTCATCCAGATTCAGAAGATATTTTCCCTGAGGTAGAGGATCGATATGAGAGAAGAAAAGATCGATGCTGTCTTCTTTATCAGGCATCTGTGTCATGTCTTGGGCAAGGCGGTCGTAGCGTTTTTCTTGTGAGAGGACTGCTTTCATCTTTTTAGCAACCAAGCGTCCTTGCGTGCTATCATGCGTATTGCGTAGGGTGGTTTGGACATTTTGTTTGATACGGCAATGCTTGGCCATGGCTTTGTCATAGGCTTTTTTCTCGGTCTTCGCTTGCTGCATCTGTTGCTGGAAAGCATCGGAGCGTTGTTGACTATAGTTATCATAGTCAAGATGTTCCACACTGGTTCTGGCCTGTCGACGACGTTTAAGGAGTTCCAGATGGATAATGGTATCAGCTGTCTGGCTGAGCAAATCCTCGTCGTGAGAGATGTAAATTATCGTTTTATCAGAATGTTTGATAAAGTCTTTTAACCAAGTGATGGTCGTTAAATCCATATCGTTTGAGGGTTCATCAAGAAAAATGATGTCGTGGGGGCGAGCTAATTCTCGGATGAGTTGAATTTTGAGTTTCTCACCACCAGACAGAGTGGAGATAAGCTGATTGCTAGCAAAACGCTCACTATCAAAATGGAGTTCATCAGCCAAACGATAGAGGGTGGCGTAGTCTAAGTCATAACTGTCCGCAAAAAAGTAGTCGTTAAGGGTTAGGGCTTGCACGTTTTCTGAAATTTGCTGGGGAATATAGACCTGAGGGCTATCTGGTTTAGTAATAGTTCCCTGGTAAGAAAGTTGGTCAAATTTTTCATTAGAATTGACAAGAAGGGCAAGGAGACTTGACTTTCCATTGCCTTCCTCCCCAATGATGGCGACTTTTTCGCCTGTATCTATATTCACATTTAAATCATGGACTAATTCACGCAAGTCTTTGTTATGCGTTATGGTTAGGTGTTGAATCTGTATCATAGGACCTCCTAGGTCAAAGGGGTTGTGGATATTGTTTCATGGGAAATACGATTTTCACTTCAAACAATATCAAAAATCAAAAAACAGTCCTACCTTATAAGATAGAACTGTTTTGAGTCTAGCTAAAAAGCCCTCTAGGAGATAGTGATGGTATGATTGCAAAAAAAGCAGATACCACCAATAAGTTTTCCATAGAAAAAGAGCGCAAAAAAGACATGAAAACAATCTATCAAATAAAGCAGGTTTATTGTGAATAGACTTAGTTGTTCATGTCTCCATTTACCTCCGAATCTTACTTGTCTTGATTGTACGCTGTCTGATTGATTTTGTCAAATGAAAGTTAAAATCTGGCTGACTTGTCCTTTCAACGAATCTTATTAAAATTAGCTCTCTATGATCTACTAGAAGTCATATTGTAAATGGAGATAACTTAGGTTGGCTCTAGAGGGAGAATATGCGTATGAGTTAGCGATTCACTCATACTCGCTGACTCACGAAGAAGGTAAAGTAAAGTCCTACCAGGGATTACAGACTTGGAATGACAATCATTTCAGAAAAATAGGGAGAGCTAATTCTAAAACTAAAAAGATTTTTGCCTCAAGTATTTGAGACTTAGGCTTCTAGTTTTTTTGAAATGGTGATAGATAACATTTGTTGTAAAAGGTGATTATTAAATTGTATATCAATGGTTATCCAGTCTGATACAAAATCGAATAATTTGTAACAAGAAGGTGAAAATTAGAATAAAAATGAGAAAATCAGCCAATAAAATGAGTCGAATACTCTCATAACTCTAACATCTTACTTGAATAAAATGAGAAAGTTAGGATTGGAAGGGAAATGAAATATAAATATGAAAGCGGTGTAAAGTAAATAAAATCAATCATTTTACACTTGTAAAGATAAAAATCAGCAAAAGTTATTAAACAAATTGTCAGATAACTTGATTTTTTTTAAAAAAATATGGATTAATCACTTGACCATAAATTGTCAGAATGTTAGAATGTATTTGTATCATGAGTACACGTATAGGATTTTTGTATACTCGTGACCTATAACTAACTATTTCATACAGAGGGAGACTTGAAATGA
>NZ_CAUUKN010000053.1:0-9596 GCF_963545685.1 uncultured Streptococcus sp. | reverse complement strand
GAAGCTCGACTTGAGAATGTCAAAAAGACTGAGGATTTGCAACGCTTGATTATTGAAAAACTTGTGGATATCTACGAGAAGGACGATGTTTACAAGGAGCAGATTAATTTCCAAGATGGATTGACAGTCATGCTTTTCGTTGGTGTCAACGGGGTTGGTAAAACAACTTCTATTGGTAAGTTGGCACATAAATACAAACAAGAAGGCAAAAAGGTCATGCTGGTTGCTGCTGATACCTTCCGTGCAGGTGCTGTTGCCCAGTTGGTCGAGTGGGGACGTCGTGTTGATGTGCCAGTAGTGACTGGTGCTGAAAAGGCTGACCCTGCTTCGGTAGTCTTTGATGGTATGGAAAAGGCTCTTGCTGAAGACGTTGATGTTCTCATGATTGATACTGCGGGGCGTTTACAAAACAAAGACAACCTTATGGCAGAGCTTGAAAAGATTGGCCGTATTATCAAGCGTGTGGTACCAGAAGCACCCCATGAAACCCTCTTGGCTTTGGATGCCTCAACGGGTCAAAATGCACTTAGTCAGGCTAAGGAATTTTCAAAAATTACACCTCTTACGGGTCTTGTTTTAACCAAGTTGGATGGTAGTGCCAAGGGTGGTGTGGTTCTAGCTATTCGCCAAGAGTTGGATATTCCAGTTAAGTTGATTGGTTTTGGTGAGAAGATTGATGACATTGGTGAGTTCCATTCAGAAGAATTCATGCAAGGTCTCTTGACTGGCTTGGTTTAATAGATATTTAAAAAGGGTGAGTACTGGGAAAAGGAATTCACTCTTTTTAATGGTGTCCTCACCTTGAAAAAAGTCGCTTTTATTGATAAAATAGTAAGGAAATACGCATGCTTTGAAAAGTGAGCTGTAACTTAATCACTGAACAATCCCTAAGCCATAAAAAGAGATGATTTTTTTCTCTTTTTTAAGGTGAGTCATAAGAAGATTTTTAATCTTAGTTTAAGGAGAAGACATGTCTGAACGTGGACTTTTAATTGTTTTTTCAGGGCCTTCTGGTGTCGGAAAAGGAACTGTTCGTCAGGAGATTTTTTCAACACCTGACCACAAATTTGAATACTCAGTATCAATGACCACACGTGCTCAACGTCCTGGTGAAGTTGATGGGAAGGATTATTTCTTTCGTTCGCGTGAGGAATTTGAAGAGCTTATTCGTAACGGTCAAATGTTGGAATATGCTGAGTATGTGGGCAACTACTACGGAACTCCCTTGACCTATGTCAATGAAACCTTGGATAAGGGGATTGATGTTTTCCTTGAAATCGAGGTTCAAGGGGCTCTACAGGTTAAGAAAAAGGTTCCAGATGCTGTCTTTATCTTTTTGACACCACCAGATTTGAACGAACTTGAAGAACGTTTAGTTGGTCGTGGGACAGATTCTGAAGAAGTCATTGCTCAACGTATTGAACGTGCGCGTGAAGAGATTGCTCTCATGAGCGAATACGATTATGCCATTGTCAATGACGAGGTGCCTTTGGCCGCTGAACGTGTCAAACGTGTTATTGAAGCGGAACACTTCCGAGTTGACCGTGTGATTGGTCGCTATCGTAATATGATTTCAGACAAGAAATTGTCAGATAAATAAATTAGAAATAGGTATAGAATTATGATGTTGAAACCCTCTATTGATAAACTTTTGGATAAAGTGCCTTCAAAATATTCATTGGTTATTTTGCAAGCGAAACGTGCTCACGAATTGGCAGCAGGTGCTGAAGCAACTCAAGAGTTTACGTCTGTAAAACCAACTCTTCAAGCTCTTGAAGAAATTGAATCTGGTAATGTAACTATCCACCCAGATCCAGAAGCTAAACGTGAATTGGCACGTTTGAAAGTTATCCAAGCGCGTCTTGCTGCTGAGGAAGAAGAACGTAAAATCAAAGAACAAATTGCTAAAGAAAAAGAAGAAGGCGATAAAATCTAAAATCAAAGTCTTGCTTTGGTTTACGAGGATAGGGGGAGCTGAGGCATAGTGTCTCAGCTTCCTTCTTTATGATGATAATCTAACTCAGGAGGTCCTGAGCACTAAAAAAGTACTGGTCTTAAGCTAGTGATGGGAGGAGATATATGGTTCTAGTTGCACAAATAATTGTAGATGTTCCTCTGATGCAGACGGACAGACCTTATAGTTACCTTGTACCCGAATCCATGCAAGGTCAAATTGCCATTGGTATGAGAGTTCATGTGCCTTTTGGTAAGGGAAATCGTCTCTTGCAAGGCTTTATCCTTGGTTTGGAAGAGCAGGAAAATGGAGGGAATCTTCCAGAGTTAAAGCCTATTGCGGAACTTTTGGATTATGAACCAGTCCTTAATCAGGATCAGCTGGACCTGGCTGACCAAATGCGACACACGGTTTTTTCCTATAAGATTTCTATCTTGAAGTCTATGTTGCCAGGTCTTCTTAATTCACAGTATGACAAGGTTATCATGGCGACTGATAAACTGAGTGAAGAGGAGAGGGAAACTTATCTTGAGGGGCGAGACCATATTCTCTTCTCACAATTATCAGAGGAGCAAGTCCAAGCCATTCCTCGGCTAGTACAGTCTGGTCGTGTAACGGTTGATTATATTGCCAATGATAAGCAGAACATAAAGACGGAGAAGCATTATAGTGTTCAAAGAGGAATTTTAGAGTCTTTGGATATTTCGCAACGAGCCAAGAAGCGGATGGCGTTGCGGGACTTCTTGTTAGAAAAAAATGAGTCTGGGAAATTGGTAGACCTGCACAAACTTTTTTCTCGAGATGTGGTGAAATTTTTCATTGGGGCTGGAGCTCTAGTCATCACTGAAGTTGAGGTCAATCGTGCTGATAGCTACTTTGAAAAAGTAGAGAAGACGGATTTTCTAGAGCTTAATGCTCAGCAGGCACATGCTGTTGAAAAAATGACGCGTCAAATCGGACAAGGTGATAAACCTTTCTTGTTGGAAGGGGTAACGGGGTCAGGTAAGACTGAGGTTTACCTGCATCTTATTGAGAGAACCTTGGCCATGGGGAAAACTGCCATTGTCTTGGTTCCAGAAATTTCTCTGACACCACAAATGACCAATCGTTTCATCTCCCGTTTTGGTGACTTGGTAGCGATCATGCATTCAGGCTTGTCAGATGGTGAAAAATTTGACGAGTGGCGTAAGGTCAGGTCTGGTCAAGCTAAGGTTGTGGTGGGTGCACGTTCGGCTATCTTTGCTCCCTTGGACAATATTGGAGCAATCATTATCGATGAGGAGCACGAGGCGACCTATAAGCAGGAATCCAATCCTCGCTATCATGCTAGAGATGTGGCCTTGCTTAGGGCCAAGAGTCATGGTGCTATTCTTGTACTTGGCTCAGCTACGCCTTCTATTGAGTCGCGAGCGAGGGCTCAGAAAGGGGTCTACCATTTTCTTGAATTGACGGAGAGGGCAAATCCTAATGCTAAAATTCCGCAGGTGGAAGTGGTGGACTTTAAGGACTTTGTAGGTAGACAAGAGGCGAGTGATTTTACGCCCCCTCTCTTAGAGAAAATCCGAGAGCGATTGGCACGTAAGGAACAAGTCGTTTTGATGTTGAATCGTCGTGGGTATTCTTCGTTTGTCATGTGTCGTGACTGTGGCTATGTGGATGACTGTCCCAACTGTGATATTTCACTGACTTTGCATATGGATACTAAGACTATGAATTGTCACTACTGTGATTTTCAAAAAGCTATTCCTCAGATCTGTCCTAATTGTCAGAGTCGTCAGATTCGCTATTATGGGACTGGGACACAGAAGGCTTACGATCAATTGACGGAACTTTTGCCAGAAGCCAGAGTGATTCGTATGGATGTTGATACCACACGTAAAAAAGGCGCTCACGAGAAACTCCTAGAGGCTTTTGGTAGTGGCAAGGCTGATATTCTGTTAGGAACCCAAATGATTGCCAAGGGCTTGGATTTTCCCAATGTTACCTTGGTAGGGGTCTTGAATGCGGATACGTCGTTAAATTTACCAGATTTTCGTTCGGCTGAGCGCACTTTCCAGCTTTTGACTCAGGTGGCTGGCCGTGCTGGTCGTGCGGACAAGGAAGGGGAGGTTATTATTCAGACCTACAACCCTAGTCATTATGCCATTCGTTTTGCTCAACAACAGGATTATGAGGGATTCTATGCCTATGAGATGGGGATTCGACGTCAGTTGGCCTACCCACCATATTTTTATACGGTAGGGCTCACTCTCTCCCACAAGGATGAAGAGTTTGTAGTCCGTAAGAGCTATGATATCATGGCTTATTTAAGAGAACACTTGTCGGACAAGGTGACTTTCTTGGGACCAACACCCAAACCTATTGCCCGAACACATAATCTTTATCATTATCAGATTATTATCAAATACCGTTTTGAGGATAACTTGGAAGAGACGCTTAATAGGGTTCTTGATATGACACAGGAACCTGAAAATAAGGATCTGCGTTTGATTATCGATCATGAGCCTCAGAATTTTACCTAATTTAGAAAAGGAAGAATATGACAAAATTAGTATTTATGGGAACGCCGGCTTTTTCAGCGACAGTGCTGGAGGGACTTTTGACAGATGAGCGTTATGAAATTGTCGCTGTTGTCACACAGCCAGACCGTGCTGTCGGCCGTAAAAAAGAAATCCGTATGACTCCAGTTAAGGAAGTAGCGCTGGCACATGACTTACCGATTTATCAACCTGAGAAGTTGTCAGGTTCTGAAGAAATGGCCCAACTCATGTCACTTGGAGCCGATGGTATTGTCACTGCGGCTTATGGTCAATTTTTGCCAAGTAAATTGCTTGATAGCATGGACTTTGCGGTCAATGTTCACGCATCGCTCTTGCCAAAATATCGTGGTGGTGCACCTATTCATTATGCCATTATCAATGGTGATGCAGAAGCTGGTGTGACTATTATGGAAATGGTCAAGGAAATGGACGCTGGTGACATGGTTAGCCAAAAGGCCTTGCCAATTCTGGACCAAGATAATGTCGGTACTATGTTTGAAAAATTGGCAGTCTTGGGTCGTGACCTCTTACTTGAAACCTTGCCTGCCTATATTGCAGGAGAAATCAAACCTGTTCCTCAAGATGCCAGTCAGGTAACGTTTTCACCAAACATTAGCCCAGAAGAGGAGCGCCTTGATTGGAATAAGTCGGCTCGTGACATCTTCAATCAAATCCGAGGGATGTATCCATGGCCTGTGGCACACACTCTACTCGATGGCAAACGTTTCAAAATTTATGAAGGAGACTTAGTAGAAGGGCAAGGACAGGCTGGTCACATTATCGAAAAGACTAAGAAGAGTTTGGTCGTTGCGACTGGTCAGGGGGCTATTTCGCTTAAGAGTGTTCAGCCTGCAGGTAAACCTCGTATGGCTATAGCTGATTTCCTTAATGGGGTCGGCCGCAATCTTGAAGTAGGTGATGTATTTGGCCAATGATTGGAAAAAAACAGCCCGTGGACAGGCACTTGAAGTCTTAGAAGAAGTCTTCCAAGAAGGAGCTTACTCAAATATTGCCCTCAATGCACGTCTGAGCAATTCATATCTAACAGATAAGGACAAGGCCTTGGTAACGGAAATTGTTTATGGAACTGTTGCCCGTAAGATAACTTTGGAATGGATCTTAGCCCATGTCATTGAGGATCGAGATAAACTTGAAGCTTGGGTCTATGACCTCTTACTTTTGAGTCTTTATCAGTTGGCCTACTTGGATAAGATTCCAGCCCATGCGGTGGTCAATGATGCCGTTTCTATTGCTAAAAATCGTGGCAATAAAAAAGGGGCTGAGAAGCTAGTGAATGCAGTTCTTCGTAAACTATCTAGCCAGCCTTTACCAGATCCAAGCAAGATTAAACGTGTCAACAAGCGCTATTCTGTTCAATATTCCCTACCTGTATGGTTGGTGAAAAAGCTTATTGACCAGTATGGGGAAGAGCGATCCCTTGCTATTTTCCAAAGTCTCTTTGTGAGAAATAAGGCCAGTGTCCGTGTGACGGATGTGTCCCGTATGGAAGAAATTGCGGAGGCTACTGGGGCTGAGCGTTCAGATTTGTCACCAGTCGGGCTTGTTAAGTCTTCGGGTTATTTTGCTGGAACTGATTATTTTAAAGAGGGATTATTGACCATTCAGGATGAGACCAGTCAGCTAGTTGCACCAACTTTAGGAATTCAAGGTAGGGAAGAAATCCTGGATGCTTGTGCGGCACCTGGAGGTAAGACTGTCCATATGGCCTCATACTTGACGAGTGGACATGTGACGGCTCTTGACCTCTATGATCATAAGCTTGATCTTATTAAGGAAAATGCACAACGTCTTGGTCAGGCTGATAAGGTTAAGACTCAGAAACTGGATGCTAGTCAGGTGCATCAAGTCTTTTCGACTGATAGTTTTGATAAGATTCTAGTGGATGCTCCTTGCTCAGGGATTGGTCTCATTCGTCGAAAACCAGACATCAAATACAATAAGGATCTCCAAGACTTTGAGTCCCTCAAGTCTGTGCAGTTGGATATCTTATCCAGTGTTTGTCAAACCCTACGAAAAGGTGGTATAATAACGTATAGTACTTGCACAATCATAGCAGAAGAAAATCAAGAGGTGATTCTAGCTTTTCTTGAGAGCCATCCTGATTTTGAGCAAGTTGCCTTAGACCATCCATGCAAAGACATCGTGGTCAATGGCTGTTTGGCTATTACCCCCGAACAGTATCTAACTGATGGTTTTTTTATCGCTCAGTTGCGTAAGAAGGCCTAGGGTTACAGAGGAGGAAATGCTGACGCAAGTCAGAAAGAAAATTATGGAAATATCATTATTAACGGACATTGGCCAAAAACGGTCAAACAACCAAGATTTTGTTAATAAATTTGTCAACCAGGCTGGTGTTACACTTGTCATTGTTGCAGATGGAATGGGTGGACACCGTGCTGGAAATATTGCCAGTGAGATGTCAGTAACTGACCTTGGTCGTGACTGGATTAACACTGACCTTCGTGAGTTGAGTCATATTCGTGATTGGATGATTGCTGCCATCGATGAAGAAAATCGTAGAATCTATGAGCTTGGTCAAAGTGAAGAATATAAAGGAATGGGAACAACTATCGAGGTTCTTGCCTTTGTTGATAATGCTGTGATTTTCGCTCATGTTGGGGATTCACGTATTGCCCTTATCCGTAATGGTGAGTATAAGCAATTAACGAGCGATCACTCCTTGGTCAATGCTCTTATCAAGGCTGGTCAGTTAACAGAAGAAGAAGCAGCAGTTCACCCACAACGTAATATTATTACGCAATCTATCGGGCAAGCTGCTCCAATTGAAGCAGATCTTGGTGTTCAACAATTGGAACCAGGAGATTATATTTTGGCCAATTCAGATGGATTGACTAATATGATTTCAATTGAACAGATTGTTCATATTGTCAACAGTCCTGGTTTCGTTGAAGAGAAAACCAGTCGTTTAGTTGCAGCTGCCAATGATGCTGGTGGTCATGATAATATTACCGTTGCTCTCATCAAAGTAGAAAGTGAGGAAGGATAATGATCCAAGTTGGCAAATTGTTTGCTGGACGTTATCGAATCCTTAAATCTATCGGACGTGGTGGTATGGCGGATGTTTATCTGGCTAACGACCTGATTCTGGATAATGAAAGAGTAGCTATTAAAGTGCTACGTACTAATTATCAAACCGATCAGGTGGCTGTGGCGCGTTTCCAACGTGAAGCGCGTGCCATGGCTGAGCTCAGCCATCCGAATATCGTTGCGATTCGAGATATTGGCGAAGAAGACGGCCAGCAATTCTTGGTGATGGAGTATGTGGATGGTTCGGACTTGAAGAAATACATTCAAGACCATGCTCCACTTTCTAACCAAGATGTTGTGCGTATCATGGGGGAGGTCCTGTCCGCCATGACTCTTGCCCACCAAAAGGGCATTATTCACCGTGACCTTAAGCCACAGAACGTTCTTTTAACTAAGGATGGCAGAGCTAAGGTTACAGACTTTGGTATCGCAGTAGCATTTGCTGAAACAAGTCTGACACAAACCAACTCAATGTTGGGGTCAGTCCATTATTTGTCACCAGAACAAGCACGTGGCTCTAAAGCCACTATCCAAAGTGATATCTATGCTATGGGGATTATGCTCTTTGAAATGTTGACAGGGCATATTCCTTATGATGGGGACAGTGCTGTAACCATTGCACTTCAACATTTCCAAAAACCCCTGCCATCAATTTTGGCTGAAAATCGTAATGTTCCTCAAGCTTTGGAAAATGTTGTTATTCGAGCAACTGCTAAAAAGCTTGAAAATCGTTACAACAGCACTTTAGAAATGAGTCGCGACCTAGTAACTAGTTTACATCCTAGTCATAGTCGCGATTCTAAGGTAGTCTTTGATGACATGACGGATACTAAGACCTTGCCAAAGGTTGATCCGGTTCCATCAGTAAGTCCTGAGAAAAAGGCTACTCCTAAACCATCAGAGCCAACACCGGCTCCAAGCAAACAACCGAGGAAAAAACCTTCACCGGCTAAAAAGAAAAAGAAGAAAAACTTATTCTCAACTTTACTTAAGGTTTTCCTAGGTCTCGTCTTTATTGGAATTATCATCTTTGCCTATCTTGTTTTTACCAATCCTGATAATGTGCAGGTGCCTAATGTGGTCGGTCAAGAACTGACAACAGCTAAAACCTCAATTGAAGGTGCTGGACTGAAAGTAGGTAATGTTACGGAAATGGAAGATGATTCCGTTGATAAGGGCAAGGTTATCAAGACCGACCCCACAGCTGGAACAACACGTAAAGAGGGAACCAGCATTGATGTCTATGTTTCTTCTGGTAGCAAAGCTTTCACTCTGAAAAATTATAAGGGTAAAAATTATAAGGATGCCATTGAGGATTTAACCTCGAATTATGGGGTTTCCGAGGATCAAATTGATATTCAATATGTCGAAGACGATGATGCTGAAGAAGGTGAAATCCTATCTCAAAGTCCAGAGAAAAACAACTCCTTCAATCCTAAAGATAGTGAGGCAAAAATCAAGTTCCGTGTGGCAACTCCTAAGACCATAACTATGCCTGATGTGACTGGTTTAACTGTCTCGACAGCAGTCCAAACCTTGAATCGTAAAGAGATTTCAAGTAGCAGTATTGAGTATCACGACTATAATACTGGTGTTAAGTTGGATAAGAGTAAGGTGCCTAGTAATACAGAGATCCTTTATCAAGATCCACAAGTTGGTACTGCCGTTGATGGTACAGTGATTCTCTATGTTTCAGTTGTAACCGAGAGTTCAAGTGTTCAACAGTCAAGCTCAGAAAGTTCGACACATTCGTCGTCATCTACAAGTTCTAGTTCTGAAAGTACAACTTCTAGTATCGAAACAGCTACAGAAGCTACTCACACAGAGTAAAAATAAGTTTGGAAATCTTAGATATAAGAGAAAGAGAGGTTTTTTGGGGCTCCTTGTCAACTGTAGTGGGTGACGAAAAGCTAACATCTAGAGAGGACCTGATAGGTCTTCTCTTTTTTTATGTTTAGAGTGATGAAAACACGCTTCCTAAAGTTGATAAAGTTTCTAAAACCAAAGCCCAACCGTTTGATGTCTTTAATCAA
>NZ_CAUUKN010000052.1:0-9702 GCF_963545685.1 uncultured Streptococcus sp. | reverse complement strand
ATAAATATCCAAAACACATGAAGGAACAAACCATGAAAAAACTGATTACGCTTATTATGACCTTCTTACTCTGTCTGGGAAGCGTAGCTCCTACTTTTGCAGCAGATAAGAAAAAAGGATTTGATGCCTCAGCCAAGCATGCTATTGCTGTCGAAGCAACTACCGGTAAGATTTTATACGAAAAAGATGCAACTACTTCTACCGGGATTGGCTCTATTACCAAACTTCTAACAGCCTATATGGTTTATAAAGCGGTTGATCAAGGAGACCTCAAATGGAACACTAAAGTTGACATTTCTGACTACCCCTTTGAATTGACTGTCAGTGCCGGAGTATCCAATATTCCACTGGATGCCCGTAAGTACACTGTCAAACAGCTCCTCGACGCAACTCTTATTGCCAGTGCTAACAGCGCAGCCATTGCCCTAGCCGAGGAAATCGGAGGCACTGAGAGTGGGTTTGTCGATATGATGAAAACCCAACTCAAAGATTGGGGTATCACTGATGCCAAGATTGTCAATGCCTCTGGTCTTAATAATTCTTACTTGGGTGACAATATCTATCCAGGTTCTAAATCAGACGAAGAAAACACCATGAGTGCCAAGGATGTTGCTATCATTGCACAACATGTGATTAAAGAATATCCTGAAATTCTCGACATCACTAAAAAAACAGAAGCTAATTTTGATGGTGTCAATAAACTCAAAACCTTTAACTATATGCTTAAGGGTCAACCTAGTTACCGCAAGGGAGTTGATGGTCTCAAAACGGGTACCACTGATTTGGCCGGAGCTTCCTTCGTAGCCCATTCAAATGAAAGTGGTATGAGTATTATCACAGTCATCATAAATGCTGATAATACTGATTCTGATGACTACGCCCGTTTCACTGCAACCAATGAACTCCTTGATTACGTGGTCTACCATTGGGAAAGCAAGACTATTGCTAAGAAAGGGCAAGCCATCAGCAAAAGCAAAGCAGATGTCCTTGATGGTAAATCTAAGCAAGTATCTGCTGTCGCTAAGTCTGACTTTAATATTATCCAAAAAATAGATGCTAACAATAACAAACACATTAAAGTCACTACCAACCAGATTCAAGCCCCTGTCAAGTCAGGAGACAAGGTAGGAACAGCCACCTTTGAAGATAAGACTCTTGTAGGCGAAGGCTACCTACCTAATCAAGGCATGCCAAGCATGGAACTGGTGGCTGGTAAAGAAGTTAAGAAGAGCTTCTTCCTCAAGGTTTGGTGGAATCACTTTGTCACCTTTGTCAACGAGAAACTCTAATCCTTACAGTCGAGCGTGGCTCGGCTTTTTCTTTTACGCCTACTTTACAGAAAAGTTGACTCTATCTTGACTCTTATTGACACAAAAAGACAGATTATAGGTGTAATCTGTCTTTGATGTTTAATATTTACACTACTGTAAAGGTTAATTTATCTTTCGAGCAACCAATCTTAAGAGTCTGTCCGCTAACAACTTGGCCACCTAGTAAGATCTCAGACAACTTGTCCTCCACTTGGGTTTGAATCGTACGGCGTAATGGACGAGCTCCCATCTCAATATCATAGCCATCCTTAGCCAAATGCTTAAGAGCAGCTGGTTGGAATTTTAAGCTGATACCTTTTTCGGCTAGAGCTGAAATTAACGGTTTAACCATAATCTTGACAATGTCATGTAGTTGTTCTTCCTCTAAGCTGTGGAAGACAACCTTCTCATCAATACGGTTAATAAATTCTGGACGATAGGCCTTCTTAAGCTCTTCCATAATGCGTGCCTGCATGGCTTGGTGATTATGAGAAATCGTTTGGGTACCAAAACCAACAGTTTTATCATCACGAAGAGCTGTAGCTCCCAAGTTAGAGGTCATAATGATGATAGTGTTTGAAAAATCAACCTTACGACCACGGCTATCTGTCAAAACACCGTCATCCAAAACCTGTAAGAGAACGTTGAAAATATCTGGATGAGCCTTCTCAACCTCATCAAAGAGAAGTACTGAGTAAGGCTTATTGCGAACTTTCTCTGTCAACTCTCCACCCTCATCATATCCGACATACCCTGGAGGAGCACCATTAAGACGACTAGCCGCAAATTTTTCCATATACTCCGACATATCAAAGCGAAGCAAAGCTGACTCATCATCAAAGAGGACTTCCGCCAAAGCCTTGGCCAATTCTGTCTTACCAACACCAGTAGGTCCAAGGAACATGAATGAACCAATAGGACGTTTTCCAGTACGAATACCTGACTGGTTACGACGAATAGCACGACTGATAGCCGAAACTGCCTCATCTTGACCAATAACACGTTTGTGGAGTTCTGATTCAAGATTCAGGTAACGCTTGCTGTCAGCCTGCGTCATCTTCTCAACAGGGATACCTGATAAACGACTAAGGGTTTGCATAATCTGATCCGCATCTACCAAAGCAGGTTTAGGAAATTTTGCCTTTTGGCTAGCCTTATATTGTTTAACA
This sequence comes from uncultured Streptococcus sp., assembly GCF_963545685.1. Lineage (GTDB taxonomy): Bacteria > Bacillota > Bacilli > Lactobacillales > Streptococcaceae > Streptococcus. Next base: position 7,223 of record NZ_CAUUKN010000052.1, on the reverse strand, counting down.
GCGACCTTCATATCACCAGATAAAAGTGCTTCATCCAAAGGTGTTATCTCACGTTTGGCTTCTTTTTTAATACGACCTTGAACAGTTGCACTCGCTTCATCTAAAAGGTCAATAGCCGAATCAGGTAAGTTCTTACTCGTCAAATAACGATGTGCTGCCTTGACTGCTGTCTCAACTGCCTCATCCGTAATAGTCACACGATGATAGTCTTCATAAGACGAACGCAAGCCTTTTAAAATATCAATAGCTTCAGATACGCTTGGTTCTTCAATCGTAATCTTAGCAAAACGACGGGAAAGTGCTGCATCTTTCTCAATATGCTTTTGGTATTCAGCTTGAGTGGTTGCTCCAACCATGTGAAGCGTTCCACGTGCAAGAGCTGGTTTCAAAATGTTTGCCGCATCTAAGGTGCTATCAATACCTGAACCAGATCCAATAATCGTATGCAATTCATCAATAAAGAGAATGATTTTCCCATCAGCTTCAATCTCATCAATGATCTGATTCATACGCTCTTCGAAATCACCACGGAAACGTGTCCCTGCAACAACGCTCATCATATCAAGCTCTAAGATACGCATATCAGCCAATTCAAAAGGTACTTCTCCCGAAGCAATACGTTGCGCCAAACCAAGAGCAAGTGCAGTCTTACCGACACCAGCTTCACCCACCAAGACAGGATTATTCTTCGTTTTACGACTCAAAACCTGAATCATGCGTGAAATTTCTTCATCGCGTCCAATAACGGGATCAAGATTTCCTGACTCCGCTACTGCAGTTAAGTCTTTGGTATAATCCGCCAGTTCACCGGTAGATGATTGAGGAGGTTGCATCATATTGGCAAAATTCCCAGATGACTTTGATTTCTTAGGTTTACGAAGATCGTGAATTGCCTTCAAATCTTGCTTACTAAGACCAGCATAACGCTCCAAAGAACGTCGTAAATCTATGATGCGCGGTTTATCGCTATCATCTTTATATTGAAAACCAGCAACTTCAAGGAGTCGACAAACCATTAAATCCTTATGAAGGAGGAAGGCCATCAAAACGTGTTCAGACCCTACCTCTACAGCACCAGTCACACCAGCGATTCCCTGCGCCTCTTGCAACATAGCCTCTAGCGCATGTGACTGTGCACGTAAATCGATAATATCTGATTCAGACAAGTCTTTTGGACTCTTCTCCATAGCCAATACAGCAGCTGTCTCAATCTCTTCCGAATGAATACGATCCTCAAAATCAGTAAATGTTAAGTAGGCTACAGATCCCGGAACCTCAACCATAGCCAAAAGCACATGCCAAGTCTCCAAGAAAGGACTTCCAAAACGCTCCGCTTCAAGCTGAGCACGATGGAAAATGGCCTGCATTTTTCTTGAATATGTCGTCATCTAATTTCCTTTTCTATCCAATCTAAGTAATAGCGAACGTAGAATACGCGAACGAATAGCAGCCGCATCTTCACCTAAAACATCATCACTAGCAGTCGCTAAAATCAAATTTCCTTCACGCTCAGTGATAATCTTTTCATCAAAAAGCAACTGAATGAGGTCTGTAAAGACTTGCTCGCTGAGCTGATCTGCCAAATTTTGCAGCAAATCATTAATCATATGGTGTTTGTCGGAGAATCTAACTTTGACAATGCGAATATAACCACCGCCGCCACGTTTACTCTCAACAATATAACCACGACTCTCTGTAAAACGAGTCTTGATAACATAGTTAATCTGACTTGGTACAACTTGAAAAGTATCTGCCAAGTTCGAGCGTTGAATCTCAGCAGTTCCAGACTGGCCCAGCAATTCTTTAATATATTCTTCTATACTATCTGATGTATTTCTTGCCATCTTAATTCCTCCAGTCTAATTTGACTATAACTGACTATTATTATACCAAAAATGTTAGCACATGGGAAACTATACTATCGAAAAGCTTTTTAAAGTTGTCATTAGAGATCATATAAGATACAATAAATAAGACTAAAAATAATAGGTGGCTCAGTTTTTTTACTGAAATATCCTGAACATCTTGATAAAACTCACTCTCCTTGAATTTTATCTCTTATTCTATTTCCTTATGAAAGGTTACTCATGAAATACATCATTGCATTTTTAATCTCTATGATTCCCCTTGTTGAACTCCGCGGAGCAGTTCCTGTCGCTATTGCCTCAGGTATTCCTTGGTGGCAGGCCCTCATTCTTTGTGTTATTGGAAACATGATTCCAGTTCCAATTATCTTCTTCTTCGCCCGTCGTGTTCTCGAGTGGGGTGCTGACAAACCTCTTATCGGTGGCTTCTTTACTTGGTGTCTAAAAAAAGGCCATAGCGGTGGTCAAAAACTTGAAAAAGCTGCTGGAGACAAGGGGATCTTCTGGGCCCTTCTACTCTTTGTAGGTATTCCACTTCCAGGAACAGGAGCTTGGACTGGTACCCTCGCAGCATCTATTCTAGATTGGGACTTTAAGCGCAGTGTTCTAGCTGTTATGCTCGGAGTTATACTTGCAGGCATCATTATGGGAACTCTCTCTCTTCTATTTGGAGTAAACACCCTTGCTCATTAATAGAAATATTTAGACGTCTGGGGGGAAATGCTCAGACGTTTTCTAATTACAGCAAAAAAGAAGTTACGATTCATTCACGTAACTTCTTTTCTTTTTATCTAGCAACTAAAATTAGTTATTAAGGGCTGCTGCCATTGTAGCTGCAACTTCTGATTCAAAGTCGTTAGATGCTTTCTCGATACCTTCACCAACTTCAAAGCGAACGAATTCTACTACTGAAGCATTTACTGATTCAAGATAAGCTTCAACTGTTTTGCTGTCGTCCATGATGTAAACTTGAGCAAGAAGAGTGTAAGCTTGGTCAACTTTAGTGTTGTCAAGCATGAAGCGGTCCATTTTACCTGGGATGATTTTATCCCAGATTTTTTCTGGTTTACCTTCAGCAGCCAACTCAGCTTTGATATCTTCTTCAGCTTGAGCAATAACTGCGTCAGTCAATTGAGCTTTAGATCCATATTTGAGGTGTGGAAGAGCTGGTTTGTTAACCATTGCACGGCTTTCGTTATCTTGATCGATAGCGTGGTTAAGTTGTGCCAATTCATCTTTAACAAATTGTTCGTCCAATTCAGTGTATGAAAGAACAGTTGGTTTCATCGCTGCGATGTGCATTGAGATTTGTTTTGCAAGAGCTTCATCTCCACCTTCGATAACTGAAACAACACCGATACGTCCACCGTTGTGTTGGTAAGCTCCGAAGTGTTGTGCATCAGTTTTCTCAACAACTGCAAAACGACGGAATGAGATTTTTTCACCGATAGTAGCTGTAGCAGTTACGTATGCAGCTTCAAGAGTTTCACCTGAAGGCATAGTCAATGCAAGTGCTTCTTCGTTGTTAGCTGGTTTACCTTCAGCAATCACTTTAGCTGTTTCGTTTACCAACTCAACGAATTGAGCGTTTTTCGCAACGAAGTCAGTTTCCGCGTTAACTTCAACAACTGCTGCAACGTTACCGTTAACGTAAACACCAGTCAAACCTTCAGCTGCAACACGGTCAGCTTTCTTAGCTGCTTTAGCCATACCTTTTTCGCGAAGCAATTCGATCGCTTTTTCGATATCACCTTCAACTTCAACCAATGCTTTTTTAGCGTCCATGACACCAGCACCAGATTTTTCACGCAATTCTTTAACAAGTTTAGCTGTAATTTCTGCCATTTTGTTTTTCTCCAAATTTATTTTATAAACCTAAGGGGCTGGGCTGAGCCCCGCCCCTTAGGTGTTTGTCGTATCTTTAGTGGGCATTATGCCCTAACTAATCTTAAAGATTAGTTGTTGTCACCTTCGACAACTTCAACGATTTCTTCGATTGAATCAGCTGCAGCTGCTTCTTGGAAATCTGCAGAAGCATCTTCACCTTGGTTACCTTCGATGATAGCGTCAGCCATTTTTGAAGTGATCAATTTAACGGCACGGATAGCATCATCGTTAGCTGGGATGATTACATCGATCTCATCTGGATCAGCGTTTGTATCAACCATTGCTACAACTGGGATACCAAGTTTTTTAGCTTCTTTAACAGCGATTTGTTCTTTGTGTGGGTCAACGATGTAGATTACATCTGGAATACGAGGCATATCTTCGATACCACCCAAGAATTTTTCAAGACGTGCACGTTGTTTGTTAAGAAGTGCAACTTCTTTCTTAGGAAGAACTTCGAAAGTTCCATCAGCTTCCATTTGTTTGATTTCTTTCAAACGAGCGATACGTTTTTGGATAGTATCCCAGTTTGTAAGAGTACCACCCAACCAACGGTGGTTGATGTAGTATTGACCAGCACGAGTTGCTTCTTCAGCAACTGCTTCAGCTGCTTGTTTTTTAGTACCAACGAACAAGATTACTGCATCGTTAGCTGCTGCTTCACGAACGAATTCGTAAGCTGTGTCAGCCATTTTTACAGTTTGTTGCAAGTCGATAACGTGGATTCCGTTACGTTCTGTGAAGATGTACTTAGCCATCTTAGGATTCCAGCGACGAGTTTGGTGACCAAAGTGAACACCAGCCTCAAGAAGTTGTTTCATTGAAATTACTGCCATGAGTATTTCTCCTTAAAAAATTGTTTTTTCCTCTTCTAAGCTTTAGACTTGCAGTCCCACCCTGCGGCAACAAGACCACAATCGGCTTAAAATGAGTATTTGTCACTTTACGCAACTATAGTAGTTTATCAAAAAAAGTGACATTTGACAAGCTATAAAATCAATAGCCTCATTAGAAAAAAATACACCTTTGTTAAAATTGCAATCGTTTTCTTTGAGGTTGATAAGTATTTTGTTTATAATTAGGCTATCAAAAATAGAGGAGGACATTATTTTGTCATTAGTCGGAAAAGAAATTATTGAATTCTCAGCACAAGCTTATCACAATGGGGAATTCATTACTGTAACAGATGAAGATGTTAAAGGTAAATGGGCGGTCTTCTGCTTCTATCCAGCAGATTTTTCATTTGTTTGCCCAACTGAACTCGGTGACCTTCAAGAACAATATGAAGCTCTTAAATCTCTTGGTGTAGAGGTTTACTCTGTATCTACTGACACTCACTTTGTTCACAAAGCTTGGCATGATGACTCAGATGTTGTTGGAACTATTACTTATCCTATGATTGGTGATCCTTCACACCACATCTCACAAGGTTTTGATGTTCTTGGGCAAGATGGTCTTGCACAACGTGGTACATTCATCATTGATCCAGATGGTGTTATCCAAATGATGGAAATCAATGCTGATGGTATTGGACGCGATGCAAGTACTCTTATTGATAAAGTCCGTGCTGCTCAATATATTCGCCAACATCCAGGTGAAGTTTGTCCAGCCAAATGGAAAGAAGGAGCTGAAACACTGACTCCTAGCTTAGATCTTGTAGGTAAAATTTAACAACCAGGGGGTATCCATGGTCTTAGATAAAGAAATCAAGACGCAATTAGCGCAATATTTAAATTTACTAGAATCTGATATTGTATTACAAACGGATTTAGGAGATGACGATAATTCTCGGAAAGTCAAAGAATTTCTCGACGAAATTGTCGCCATGTCTGACCGCATTAGTCTTGAATCAACACATTTAAAACGTCAACCTAGCTTTGGAATTGCACAAAAAGGAGAAAAAAGTCGTGTTATTTTCTCAGGCTTACCAATGGGGCACGAATTCACATCTTTCATTTTAGCTCTCTTGCAAGTTTCTGGTCGTCCACCAAAAGTTGATGAGGACACTATCGAACGTATCAAGAAGATTGACAAAATTATCAATCTAGAAACTTATGTTTCCTTAACTTGTCATAATTGTCCTGATGTCGTTCAAGCCTTTAATATAATGGCTGTTTTGAACCCAAATATCACTCATACTATGATTGAAGGTGGTATGTATCAGGATGAAGTCAAAGCAAAAGGTATCATGTCTGTTCCTACGGTTTATAAAGACCAAGAAGAGTTTACGTCTGGCCGTGCAACCATTGAACAGCTTGTAGAAAAACTCGACGGCCCACTTGATGCTGAAGCTTTTGCCGATAAAGGTGTCTATGATGTCTTAGTTATTGGTGGTGGTCCTGCTGGGAACAGTGCTGCAATCTATGCTGCTCGTAAAGGTTTAAAAACTGGTCTTTTAGCAGAAACTTTTGGTGGACAAGTTATTGAGACAGTTGGTATCGAAAACATGATTGGTACGCTATATACAGAAGGTCCTAAGTTAATGGCCCAAGTTGAAGAGCATACTAAATCTTACGATGTTGATATCATCAAAAGTCAGTTAGCTACTGGTATTGAGAAGAAAGAACTCATTGAAGTAACACTAGCTAACGGTGCCGTTTTAAAATCTAAAACTGCTATTCTTGCTCTGGGAGCTAAATGGCGTAATATCAACGTTCCTGGCGAGGAAGCATTCCGCAATAAAGGGGTTACTTACTGTCCACACTGTGATGGCCCACTCTTTGAAGGGAAGAATGTTGCAGTTATCGGTGGCGGTAACTCAGGTTTGGAAGCGGCTTTAGATTTAGCCGGTATTACTCAACATGTTACAGTCTTAGAGTTCTTGCCTGAATTAAAGGCAGATCAAGTCTTACAAGAACGAGCTGCTAAAACTGATAATCTAACCATTCTTAAGAACGTTGCAACAAAAGAAATTCTTGGTCAAGATCATGTGACCGGTTTGAGTTACGTTGAACGTGATACAAACGAAGAAAAACATCTTGATCTTGAAGGGGTCTTTGTTCAAATTGGTCTTGTACCAAGTACTGCTTGGATCAAAGATAGTGGCATTGAACTCAATGAACGCCAAGAAATTGTTGTTGATAAATTTGGCTCAACAAATATCCCTGGTATTTTTGCCGCAGGTGACTGTACTGATAGCGCCTACAAACAAATCATCATTTCCATGGGATCTGGTGCTACAGCTGCTATCGGAGCCTTTGATTACTTGATTAGACAATAATCAAAACATATGTGTTAGTAAGCCATCTACAACAGTTATCATTAATATAAAGAGGTTGAATGTCTTTCAGCCTCTTTATGTTTCTTGTAAATAAGCAGTTTGAACAATCAACTAGCCAATTTGATGAAAGAGACTTGACGAATCTTTGTTTTTTCGATAGAATGGTATCTGTTATGGCGGTATAGCCAAGTGGTAAGGCACGGCTCTGCAAAAGCTTGATCGTCGGTTCAAATCCGTCTACCGCCTTCATA
>NZ_CAUUKN010000051.1:0-9818 GCF_963545685.1 uncultured Streptococcus sp. | reverse complement strand
GAGTTAGCGTATTCTGTTCCAAGAGGGCTTCCGATGGCGATTGCTGTTTCACCAACTGTCAGAGAACCAGAATCTCCAAATTCTGCGACATCAGTTACTTTTTCAGAGCTAATTTTAACGACAGAGATATCTGAATAAACATCTGATCCAACTACTTCACCTGGAACCTTGTTTCCATCAGCTAGCAAGATATCTACATTGGTTGATCCGTTAAGAACGTGGGTGTTGGTTACCAGATAGGCTGATTTTCCGTCTTTTTTATAAATTACGCCAGAACCTTCACTGGAGATTTGTGATTCATCGTTGGAAGATTCATCATTGATAACGCTGCTGGAAGATTCAGCATAAGTAATTACTGAAACAACGGCATTTTGAACCTTTTTCACAGCTTCTGAAATGTCAGTAGAGTTTTTATATGAAGTAGTTACACTGGTTGTTGAATTTCCATTCATTTTTACACGTGAAGTTACTAATGTAGTAACATAATTTCCTAAACTTCCACCGATAAAACCTACAATTAACACTGCAAAAAGCAATAAAGCCTTTTTGATGGCATTTGAAGAGTTTTTCATGTTTTCCTCCTTGAATTACAATTGATGAAATTATAGTTAGCTAAACTTAATTATAACTTAAATACTCTAAGTTTTCCACACCTTGTGGAAAACTTAGAAAAACTGTTGATAGGCATTAGAAAATACACAGATTAGCCGATTCCCAGATAAATTTTACTTGTTAATAAAGTGTGAAGTATAGATGAATATGATAGAATAAACTTATGAAAATAAAACTTGTAACAGTTGGAAAACTGAAAGAAAAATATTTAAAGGATGGAATTGCTGAATACATGAAGCGTCTCAATCGATTCTGCAAGGTGGAAATGATTGAGCTAGCGGATGAAAAAACACCTGATAAAGCTAGTGATTTAGAAAATCAGCAGATTCTTGAAAAAGAAGGAAATAAAATTCTGGCTAAAATCAATGAGCGTGAATTTGTTATTGCTTTGGCAATTGAAGGAAAGCAATTTCCGTCAGAAAAGTTTAGTCAGCTCATGATGGATACTACAGTGCATGGCTTTTCTGATATCACTTTTGTTATTGGGGGAAGTTTAGGTTTATATCCTGCAGTAAAAAAACGGGCAAATCTTCTAATGAGTTTTGGCAAATTAACCTTACCTCATCAACTGATGCGCCTTGTTTTAATAGAGCAAATCTATCGAGCTTTTATGATTCAGCAGGGGAGTCCTTATCATAAGTAATCTTGACGGCAATCCTATTTTCTGATAGAATGAGATAGTATTGGTCTCATAGCTCAGCTGGATAGAGCATTCGCCTTCTAAGCGAACGGTCGCAGGTTCGAATCCTGCTGAGATCAGAAATGTAAAAAATGCGAAATATTTTACAATATTTCGTGTTTTTTTCTTCTATTTTTTTGGTATAATGTCATTTCGGGGATAAAAAATGACATTTCAGGGAAAATTGTCACTAACTCTTTCTATTTTTCTATAATGATAAATGTAAGGTGACTTACAAGATAAAAGATAGGAGATAGTTATGAAAATCTATTCTTTTCAAATTGTTGCAAATAGCAATTTACTTGTTCAAATCTTTTGGGATATAAGAGGTGTTCCAAATCCATGGGGTTGGATTTTTGGAAGATAAGAATTTTAAAGTTTAGGGGAGAAATTTATGTCACTTGAAATAATTGGATTAATTATTCATCCTTTTATTAATGTAGCTGCATTTTTAGTGATTTTATCAAAAATCACTAAAATTAAGCATACTCGCTTTTTTGTAGCTGTTTGCTTTGGTCTTGAGATTATAGTTCCGTTTATAATTGCTTTTTTAGGACACATATTTTCATTTTCTAGCACAATTCCATCATATACACTGTCATTTTTTCTCCCTCTATTTTTAGTTTGGTATTTTTGTAGAGTTGAAAAAATTAAAAAATATCAATCTTTCTTACTTTCCTTCTTTTTATGTCTGTCAATTGATAGTTCTACTACTTTCTTTTCTGTTATTATTTCATCTGTTTTAGGAGATGATTTTGTAGCTCAGTACATGGGCTTGTTTCTGACATGTATCAACTTACTTTCCTTGTTATTTATGGTAAAGGTTATTGATATTTTTGATTTCAGAATAGATTATCTTAAAAGAAGTTTCTTTAAATCTCAGATTCTGATGATTAGTAGTTTATATGCAATGAATTGGCTGATTTTAAATCTCTCTCATTGGATTAGTAATATAAGGCATTTCAACAGTTTTAGCAGTATGATTGCTACTATTTGTTTCTTGGCCTTTCTTTCTACCTTGGTGACGTTCAAGGACAGCCGTGAGAAATACGAAAAAGAAGAGCATTTGCGTCAAAAAGAATCTGAACAGCTTCGACTTCAGGAATATACTGATGAAATTGTGAGATTGTACTATGAAATCAAAGGATTTCGTCATGATTATGCTAGCATGTTGACGAGTATGCAAGTGGCTATTCAAACTGGAGATATCAAGGAAATTGAGCACATTTATCAAGAGGTCTTGGCTGATGCAAATTTGAACCTGCGTTCAGATAAATATACAGTTTTTGATTTGAATAATGTAGGAGATTCAGCTTTAAGAAGTGTCATGACCGAGACAATCTTTCAAGCGCGTGAACATCAGATTCAGCTGACTTTTGAAGTTAAGGATAAAGTGGAACGCCTTCCAATCAAGTTGTTAGATCTTGTGAGAATTGCTAGTATTTTATTAAATAATGCTATTGAGAGTGCCATTGACAGCCTGGAAAAAATTGTCCATGTTTCTCTGGTTCAACTGGATGATAGAACCATTTTTGTTGTTCAAAATTCTCGTAAAGAAGGAAAATTGGATTTGGAAGAACTCTATCAGCCCGAGTTTTCAACTAAAGGAGAAAATAGAGGCTATGGATTGAATAACATCAAGGAAATTTTAGATAGGTATGAATTTATAACTCTTGATACACAAATTGAGCCAAACAATTTCACACAGATTTTAACAATTAGGAGATAGAATTTATGAAAGTGTTAGTTTTAGAGGATACCGTATCTCATCAAGTCAGGATGGAAACGACATTAGCAGAAATTGCTGAGGAACTTGGAATTGACATCCAGGTTCAGGTTACAGGAAAAATAAAAGAATTCAAAAAATATATTGAAAATGGAGACGTTAACCAGCTTTATTTTTTGGATATTGACATTAAGGGGGAGGAAACAAAAGGGCTGGAAGTAGCTCAATTTATCCGTCATCATAATCCTTATGCCATTATAGTTTTTGTAACCTCAAAATCTGAATTTGCTACTATGACTTTTAAATATAAAGTATCAGCACTTGATTTTATCGATAAAGATATCAACAATGATGCTTTTAAAAATAGAATCAAAGACAGTATTCTTTACACTAAGAGTACACTAATTGAAAATACCAATATGGTAGATTATTTTGAATATAGTTATCGTGGCAATGATGTTCGAATGCCTTATAACGATATTTTATATATCGAAACGACAGGGAGCTCTCATAAACTTCGGATTGTCGGTAAAAATTTTCTTAAGGAATTTTATGGAACAATAACAGATATTCAAGAAAAAGATCAGCAATCCAAACGATTTTTTTCACCACATAAATCTTATCTGGTTAATATTGGCAACATTGTTGATTATGACAAGAAAAATCGAGAAATTATTTTTTACGAAAATCATCGCTGTCCGGTCACTCGTTTAAGAGTGAAATATCTGAAAGATATTTTCGAAAATAAAGGGAAAAGAGTTGACAAAGCTTAAAAACCTGATATAATGGAATATGTTCTGAAAGAGAGCATACCATATGGTCCGTTGGTCAAGGGGTTAAGACACCGCCTTTTCACGGCGGTAACACGGGTTCGAATCCCGTACGGACTATATTATCCGGCATAGCTCAGTTGGTAGTAGCGCATGACTGTTAATCATGATGTCGTAGGTTCGAGTCCTACTGCCGGAGCTAGAGACACTCCTAGTGAGTGTTTTTTTATTGTTCAAGAAAAGGCCTTCACTAGCATTTTAATGAAGAGCCTTATTTTTTATATATTTACATTCTATGTCGTCTCCTACGTAGAAAATTATAGCAAACAAATAAGATTATGCCAGATATGAAGGCAATGCCACCTTCTTTCAGTCCATTAGGAATGAAAGTGAGGACAACTTTTCCTTCTCCTTTTTTCACATCTAATTTCATAAAACCGTTTTGAGCTCGTTTTAGTGTGACAGGCTTCTCATTAAGAGTGGCTGACCATCCCTTATCATAAGGAATGGTAAAGAATAATGAAGTATCCTTTTCCGCTCTATAATTTGTTTTTACTGTGTTTAAATCAGTAGTTGTGGAAACGGGCTGCTCTTTTAATTTTTGAATGACATTTTGATATTGCTCAGCATTAACGGCAAAAAATTCTGGCGTATCAAATGAAACTGTCGAATTGTCTGGGAATGTAAAGCGAATAGATACTGTTTGACTTTGACTAAAATAGCCAGCATTAAAGAAAGGGAAAACATTATTAGTTGTATAATGTTCTGTAAAGTTATTGACAGTAATGTCAACATCTGTCTGATCATCATTACTAAAATCAATCCCAGCGACATTGACATATAGTTGACTGTTAGCAGGTACATTGACAGTATAGACTACGCTAGCAAAGCTTGTATTCTGTTCTCTGTCAACATCCACAGTCACTCTGTTACCAATTTGCTTGACATTTTCATTAGTAGTTATAGCATCTACTTTGTCATAATATTTAAAATCAAAGCCAGTCAATCGATTCAAAAATTCTGTCTGATTATCTAAAGTCAAATTTGTAAACTTGACATCATGGTAAATATCATTGGTCAGAAAAGCTAAACCAAGTGCAGCATCATTTTGGTAGAGAGACATTTCTTTTTCAGTTTTTTCAGGAAGAAAACCAAATTTTTGAGGATCTGTTTCAGATAGATTGTAGCGAACACCAAAAATACTGTCCATTAAAATACTGTTGTTTTGATAACGGAGATTCAGATTTGTTCCTGCTGATTTAAAACCAAGTTTATCTAAAGTGGAACTTGCCTGAGTATTTCTGACAGATGAGAACTGGGAAATTCCATTGTAGTTGAATTTCATACTGTCATTTCCCGTTTGTGGATTCAATCTTTCAGTTCTAAAGAAGTCAATATTTTTCTTTTTGGAATAATTGACAAGCTTGTCAATCTCGTCAAGGTGGCTAGCATAAGATGAACGAGTGGCAAATACCCATTCTTTAGCAATTCCTCCAACTTGATAATAGGAATTAAGCGACAATTCAAAAGTAACAAAGAAAAGCAAGACAGGGAGAATGATTTTTGGTTGAATCGAAGATTTTGCTAAGACAAAGCTAATCAAGAGATAAGCCAGCAGAAATTCTAATGTTAGAATATAATTCTCAGGACCCAAAAAGTCATAATGTTTTCTCTGAATAAACGTCATAATGAATCCGAGGCTGAGCAAAGTGAAACTAATGGCAACATTCATTACTTTCACATCTTTCCAACGATTTAAAGTCTCAGCAGCCATATAGATAACTACCAGAGAAAATAACCAAGAATAACGGTGAAGAAACATGTTCGGAGCATGCATTCCCTGCCAAAGTAAGTCTAAATATTGAAGATAAAAACTAGCTATGAAAATTGCAATAAGTAAAAAGTAGCAAAGTTTCACGTGAAACTTAACAGATTTTAAGGTGAAAAATAAGATAGCTAGAATCAATGGGAAGGTGCCGACATAAATCATAGGGATAGAACCATACTTGGTTGTATCAAAACTTCCAATAAAATTTTTAGCAAACACATCTAAGAACCAACTTTTTTCTGTCAACAATGACGAAACTTTTGTCAAGGTTTCACCATGAGTACTTATGTCTAGGTAAGTTGGCAGAATCATGATTAGGCTAGTCAGACCTGCTAAAGCAGATACGATTGTAAAGTCAAGTAAACTTTTAATTCTATTTTTGAAATCCCAAGATAATTGAAGAAGGTACCAAAAGGCCAAAAAGATTGCCATCATATATCCAAAATAATAATTTTGGATGAAGAGAATTGACAGTGTTGTAAAGTATAGTACTCTTCCTTTTCCAGTTATCAACCTATGTAAACCTAGAACAATTAAAGGTGCAAGGATAAACACATCCAGCCAGGTTTTAATTTCCAATTGACTGACTGAAAAACTCATTAAAGAAAATGAAGTCGAAAGAGTGATGATGAGTAAAGCTGGAATCTTTTTGAATATTCCTTTGATGCTGATAAAGGCAGAGAGTCCAATTAATCCAAACTTGATTAAGGTAAATAGATAGATGGCATCTGGCATTGATTTCAAATCAAAGAAATAAACCAAGGGAGATAAGAAGCTACCTAAATAATAACTGGATAAAGCATAGAAATTCTGCCCAAGTCCGCTGGAGAAAGTATAGAAAATACTATCTGTGCCATGAAGGATATTTCTTAGGTTGGTGTCAAAAATGACATACTGATGAAAACCATCACCAAGCAAGGGAGAAGTTTCGCTATTCCAGTAAATTCCATACATCAAGTAGACAAAGAACATAACGAAAAATGGAAGAAGGAAGGCACAAAAATAAGGCCAATTTTTTTTAAAATATTCTTTAATGTGATTCATATTTCTTATATAGAAAGAGGCAGAAACGTTGTTTCATGCCTCTGTAAAGCTTTGTAAACGTAAATTGACAAGAGATTAATCTTTCCAAAGTTCTTTGACTTTTGCCTGAACTTCTTGATTTTCCAAGAATTCATCATAGGTTTCGTCAATGCGGTCAATCACACCATTTTTAGACAGGACAATGATATGGTTGGCCAAGGTTTGAATAAATTCATGGTCGTGACTGGCAAAAATAATGGATCCTTTGAAATTTTTTAAGCCATCATTTAAGCTGGAGATTGATTCCAAATCTAAGTGATTGGTTGGATCGTCCAAGACTAAAACGTTGGATTTAAGCAACATTAACTTAGATAGCATAACCCGAACTTTTTCTCCTCCTGACAAGACATTGACAGACTTGTTAACCTCATCTCCAGAAAAAAGCATGCGTCCAAGGAAACCTCGGAGGAAGGTGTTGTCATCCTCTTCTTTGCTAGCAAATTGACGCAGCCAGTCAAGGATTGATTCACCACTAGCAAAGTCACGAGAATTATCTTTTGGTAGGTAAGATTGACTGGTTGTGACACCCCACTTGACAGTTCCTTCATACTCAATATCACCCATTAAAGCACGAATTAAAGCTGTTGTTTGGATGTCGTTTTGACCAATCAAAGCTGTTTTATCGCCAGGACGTAAAATGAAGTTAATATTATCAAGAATAGTTTCTCCGTCTATCTTGACAGAAAGGTTTTCCACTGTCAAGAGATCATTACCGATCTCACGTTCTGCTTTGAAGCTGATAAATGGGTATTTACGGCTAGATGGAACAATTTCTTCTAACTCAATCTTGTCAAGCATCTTTTTACGAGAAGTTGCTTGTTTTGATTTTGAAGCATTGGCAGAAAAACGAGCAACAAATTCTTGAAGTTGCTTGATTTTTTCTTCTGCTTTGGCATTTCGGTCAGCGAGCAGCTTAGCCGCTAGTTCACTTGATTCTTTCCAGAAATCATAGTTTCCGACATAGAGCTTGATTTTTCCAAAGTCAAGGTCGGCCATATGAGTGCAGACTTTATTCAAAAAGTGGCGGTCGTGGGATACAACAATAACTGTATTGTCAAAATCGATAAGAAAGTCTTCCAGCCAAGTAATAGACTGAATATCCAAACCGTTAGTTGGCTCGTCCAGAAGTAAGACATCAGGTTTACCAAAAAGGGCTTTGGCTAAGAGTACTTTAACCTTGTCTCCGTTAGAGAGCTCGCTCATATTTTGGTAGTGAAGATCTTCCGGAATATTGAGATTTTGCAATAATTGTGAGGCTTCACTTTCAGCTTCCCAACCACCTAGTTCAGCAAACTCTCCCTCAAGCTCGGCCGCACGTACACCGTCTTCATCAGAAAAATCAGGCTTCATATAAATAGCATCTTTTTCTTTCATGATGTTGTAGAGATGCTCATTTCCCATAATTACAACATCAATAGCCCGTTCTTCTTCATAGTCAAAGTGGTTCTGGCGGAGGACTGAAAGACGTTCATTTGGTCCTAGAGAAATGTGGCCTGTTGTTGGCTCGATATCGCCAGCTAAAATTTTTAAAAAGGTTGATTTTCCAGCGCCGTTAGCTCCAATCAATCCATAAGTATTTCCTTCTGTAAATTTGATGTTGACCTCATCAAACAATTTTCGGTCACTGAAACGCAGTGATACATCTGATACTGTAAGCAATGTCTTTCTCCTATATATATAATCTTCTTCATTTTACTAGAAAATAGAACTTTTTTCAAATAATTCTGAGATAAAAAGTAAAAAACGAAGCCAAAAGAAAAAAGGAGAATAGAATGAACTAAGACTTTTAGGTTTTACAGCCAGAATAGTTTGTCAATTAAGTTTACAAATGTTGTAAAGGGATGTCAATCAAGCTGTAAAAACTGGATTTTTTGCTTTTTTCTAGAAACTTCTTTCTCATTTTCATTGAAAATGATATAATGAACTCAGTATAAATTGAGGAGTAATAAATGACTAAACCAATTATTTTAACAGGAGATCGTCCGACAGGAAAATTGCATATTGGTCATTATGTAGGAAGTTTACGGAACCGCGTGCTTTTGCAGGATCAAGGTAAATATGAGATGTTCGTATTTTTGGCTGATCAGCAAGCTTTGACAGATCATGCAAAGGACCCCCAAACAATTGTTGAGTCCATTGGTAATGTAGCTTTAGATTATCTGGCGGCTGGATTGGATCCTGAAAAGGTGACTATTTTTATTCAAAGTCAGATTCCTGAGTTGGCAGAGTTGTCAATGTATTACATGAATTTGGTGTCATTAGCTCGTCTTGAGCGTAATCCTACTGTCAAGACTGAGATTGCGCAAAAAGGATTTGGTGAAAGTTTGCCGACTGGGTTTTTAGTTTATCCTATTTCTCAGGCAGCAGATATCACTGCTTTTAAAGCTAATTATGTACCAGTAGGACATGATCAAAAGCCTATGATTGAGCAGACTCGGGAGATTGTTCGTTCTTTTAACAACGCTTACCAGACAGATGTTTTGGTAGAACCGGAAGGAATTTATCCTGAAAATGAAGCAGCTGGACGTTTGCCTGGTTTGGATGGCAATGCTAAGATGTCTAAATCTCTCAATAACGGTATTTATCTGGCAGATGATATGGATATTCTGCAAAAGAAAGTTATGAGCATGTATACAGATCCTAATCATATCAGAGTGGAAGATCCTGGAAAAGTTGAGGGAAATATGGTCTTTCATTATCTGGATGTTTTTGGCCGCCCCGAAGATGCTGCTGATATTGCTGCAATGAAAGAGCATTATCAAAGAGGTGGTCTGGGAGATGTCAAAACCAAACGCTATCTGTTAGAAATTTTAGAGCGAGAGTTAGGTCCGATTCGTGAGCGTCGTGTGGAGTTTGCTAAAGACATGGGACAGGTCTATCAGATGCTGCAAGAAGGATGCGATAAGGCACGTCAGACTGCCGGTCAGACTCTTTCGGAAGTGAAGTCTGCGATGGGGATTAATTATTTTAAATAACGAATATTATTGATTATGAATCACAAAAACTATCGTTTTTAGTTTAAAAAATGATGGTTTTTATTTTTTGTATAATAATGATTGACAATTTCCTATAGAATGGTATGATATTAACAACAAAAAAACCAGCTCTTATTCAAAGAAA
>NZ_CAUUKN010000050.1:0-9888 GCF_963545685.1 uncultured Streptococcus sp. | reverse complement strand
ACAGACACTACTATTAGATATTTAACCTGTCTACTTGACAGGGGGCATATCAGAAGTAGTGATTAATTTCTTGAAAATGAGATTTCATCATTTTAAATCCATATTTTGGACATCCACCCTCAACTCATACAACCCTCTCACAGCATTACAGCCATAGATGGCTTGAGCCTGTTTTAGATTATCTAGAGTCAAAACTCTCTCTGTGACCTGGTTATTAGCGATAAGGCTTTGTCTGTAAATACCGTTTAAGAGTCCAAGACGAACAGGTGGAGTGTAGAGTTGGTCTTTGATTTTAAGAACGAGGTTACCGATAGAGGTTTCTAAAAATTCTTTCTTCTGATTATAGTAGATTTGCTCATGAGGTCCGAGACTAAGGTGAGGTCGATAACTTGTTTTAAAGTAGGTAAAAGGGCTATCCAAAGGATGTGTTTGCTCAACTAAGCTTGCTTGACAAAAATCATCAGCTAAGCCTGTCAGTTGGGCATGTTCAAAGGTAAGTTCACCATCTTTTGCAAGTGACATTTTAAAACGATAGTCTGTGTCAAAATCAAGGGACTGACACAAATCTTCGACTTGATGTTGAACTTCTTCTTTATTGAAAGGATAAGCAAAGTAGCGACTGGACTCTTGTAGGCGATTGAGATGTTCCTTAAGAAAGAGCAGTTTACCTTGATGAATCCGTCCAGTTGAGATAAGATCAAATCTAGGATTTTGACGGTATAGAACAGCTGACTTTTGTTTTGTTTCTTCATATTCAGCTTCCCATTTGCTGTCCCAGGTGATCCCCCCACCTACTCCATAGATAGCCTTGTTTCCCTGCATTTGGAGTGTTCGGATGGCTACGTTGAAAATAGTCGGTCCTTTAGGAAGCAAGATACCGATGGCTCCACAATAGACACCTCGAGCCTGTTTTTCAACATCTTTAATGATAGCCATAGTAGCTATTTTTGGTGCTCCTGTAATAGACCCACAAGGAAAAAGGGCTTGGAAGACATCGCCTAAACTACAGTTCGGTAGGAGTTGTGTCTCAATAGTTGAAGTCATTTGCCAAACGGTAGAGTATTGTTCAACCAGGCAAAGGCTTTTTACATTTTCACTTCCTATTTTTGAAATACGATTCATGTCATTTCTAAGAAGGTCAACAATCATCATATTTTCAGAGCGATTTTTCTGATCCTGGGCTAGCCACTGTGCTTGTTTGAGGTCAGTTTCAGTTGTCAAGCCACGATTTGTTGTGCCTTTCATAGGACGTGTGGTCAATCTATCACCATCTTTTTTAAAGAAGAGTTCAGGACTTATGGAAATGATAGAGACATCATCGTGCTGAATAAAGGTATTGTAATGTGCATTTTGCTCAACAACCAATCGATTGTAGATGGCAAATGGATCAGCTGTTATATTCTGTTGAAGTTGGACGGTATAATTGACCTGGTAGGTATCACCTTGACGAATATGGTTGTGTATATGCTCAATAGCAGCCTTGTATTCCTCAGCCGAAGTTAGTTCTTGCCAAGATTCTGGTAAGAGAACAGGCTCATAGGTAAGAGGGATAGGCTCTGTTTGAACAGTGTCATGAATAGTAAAATAGAGAAGGTACTCTGACATTAATGGACCATCAAAAATTTGAAATTTAGGCTCAAAGGCTCGAGAGGCTTCATAGGCTACATAGCCTACAGCATAATAGCCTTTTTCTTGATAGGTTTCTATTTGCTTTATAAGTGATTTAACTTCCTTAAAGTCTTTGGTTTTTATTTCTTCTATGGCGTGAGTGAAGATTTGTCTGACGCCAAGTTCTTTAAAATCAATAACGGTTTTCTTATGCATACATAGAGTATAACATAAGAAGATAGCCTCTGGTTCTTTTTCATGTTTTAATTCTCTTTCTTAAAATTCTAACCAAAAATGAACTTTTCAGATAGTTTTACATATGTTATAATGATATGGACTAAAAGATGATTTTAGAGGGAAATATGACTAAAAAAAATAAATTTGAGAAAGGCAACAGCAGTCTTTCAAATAAAAAATCGAAAAAAGTGACTTCCAAGGGGAATTCTTGGAAACATCAAATGTACGAGCTTGAGATTGCCATTGCAAAAGAGTCAAGCAATAAAAAGAGAGACGAGCTTATTAAACTTCATAATGGTTATATGAGTGAGTATAATAGTTTAAAGAAGCAAATCATTTGGTTAGCAGTATTGGGAATATGTTTCTTAGTTGTCTTAGTGATTTTTGGCTATTTTATTTGGAATAGCTACAACAGTGAAAACACGTCCTATACCTCTTCTTGGCTTCAAGAACGAGTAATTAGCACAATTAAGATTTAGTTATGATTAAAACACCCTATTTTATGACTCTACTACAGCAATAGTGAGCATAGATAAGTTAATCAGAAAATATTAGTGAAGAAAAAGTAAGATATATCTCTAGACAAAAGTCTAGGGATTTTTTTGATAAAAATGACTTTATAAATTTTGTATATAGTTATTAGCTATATCAATATCTAATTAAAATAAGATAACAAGCCAAGAAAACCCCTTATCTTATAGGATATAGTTTAAAACTATATATAGAGAAAACTAATAACAATTATACAGACATTTATTTCTTTGGTAAGATTAATGCAACAACAAAGAGGAGGACACAAGATGTCAACTACTATCATTGGTTTCCCACGTTTGGGTGAATTCCGAGAATTAAAATTTACTACAGAAAAATACTTTAGAAATGAAATTACTGCAGACGAACTTTTAGTAGCTGCTAAAGATTTGCGTGCAAAACACTGGAATATTGTTAAAGAAAAAGGTATCACTGAAATTCCTTCAAATGACTTTTCTCATTACGATAACTTCCTTGATGCGGCCTTCCTTTTCAACGTCGTGCCTGCTTCAGTTCAAAACTTGGATTTGACGGATCTTGAACGCTATTTCGCTTTGGCGCGTGGTTACCAAGGTGAAAAAGGGGATGTCCGTGCCCTTCCAATGAAAAAATGGTTCAACACTAACTACCACTACATTGTTCCTAAATTTGAAAAAACAACAGAAGTAAAACTTGCTGGTCACAAGATTTTTGATGAGTACCAAGAAGCAAAAGAATTGGGTCTTAACACACGTCCAGTTGTGGTTGGGCCATTCACTTTCCTTCAATTGTCTGACTTTGAAGATGGTGTGAAAGCAGAAGACTTCGTAGATAGCTTTGTTGCTGCATACCAAGATGTCTTTGCAAAATTGGCTGAACTTGGTGCGACTCGTATCCAACTTGATGAACCAGCACTTGTTAAAGATTTGTCAGCTGACGAAAAAGCACTCTTCTTGAATCTCTATAATAAACTCTTGGCTGACAAGAAAGGCCTTGAAGTTTTGATTCAAACATACTTTGGTGATGTTCGTGATGTTTACAATGATCTTGTGAACTTGCCAGTTGACGGTATTGGTCTTGACTTTGTCGAAGGTAAGAAAACACTTGACCTTGTCAAAGGTGGATTCCCAGCGGATAAGACTCTTTATGCGGGTATTGTTAATGGTAAAAACATCTGGCGTAACAACTACGAAAAGAGCTTGGCAGTTCTCGAACAGGTTCCAGCTGAAAATGTTGTCTTGACAACTTCATGTTCTCTTCTTCATGTGCCATTTACAACTGCAAATGAAGATTTTGAACCGGCTATTTTGAATTACTTTGCCTTTGCCGTTGAAAAATTAGATGAACTTCGTGATTTGGATGCTATCCGTAACGGTCAAGGGGCAGAAGCGCTTGCTGCTAACAAAGAGCTCTTTGCGACTGAACGTGTTGGTGAAAATGCTGAACTTCGTGCTCGTATTGCAGGATTGACAGAAGCAGATTTCACACGTTTGCCAGCCTTCGCAGAACGTGAAGCTATTCAAAAAGATTCTTTCAAACTTCCATTGCTTCCGACAACAACTATCGGTTCATTCCCTCAAACTAAGGAAGTTCGTGCCAAACGTTTGGCTTTCCGTAAGAATGAATTGTCTCAGGAAGAATATGATGCCTTCCTTGCTGAAATCACAGATGAATGGATTAAATGGCAAGAAGAAGTTGGTTTTGACGTTCTTGTACATGGTGAGTTTGAACGTAATGACATGGTTGAGTACTTCGGTCAAAACTTATCTGGTTACCTCTTCTCTAAAAATGGTTGGGTGCAATCATATGGTATGCGTGGGGTTAAACCACCAATCATCTGGGGTGATGTCACTCGTCTTAACCCAATTACTGTGAAATGGTCTAGCTATGCACAAAGCCGTACTGACAAACCTGTTAAAGGTATGTTGACTGGACCTGTTACTATTCTAAACTGGTCATTCCCACGTGAGGATATCTCTATTAAAGATTCAACTCTTCAAATCGCTCTTGCTATCAAAGACGAAGTGCTTGACCTCGAAGCTGCAGGCGTTAAGATTATCCAAATCGACGAGGCTGCTCTTCGTGAAAAATTACCACTTCGTCGTAGCGACTGGTACGAAGACTACCTTGACTGGGCTATTCCAGCCTTCCGTTTGGTACACTCAACAGTAGCACCAGACACACAAATCCACACTCACATGTGTTACTCAGAATTTACAGATATCATTCCAGCTATCGACAACTTGGATGCAGATGTTATCTCATTTGAAGCTAGCCGTTCAAACCTTGAAATCTTGGACGAACTTAAAGCACAAAACTTCCAAACAGAAGTCGGACCTGGAGTTTATGATATCCACTCACCTCGTGTCCCACAAGACGGTGAAATTGACCACACTATCGAAGCAATCTTGGCCAAAGTTCCAAGTGGTAAAGTATGGATCAACCCTGACTGTGGTTTGAAGACTCGTGGTATCAAAGAAACTAAAGAAAGCTTGATCAAGCTTGTAGAAGCAGCAAAAGCAGCTCGCGAGAACTTGTAAGCAGAAGTTATCATAACTTGAAAACCTTCTTTCCTATGTGTAGAAGGTTTTCAATAGCGAATAATTTTCTAAAGATTTTTGCAAGCAAGCTAGGGGCAAAATGTGATCAATAATTCTTATGAGTTTAGTTGACACTAATAAAAAGCTTTTGTCTAAAAAAATCTAAAACGAAGAAGGTAAAATATATGACAAGCCAAACACCATCCCTCTCCTTTGAAGTCTTTCCACCTAACCCAGCAGTGGGCAATGAGCAAATCTTGCTTGCTCTTGAGGATATGCAAGGATTGGCTCCTCACTTTATTAGTGTGACAGCCAGCAATAACAAATACAATATCAAAGAGACGACGGTTCCTTTGGCAGACCATATTCAAAATGACTTGGCTATTCCTACTATTGCCCACCTTCCAGCAATCTATTTGACCAAGGAAAAGGTTGCGGATACTTTGCGAGAATTAGATGCAGTTGGCGTAAATCGTATTTTGGCCCTTCGTGGTGATATTATCCCAGGAGTTGAACCTCTTAAAGATTTCAAATATGCGACTGATTTGATTGAGTTTATCAAGTCAGAAGCTCCTAACTTTGATATCATTGGTGCCTGTTATCCTGAAGGGCACCCTGATTCACCAAATCAAATCTCTGATATTCAAAATCTTAAGAAAAAAGTTGATTCCGGTTGTTCAAGTCTTGTCACCCAACTCTTCTTTGATAATGAACGATTTTATGATTTTCAAGATAAATGTATTCTTGCTGGCATTGATGTGCCTATCCATGCTGGTATTATGCCTATTTTGAATCGTAACCAAGCCCTACGTCTACTTAAGACTTGTGAAAATATCCACTTGCCACGTAAGTTCCGTGCTATTTTGGATAAGTATGAGCACGATCCTGAATCTCTTAGAGCAGCTGGTCTTGCATATGCCATTGACCAAATCGTTGACCTCGTAACTCAAGATGTTGCTGGAGTTCATCTTTATACTATGAATAATGCAGAGACTGCACGTCATATTCATGAAGCCACTCATTCCTTGTTTAAGCATCATTCACAAGTTAGCGCACTGTAATTAAATAATAGAAAACCACTTATAGATTTAATCTATAAGTGGTTTCTTGGTATAGCAGTGAAAGATTGTGACTGCTTATTCGAGCCATTATTATCATGTATCAAAAAGACCTAGAGCTAAGCTCTAAGTCAAAAGTATTATTCACCCACGAAAGCATTAATTTCTGCTTCGATGTTAGCAATTTTTTCTTTAGCATCTGCTTCAGATTCACCAACTGTAGCGATGTAGAATTTGATTTTTGGTTCTGTTCCAGAAGGACGAACGGCAAACCATGAATCATCAGCCAAGAAGTATTTCAAAACGTTACTTGGAGGAGTTGTTAATTTTTCAACACCATCAGCAGTAGTAGCTGTTTGTTCTAAGAAGTCTTCTGTCTTAGCAATGTCAGTGTTGTTGAATTGTTTAGGAGCGTTACCACGGAATTTATCCATGATTTTCTTAATTTCAGCAGCACCATCAACGCCTGAAAGTGTAACTGAAATTGTCTTTTCTGCGAAGTAACCATATTGTTTGTAGATTTCTTCGATACCATCTGCCAATGTCATTCCACGTGAACGGTAATAAGCAGCAATTTCAGCAACGATAAGTACAGCTTGGATAGCGTCTTTATCACGTACAAATGGCTTGATGAGGTAACCGAAGCTTTCTTCAAAACCGAGCATGTAAGTGTGGTTGTGTTGTGTTTCAAATTCATGGATTTTTTCACCGATAAATTTGAAGCCAGTTAAGACGTTAAACATTGTTGCGCCGTAGCTTTCTGCAATCTTAGTAACCAATTCAGTTGATACGATTGATTTACAAAGGGCAGCATTAGCAGGAAGTGTGCCTGCTGTTTTGTGAGCTTCCAAAATGTATTTGGCAATGATTGCTCCAATTTGGTTACCTGAGAGGTTGAGGTAAGAACCATCTGGTTGACGGATTTCGACACCAAGACGGTCAGCATCAGGGTCTGTTGCAACCAAAACGTCAGCATCCACTTTGCGACCTAGTTCTTCAGCAAGAGCAAAGGCAGCTTGGTTTTCTGGGTTAGGAGATTTAACAGTTGAGAAGTCAGCATCAGGAACCGCTTGAGCTTCAACAACTTGAACTGCTTCAAATCCAGCTTGAGCAAGGGCACGGCGAGCCAACATTTCACCAGTACCATGAAGTGGCGTATAGACGATTTTCATGTCACGACCGTACTCATTAATCAAGTCTTGGTTGATGTTAACATCTTTAACTTCTTTAAGGTATTCTGCATCAACTGCTTCGCCAATCACCTCAATTAAGCCACTAGCTTTGCTTTCTTCAAGGTCAGCTAGTTTGATAGTGAAAGGATTTTCAATAGCACGGATGTAATCTGTCAATGCATCGGCATCAGCTGGTGGCATTTGACCACCGTCTTCGCCATAAACTTTGTATCCATTAAATGGAGCTGGGTTGTGGCTAGCAGTTACCATGATACCAGCAAATGTGTGGAGATGACGTACTGCGAATGACAATTCAGGAGTTGGACGAAGGCTCTCAAATACATAAGATTTAATACCGTGAGCTGCCAAAACTTGAGCAGATTCAAAAGCAAACTCAGGAGAGAAGTGACGGCTGTCATAAGCGATAGCAACACCACGTTTTTTAGCTTCCTCCCCTTTTGAGTCAATCAATTGCGCCAAACCTTCAGTTGCTTGACGAACAACATAAATGTTAATACGGTTGGTACCAGCGCCGATCAAACCACGCATACCGGCTGTACCAAATTCAAGGTTAGTATAGAAGGCATCTTCTTTGGTCTTTTCATCCATAGAAACCAACTCATCACGAAGATAAGCAGGCAATTCAGCGAAATCGAGCCATTTTTGATAATTTTCAGTATAAGACATAGCAATCTCCTTTATATTTTTAAACGCTTACATTATACCACAATTAAAGAAAAAAAACATGGTAATTCCCATGTTTTTTCTTTATTTTTTCAATCGAAGTAGCACAGGTGTGATACTAAGTGTTAATAGGCCTGCAATAACCATTTCAGCAACAGAGTTTGTAGTGAAAATAGTTGCCATTAGAGTTTTTCCACCTGCTGAGTAGAAATTAGGGATTAGGAAGTAGATACCGAGAAGTACAAAGAATGTATTTGTAAATGCGCCTAAAACACCAGATAGCGTCAAACCTAGACGATTTTGAAGAAACTTGTAGACAAAGTAAGGGAAAATACCGATTAAAATACGAGGCACAATCGCAATGACAGCAGATGCCCAAGTTCCCCCTTCAACAAAAGGACTAAAAAGATAACTACTTACTGTATAGATGATAGTGTTACGTACAATACTCATAATTCCCATAAAACCGCCTAAATATGCCCCAATTTTAGGACCATAGACGATACTAGCAATAATGACTGGGATATGAGTTAGGGTTGGTTTGATTGGAAGTACAAAAGCAGCAAAGATGGTTTGACTGAGTACTTCGATAACGACCATTGTGGCTATTAATAGAGATAATTGTGCCGTTTGGTTTGCTTTATTTTTTTTATTCATCAAAAACTCCTTTTCTTGTCAACAAGTCTATCTTGTTAAAGCATTATCGATTGATTCAATAATGACAGCAATATCAGCTAGAGCGCCACGACCTGTATCTCCACATGCAAGTAAGCCAGACTTTGGAAGAATTTCTTGGTAGCCAACCTCTTGCAAGGTCTCCAAGTTTTTCTTAGTCAATGGATTTTCATACATTTTAGTATTCATTGCTGGTGCAATTAATTTCGGAGTGGTGCTAGGTAAAGCTAAAGCAGTAGCAGTTAGCATGTTATCAGCCATACCATGAGCTAATTTGGCAATAGTATTTGCTGAAGCTGGGGCAACAATAAAGAGATCAGTCTCCTTAGCTAAATCAATATGATTAATACGTTCAGCCAATTTTTCTTCCATAACATCGGAGTGAACTGGATTCTTAGAAAGCACTTGAAGAGTCAGAGGTGTAATAAAGGCTTGAGCAGCTTCAGTCATAATGACGTGGATGTCATACCCCTTTTTCTTTAGTTGGCTTGTCAGGTCTGCTGATTTATAGGCGGAAATTGAGCCGGAAACAGCAAGGATGATACGTTTAGTCATGGCATATCCTTTCAAATAAAGCTTGAGCAATTGCAGATTTAGTTGTAACCTTCTCTTCACTCTTTTCGTCAACTAGATAAGCAATATGTTGATTTGGAGTAATCTCACTCAAATCATTTGCCACAATAATGTTTGCTTGATTGCGTTTAAGACTAGTACGAGCAACCTCGAAAAGCTCGTTTTTACTAACATTTACTAAAAGTTTGAAGCCAATTAATTGAATATCAGGATTCCATTGTTTAACTAAGCTAATAATTTTTGGTGTCTTTTTAAGGAAAAGAACCTGATAATCCGAAGCAGAAGATATCTTGCTCTCAGTGTTAGACTTGCGTAAGAGTTGGTTAAGGTTTTCCGTATCTTCCAACTCGGCGAAATCTGTCATATAAATTGGAGTGTAGTCTGAGACAGCCATACTATGGATGAGAACATCGTGCTCTTTGACGAGTGGCTCCATACTTTTTAGGAGACTATCTACGTTCGTAATTTCTGTAATCTTTAGATTTTCTTTTGGTTCAGGCTTGACGGCAGTCTTTGTTGTTACTAAGGTCACTTGGTGACCCTTGGCCAAGAAAAGTTCAGCGATTTCCTTACCTAGATGACCTGTTGAATGGTTTGTGATTCCACGTACAGCATCAATCTTTTCAGTGGTACCACCCGATGTAATCAAAATTTTCATAGTAGTATTGTACTAAAAATTGAGACTTTAGTAAATAGTAGTAAGTGTTTTTGAAGCGTGCCCCTATAATATAAAGTTATAACAGTCTATAGCAAAACAAAAACCGAACATTGAAAAGTGATATGATACCTCTTAAGTAGACACGGTAAATACCTAAAATCTACTTAAGAGGT
>NZ_CAUUKN010000049.1:0-10073 GCF_963545685.1 uncultured Streptococcus sp. | reverse complement strand
GCTGAAATCCTTAAACGTGAAGGTTTTGTAAAAAACGTTGAAGTTATTGAAGATGACAAACAAGGCATCATCCGCGTATTCTTGAAATACGGACAAAACGGTGAACGTGTTATCACTAACTTGAAACGTATCTCTAAACCAGGTCTTCGTGTTTACTCTAAACGTGAAGATGTTCCTAAAGTTCTTAACGGACTTGGAATCGCGATCATTTCTACTTCAGAAGGTCTTTTGACTGACAAAGAAGCACGTCAAAAGAACGTTGGTGGAGAAGTTATCGCTTACGTTTGGTAAGAGGTTAATACTAAGCGCGATTATTTAACTATTCGTGCGAGTTTCGTTGATTTAATTCTATGAAACTCATCCCCGTGAAAACTAGTCACTTAGTTAGTGGCTTGATAATCTAACAGGAGAATTAAATACTATGTCACGTATTGGTAATAAAGTTATTACTTTGCCTGCTGGTGTTGAAGTAACAAATAACGATAACGTTGTTACTGTTAAAGGACCTAAAGGCGAACTCACTCGTGAGTTTAACAAAAATATTGAAATCAAAGTTGAAGGCAACGAAGTTACACTTCACCGTCCAAACGACTCAAAAGAAAACAAAACAATCCACGGTACTTCACGTGCAAACTTGAACAACATGGTTGTTGGTGTTTCTGAAGGTTTCAAAAAAGAACTTGAAATGCGCGGTGTCGGATACCGTGCTCAACTCCAAGGAACAAAACTTGTTCTTTCAGTTGGTAAATCTCACCAAGACGAAGTTGAAGCTCCAGAAGGTATTACTTTTGAAGTACCATCTGCAACTTCAATTGTCGTTAGCGGTATCAACAAAGAAGTTGTTGGTCAAACAGCAGCTTACATCCGTAGCCTTCGTTCACCAGAGCCTTACAAAGGTAAAGGTATCCGTTACGTTGGTGAATACGTACGTCGTAAAGAAGGTAAAACTGGTAAATAATAGGATTTTATCCTTGTGGCAATTCTTTTTAGATTGTCTACTTACCAAAAGCTCTCATGAGCAAGCATTATAATTAAGAGGTGAAAATTGTGATTTCGAAACCAGATAAAAACAAACTCCGCCAAAAACGCCACCGTCGCGTTCGCGGAAAACTCTCTGGAACTGCTGATCGCCCACGTTTGAACGTATTCCGTTCTAATACAGGCATCTACGCTCAAGTAATTGATGACGTAGCGGGTGTAACGCTCGCAAGTGCTTCAACTCTTGACAAAGAAGTTTCAAAAGGAACTAAAACTGAACAAGCCGTTGTTGTCGGTAAACTTGTTGCTGAACGCGCAGTAGCTAAAGGTATTTCTGAAGTGGTGTTTGACCGCGGTGGATATCTCTATCACGGACGTGTTAAAGCTTTGGCTGACTCAGCTCGTGAAAACGGATTGAAATTCTAATAGGGAGGACACTTAATAATGGCATTTAAAGATAATGCAGTAGAACTTGAAGAACGCGTAGTTGCTATCAACCGTGTTACTAAAGTTGTAAAAGGTGGACGCAACATGCGTTTTGCTGCTCTTGTTGTTGTTGGTGACCGTAATGGTCGCGTAGGATTTGGTACTGGTAAATCTCAAGAGGTTCCAGAAGCTATCCGTAAAGCAGTTGAAGCAGCTAAGAAAAACCTTATCGAAGTTCCTATGGTTGGTACAACTATTCCTCACGAAGTTCGTTCAGAATTTGGTGGAGCGAAAGTATTGTTGAAACCAGCTGTTGAAGGGGCTGGGGTTGCCGCTGGTGGTGCAGTACGTGCCGTCATCGAATTGGCTGGTGTTGCTGATGTAACATCTAAATCACTTGGTTCAAACACTCCAATCAACATCGTTCGTGCGACTGTTGAAGGATTGAAACAACTTAAACGTGCTGAAGAAGTTGCGGCTCTTCGTGGCATCTCAGTATCTGACTTGGCATAAGAAAGGAGATAACAATGGCTCAAATTAAAATTACTTTGACTAAGTCTCCAATCGGACGCAAACCAGAACAACGTAAAACAGTTGTTGCTCTTGGACTTGGTAAATTGAATAGCTCAGTTGTTAAAGAAGATAACGCTGCTATTCGTGGTATGGTCAACGCAGTATCTCACTTGGTAACTGTAGAAGACGTTAAATAAAAATTGATTTAAGTCGTGAGGGTTACCTTGCGACTTAAACTGAATTTCATGTATAGGCGAGTTTCTAATCAAGCTACCTTACTTGGTTAGAGGCGCTAGCATTTTACAAAAAGAGGAGAAAATAATAATGAAACTTCATGAATTGAAACCTGCTGAAGGTTCTCGTAAAGTCCGTAACCGTGTAGGTCGTGGTACTTCATCTGGTAACGGTAAAACTTCAGGCCGTGGTCAAAAAGGTCAAAAAGCTCGTAGTGGTGGTGGCGTACGTCCAGGATTTGAAGGTGGACAAACTCCATTGTTCCGTCGTCTTCCAAAACGTGGATTCACTAACATCAACGCTAAAGAATACGCACTTGTAAACCTTGATCAATTGAACGTTTTTGAAGATGGTACAGAAGTAACTCCAGCAGTTCTTAAAGAAGCTGGAATCGTTCGTGCTGAAAAATCAGGCGTTAAAGTTCTTGGTAACGGCGAATTGACTAAGAAATTGACTGTTAAAGCAGCTAAATTCTCAAAATCTGCTGAGGCAGCTATCACTGCTAAAGGTGGTTCAATCGAAGTCATCTAATGAGGGGTAACTCATTATGTTCTTTAAACTATTAAAAGATGCGTTGAAAGTCAAAAACGTTCGTAATAAGATTTTATTTACAATCTTCATTATTTTCGTTTTTCGTGTCGGGACTCATGTAACGGTTCCTGGTATCAACGCTGAAAGTTTGAAACAATTAAGTGATTTACCTTTCTTGAACATGCTTAACTTGGTGTCTGGTAATGCTATGAATAACTTCTCTATCTTCTCGATGGGGGTTAGTCCTTACATTACAGCATCAATCATTGTCCAACTTTTGCAGATGGATATCTATCCAAAATTTGTAGAGTGGGGCAAACAAGGGGAAGTTGGTCGCCGTAAATTGAATCAAGCGACTCGCTATATCACTCTTGTCTTAGCCTTTGTTCAATCGATTGGTATTACAGCAAGTTTTAATACTCTCTCATCAATTTCATTGGTTAAAACACCTAATGTTTCAACATATCTATTGATTGGGACAATTTTAACTGCTGGTAGCATAATTGTGACATGGCTTGGTGAACAAATTACTGATAAAGGATTTGGTAATGGTGTGTCAATGATTATCTTCTCAGGTATCATTGCTTCCATTCCAAAAATGTTCTCAACAATTTACGAGGATTTCTTTGTCAATGTTCGTACAGAAGATTTGACTCGTTCATATATCATCGTCGCTTTGTTGATTGTGGTAGGTTTGGCGATTGTCTTCTTTACGACATTTGTACAACAAGCAGAATATCAAATTCCAATTCAATATACGAAATTGGTTCAAGGGGCTCCAACGAGTTCATACTTACCTTTGAAAGTTAATCCAGCTGGTGTTATTCCCGTTATCTTTGCTAGCTCGATTACGACAATTCCTAGTACGATTCTTCCATTCTTCTCTAAGGTTACGTGGTTATCACATTTACAAGGACTACTCTCGTATAATACCCCTAGTGGAATGATTACTTATGCGATATTGATTATCTTGTTCTCATTCTTCTACACATTTGTCCAAGTAAATCCTGAAAAAACTGCAGAAAACCTTCAAAAGAATGGGTCTTACATTCCTAGTGTTCGTCCAGGTCGTGAGACTGAAAAGTACATGTCTTCATTGCTTAAGAGGTTGGCAACAATCGGGGCTGTATTTCTCGCGTTTATTTCATTGGCTCCAATTGCGGCTCAACAGTTTATGCACCTCACAAGTTCAATCGCACTTGGTGGTACATCACTCTTGATCTTGATTTCAACTGGTATCGAAGGTATGAAACAACTTGAGGGTTACCTATTGAAACGTCAGTACGTTGGATTTATGAATCGTGAAGACTAAGTCTTCTCATGAACAATTGAGAGGGAAAGAAAGGTAACTTTCTGTCCCTTCTCTTTTGTTTTTTGATAACTCTACCAAGGTTGCTAAACTTTGATAGAGTTATTTGAAAACAAAAATAAGGAGTTCGTAAGATGAATCTTTTAATTATGGGTCTACCAGGTGCTGGTAAAGGGACTCAAGCTGCAAAAATTGTTGAAGAATTTGGTGTAGCTCACATCTCAACTGGTGATATGTTCCGTGCTGCTATGGCTAATCAAACAGAAATGGGAACTTTGGCAAAATCATTCATCGATAAAGGTGAATTGGTACCAGACGAAGTTACAAATGGAATTGTTAAAGAACGTTTGGCTGAATCTGATATTGCTGAAAAAGGTTTCTTGCTAGATGGTTACCCACGTACTATTGAACAAGCTCATGCTTTGGATGAAACATTGAAAGCACTTGGTATTAAACTTGACGGTGTAATTAATATTGAAGTTAATCCAGAGAGCTTGGTTGAACGTCTTTCAGGTCGTTTCATTTGTCGCTCATGTGGTGCTACTTACCATAAAGTATTCAACCCAACTAAGGTTGAAGGAACATGTGATGTTTGCGGTGAACATGAATTCTTCCAACGTGAAGATGATAAACCTGAAACTGTTAAACGTCGTCTTGATGTAAACATTGCTCAAGGTGAGCCAATTATTGCACACTACCGTGAGCTTGGTCTTGTATCAGATATTCAAGGAAACCAGGATATTGACGATGTATTCGCTGATGTTAAAAAAGCGATTGCAGCAATTAAATAATTATAAAATCTTACTTGCGCATCAGACTTAAGCATGTTATAATACTTTAGTCTGGCTTATAATTGTTACCTCTGTGCTCAGAGGAAATCAAATCGAAATTTTAGGGGGTACTTTTGCGTGGCAAAAGAAGACGTGATTGAAATTGAAGGTAAAGTTGTCGAAACTATGCCTAATGCTATGTTTACTGTTGAGTTGGAAAATGGACACCAAATTTTGGCGACAGTTTCTGGTAAAATCCGTAAAAACTACATTCGTATTTTGGTCGGTGACCGTGTGACTGTTGAAATGAGTCCTTATGATTTGACACGTGGACGCATCACATACCGCTTTAAATAATCGAAATAATTGGAGGGATTAAAACATGAAGGTAAGACCATCGGTTAAACCAATTTGCGAATACTGTAAAGTTATTCGTCGTAACGGTCGTGTTATGGTAATTTGTCCAACAAATCCAAAACACAAACAACGTCAAGGATAATATAGAAAGGAGAAATCATGGCTCGTATTGCTGGAGTTGACATTCCAAACGATAAACGTGTAGTAATTTCACTTACTTACGTATATGGTATCGGGCTTGCAACATCTAAGAAAATCTTGGCTGCTGCAGGCGTTTCTGAAGACATCCGCGTTAAAGATTTGACAAACGATCAAGAAGACGCTATCCGTCGTGAAGTGGATGCAATCAAAGTTGAAGGTGACCTTCGTCGTGAAGTAAACTTGAACATCAAACGTTTGATGGAAATCGGTTCATACCGTGGTATCCGTCACCGTCGTGGACTTCCAGTTCGTGGACAAAACACTAAAAACAATGCTCGCACTCGTAAAGGTAAAGCTGTTGCGATTGCAGGTAAGAAAAAATAAAATAAAATAAGGAGGTAAAAATCTTGGCTAAACCAACACGTAAACGTCGTGTGAAAAAGAATATCGAATCTGGTATTGCTCATATTCACGCTACATTTAATAACACTATTGTTATGATTACTGATGTGCATGGTAATGCAATTGCTTGGTCATCAGC
The DNA here is from genome assembly GCF_963545685.1 of uncultured Streptococcus sp. GTDB lineage: Bacteria > Bacillota > Bacilli > Lactobacillales > Streptococcaceae > Streptococcus. The sequence goes on along the minus strand of NZ_CAUUKN010000049.1, from coordinate 4,273 downwards.
TGGTGCTCTTGGTTTCAAAGGTTCTCGTAAATCTACACCATTTGCTGCTCAAATGGCTTCTGAAGCTGCTGCTAAATCTGCACAAGAACACGGTCTTAAGACAGTTGAAGTAACTGTTAAAGGTCCTGGTTCAGGTCGTGAGTCTGCTATCCGTGCTCTTGCTGCTGCTGGTCTTGAAGTAACAGCAATCCGTGATGTAACTCCTGTACCACATAATGGTGCTCGTCCTCCAAAACGTCGTCGTGTGTAATCTTTAACAACAATAGTACACAAGGTTCGTTTCGAGGGAGTATAATAAATGATTGAGTTTGAAAAACCAATAATAACAAAAATTGATGAAAATAAAGATTACGGCAAATTTGTCATCGAACCACTAGAACGTGGTTATGGTACAACTTTGGGTAACTCTCTTCGTCGTGTACTTTTGTCATCACTTCCAGGTGCTGCCGTAACATCAATTAAAATTGATGGAGTACTCCACGAATTTGATACCGTACCAGGCGTCCGTGAAGACGTGATGCAAATTATCCTTAATATTAAAGGACTTGCTGTAAAATCTTACGTCGAAGACGAAAAAACAATTGAACTTGATGTTCAAGGTCCAGCTGAGGTTACTGCTGGAGATATCTTGACTGATAGCGACATTGAAATTGTTAACCCTGATCATTATCTTTTCACAATCGCTGAAGGTGCTTCATTGCAAGCAACTATGACAGTAGCTACAAACCGTGGTTATGTTCCAGCAGAAGAAAACAAGAAAGATGATGCACCAGTGGGAACTTTGGCTGTAGATTCAATCTACACACCAGTGAAAAAAGTCAATTATCAAGTTGAACCTGCTCGTGTAGGTAGCAATGATGGTTTTGATAAATTGACAATCGAAATCATGACAAACGGAACAATCATCCCAGAAGATGCCCTCGGTCTCTCGGCTCGTGTTTTGATTGAACACTTGAACTTGTTTACTGACCTTACTGATGTGGCTAAAGCTACAGATGTGATGAAGGAAACTGAGAAAGTGAACGATGAAAAAGTGCTTGACCGTACCATCGAAGAACTTGATTTGTCTGTACGCTCATATAACTGTTTGAAACGTGCCGGTATCAATACCGTCCATGATTTGACAGAGAAAACTGAGCCTGAAATGATGAAAGTCCGTAACCTAGGTCGTAAATCACTTGAAGAAGTCAAAGTTAAATTGGCTGATCTTGGACTTGGACTTAAAAACGATAAATAATAATATAGGAGGATAACATGGCTTACCGTAAACTTGGACGCACAAGCTCACAACGTAAAGCGGTTCTTCGTGATTTGACTACAGATCTTATCATTAACGAAGCAATCGTTACAACTGAAGCACGTGCTAAAGAAATCCGTAAAACAGTTGAAAAAATGATCACTCTTGGTAAACGTGGTGATTTGCACGCACGTCGTCAAGCAGCTGCATTTGTACGTAACGAAATTGCATCTGAAAGCTATGATGAAGCAACTGATAAATATACATCAACAACTGCTCTTCAAAAACTTTTCTCAGAAATCGCACCTCGTTATGCTGAACGTAACGGTGGATACACTCGTATCCTTAAAACAGAACCACGTCGTGGCGATGCTGCCCCAATGGCAATCATCGAACTTGTTTAATTTTTATCAATTTTGTTGAGTGTTATGATGATGGAATAGCTTAGCTTTTCTTAGTCTAGCTCTGGTCTACCGCTAGGCAGACGCCTAGCGGGAACACTCATCATAAAATGGGAATAAATAAGCATGTAACGCTTGTTTACGAAAGATAATACTGTTATTTTTCGTAAGCAGGCGTTTTTTGTCTATAAATCGTCTGAATATTTTGATATAATGAATTAGACTTATTTTTACATGGGGGATATTATTGTGACCAGAGCTAAGGAGCTGCTTAAACAAAGGTACTATAAGCCAATCAAGGATCAGCCTGAACTATTTGTTGGAATCGAGTTGGAATATCCTGTAGTTAATTTGAGTGGGAATGCTACTGATGTTTCTCTAACGAAACAGTTATTCGTCTATCTTCTAAATAATTTTGATTTTCATGCTGATAAGTTTGATTCTGATAATAATCCTATTCAACTTATTGATCAGGTTTCTGGTGATATGATTCTTTTTGAAGTTTCATACAATACGATTGAATTTGCTTTTGCAAAGGCTAGCCGCATTTCTGAAGTTGAGGAACGTCTAGATACTTACCTCAGTATGATTCAACCGTATCTTCGCGACCATAATCATGAGTTGCAAGGATGGGGGGTAAATCCAAACTGGGCAAAGAATGATAATAGACCTGTTAAATCTCCTCGTTATGAGATGCTTATGGATTTTCTCGAGCTCTCTAAAGCCAAGAATGATTCTTTCTTTCACGATTACCCTGAATATGGCTCTTTTATCTGTGGGAGTCAGGTACAGTTAGATGTCTCAAAAACATCCTATTTGAGGGTTCTAAATGCTTTTAATCAAATAGAGGGACCCAAGGCGGTATTATTGGCAAACTCTGAATTTTGGGGTTCTGATTGGGATCTTGCGCTTTCACGTGATGTTTTCTGGGAGAATTCCATGCATGGTGTGTTTAAGGAAAATGCAGGAGTATTTCCGAAGGCGTTTAAAAACGAAGATGACTATTTTTCTTATCTGTCTGAGACTGCAATTTTTACAGCTAAGAGGGGTGAAGAAACTTACTATTTTGAACCGATTCGTGCTAAAGACTATCTAACGAGACCTTATATCGAAGCTCGCTCTATTCAGGGGGAAGTTGCTACGATTGTGCCAAATGAGGAAGATTTCAAAAGTCACCGTTCTTATCAATTTCAAGATTTAACGACTAGGGGAACCGTTGAGTTTCGAAGTGTTTGTACGCAGCCTTTCTCAGCGACTTTTGCACCAGCAGCCTTTCACCTTGGTCTTTTAGTTAACTTAGAGACACTAGAAGGTATTTTAAAAGACGCACCTTTATTTGAGGTTTTTGACTATGATTACCCTAGAATTCGTCGCTTGTTTTCGAAAAAGAAAATCTCAAAGACTGATTTCAAATTGATTCTGCCTTTGACAGAGGCTCTACTAACTTGTGCAGAGGAAGGACTCAAAAACCGTGGCTTTGAAGAAGAAGTCTACTTAGCTCCTCTTCAAGAAAGATTAGCTGCTTTGAAAGCTCGTTTAGACTAATTCCAGATAGTGCCAAATAGTATACAAGTAATGTTTTGGAAAAACTAAAAAAGCCAAAAAGTTTATTGACAATAGCATACAATAAATGGTATTATATGATAGTTGTTTCGAAAGAGACAATAGAGAGTTTCAAGAAAAAACTTTCAAAAAAGTATTGACAGTGATTGTTAAACTTGATATAATAACTACTGTTGTTAGCGGAAATGGCGGAATTGGCAGACGCGCAGGACTAAGGATCCTGTGACCGCTTTAGGTCGTGAGGGTTCAAGTCCCTCTTTCCGCAGAGTAACCAGTCAATAGACTGGTTTTTTTATATTAAAAAATCAAAACGCTTACAAATTATGGAAAAACTAGTTTTTTGAGTCTAATTGTGATAAAATAAACATGTAAACGGGTTCAATCCCAAAAAAATATAGGAGGCCTTTATAATGGCAATCGTTTCAGCAGAAAAATTTGTTCAAGCAGCTCGTGACAATGGTTATGCAGTTGGTGGATTTAACACAAACAACCTTGAGTGGACTCAAGCTATCTTGCGTGCAGCAGAAGCTAAAAAAGCTCCAGTACTTATCCAAACTTCTATGGGTGCGGCTAAGTATATGGGTGGTTACAAATTGTGTAAAGCCCTTATTGAAGAATTGGTTGAGTCAATGGGTATCACTGTACCAGTTGCTATTCACCTTGACCACGGTCACTACGAAGATGCTTTGGAATGTATTCGTGTAGGATACACTTCAGTTATGTTTGATGGATCTCACCTTCCAGTTGAAGAAAATCTTGAAAAAGCAGCTAAAGTTGTTGAATTTGCACATGCTAATGGTGTATCAGTTGAAGCTGAAGTTGGTACAATCGGTGGTGAAGAAGATGGTATCATCGGTGACGGTGAATTGGCACCAATCGAAGATGCTAAAGCTATGGTTGCAACTGGTATCGACTTCCTTGCAGCAGGTATCGGTAACATCCACGGTCCTTACCCAGAAAACTGGACTGGTCTTCACCTTGATCACTTGCAAAAATTGACAGAAGCTGTACCTAACTTCCCAATCGTATTGCACGGTGGATCAGGTATTCCTGATGATCAAATCCAAGCAGC
>NZ_CAUUKN010000048.1:0-10405 GCF_963545685.1 uncultured Streptococcus sp. | reverse complement strand
CGCTCTTCCAAGCTCTTTTGAAAACGGTCAAAAATACCCGTTCCAAAGATTTTCTTCAAAATTTGAGTCTTAGTCTTGGAATCTTCTTTCAAGAAACGGCTAAAATCATTTTGAGGTAGGAGGATAATCTGTTTGAACTGCTCGGCATTGAGACCCAAAATCTGCTCAATCTGGTCACTAACTTCTTTGATTTTATCCCCAAGCTTTTCAATTTCCTGACCACCAATCTTATCCACAATGACTAGAGAAGCCATCGCTTTTTGCATGGTCGTGCCACCACCTCGCTTTGCCCTCTCCTGCTGGAGAATACGCTCGATGCGATAAAGATGGTTTCCTTGTTGAAAGTAGAAAGTCACCTTGGTCAAATCATCCTCTGGACCAGCAAAGGTTGACCGCATCTCTTCAACATTGCGATCACCACTGGTCGTGGCAAACAAGGCCACTGTCATAGCATCAAAGAGGGTACTCTTACCTGCCCCCGTGTCCCCACCAATCAAAAAGAGGGGAGCATGGTCAAACTGAGTGAAATTGATAACTTCCTTACGATAAGGTCCAAAATTGGTCAATTCTAGCTGAACTGGTCTCATTGTCGACTCCTCCCAATCTCCTCAAAAATACTTTCCACAAGGGCAGTCTGTCTCTCAGACAAGACATCGCCCCCAGTCACTGTCTGGTAAAAATCAAATACGATTTCTTGAGGTGACTGCATTTCCAAATCTTTTAAGTGCTGATCAACAGTCAAATTTTCTTCCCTTGCATCACCTAGACGACTGAAGGTAATTTCGACAATGTCTGTCCCATAAATTTCTTCCAGTCGGGCACGCACATTGATGCCCTCTAATTCCTTACGGCTAGACAGTTGAATATCAAAGGCAAACCAGGCCTTTTGACAAGGCTGCTCCTGATAAAATCCAGGTGACATCAAGGTTTCAAAAGGCGCCTGTAAGACCACAATCGGCCGTCCGACCTCTAGAGGATGGAAGGTCTGAGACAAATCACCAGACGCATCCAATTCAAGAATATAGACACCCTTTTCTTCCTTACGCTTGGCTTCCTTGACATTAAAGGCAATCGGACTTCCTGAATATTGCACGCGCTTGGTCGGACTGGCAAAGCGCGTATGGATATGCCCTAAGGCCACATAATCGAAAGCCTTGAAAAGGCCACTGGTCACATTGGTAAGACCACCTACCGTATTGCTAGTTTCAGACAACATCAATTCCCGAAGACTTTGACCATCTTGGTCCTCCTTCTTAGAAACCGCAAAATGCGTCACCAAAATATGGGCTTTTTCAGGATTAAAAGCTTTTTCCATATCCTTAATAATGTAGTTCAAGGCATCACCAATCCCCTGAATTTCCTTATCCTCATCGTCCTTATAGTAAATACGGGCATCAATAGGGTCGATAAAGGGAAGCAGGAAAATCTGGCAATCCTCCAACTCAATGGGCTCAAAAGCCTCCTCCAAACGTGTGCTTAAATGAAGACCCTGAGGTTGAAAGAAGTCACGTCCAAAATGTAAACGTTCAGCTCCATCGTGATTACCGCTGATAGCATAGACAGGAATCTGCTCCTCCAATACCAAACGGGCCAAGGTATTATTAAAAAGCTTAATCGCATCCACAGGGGGCACCGCACGGTCATAGAGGTCACCAGCAATGATGACCCCATCCACTTTTTCGCTAATAGCCAAATCCACTATCTGTTGAAAAGCCCACTCCTGCTCCTCTAACAAAGACCAGCCATTGAGGGTTCGACCCACATGCCAATCTGACGTATGTAAAAACTTCATGACAGTCTCCTCATTCGTTTTGTCTTATTCTATTGTACCTTATCAAGCTAAATACTGCTTAAAAGTTTCACAGGCCTTGATAGTTTTCCCGATTTTTAGTTGTAAAGACCAAAAAATCCCTCCCAAGCTATTCCTACTCGAGAGAGATTTTATTTTTGGAATTTATGAGAGATAGGATTTGGAAATCTTAGTCTTGGTTTTTACGACGATTCATAGTCGCAAGCCCAGCCATAAGTCCCATGACAACAACACCCATTGCTGCAAGGTTATTATCTGACTCACCTGTCACTGGCAATTGTTCATCGCCTTCTTTAGCTTTATCAGAACCATCTGCCTTCTTACCGTCTTTGTTTCCAGATTTCTTCTTATCTGAATCTTTACCATCTGAAGCACCATCAGCATCTGATCCAGAGCCAGAACCCTTAGCCCCTTTAGAACCGTTTGAACTTGCTTTCACAGCTTTAGAGGTTGAGCTTCCAGATTGACCACCATTGCCATTTGAAGGTGTTGAGCCATCTTCAACCTTACGGTAAATGTAAGTCACGACTGTTTGACCTTCTGTCATCTTGTCTGTCGATTTACCTTCTTGACGAATCAATTCGTATTTCACACCATTACGGTAGATGTAACGGTCACCGTGGACGTCAACGTCAGCACCAACAGAGTTTGTGATAACAAGTGGCATCTTGATTTGATTACCATATTCATCACGATAGATAACCACAATCGTACCAATGTCTTTATTTGTTGGCTTAGCAGGTTCTGCGTTAGTCAGCTTGTAAACAACCTTTGTATCTTCACCTGGGTTGCTTGGTGTCACACCAGTCTGATCAGCCTTGTAACCTTTAACTTCAGGAACAAGTGTCATAGCAGCCTTAGTTGGATCGTTAGGATCATTTGTGTAAGAAACTGCTTCAACGCCTGGGATTGGATTGCCTTTTTCGTCAACAGCGATAATCTTACCAAATTTAGTGTAGGTTACAGTCTCAACCTTGCTGTCCATAGTGACATCTTGAGCAGCCACACGACCTTTATCGGCGAAGTAACCGTTAACTACTGGTGTGATGACGAGATCAAACTTAGTCTTATCAGCTTTCCATTCACCTGCTGTAAGAATGTCACCTGTTACAGAATCAAGCGTCAATGAACGTTTCCATTGAGCCTTTTGAACACTGTCTGCTGGCAATTTAGCATTGCTATCTTTACTTGCGTAATGAACAGTGTAGGTTACATCCTTGATATAAGCATCCTTAGCAGGCCATTTTGGACCATTAGGTTGGTTAGGATAGATTGGAGTTCCTGGTTCGTGAGCATTATCTGGATCAAAGTCAAGTGCTACACGTTTGAAGCTTACTGTCCAAGCTTGATCCACTGCACTATCCAAATCAAATGTTGCACCAGCTGGGTAACCATCTGTCACAAGGACATAACCAAGGTCTTGGTAGTGTTTGATACGATCAGCCGTTGAGTAGTTAACCGCTTCACCAGACTTACCAGCCAAAGCAACTGTTTCAAGAGTTGAACCACTTGTTTCATCACGGTAAGTAACACTTGCTTTTTGGTCATCCTTAACGTAAACAACCTTAGTATCGCTAGACAAGTCATCTGGTGTTGCAGGTACTACCTTAGCAGTGTAACCTGGGATAGTTGGCAAATTCTTGTCAACTGCAATCATCTTAGTTGGATCGTTAGGATCATTGATGTAGGCAGTATCAGAAACACCTGGAATTGGGTTACCATTTTCATCGACAATGACAAACTTACCAAAGGCTTTGTAAGTTACTGTATCAGTCGCTTCTGGAGCATCTGGAGTTACTGTCTTACCACCTGCTACGGCTTTATCCGCAAAGTAACCATTAACAACAGGAACCTTAACCGTACCGTAAGTGTGGCTAGTTTCGTTCCATGTCACTTTACCAGTAGCTTGGTTATCCTTACCAACAAAGGTATAGTCAGATTTCACATCTGTAGCTGGCGTCTTGTCACCTGCACCTTGGAAGGTAACAGTCTGTTTAGTCGCCTTAGTCACATCGTTAACAATTGCTACGAAAACAACACGTGTATCTTCACCTGGATTTGATGGTGATGCAGGGATAACCTTAACAGTGTAGCCAGGAATGCTTGGAAGAGTCTTGTCGATAGCAATCATCTTAGTCGCATCATCTGGATCGTTAGTGTAGGCAGTTGTTGATACACCTGGAATTGGATTACCATCTTCATCCACAGCGATAAATTTACCAAAGGCTTTGTAAGTTACGGTATCTGTTGCATCTGGTGCATCCGGAGTGACTGTCTTGCCACCTGCTACGGCTTTATCTGCATAGTAACCAATGACAACTGGAGTCTTGACCGTTCCATAAGTGTGAGTCGTTTCTGTCCAAGTTGTTGTATTAGTTGTAGGATCTTCTTTACCGTTGAAGCTAAAGTCATTTTGAGTGTTAGCAGCTGGTGTCTTAATGTCAGCACCAGTATAAGTCACTGTTTGACTTGTTGCCTTAGTCACATCTTTAGTGTCTTTTTCAACAATAATGTGGTAACGGTAACCAGGAGCTAGGTATTGACCACCGCCATTGGCATCAATCGAAGCGTCCAAACCTTGTGAACCATTGGCAAATTGAACAAGGTCAACAACACGACTCTGGTTAAGGGCCCAAGTACGATCTGAGCGAATGGTTGCAACACCATTTGTATAGTCATATTGACGTTCTGATTTTAAGACATCTACGTAAGCATTAGCTTTAGATTTGTCAGCAGACGCATACTTGATACGATAACCTGCTGGTACTGGTGGAAGCTCTGTTACACCAGCATCGTAGATTTTATTGTAAGTCTGACCGTTTGCAGTGATTGTTTCAGTTGAGTTGTTGATACGATATGTTGAAGAGCCAGGAATCTTGTTTCCTGCTTCATCAACGTAGTCAATAATACCAAGGTTGGCATAGTTTACGACAACCATGTAGTTACCATTTGTAATGTAGTCATAAGGTCTCAAAACCCCACGATTATCACGACCAACTTTAAGATTGTTTATGTAATCAATGTTAACAAAGTATTGTTGACGTTCTGGCAAATAGGCAAGTTTGTAGCCTAGGTTTGTCAAATCAGGGTTTGTTGAACCTGATCCAGCATTTGTCAAAACAGCAACCGCATCAGCTGAACGAAGGTTACGATTTGATACCGCAAGCCCCATAGCGTTGATGAGATTTTCAGAGTTAAGACTTGCTTCAGCAGCATTCAATTCACTGCTTGTTACAGCCAATTCGCTAGTAGCTACTTTAAGGGCGCTATCTACAGCCTTGGTTGTAGACTCTGCACTTGCTGTCTCTGCTGCAGTCGCAACTGGAGTAGCCGCAATTGTTTGTGCTGATACTTGTCCAGCAACAGAAGTTTCTGCTACAGCTGTTGAACTAAGAGCTTGAGCACTGGTAGCTACAGTAGAAAGGTTTGTTGCTGCTGCAGATTCTGAGCTCGCTTGAGATGCAGCTTGAGAAGCTACTTCTGAACTAGCTGCTGTTTGACTAGTCCCTGAAGTTGCTTGGCTGTCTTGTGCTGCTGATTGTGGCTGTTCGCTGGCCAAAGCTACAGTAGACACTGAGCTTGGTGCACTTTCTGTTGTTGCTGGTGCTACTGATGCAGTTGTTGGCGTTGATTGCTCCACAACCACATCTGGTTCAGCAGTTGTTTCCATACCTGCAGTAGTCGGTGCAACCGTTTCATCAGCTTGAGCGCCCTGTCCATTCGAGAAGATTGAAACTCCCAAAAGGACAGAGGCTACACCAAAACTGTATTTTCTTAATGAAAAACGTTGGCGTTTATTAAACATATCTCTCATAATAATAAATTTCCTCAATATCCAAATTACTTTATATACAGTTTCCATTTTATACTACAATTATTAAATTGTCAAATATATAATGATTATTGTTCTAAAATTTAACTTTTATTAGAGAATATTAATTTAAAACTTTTATATAAGTCCTTTGAAACATCAAAACGTTCGTGCTTTCGTTTTGCAAAATATTACTTTTTGTCAGCTTTGTAATTTTCAAAATATTTTTAACTGGTAGCCCTTTTTATTAAAAATAATCATTTCCGATACGATATTATTTGATTTTGATGCCATTTATTAAAATACAAATTTTATACTATCAAAAAGAATATTTTTTAAACCTCCCAACTCACATAGCACTGGTTGATTTCTAAACCCCTTGTCACTACTAGCTTTGTGGACTTCTTAGCACAAGATTTTAAGAAAGACTCAAAAATCCCCTCGGCTTTTGGCCAAAGGGGATTCTTTCATCTATTATTTGAAAATAGAACTTGTGAAACTATCTGTCTCTTGTAGGAGTTTCTTATAAACAGCTTCTTTGAGTTTCGTCGTATGGCTTGTTGACACAGATTTATTACCCTTATTATCTGTTTTAATACTTGCAGCATCTTTTGCTACTGCAGCCTTAAACAAGGCTAATAAATCATCGTAAGAGCTTACTGTTGTGCCGTCAATTGTAACTGTCGTCAAACCATGTGACGCTTTGTCTTTCACTTCTTTGAAGTAGGCCTTCTTGAAGGCTTCTAGTGAGTTGAACTGACCATCAGAAATCTTGCTAATGATAAAGTCATCTCCAAGAGTGTCCTTACCAGCCGCTTTTGCTTCTTGTTTATACTTGTTCGTCGCATAACCTAGGAAGCCTTTTTCATAGCCATAGTAACCCCAGAGTCTGAAGGTGTTATGCTTGAAGGACATGGCTCCTGGAGAGCCCTCACTGGTATTACCACCATAAATAGCAGACATCATAGGGACATTGACATAGGCAGAAGAGAAATCATCTGGTTTATAGACTCCATTACCAGGTCCACGATTGGTCATGAAGTTATTATCTACAAGGTCATCAATAGAGGTCAAGTTAATAGCCTTTTCACTTTCATTTAGAGCACGGACCTGATCATATTGATTTTTACTATTACCTCGTAGCTGTTTATCTACCTTCTTGAACCAGGCGTTATTGAGCTCTTGATTGCCTTGACTGAGGACCGCTTCCCCTTCAAGTGAGTCAAGAAGCATGAGGGTATCGTTGTAACCCCTCATGTAACGGTCAATGGCTTCACGTGAGTTCAACTTGTTTGGATTAGTGTTGTACCACTGATTACCGTCGTTTTCTCTTTCAAAGGCCATGTTAAGTCCCAAGGCGCCGTATTCACCTTGATGCCCCTGAGTAGCTGGTGATTGAAGAAGACCTTGGGCATAAGCTTCAACGTCTGTTCCTTCACGACGACCATAATCTCCAAAGTAGGCAATACGGTCATTGATGTGGGTAGTTTCATGCGTGAAGGCCGAAGCACCGTACTCACTAATCATGTTAGACATGACGAAAGTAACTTTGGCACGATTATCGTAAGGATTGTCATAGATGGCAGCATAAGCACCAGCCATGGCTCCGTTGTCTCCATAGTACTCACCAACTGGACCATAGATTTCACGGATTGGCGCATAGACTTCCGTACTGTCTTTAAATTGGCCGTAGCGCTCTGGCCAACCTGGCCAACCATGACCCCAGACATAGAAGCCTTCCCAGACAGGAATGACAATATCTTTGAACAATCTGTCTTTAACTTTGTCTGTAGCCAATCTATGCCAGAAATCAAGGTAGTTGATTTGACGTTGGGCAGCTAGATCAATCTCAGGTTTCAGTTTTTCAAGAGTCGTATTGTACTTGTTAGCTGTTCCATAAGACATGGTGTCATAGGTTGAAATCAAGAACATCTCTGTCTTATCAAGATTCAATAATGGTAGAATCATTTTTCTGTGTAGGCCACGTGTTAAGTTATCGTAAGCACGATACTTGTGCTCACCGACACCTTCATTTTGTGAAGCTTTCTCTACAACATAGACCTTGTCCTTAGTGGCATCGATGAACCAATCATTCATATTGTCGATATTAGTGAATAATTCTCTATTATAGTTTAGGAAACTATTTAAATCTCCAGATTTCGTATATTTAGCTAGAACTTCACCGAAAGCATCATATGTTCTGGATCCACTGATATTATTTTCCTTAGAGCCAATTTCAATTAAACGGTCAAGGACATCCACATTTTTACCATAGAAATCTGGCTTGAAGAGCATAATTTCTTTGATATTGACATCATCAAACTTAACTCCGTAATAACGATTCAAGTAGGTCAAACCTAGTAAGAGGGCAGCCTTATTTTTCTCAACCTTGTCAAGAATCATCTGTTGAGTAGCAGGTGATTGGTTAAGCTGGTGATCCTCATTTTCAACCAGCTTAGTCACAAGCTTAGTTAAATTAGCCTTAACAGCCTCAAAACTTTCTTCCAAGAAGAGGTTCTTAATGGCATTTACTCTATTTGGACCGGTACGACCAAGTTTTTGGTAAATTGGATCAGACTGCAACTCAATCGGTTTAAGGATATCCACAATACCATTGATAAGACTTGAGTGATCTTTTTGAACGATATTCGGAGTGTACTTGATACCCAAATCAGTAACCGTATACTCCTTAACGTTGCTCAAACCTTCTGAACTATCTGAAAGCTTGAAGTAGTCTTTAGTACCATCAGCATAGTGAACAATAATCTTGTTAGCATCGCTTAGGTCTGTGACAAAATTACTGTCTTTCATTGGTGTCACTGAAAGTACTTCTTTGGTATTCAGGTTATGGTCTTTATCAAGTTTATTGGCTTGATAAACAATGTAATCCTTGTTATAGAATGGCTGGAGTTTCTCCATATTTTTATAAGCCTGTTTGTATGCTGGATTATAGTCTTGAATATTGGCAAAATCAGCTTGACTAGAAACATTATTAAGAGTATTGAACTCATAAGGTTCGCTGACAAATGTATCAGCTGTGATCTTGTAGCCTTCAACACGCTTATCAGCTTCTTCCTTAGTCAAATGTTTGAGCTTATTCGGACTCTTAATATCTCTACCAGTACCATCTTCGGCCGAGCTGTAACCAACAACGCCAAAGAGATCTTTGATGTATGGTCCACCATCTTCGTCATCAACATCATTAGAAGCAAAGATTTCTTGACCTTTGACAACCTTGGCATAGGTCACGTTGTCTTGAACAGCTCCGTAAGGCCAAGTCTTGGCAACAATACCACCGACATATCTTGTGTTTTTAACATCAAGAATACCTTTAGCTACTGAATTTGTTACCCTTGCCTTAGTTCCTGATTTCCAACTGTTGAGCATGTAGGTAACAAATGGCACTAGCATACTTGCATTGGCATTATTGGCCGTAATAGTTGCATCCACATAAGCTCTGTTAACAAATCCCATGTAGTTTGAGCCAGCAATCCCACCAACTGTCGAGTTATTACCGACAGAGTTAATCTTACCAATGAACGCGACATTTTCTATCTTGCCATCTTCATCAATCTTATTGACAATACCTGCAACGTCATTATTACCAGTAACTGAACCAGTCACCTTAACATCTTCAATCAGACCTTTGTTTTTAAGGTTAAATCCAACTGTCGCTATTTGATTCTGACCTGGGCGATTGATGTCTACATTTTCAAAGTTGATATTCTTGATAGTTCCGCCATTGATGACATTAAACAATGGATGCTCTAAATCATAGATGGCATAGCGTTTGTCACCATCACTTAGCAACTTACCAGTAAATTCGGTCGTAATGTATGATTTTCCGTTTGGAACGACGTGACGAGCACTCATACTTTGACCCAGTCTAAATTCACCTGATGGATTAGCCTGAATGGCATTGACCAACTCAGCAAAATCATAGTAAACATTGGCTTGACTGGCCTTGGGTTTCTCAATGTAATAGCTATAAGTTTGCGCAAAATGGTTTTGGGCATCACGTTGCACCAAATTGTCCGCTTCTGCAGTTACCTTATAAACCTCCTTGCCATCAACTGTTGTTTCTTCGATGGCTTTCACTGCCAAGTAAGTGGTCTTCTGATTCGCAGAAGTCATCTTCAAGTAGTAATTCGTGAGATCCTGAGGTACAGCTGTCAGGCGGGTCTCATCCACCTCTGTTTGATTGTCATACTTAATCAAATCTGTACGTGCAAAATCTTTAAGCTCAACCTTCTTGAGATCAAGTTGGATAGTTTGGTCTGCCAAAACCTGATTCTCCTCACCATTGCCACGATCAAAGGTCATGGTTGTTGTAAGAGTATAAGGCTTGTAATAGTCTAAGTTTGTTAAATCAGCCGTCAAGGTCGTGATAGGAATATTAAGCGTTTGGACAACCTGTCCGTCTTTCTTAAGTACCGCTTTAATAGTCGTGATAGCTGCTGAACCTGGATTCGTCAAGTTGTAGCTAAGTTTAGCACTACGACCCAAATCATCCTTGTCAATCTGTGTCAGCGTAAGCACTGGTTTTTCAGAAATCTTAGCACCTTTGCGAACGATACGATCTTGGACAGGAACTAGTACTGTTTCAGTTACAGTTGGTTCTTCGGCAGTCTTATTACCCTTATAAGTTTTATAAACCTTGGTAATTTTAGTTTGTCCTTTTTGTCCTTCTTGGGCAACCTGCAAAGTGCCTTTCTCAAGTGTATCATCGTCTTGGACAATTTCTTTAAATGGAAGCTCTACAATAGATTCTTCAGTCGTTGTTC
>NZ_CAUUKN010000047.1:0-11295 GCF_963545685.1 uncultured Streptococcus sp. | reverse complement strand
AAACTGGCCTCATGAATGTGTTTTTCTTGTGTCCCATTATAAGGGTGCAGTGCCGAAACTAGGTTCTTTTTTTCTTTAGTCAGTAAAGAGAATAAGGCCCTAAATCAGTAAACAGAATAAGGCCATATATGACTTGGTAACTGTTAGAAAAAAACGCGTGTTAATTTTTCGATAGTATTAGGAAAGAAGTCTTTCTATTTGATTCGTTTTTCGGTATAATATGGTTTGATTAAATGAAAATTAATGAGAACCTACTTTCATGATTTAGAAGTATGCTCACAATTGTAATAAAGAGAATAAGTGAGCAGATTTCTTAATAGCTTTGGGTAAGAGGTGAATAATGAACAAGGTTGTATTTGTTTGTCTGGGAAATATTTGTCGAAGCCCTATGGCGGAGTTTGTAATGAAAGCGCTTGACCAAGATGGGTCTTTGCATATTGAAAGTCGTGCAACTTCTTCTTGGGAACATGGAAATCCAGTTCACCAAGGAACTCAAAAGATTTTAAGGAAATATGAGGTTTCTTTTGATTCTTCCAAAGGTTCACAACAGATAAATCAGTCGGATTTTGAATTCTTTGATCTGATTGTGGGGATGGATGAGTCAAATGTTGAGGATCTTCTACAAGTATCTGCGGGTCGTTATAACGATAAAATTAAGCTCTTTAGACCTGGCGGGGTTCCGGACCCATGGTACACAGGTGATTTTGAAGAAACATACAATTTGGTAACTGCAGGTTGCCAAGAGTGGTTACAGTGGATTAAGGATAGACAATGAATTTTAAACAGCTAAAGAATTTTGATTTCAAAAATATTAATATTGATCGTAATCAATTTGAGCGTATCACGGTAGGGATTATTATTTTATGCGCCCTGTCCTTGTTGTTGGTGACTATAAAAACGCAACATTCTATTAAAATTGATGGGACTAAAATTACCTATAAAGGTCAGATGCAGAACCATCGTTTAAATGGCCAAGGAACTCTGACTTATGATAACGGTGATACCTATACGGGTGGATTTAAAAATGGTTCCTTTAATGGTCAAGGAACTTTTAAATCTCACGAAGGTTGGACTTATGAAGGAGAGTTTAAGTCTGGTCAAGCAGATGGTCAAGGGAAATTGACTACTGAAAATAAGGCTATCTACAAAGGAAAATTTAAACAAGGGATTTTTAAAGGATGAGAATTAACTGGTTTTCTTATATTCGTGTGACAGGGCTTCTTTTGGTTCTTGTCTATCATTTCTTCCCAAGTCTTCTTCCTGGAGGCTTCATTGGTGTTGATGTCTTCTTTACTTTTTCAGGCTATCTGATTACGGCACTTTTGATTGATGAAGTATCTAGGACGCATCGCATTGATTATCTTGGTTTTATGCGACGACGCTTTTACCGTATAGTGCCACCACTCGTACTGATGGTTCTTATCTGTACCCCTTTAGCGCTCTTGGTTCGAAATGATTTCATTGCAGGCATCGGGCGTCAAATCACCTCTGTTATTGGTTTTGTAACTAACTATTATGAAATTTTAACTGGGGGGAATTATGAGAATCAGTTTAACCAGCATATCTACCTCCACACATGGAGTCTGGCTATTGAGGTTCATTATTATATTCTCTGGGGTGCCTTGCTTTGGTTCCTGGCAAAGCGTGTTAAGCATCAAAATCAATTTAGAAGCTTAGTTTTCATGGTATCTCTTACCTGCTTTACGCTGAGTTTCCTCTCAATGTTTATTAGTGCTTTCTTTGTTGATAATTTTTCCCGTTTGTATTTTTCTTCAATTACGCATGCTTATCCTTTCTTTTTAGGTTCGCTATTTGCAACGCTTTCAGGTGTACATGAGACGACTGCTAGGTTCAAGAAAAATATTAGACTTTGGGATTTGAAAAAGACAGTCCTATATATGGTTGGTAGCTTTGCTCTGCTCTTGCTGTTGGGCTTAGTCCTTCATTTTGAAGAACGTATTACCTATCTATTTGGATTTGTTTTGGCTAGTTTGTTTACAGCTGTCATGATTTACTCTGCACGTATTCTCCATGAGAAGTTACCTGGTAAATCAGAGCCTGCTTTTATTAGTTATTTAGCGGATATCAGCTACAGCGTCTATTTGTTCCACTGGCCACTATATATTATCTTTAGCCAATTAACCAATAATATCATTGCAGTCATACTGACAACAATTTTGTCAATCGTTTTTGCGACACTTTCCTATCATATAATAGAGCCGTTTATTGCAGGAAGAAAGTCAAGTCTCTTTGGAATAGATTTGGACTTGACACCTTACCGACATATTGTGCTATATATCTTCAGTGGGCTCACCTTGATTACAGTGCTTATTTCTCTCTTTGCACCAGCTATTGGAGACTTTGAGAAAGACTTGGTAGCTAACGGATTGTCACAAGCTCAGACTAAGATGAAATTAACACGTACCAATGCTGAAAATAGTCAAGCTACCTCTTTTGACGTGAATGAAGGAGTGACAATTCTAGGAGACTCCGTTGCTCTTAGGGCAAAAGATCAGATTGAATCAAGTATTGATAATGTCGCTATAGATGCAGTAGTCGGCCGTAATTTATCAACAATCAATGACTTACTTAAAGATTACGCGGATAGTAACGCTCTTACGAAGAATGTTGTTATTGCTGGTGGTGTTAATGAGATTGATGACTACAAAGGTGTTATTAATAAAATCATCAAGAATTTACCTAAAGGTCACCGTATTATCTTTGTGACACCATACAATGGTAGTAAGTCTGGGAGTGAAGCTGAATCTCTAGTTCAGTTACGTAAGTATCAGTTAGAGATGGCTAAGAAATATGACTTTGTGACGGTTGCTGATTGGTATCAAGTTGCTAAAGAAAATATTTCTATCTGGAATGGTACAGATGGGGTTCACTTTGGATCTGATAGTGACTCTATTAACCGTGGTGCTAAGCTCTATGCCAATACAATCAAAGAGGCTATCGCGGAAGCAAATAAGAAACCTGTTAAGGGTGGTAAATAATAATAAAGAGAGAAGGCAAGACTTGTCTTCTTTTTTGTGGACAAATTTTGACTCAGTTTTTTGTTTTGTGCTAAAATAAGCCTATGGCAAGAATATTAGATAATGATTTACTAGGGGATGAAGAGTACGTTGAACGTACCCTTCGCCCTCAGTACTTTAAGGAATATATTGGTCAGGATAAGGTTAAGGACCAATTAAAAATTTTTATAGAAGCAGCTAAACTCCGTGATGAGGCTCTAGATCATACCCTTTTGTTTGGCCCGCCTGGTTTGGGTAAAACGACTATGGCGTTTGTAATCGCCAATGAGATGGGAGTGAATTTGAAGCAAACGTCTGGGCCGGCAATTGAAAAGGCTGGTGATTTAGTTGCCATACTCAATGACTTGGAGCCTGGGGACATCTTGTTTATTGATGAGATTCATCGTATGCCTATGGCAGTGGAAGAAGTTCTTTATAGTGCGATGGAGGATTACTACATCGATATCATGATTGGAGCAGGTGAAACAAGTCGAAGTGTTCACCTGGACCTACCTCCCTTCACTTTGGTTGGTGCGACCACACGAGCAGGTATGTTATCAAATCCTTTGAGAGCCCGCTTTGGGATTAATGGTCATATGGAATATTATGAGTTACCTGATTTGACAGAGATTGTAGAACGTACTTCGGAAATCTTTGAAATGACAATAACACCAGAGGCCGCCTTGGAATTAGCACGGCGTAGTCGCGGAACACCACGTATTGCCAACCGCCTACTTAAGCGCGTGCGAGACTATGCTCAAATCATGGGTGATGGTATCATTGACGATAAGATTGCAGATAAGGCCTTGACTATGCTAGATGTAGATCATGAAGGGTTAGACTACGTTGACCAAAAAATCCTTCGAACGATGATTGAGATGTATGGGGGAGGCCCCGTTGGCTTAGGTACTTTATCAGTTAATATTTCTGAAGAGCGAGAAACAGTAGAAGATATGTATGAACCCTACCTAATTCAAAAAGGTTTCATTATGCGTACACGAACAGGACGTGTGGCAACTGCAAAAGCATATGAGCATATGGGATATGACTACACTCAAGATAATTAATCAAAAATCCATCTAGAAAGGTGGGTTTTTGATTTAGTTGAAAAGTAAAATAAAAAAAGGTAAAAAATTTCAAAAAACCCTTGCAATGAATGGGTTCTTCTGTTATTATATTATGGTGCTGTAAAAACAGCGCTTAGCTATGATACAAGAGGTTGCGACACGCCTGGTTGCACTGCCACGCAATCCGTGTTGGTTTTCTTGAGGAGCTAGCCTATTATCTTAAATAGACGAAAGAGGAGAAAAAATGGCAAACAAAAAAATTCGTATCCGTTTGAAAGCTTACGAACACCGTACGCTTGATACAGCGGCTGAAAAAATCGTAGAAACTGCAACTCGCACTGGTGCGACAGTTGCTGGACCAGTTCCACTTCCAACTGAACGTAGTCTCTACACAATTATTCGTGCGACTCACAAATATAAAGATTCTCGCGAACAATTTGAAATGCGTACACACAAACGTCTCATCGACATCATCAACCCAACTCAAAAAACAGTTGACGCTTTGATGAAACTTGATCTTCCAAGTGGTGTGAACGTCGAAATCAAACTTTAATTCAAAGCTTGATTCATTGAGCATAAAAAACGCTCGTTAAAAACTTTTTGAAATACATTAAAGTAAAGGAAATATTTTCTCATGACAAAAGGAATCTTAGGGAAAAAAGTGGGAATGACTCAAATCTTCACTGAAGCTGGCGAATTAATCCCTGTAACTGTTGTTGAAGCAGCTCCAAACGTTGTTCTTCAAGTTAAAACAGTTGAAACAGATGGTTACAACGCAGTTCAAGTTGGTTTTGATGACCTTCGTGACGTATTGAGCAACAAACCTGCCAAAGGCCATGTAGCGAAAGCTAACACAGCTCCTAAGCGCTTCATTCGTGAATTCAAAAACATTGAAGGCTTGGAAGTTGGATCAGAAATCACTGTTGACACATTCGAAGCTGGAGACGTTGTTGATGTAACTGGTACTTCAAAAGGTAAAGGTTTCCAAGGTGTTATCAAACGCCACGGTCAATCACGCGGACCTATGGCTCACGGTTCTCGTTACCACCGTCGTCCAGGTTCAATGGGACCTGTAGCGCCTAACCGTGTTTTCAAAAATAAACACTTGGCAGGACGTATGGGTGGCAACCGTGTGACAATTCAAAACCTTGAAGTTGTACAAGTTATCCCAGAGAAAAACGTTATCCTTATCAAAGGTAACGTACCAGGTGCTAAGAAATCTCTTATCACTATCAAATCAGCAGTTAAATCTGCTAAATAATAAGAAAGGAGAAATCAGTTAAAAATGGCAAACGTAAAACTATTTGACCAAACTGGTAAAGAAGTTAGCTCAGTTGAACTTAACGACGCTATCTTCGGTATCGAACCAAACGAATCAGTAGTATTTGATGTCGTAATCAGCCAACGCGCTAGCCTTCGCCAAGGTACTCATGCGGTTAAAAACCGTTCAGCAGTATCAGGCGGTGGACGTAAACCATGGCGTCAAAAAGGAACTGGACGTGCTCGTCAAGGTTCTATCCGCTCACCACAATGGCGTGGTGGTGGTGTTGTCTTCGGACCAACTCCACGTTCTTACGGATACAAACTTCCACAAAAAGTTCGTCGCCTTGCATTGAAATCTGTATACTCAGCTAAAGTTGCAGAAGATAAATTTGTAGCGGTTGAAGCTCTTTCATTTGCGGCTCCAAAAACTGCTGAATTCGCAAACGTTCTTTCAGCTCTTAGCATCGATTCTAAAGTACTTGTTATCGTTGAAGAAGGAAACAAATTCGCTGAACTTTCAGCACGTAACCTTGCAAACGTAACTGTTGCAACTCCTGCAACTGCAAGCGTACTTGACATCGTAAACGCAGATAAACTTCTTGTTACTAAAGAAGCTATCTCATCAATCGAGGAGGTTCTTGCATAATGAATTTGTATGACGTAATCAAAAAACCTGTTATCACTGAGAAATCTATGATTGCTCTTGAAGCAGGAAAATACACTTTCGAAGTTGATACACGTGCACACAAACTCTTGATCAAACAAGCAGTTGAAGCTGCATTTGAAGGTGTTAAAGTTGCTAGCGTGAACACTGTAACTGTTAAACCAAAACAAAAACGTGTAGGACGTTACACTGGTTTCACTTCAAAAACTAAAAAAGCTATCATCACTCTTACAGCTGATTCTAAAGCAATCGAGTTGTTTGCAGCTGAAGCTGAATAATCAAAGGAGAAATTAACGTGGGTATTAAAGTTTATAAACCAACGACAAATGGCCGTCGTAACATGACTTCTTTGGATTTCGCAGAAATCACTACAAGCACTCCTGAAAAATCATTGCTTGTTTCTCTTAAGAACAAAGCTGGTCGTAACAACAACGGTCGTATCACAGTACGTCACCAAGGTGGCGGACACAAACGCCACTACCGTTTGATTGACTTCAAACGTAACAAAGATGGCGTTGAAGCGGTTGTTAAAACAATTGAGTATGATCCAAACCGTACTGCAAACATCGCTCTTGTACACTACACTGACGGGGTTAAAGCTTACATCATCGCACCTAAAGGTCTTGAAGTAGGTCAACGTATCGTTTCAGGTCCAGATGCGGATATCAAAGTTGGTAACGCTCTTCCACTTGCAAACATCCCAGTTGGTACAGTTATCCACAACATTGAGCTTCAACCAGGTAAAGGTGCTGAACTTATCCGTGCCGCTGGTGCTTCTGCTCAAGTTTTGGGTCAGGAAGGTAAATACGTACTTGTTCGTCTTCAATCAGGAGAAGTTCGTATGATTCTTGGAACTTGTCGTGCAACTATCGGTACTGTAGGTAACGAACAACAATCACTTATCAACCTTGGTAAAGCTGGTCGTAATCGCTGGAAAGGTGTTCGCCCAACAGTTCGTGGTTCTGTAATGAACCCTAACGATCACCCACACGGTGGTGGTGAAGGTAAAGCACCAGTTGGACGTAAAGCGCCATCTACTCCATGGGGTAAACCTGCGCTTGGTCTTAAAACTCGTAACAAGAAAGCTAAATCTGACAAACTTATCGTTCGTCGTCGTAACGAAAAATAAGTTAGTCGCTTAGCACATTACATCCGCCAACTCGGTAGCACTTCTTAGTGCAAGCCGCTGTGGTACATTCAATTTAAAGGAGAAAACTACAAAATGGGACGTAGTCTTAAAAAAGGACCTTTCGTCGATGAGCATTTGATGAAAAAAGTTGAAGCTCAAGCAAATGACGAAAAGAAAAAAGTAATTAAAACTTGGTCACGTCGTTCAACGATTTTCCCAAGTTTCATCGGATACACTATCGCAGTTTATGATGGACGTAAACACGTTCCTGTTTACATCCAAGAAGACATGGTAGGTCACAAACTTGGTGAATTTGCACCAACTCGTACTTACAAAGGTCACGCAGCTGACGATAAGAAAACACGTCGTTAATAGGAGGAGGACACAATGGCAGAAATTACTTCAGCTAAAGCAATGGCTCGTACAGTGCGTGTTTCACCTCGTAAAACACGTCTTGTTCTTGATCTTATCCGTGGTAAGAACGTTGCTGATGCAATCGCAATCTTGAAATTCACTCCAAACAAAGCAGCTCGCATTGTTGAGAAAACTCTTAACTCTGCTATCGCTAACGCAGAAAACAACTTTGGTTTGGAAAAAGCTAACTTGGTAGTATCTGAAACATTCGCAAACGAAGGACCAACAATGAAACGTTTCCGTCCACGTGCGAAAGGTTCAGCTTCACCAATCAACAAACGCACAACTCACGTAACAGTAGTTGTGTCAGAAAAATAAGGAGGTAAACTCGTGGGTCAAAAAGTACATCCAATTGGTATGCGTGTCGGGATCATCCGTGACTGGGATGCGAAATGGTATGCTGAAAAAGAATACGCAGATTACCTTCACGAAGATTTGGCAATCCGCAAATTTATTCAAAAAGAACTTGCAGACGCTTCAGTTTCAACTATTGAAATCGAACGTGCTGTAAACAAAGTTATTGTTTCACTTCACACTGCTAAGCCAGGTATGGTTATCGGTAAAGGTGGATCAAACGTTGATGCTCTTCGCGCTCAACTTAATAAATTGACTGGAAAACAAGTTCACATCAACATCGTTGAAATCAAAAAACCTGATTTGGACGCTCACCTTGTTGGTGAAACTATTGCTCGTCAACTTGAGCAACGTGTTGCTTTCCGTCGTGCACAAAAACAAGCTATCCAACGTGCAATGCGTGCTGGAGCTAAAGGGATCAAAACTCAAGTATCAGGTCGTTTGAACGGTGCAGATATCGCCCGTGCAGAAGGATACTCAGAAGGTACAGTTCCACTTCACACACTTCGCGCTGATATCGATTACGCTTGGGAAGAAGCTGACACAACTTACGGTAAACTTGGTGTTAAAGTTTGGATCTACCGTGGAGAAGTTCTTCCAGCTCGTAAAAACACTAAAGGAGGCAAATAACAAATGTTAGTACCTAAACGTGTTAAACACCGTCGTGAATTCCGTGGAAAAATGCGCGGTGAAGCTAAAGGTGGAAAAGAAGTAGCATTCGGTGAATACGGTCTTCAAGCTACAACTAGCCACTGGATCACTAACCGCCAAATCGAAGCTGCTCGTATTGCCATGACTCGTTACATGAAACGTGGTGGTAAGGTTTGGATTAAAATCTTCCCACACAAATCATACACTGCTAAAGCTATCGGTGTACGTATGGGTTCTGGTAAAGGGGCACCTGAAGGTTGGGTAGCACCAGTTAAACGTGGTAAA
Organism: uncultured Streptococcus sp.; assembly: GCF_963545685.1. Lineage (GTDB taxonomy): Bacteria > Bacillota > Bacilli > Lactobacillales > Streptococcaceae > Streptococcus. Next base: position 2,451 of record NZ_CAUUKN010000047.1, on the reverse strand, counting down.
GTAATGTTTGAAGTTGCTGGTGTATCTGAAGAGATCGCTCGCGAAGCGCTTCGTCTTGCAAGCCACAAATTGCCAGTTAAATGTAAATTCGTAAAACGTGAAGCAGAATAAGGAGAAGACATGAAACTTGAAGAAATCAAAAAGTTTGTTGCTGAGCTTCGTGGCTTGTCTCAAGAAGAGCTTGCTAAAAAAGAAAACGAACTTAAGAAAGAACTTTTCGACCTTCGTTTCCAAGCTGCAGCAGGTCAACTTGATCAAACTGCCCGTTTGAATGAAGTGAAAAAACAAATTGCACGTGTTAAAACTGTGCAATCTGAAATCAAATAATAGATTGGGAAAGGAGCAATTCTAATAATGGAACGTAATCAACGTAAAACCCTTGTTGGACGCGTAGTATCTGACAAGATGGATAAAACAATCACAGTTGTAGTTGAAACTAAACGTAACCACCCAGTCTATGGTAAACGTATCAACTATTCTAAAAAATACAAAGCACATGATGAAAACAACGTTGCTAAAGAAGGCGATATCGTTCGTATCATGGAAACTCGTCCACTTTCAGCTACAAAACGCTTCCGTCTTGTAGAAGTTGTGGAAGAAGCTGTTATTATCTAATAAAACTAAAAGGAGACAATTGAAATGATTCAACAAGAAAGTCGCTTAAAAGTTGCTGATAATAGCGGTGCTCGTGAAATCTTGACTATCAAAGTTCTTGGTGGTTCAGGACGTAAATTCGCTAACATCGGCGACGTTATCGTTGCAACTGTAAAACAAGCTACACCAGGTGGAGCTGTTAAAAAAGGTGATGTTGTTAAAGCTGTTATCGTTCGTACAAAAACTGGTGCTCGCCGTCCAGACGGTTCATACATCAAGTTTGATGACAACGCTGCAGTAATCATCCGCGATGACAAAACTCCTCGTGGAACTCGTATCTTTGGCCCTGTTGCACGTGAATTGCGTGAAGGTGGATACATGCGTATCGTATCTTTGGCGCCAGAAGTACTTTAATCTGAATTAACACAAACTTAGTCCCCTGATTTATTCAGGGTGCCCATTAGGGCGTAAGAAATAATAGGAGAAATACTCAAATGTTTGTAAAAAAAGGCGATAAAGTTCGCGTTATTGCTGGTAAAGACAAAGGAACTGAAGCAGTAGTTCTTAAGGCTCTTCCAAAAGTAAACAAAGTTGTTGTTGAAGGTGTTGCGATCATTAAAAAACACCAAAAACCATCAACTGAAAACCCTCAAGGTGCTATCGTGGAAAAAGAAGCACCAATCCACGCTTCAAACGTTCAAGTTCTTGACAAGAATGGTGTAGCTGGACGTGTAGGTTACAAAGTTGTTGACGGCAAGAAAGTTCGTTACAACAAAAAATCAGGCGAAGTGCTTGACTAATCACGAAGGAAAGGAGAAAGTATTAAATGGCTAACCGTCTTAAAGAAAAATACACTAACGAAGTAATTCCAGCTTTGACTGAACAATTTAACTATTCTTCAGTTATGGCTGTGCCAAAAGTTGATAAAATTGTTATCAACATGGGTGTTGGTGAAGCTGTAAACAACGCTAAAACTCTTGAAAAAGCTGCTGCTGAGTTGGCACTTATTTCAGGTCAAAAACCATTGATTACTAAAGCTAAGAAATCAATCGCTGGCTTCCGTCTTCGTGAAGGTGTAGCGATCGGTGCTAAAGTTACCCTTCGTGGTGAACGCATGTACGAATTCTTGGATAAATTGGTGTCAGTTTCACTTCCACGTGTTCGTGACTTCCATGGTGTTCCAACTAAATCATTTGATGGACGTGGTAACTATACACTTGGTGTTAAAGAACAACTTATCTTCCCAGAAATCAACTTCGACGATGTTGATAAAGTACGTGGTATGGATATCGTTATCGTAACTACTGCTAACACTGACGAAGAAGGTCGTGAATTGCTTAAAGGCCTTGGAATGCCTTTTGCAAAATAATCTAGGAGGTAAATAAATTGGCTAAAAAATCTATGATTGCTAAGAACAAACGCCCTGCGAAGTTCTCTACGCAAGCTTACACTCGTTGCGAACGTTGTGGACGTCCACACTCAGTTTATCGCAAATTTAAACTTTGCCGTGTTTGCTTCCGTGAATTGGCTTACAAAGGTCAAATTCCAGGTGTTACCAAAGCTTCTTGGTAAAATTATGATTCATTCAAGTTAGACCTTTCTAAGTTGAATGTATAAAACACAAACTGAGCCTAGCTCAATCATTAACTAGCAAGTGAATTATTCAAACTACTAGTAAGAGGAGAAAATATAAAATGGTTATGACTGACCCAATTGCAGATTTCTTGACACGTATTCGTAACGCTAACCAAGCTAAGCACGAAGTACTTGAAGTACCTGCATCAAACATTAAAAAAGGTATTGCTGAAATCCTTAAACGTGAAGGTTTTGTAAAAAACGTTGAAGTTATTGAAGATG
>NZ_CAUUKN010000046.1:0-11412 GCF_963545685.1 uncultured Streptococcus sp. | reverse complement strand
AACGTTGGTAAATCAACTCTTTTCAATGCAATTACAAAAGCAGGTGCGGAGGCTGCTAACTATCCTTTCGCAACAATTGATCCGAACGTTGGTATGGTTGAAGTACCAGATGAACGTTTGACAAAATTGACTGAACTTATCACACCTAAAAAGACAGTTCCAACTACATTTGAGTTCACAGATATTGCGGGTATCGTAAAAGGAGCGTCAAAGGGTGAAGGTCTTGGAAATAAGTTCTTGGCTAATATTCGTGAAGTGGATGCGATTGTCCATGTCGTTCGTGCCTTCGATGATGAAAATGTTATGCGTGAACAAGGGCGTGAGGATGCCTTTGTGGATCCGATGGCTGATATCGATACAATCAACCTAGAATTGATTTTGGCTGACCTTGAGTCAATTAACAAACGTTATGCGCGTGTCGAAAAGATCGCTCGTACTCAAAAAGACAAAGATTCTGTGGCAGAGTTTAATATTCTTCAAAAGATTAAACCAGTTCTAGAAGATGGTAAGTCTGCCCGTACAATTGATTTTACTGAGGAAGAACAAAAAATTGTTAAGGGACTCTTCCTCTTGACAACGAAACCAGTGCTTTATGTGGCTAACGTTGATGAAGACCAGGTCGCAAATCCTGATGATATTGATTACGTGAAGCAAATTCGTGAGTTTGCAGCGACTGAAAATGCAGAAGTAGTGGTTATTTCGGCTCGTGTTGAGGAAGAAATTTCTGAGTTGGATGATGAAGATAAGGAGATGTTCTTGGAAGACCTTGGTTTGACAGAGTCAGGAGTCGATAAACTAACACGCGCAGCATATCATTTGCTTGGTCTTGGAACTTACTTCACTGCCGGTGAAAAAGAAGTCCGCGCTTGGACCTTTAAACGAGGGATCAAGGCTCCACAAGCAGCTGGGATTATCCACTCTGACTTCGAGAAAGGTTTTATCCGCGCTGTAACAATGTCGTATGATGATTTGATTAAATATGGCTCTGAGAAAGCTGTTAAAGAAGCTGGACGCCTTCGTGAAGAAGGAAAAGAGTATGTTGTCCAAGATGGCGACATCATGGAATTCCGTTTCAACGTTTAGAAAATAAAAAATAGTGCACAAGGCTGAAAAGTATTTTTCAGTCCTTTTGCTGTTTATCAAAGAGGAGAAATAATGACAAAATTAGTAGTTGGATTGGGAAACCCTGGTTCAAAATACCATGAGACACGTCACAATGTTGGTTTCATGGCTATCGACCTAATGGCTAAAGAACTAGGTTTAACCTTTTCTGAGGAAAAGACTTTTAAGGCTGAAGTGGCTTCAACCTTTTTAAACGGTGAGAAAGTTTATTTTGTTAAACCAACAACTTTTATGAATCTATCTGGTCTAGCTGTGAGAGCATTGCTAGCTTATTACAATATTCCTATGGAGGATTTTATCGTCATTTACGATGATTTAGATATGGAAGTTGGGAAATTGCGCTTTCGTCAAAAAGGTTCAGCAGGTGGTCATAATGGTATTAAATCTATCATTGCTGAAACTGGAACTCAAGAATTTGATCGTATAAAAATTGGTATTGGTCGTCCACAGAAAGGAATGACGGTCGTTAATCATGTTCTTGGAAAATTTAGTGAAGACGATTATGCCACAATTTTACTTACTTTAGACAAGGTAGAGAGAGCCCTCAATCATTACCTAAAAACAAATGATTTCGAAGACACCATGAGGCGCTATAATGGCTAATACGATCTTAGAGCTTTTTGAGAAGAATCATCAATTGCTTGAGTGGCGTGATAAGGTAAGCTTATTGAGTAGGCAATTGGTCATGGGATTTTCTGGTTCTAGTAAGGCAGTTGTTATGGCATCTGCCCTTTCTAATCAGGTTCCTAAGATTTTTATAGTTACCTCAACACAAAATGAAGCTGAGCAATTAGTAGGAGATTTGTCAGCTATCTTAGGAGAGGATAAGGTTTATTCTTTTTTTGCGGATGATGTATCAGCTGCTGAATTTATCTTTGCTTCACCAGAAAAAACTCATTCCCGTCTTGAAAGTCTTAACTTTTTAATGGATAAAGAGGCGAGTGGGGTCTTAGTTACGAGTTTAGTTGGTACTAAGTTACATTTGCCTAATCCTAAGGTTTATAAGGACTCTCGCATAGACTTAACACTAGGGGAGGAACATGATTTAGAGGCTCTCAATAAACATCTAACGCATATTGGGTATCAAAAAGTAGAGCAAGTTATTTCACCTGGTGAGTTTAGTCGTAGGGGCGATATTTTAGATATTTACGAACTGACTGCAGAGTTTCCCTACCGTTTAGAGTTTTTTGGAGATGAGATTGATGGTATTCGTCAGTTTGATAGCGATAATCAGAAATCTTTAAACAATTTAGACCATGTTATCATTTCACCGGCGGATGACATTATTTTAACAAGAGAAGATTACCAACGTGCCGAGAATGTCCTGAAAAGTGCAGTCTCGAAGTCAGACGGTCCTCATAAGGCTTATCTTGAGGAAGTTCTATCAGTGACGATTGATGGTTACCGTCATAAAGATTTACGTAAGTTTTTGTCTCTCTTTTATGACAAAGCTTATACCTTATTTGACTATCTTCCAAAGGGAACCCCTGTATTCATTGATGATTTTCAAAAGATAGTGGACCGTCACGGACGTCTTGAGTTGGAAGTAGCTAATCTTTTAACTGAGGATCTTCATCAGGGCAAGTCTCTGAGTCATCTAAACTACTTTGTGGATTCATTTAAGACTTTACGTAACTATCAGCCAGCTAGCTTCTTTTCTAATTTTCATAAGGGATTAGGAAATCTTAAATTTGATAAGTTGTATCAATTCACACAATACCCTATGCAGGAGTTTTTCAACCAATTTCCACTACTGATTGACGAAATTCATCGTTATACTAAGAATAAGGCAACGGTTATTTTACAAGTAGGGTCTGAGAAGCAGCTCAAATCTTTGAAGGAAACCTTGGAAGAGTACAATCTAGATTTACCTCTTAGTAGCTTTGGAGATTTGATACCTCATAAGGCTCAACTAGTCCTAGGAAACTTATCGAACGGTTTTTATTTTGCAGATGAAAAGGTTGTTCTGGTCACTGAACGTGAAATTTTTCATAAAAAAGTAAAACGTCGTACGCGTGCTAGCCATGTTTCTAATGCTGAGCGTCTTAAAGACTATAATGAACTTGAAAAAGGTGATTATGTTGTACACCAGACTCATGGTATCGGACAATTTAAAGGCATTGAGACAATTGAAATTAAAGGGGTGCATCGTGACTACTTGACCATCCAATATCAGGATGCAGCTACAATTTCTTTGCCTGTTGAGCAAATTGAGAGTCTCTCTAAGTATGTGTCGGCAGATGGTAAAGAGCCCAAAATTAATAAACTTAATGATGGGCGTTTCCAAAGGACCAAGCAAAAAGTAAGTAAGCAAGTAGAGGATATTGCCGATGATCTCTTAAAACTCTATGCCGAGCGTAGTCAACTTAAAGGATTTGCTTTTTCAACGGATGATGATAATCAAAGAGATTTCGAAGATGATTTTGCCTACGCTGAGACAGTGGATCAACTGCGTTCCATTAAGGAAATTAAGGCGGACATGGAGTCAGACAAACCCATGGATCGTCTCTTGGTTGGTGATGTTGGTTTTGGTAAGACAGAGGTAGCCATGCGTGCTGCCTTCAAGGCGGTCAATGATGGGAAGCAAGTTGCTGTCCTAGTTCCTACCACAGTTCTTGCCCATCAGCATTATTTGAATTTTAAAGAGCGTTTTGAAAATCATGCTGTTGAGGTAGATGAACTCAGTCGTTTTAGGAGTAAAAAAGAGCAAAATGAGACTATTGAAAAACTAGCTAAAGGGCGTATTGATATTATTATTGGTACCCACCGCCTGCTGTCTAAAGATGTTAAGTTTTCTGATTTAGGCTTGCTAGTAATTGATGAAGAACAACGTTTTGGCGTGAAGCATAAAGAGAAACTTAAGGAGTTGAAAGCTAAAGTTGATGTCCTTACTCTAACTGCGACCCCTATTCCTCGTACGCTTCATATGTCTATGTTAGGTATTCGTGATTTGTCGATTATTGAGACAGCACCTACCAACCGTTATCCAGTTCAAACTTATGTTATGGAAACCAATCCTGGTCTTATTCGAGAAGCGATATTAAGAGAGATGGACCGAGGCGGTCAGATTTTTTATATTTATAATCGTGTTGAAACCATTGATCAAAAAGTTTCTGAACTGCATGAGCTAGTCCCTGAAGCACGTATCGGATTTGTTCATGGTCAGATGAGTGAGGTTATGTTGGAGAATACCCTCTTGGATTTCTTGAATGGTGATTACGATGTTTTGGTAGCAACGACCATTATCGAGACAGGAATTGATATCTCCAATGTTAATACACTTTTCATTGAGAATGCGGACCATATGGGCTTGTCTACCCTTTATCAGCTAAGAGGTCGTGTGGGACGTAGTAATCGAATTGCCTATGCCTACCTCATGTATCGTCCTGACAAAGTGTTGACGGAAGTCTCAGAGAAGCGTTTGGATGCTATTAAGGGCTTTACAGAACTGGGATCAGGTTTCAAAATTGCCATGCGTGATTTATCGATTCGTGGTGCTGGGAATATTCTCGGTGCTTCGCAAAGTGGTTTCATCGACTCAGTTGGATTTGAAATGTACTCGCAACTCTTGGAAGAGGCTATCAATAAGCGTCAAGGTAAAACTCAGGTTCGTCGAAAAGGAAATGCAGAGTTCAATCTTCAGATTGATGCTTACCTCCCTTCTGACTATATTTCTGACGAGCGCCAAAAAATTGAAATTTATAAGCGTATTCGTGAAATTGAGAATCAGAAAGACTATCAGGACCTTCAGGATGAGCTGATTGACCGCTTTGGAGAATATCCAAATCAAGTTGCCTATCTCATTGAGATTGGCTTGGTTAAGGCCTATTTAGATGCTGCCTTTGCAGAATTAGTCGAGCGTAAAAACGATACTATCATTGTTCGTTTCGAAACAGTTTCTCTAAAATTCTTCTTGACACAAGACTATTTCGAAGCTATCTCTAAAACGAATTTAAAGGCAAGAATTAGTGATAACCAAGGCAAAGTAGAGATTATTTTTGATGTTCGTAACAAGAAAGACTATGAAATCCTTGAAGAATTAAAGATTTTTGGTCAGACATTTATGGAAATCAAAAAACGTAAAGAAAAAAAAGAAGCTTAAGGAAAGTTTAAGTAAGTCTCTATATACTATAAAACATCCTAAAACTTTTCTTTTTCATAAATCTCCTGAGAGGGTCGACTAGTGTCGATCCTCTTATTTTTGTGTTTGAAAAGGCTTTAGTCACCTATTTTCTAAAAAAAATGCTATCATAGAAGAGATATCCTAACGAAAAGGAAACAGTAACATTGAGATTAGACAAATATTTAAAAGTATCACGAATTATCAAACGCCGTCCAGTGGCTAAAGAAGTAGCTGATAAAGGGCGTATTAAAGTAAATGGTGTACTCGCTAAGTCATCTACAGATTTGAAAATCGGTGATCAAGTGGAAGTTCGTTTTGGAAATAAACTTTTGACTGTTCGTGTTCTAGAAATGAAAGACAGTACGAAAAAAGAAGATGCAGCAAACATGTATGAAATTATAAGTGAAACAAGGATTGAAGTGGATGAGCAAGAAGCCTAATATTGTACAACTTACTAATGATTACATTGATAATGCCAATCAAGAGCAACGTTTAGAGCGTGCCGAACACGAACAAAGGAATCGCTTCATGGGGTGGATTCTCTTTGTGGTTGTTTTACTCTTTATCTTGCCAACTTATAATCTAGTTGAAACTTATATGAACATTAAACAGCAAGAGAAGGAAGTCTTGTCATTACAGAAAGACTATGATAAATTGTCAGACCAGACAAAGGAACGAAAGGATTTGGCTAAGAAACTTAAGGATGATGCTTTCGCGGAGAAATATGCGCGTGCGAAGTATTACTATTCACGTGAAGGAGAGTCTATCTATCCTGTACCAAGCTTATTACCCTAATGAAAGATTTACTTAAAACTGTAGAAACTTTTTTAACCTATTCAGAAGCTAAGTTAGAGGAACTATCAGAAAAAAATCAGCAACTTAAAACGGATGTACCGAGGAAAGAGGAGGTGAAGAAACAAGCATGAAAAAGCTCTTAATAGCTGCAACTGCTGTGCTTGTATCCTCCAGTCCTATAGTACTACTTCCTATGGAGAAAGAGCAGACTCTGACTCCAAATCAGGTCAAAAAGTTGTCTCAAAATACTACAGCTAGCTTGAGTCAATTTAAACAGATTCCTAAAAATCCAAGAACGATAACAACTATCCTAACTTATAAGAACAAGGAATTAACAGAATTTAAAACTAGTATCCAAGCAGATACCAAACTATCGATTTCTGCTATTTTTTGGAATGCTAATGGTGAACCTGTTTTCCAACTTCAAGATGGTGATTATGTAGCCGCTAGTCAGAAGTCAATTATTGATGATAGTGTCTATAATCAAAAAATAGTAGACATGACCTTCTGGACTAAAGATGGTCTAACAGTTTATAAAGAACCCTACGTTTTAGGAACTGAAACAGCTGACACTAAACTCGCTAGTTTCAAACCGATAAAGGTTAGCCGAGTTGCCCAGACCCATGCTGGAACCTATTATTTAGCAGATGGAGAGGGGTGGATTAATGCTTCTGACTTGTCAACTACGGATAATCGTATCGAGGATGTCCAGAAGGTTCTTAATGAGAAGTATAACAATCAAGAGCACATCTCAGTTTATGTCAAGCAGCTTGATACAGACCGCGTAGCAGCTATCAATGACGAAAAAAGCATGTATGCAGCTAGCGTAGCCAAGTTAGGTGTACTCTATTATGCACAGGAACGTCTGTCTCAAAAGAAATTATCATTATCCGATGAGTATCAATATACCTCTGCTGTGAATGGTTTTCCAGGTGCTTATGATCCAGATGGCTCAGGAAAGATTAGTAAGATGCCTGATGACAAGAATTATAGCTTGGAAAACTTGTTAAAGGCTGTAGCCCAAAATTCAGATAATGTAGCGACAAATATCTTAGGTTATTATGTAGCCAATCAGTATGATAATTCCTTCCAAAAATCAGTAGATAAGGCGTCAGCAACCTCATGGAATATGGATAAAAAAGAGTTAACTGCTAGAGCAGCAGGTACTTTGATGGAGGCTGTTTATAGGCAAAATGGGGATATTATTAATTATCTTTCAAGTACAGACTATGATGGCGAACGTATTTCAAAAAATATTGATGTCCCTGTTGCACATAAAATAGGGGATGCCTACGACTTTAAACATGATGTCGCTATTGTCTATACAGATTCTCCCTTTATTCTATCGATTTTTACAGATAAAGAAGGCTATGACAAAATCACCTCGATTGCAGATGATGTTTATGGAATTTTAAAATAATGACAGAAAAATTGTTGCAAATGATGCAAGCAAAAGGTTATTTTAACCAGCACAAGAAAATTTTAGTAGCAGTATCAGGTGGAGCAGACTCGATGAGTTTGCTGCACTTTTTGTATAACCATCAAACAGATTTGGATATTCAGCTGGGCATCGCTCACGTTAACCATAAGCAACGGCAAGAGTCGGAGTACGAAGAAAATTATTTACGTCATTGGGCAAAGGAACATAAGGTCCCTTTTCACTACAGCGCATTCTCAGGAAAGTTTTCAGAAAATGCCGCCCGTACTTTTCGCTATGATTTTTTTAAGCGAATTATGAAAGAAGCTGACTACTCTGCTCTTGTCACAGCCCATCATGCTGATGATCAGGCTGAGACAATTTTTATGAGATTGTTGAGAGGAAGTCGTTTAAGACATCTGAGTGGGATTTTTGATGTAAGACCATTTGGTACTGGTCAGATTATTCGTCCCTTTTTGCATATTCCGAAAGCTCAACTTCCCACAACCTTTCATTTTGAAGATAGGAGTAATTCTTCTTTAACCTATCTCCGAAATCGCATTAGACTGACATATCTCCCTACTCTATCTCAGGAAAATCCTAAATTTAAGGAGCATCTTTGTCTTCTAGCAGATGAGATTGCCCTTATGGGAAAAGCATTAGAGGAGTTAACGAAGGATATTACTATAACCGATTTGTCTGTTTTTCAACAACAAACAGATGCTGTTCAACTCCTTCTTATTCAGAGTTATTTAGAATCCTTTCCTGATTTACAGCTTTCAAAAGGTCAGTTCAATCAATTGATGAGTTACCTAAGAAAAAAAAATTCAGGAAAGCTACCACTAAAAAATGGTTATGTATTAGTCAAAACACAGACGGATTTCTTAATAACCAAAGAAGAGTCGATCAGCCTAACTCCCCCAAGCCTCCTAGAATTTGGAAAATCTATTGTGTTTGAGGAACACAAATTGACTTTTTCTGAACCACATGACGTTTCTAACGTGGATACTATTAATATTTGGTCAGATGCCCCGATAGTGATTCGTCATAGACAAGAAGGTGATATGATTGACTTGGGGACTCACCACAAAAAATTAAGACGATTGTTCATAGACAATAAAATTTCAGAGAAAGATCGTCAAAAAGCTATTATAGGAGAACAAGATGGTCAGATTATTTTTATCTATGTTGCGGGGCGTCTCTATTTGAAAAAAAGACCTGAAAATGCTATACTTTATGGCACTGTTGTCATTTATAAGAAATTCTAATCAAATACCATGTTAAAATAACGATGATTGAATTAAAAGTGGTATAATAAGAGAATATTGACTTCGAGAAAGGGAAACCAAATGTTAGAAAAAGACATTAAAAAAATCCTCTTTTCCCAAGAGGATATCGTAACTAAAACTAAAGAGCTAGGTCAACAACTGACAAGGGATTATGCAGGAAAAAATCCCCTTTTAGTATGTGTGTTGAAAGGTGCTGTTCCATTTATGGCAGAACTTATCAAACATATTGATACACATATTGAGATGGACTTTATGGTCGTTTCCAGCTATGGTGGCGGGACTGTCAGCAGTGGTGAAGTAAAGATTCTTAAGGATGTAGATACTAATGTCGAAGGAAGAGATATTATCTTTATTGAAGATATCATCGATACGGGTCGTACGCTCCTTTATCTTCGAGACATGTTCAAATACCGCAAAGCAAGCTCAGTAAAAATAGCAACTCTTTTTGATAAGCCAGAGGGTCGTGTCGTGGATATTGATGCTGATTATGTATGTTATGATGTCCCTAACGAATTTATTGTTGGTTTCGGACTAGACTATGATGAAAAATACCGTAACCTTCCTTACGTTGGTGTCCTAAAAGAAGAAATTTATAATAAGTAAAGGGCTAATTAACTTATGAATAATAAAAATAATAATGGCTTCTTACGAAATGCTTTCCTATACATCGTAATGATTATTGCGGTTGTAACGGCAGTACAGTATTTTGCTGGAGGAAGTCAAAGTCCAAGTCAACAATTGTCTTATACCCAGTTGGTTAAGAAAATTGAAGATGGTAAGGTAGAATCAATTACCTTTCAACCTAATGGTAGTATCATTGAAGTTAAAGGAAACTACAAAAAGGCTGAGAAGGTTGATAATGACCTAAGTTTGCCATTTTTAAGTGGAACATCGTCAGAGACGCAAAGTTTTACATCAACTGTGCTTCAGAATGAAACGACAATGCAGGCATTACAGTCAGCTTCAGAAGAAGCTAATGTTAATGTCAAAATGATACGTGAAAGTTCAAGTGGTACCTGGATTTCGTATCTCTTTAGTTTTCTTCCTTTGATCGGTATTGCTATTTTCTTCATTTTTATGATGAATCAAGGTGGTAACCGCGGTGCCATGAACTTTGGCCGTAATCGTGCTAAAACCCAGTCAAAAGAAAATATTAAAGTTCGCTTTACAGATGTAGCCGGTGCAGAAGAAGAAAAAGAAGAACTTGTAGAAGTAGTAGATTTCCTCAAAAATCCACGTAAATATAAAGCTCTGGGTGCACGTATTCCTAAAGGAGTCCTCCTCGAAGGCCCTCCAGGAACAGGTAAAACCCTCCTTGCTAAAGCTGTGGCTGGTGAAGCTGATGTACCATTCTTCAGCATCTCAGGTTCTGATTTTGTAGAAATGTTTGTCGGTGTCGGAGCTAGTCGTGTTCGTAGTCTGTTTGAAGATGCTAAAAAGGCAGAGCGTGCTATTATCTTTATTGATGAAATTGATGCTGTTGGTCGTCGTCGTGGGACCGGAATGGGAGGTGGCAATGATGAGCGAGAACAAACCCTCAACCAATTATTGATAGAGATGGATGGGTTTGATGGTAATGAGAATATTATTGTCATTGCTGCAACCAACCGTAGTGATGTTCTTGATCCAGCTCTTCTACGTCCGGGACGTTTTGACCGTAAAGTTCTTGTCGGACGCCCAGATGTAAAAGGTCGTGAAGCCATCTTGAAAGTACATGCTAAGAATAAACCATTGGCTGAAGATGTTAACCTTAAGGTTGTTGCTCAGCAAACTCCAGGATTTGTTGGAGCTGACTTAGAGAATGTCTTGAATGAGGCCGCTTTAGTTGCGGCACGACGTAGTAAGACTAAGATTGATGCTAGTGATATTGATGAAGCAGAGGATCGTGTCATTGCTGGTCCATCTAAGAAAGATCGCCAAGTTTCGGAACATGAACGTAAAGTTGTTGCCTACCATGAGGCTGGTCACACGATTGTTGGATTAACACTTTCTAGTGCTCGTGATGTTCACAAAGTTACTATTGTTCCACGAGGTCGTGCGGGCGGCTATATGATTTCTTTACCAAAAGAAGATCAAATGTTGTCATCTAAAGATGAACTAAAAGAACAGTTAGCGGGCTTGATGGGAGGCCGCGTTGCAGAAGAAATTATTTTTAATCTTCAAACTTCTGGTGCTTCCAACGACTTTGAGCAGGCAACACAATTAGCACGTGCAATGGTTACTGAATATGGTATGAGTGAAAAACTTGGACCAGTCCAATATGAGGGGAACCACGCGATGAACCCAGGTCAATTTACGACAGAGAAGTCTTACTCAGCTCATACAGCTCAACTTATCGACGAAGAAATTCGATCACTGTTAGTTGAGGCACACGACAGAGCAGCTGAAATTATCAATGCAAACCGAGAAACCCATGCTCTCATTGCAGAAGCTTTGCTTAAGTATGAAACACTTGACGCAGCACAAATTAAATCAATTTATGAGACTGGTAAGATGCCAGTAGATTCTCTTGAAGATTCAGAAGAAGATAACCATGCTTTATCTTTTGATGAAGTTAAAGAAAGACTTGAAAACAAAAATAAAGATGAAGAAGAGTAGAATTTTTCTACTCTCAGAACGTAGACAAACGTCATTTTTGGCGTTTGTCTTTTTGTTGTATTTTCGAA
>NZ_CAUUKN010000045.1:0-11419 GCF_963545685.1 uncultured Streptococcus sp. | reverse complement strand
CACAAAGAAAAGCCCTTGGAAACTTGTGTTCCAAGGACTTTGTCTTCAATCTGAGCTGACCAGAGGTCAGCTCAGATTTAAGGGATAGTCTTTTTTGGAGAATTCCCTTAGGTAATATCAGACGTCAGCGACTGTCTTCAAAGTTCCATGACTACGTTATGAGTTTGAAATCTCAAAACTTCCGAACGCCTGAAACGATGAAGTTTCAGGCATTCTTATCAGGTCAGAAAGTCTCGATATATGCTCACTTCAATCGAAAAATAAGATTATCCCCCTCTTTTTAGAGCTTCCTAGTTTACGATGTCTTCAAAATAGTTTGCATATGCTCTGACATCTGACTTTCGGTCAGATGTTATTATTTTCCAAATAGTTTAGCAAAAAATCCCTTTTTTTCAACGGTTTGCTCAGTTTGCTTAGGAGCAAGAATATCAGGATAGAGCTCTGAGAATAGTACCTTATCAGGATTTTCCGCCTTATCACTATGCACAACAATACCATAGGGTGAGTGTGCTTTTGCTTCATCCACAATAGTTGCAGAAATACTTAGTGTTTGAGCGTCCTTTATATAGGTGAACTGTGTTTGATCAGATAGGTTAGGTGAGAGCTTTAGACTAAGGTTAGGGTAAACTGCTAATAACTCCTTTAAAATCAGAGGAAAGTGTTCTATTACAGTTTTCTTTTCAGCATTTTCCAATAGAACAGCTAGGACTACACGTTCTGCATAGGTGCCAAAATACTGACGAAGTTCATCGGGATTCAGGCGTTTTTCGCCACTGGCGCATTGGAGCACTTTGTTTTCAAGTGAAGTCATAGGGAATCTCCTGTCTCTTTTCTATTTACCATTATACAATATTTTGAATTACTTTTCATTTACTTGTTTTTCTGAGATTTTCAAAAATAATTGAAAATATTAAAAAATAGAAAATCGCAAGAAAATTCTGGTTTTAATTTGCTTAAGCCTTGATATTATGGTAATATAAAGGTGTAAAAAATTTTAACTCATAAGGAGAGTATTGTAATGTCAATTATTACTGATGTTTACGCACGCGAAGTCCTTGACTCACGCGGTAACCCAACACTTGAAGTAGAAGTTTACACTGAATCTGGTGCATTCGGTCGCGGTATGGTTCCTTCAGGAGCTTCAACTGGTGAACACGAAGCAGTAGAACTTCGTGATGGTGACAAAGCTCGTTACGGTGGTCTTGGTACTCAAAAAGCAGTTGATAACGTAAACAACGTTATTGCTGAGCACATCATCGGATTCGACGTACGTGATCAACAAGGTATTGACCGCGCAATGATCGCTCTTGACGGTACTCCAAACAAAGGTAAACTTGGTGCCAACGCTATTCTTGGTGTGTCTATCGCTGTAGCACGCGCAGCTGCTGACTACCTTGAAGTTCCACTTTACAGCTACCTTGGCGGATTCAACACTAAAGTTCTTCCAACTCCAATGATGAACATCATCAACGGTGGTTCTCACTCAGACGCTCCAATCGCTTTCCAAGAATTCATGATCGTACCTGCTGGTGCACCAACATTCAAAGAAGCTCTTCGTTGGGGTGCTGAAATCTTCCACGCACTTAAGAAAATCCTTAAAGAACGTGGACTTGAAACAGCCGTAGGTGACGAAGGTGGTTTCGCACCTCGTTTCGACGGAACTGAAGATGGTGTTGAAACTATCATCAAAGCTATCGAAGCTGCTGGATATGTACCAGGTAAAGACGTATTTATCGGATTTGACTGTGCATCATCTGAATTCTACGATGCAGAACGTAAAGTTTACGACTACACTAAATTTGAAGGTGAAGGCGCTGCTGTTCGTACTGCTGCAGAACAAATCGACTACCTTGAAGAATTGGTTAACAAATACCCAATCATCACTATCGAAGATGGTATGGACGAAAACGACTGGGACGGTTGGAAAGCTCTTACTGAACGTCTTGGTGGTAAAGTTCAATTGGTTGGTGACGACTTCTTCGTAACTAACACAGCTTACCTTGAAAAAGGTATTGCAGAACACGCTGCTAACTCAATCCTTATCAAAGTTAACCAAATCGGTACTTTGACTGAAACTTTCGACGCTATCGAAATGGCGAAAGAAGCTGGATACACAGCAGTAGTATCACACCGTTCAGGTGAAACTGAAGATTCAACAATCGCTGATATTGCAGTTGCAACTAACGCTGGTCAAATCAAGACAGGTTCATTGTCACGTACTGACCGTATCGCTAAATACAACCAATTGCTTCGTATCGAAGACCAACTTGGTGAAGTTGCAGAATATCGCGGTTTGAAATCATTCTACAACTTGAAAAAATAATTCTATAGTAATATAGAATGGAAAGAGGTTCCCTTGGGAATCTCTTTTTTTTGTCTTCTTACAAGTATAATCTCAAACTATAATATTTCTGAGTCTCAACAAGTCATCTGAATTAAAAAACTCCCTCAATCCTATCGATTGGGGGAGTTTAGGCTTAGAATAAGCCCTTAATCTTGTCTAAACCTCTGCTTACCATTTTGTTGCCTGAAACAAGAGATTTAGCTTGGTCGAAGTACTGGCCTAAATTATCTTTGTTTTCCTCAACAAACTTTTTAGCCGCTTCAAAATCTTTTTTCTCGATCATTTTTTTCACTTGGTTAAATAATTCCATTGGTTTCATATCAGGTCTCCTATATAAGTTTTGTTATGACTCTTATTTAATCATGCTTGGAGAAAAATAGCAACAAATATGTCTGAGTCAAATTGTTGAAGAGTTGGTTAGAGATATGGTTGATTTAATCTAAAAAAGACAGTCCTAATCGGACTGTCTTGACAGGCTTATTCTTGTGCAGTTGTAGTTTCTCCACTAGATGAGCTTTCTTCTGTTGAACTTGGGTTTGAGCTTGATTCAGGTTCAACAGGATGTAATTCCTTGTAAGATGGTGTCTTGAATAGGTCAGCTGTTGATTTATTGCCTTTTTGTTTGTAGAGACTTGTTGATTTATCTTTCAGCTTTTTATTGATTTCTTTCAGTTGATCCATCTGTTTCGTGTAGGAAATCGTGCTGGAATCAACAGGTTTCAAACCATTTGGTGTATAGAAACGAAGGAGGTCACCTGTTTGAACAGCGTCACTCATTGAAAGCTGAGTGGCTACTGCCTTACGAATGGCTTCGTTATCCTTTTTAGTCGTTTCATCAGGGTTGGTAATTTCTTCCCCTGTTTGAGTGTTATAGAGTCGACCAGAGTAGCTGGTGTATTGAGGAGTAACATATTGACCTGAGGTCCTAAATGCGACGGTTTGCTTATTATCAGGAGATAGGAGGTCTTGTCCCATCTGGATATAAGAGCTAGTGTCAACACCAAGAATGTGAAGGAGAGTTGGAAGGGCATCGACCTCACCGCCAAAGGTGTTAGAGATGCCACCACCAGTATATCCTGGAATATGAATCATGTAAGGAACACGTTGAAGCATGGCTTTATCATAATTTGACCAAGTCTCAGGGTTCTTCCCGAGCAGTGCCGCTAGATTACTACTTCGCGTATCAGAGATACCGTAGTGGTCACCATACATCACAATAATCGAATTATCATAAAGACCAGTTTCTTTAAGGTAATCAAAGAAGTCTTTGATTGCAGAGTCAAGATAGTTGGCTGTTGCAAAATAACCGTTAACTGTTTCGTCTTTTGTGTTAGCGAGTGGGAAACCTTGCTCTTTTTCGTCACCTGACAGAGAAGTGTATGGGTAGTGGTTAGATACGGTTAGGTATTTAACATAGAAAGGTTGTTGCATTTGTTCCAGATATTTGATGGAATCTGAGAACATGTACTTGTCATTAAGACCGTATTGGAAGGAGTTTTCATCGGTTTTTTCAGTGAAAGCTGATGAGTCAAAGAAGTAGTTATAACCCCACTGTTTGTAGGTGTTATTACGGTTCCAGAAGGATCCAGTGTTTCCGTGGAAAACGGCTGAAGTATAGCCACCTGTTTGAGCTAGGATAGATGGTGCAGCATAGGCTGTATTGGTACCACCGTAGTTTACCATGTATGACCCTGTGCTTAGTCCGAATAGTGATGTTTCCATCAAGGTTTCAGCATCAGAAGTTTTTCCTGATTTAACTTGGTGGAAGAAGTTTGAAAAGGCTAGGGTTTCATTTGAGTGGTAAATGGAATTGAGGAATGGTGTTACCTCATAAGACTGACCATCTACTTGGAGCTTATAATCAATAAGA
The DNA here is from genome assembly GCF_963545685.1 of uncultured Streptococcus sp. Lineage (GTDB taxonomy): Bacteria > Bacillota > Bacilli > Lactobacillales > Streptococcaceae > Streptococcus. Next base: position 7,205 of record NZ_CAUUKN010000045.1, on the reverse strand, counting down.
AACTGTTGGAAACTCTCCAAGTGGATAACAATAACGTTTCTTCCTTTAGCAATTCCATAGTACTTAGGATCAGGTGCTGCATAGTGCTCCTTAACATAAGCTTCAACCTTTTTCATATCGTCTGCTGTTGCAGATGAACGAGCTTGTGAAGCTTGATAAGTTAAGTTACCGGAATAAGCTGTAAAGAAAGGAAGCCCCATAGCACGAACAATATAGTTGTTTGAGAAACCACGTGTCAGTAACTCACCACGGTTAACTTCCGCTAGGAATAGGTTAACTGAGAGGAGGAGTGTCGACAGTGCGGTGACGGCAAAACTAGCTCGTTTATTAAATGGCTTACTATCCGTTTTTAGTTTTTTCCTGAAAACAGCATAGATGAAGAAAGGAATATCAATCAGATAAAAGATATAACTTGGTTCAAGAAGGTTCTTAGCTGAGTCTCCCAGTCCCGCTGCTGAACTAGAACTTGCCAGGATGGTATTTACAGTGATGAAGTCTGTAAACTCTCCAAAGTAAATGACATTAGCAATAAGCAGGAGGTTAAGGATGACATAAATAGCAATCGTTATGCTATAAAAGAAACGGCGTTTCTTGAAGTAAAGTCCTAAGCCTAGTAACATTAATCCCAGTGGAATAGGGTTAATCAGCGAAAGCATAACCTGATATCTGCTTTCCAACTCAAGATTAATGTTGACGTAATAAGCGAATATGGTTTTTAGCCAGTAAAAGAAGAGTAACAAGAGGACAAATCCAAGTCTTGATGAAACTCCCTTCCAAAAGGCTTCATTTATTTTTTTCAAAGTAATACTTCCTTTGATTCTATATTATCTTATTCATTATACCAAATAACAAAATGACTCTCAAAAATTTACTGCCATAGAGTGTCATATTCCTTGACATATAATTGACAAAATCTAGTTACGAAACAGAAATAATAGCATTTTTTTGGTATAATAGTAACATGAGTATATTGACGGTAAGTCCCTTTGCGGAGAAAAAAATCAAACAAGGAAAACAGCTTCTTTTAGCAGAAGATTTTCCAAATATAGCTGAAAACAATCAGTTGATTTATCTTTATAGCCAATCCAAAGAATTTTTAGGAACGGCCTATTTGTCGAGTCAAAATAAGGGGATTGGTTGGTTTCTGTCCCCTAAAAAACAAAAATTGACAGTGACCTATTTTCAGGGGCTTTTTGAGAAGGCAAAGGCCAAACGTCAATCCTATTATGATAATGATTTAACGACGGCTTTTCGTCTTTTCAACCAAGATGGTGATGATTTTGGTGGTCTAACGATTGATTTATATGGCGATTATGCCCTTTTTTCATGGTACAATGCCTTTGTTTATTCCTTGAAGGATATTATTGTAAAGGCTTTTCAAGTGGTCTTTCCGGAGGTTTTTGGAGGCTATGAAAAAATCCGTTTTAAGGGTCTTGATTTTGAGTCAGACCATCTTTATGGACAAGAGGCAGCTGCTACCTTCACTATTTTGGAGAATGGGGTAACTTATGAAGTTTTCCTAAACGATGGGCTAATGACAGGAATTTTTCTTGACCAGCATGAGGTGCGTGATGGTTTAGTTAATGGTTTGGCCCTGGGCAAATCAGTTTTGAATATGTTCTCCTATACGGCAGCTTTTTCAGTTGCTGCAGCCATGGGGGGAGCGGTTGAAACGACATCGGTAGATTTGGCAAAACGTTCACGTGAGTTATCCACGGCTCATTTTGAAGCTAATGGCTTCAGTATGGAAAATCATCGTTTGGTTGTGATGGATGTTTTTGATTATTTCAAATATGCCAAGAAAAAGGGCTTATCTTATGACCTTATCGTTATCGATCCGCCAAGCTTTGCTCGAAATAAGAAACGCACTTTCTCAGCAAATAAGGATTACCACAAGTTAATTGCGCAGAGTCTTGATATTCTATCAGAGCATGGGACAATTATTGCAAGTACCAATGCAGCTAATATGACAGTGCAACAGTTTAAAAAGCAACTGCGTAAGGGATTGGGAGATGTTTCAGCGGACTTTGTTAACTTGCAACAATTGCCAGCGGATTTTGCCGTCAATCCTAATGATCCAACATCAAATTATTTGAAAGTATACACAATAAAGGTAAATAAATGAAAATTGTAGTTCCGATTATGCCGACTAGTTTAGAGGAAGCACAAGCGCTCGAACTGTCTCGTTTTGATGGGGCAGACATTATTGAATGGCGTGCAGATTTTTTAGATAAGCATAGCATCTTAACAGTTGCTCCAGCGATTTTTGAGAAATTCGCAGGCTTTGAGATTGTTTTTACCATTCGTACGACACGTGAAGGTGGGAAGCTTGAGTTAACTGATGCGGAATATGTTGCACTGATTAAGGATGTAGCTGCTATCTATTCGCCAGATTATATTGATTTTGAGTATTTCACACGTAAGGAAGTCTTTGACCAGATGCTTGAATTTTCAAACTTGGTTTTGTCTTATCATAACTTTGAGGAGACGCCTGAAAACCTTATGGAACTTTTGTCTGAGATGACTAACTTGACGCCAAGAGTTGTTAAAGTAGCTGTTATGCCTAAGCATGAGCAGGATGTTCTTGACCTTATGAATTTTACACGCGGCTTTAAGGCTTTTAACCCTGAACAAGAGTTTGTAACCATGTCGATGGGTAAGTTAGGTCGTTTGTCACGTTTGGCGGGCGACTTGGTGGGGTCATCATGGACTTTTGCTAGTCTTGACAATGCCAGCGCACCGGGACAAGTTGCTCTTGCGGACATGTGTAAGATTAGGGAGGTTTTGAATGCAGATTGATGGACATACACGCTTAGCAGCTGTTGTTGCCAATCCTATCAAGCATTCGATTTCTCCTTTCATTCATAATTCAGCCTTCGAAAAGACACAAGTTAATGGGGTTTATGTAGCTTGGGAAATTCCAGAGTCAGACCTGGCTGAGACAGTTGAAAATATTAGACGTTACGATATGTTTGGGATCAACTTGTCTATGCCCTATAAGGAAAAGGTAATTCCATTTTTGGATGAGCTTAGTCCTGCGGCCCAACTGATTGGTGCAGTCAATACGGTTGTTAATCGTGATGGTCATTTGATTGGCCATAATACAGATGGCTTTGGCTTTTTTGCTAGTTTAAAGAATTTCAATCCTAAAGATGCTCATATTATGATTTTGGGTGCTGGTGGTGCGGCTAAATCTATTGTGACGCAGGCAGTTCTTGATGGTGCAAAGAAAGTTAGTATCTATGTTCGACCCCAATCCTTGGACAAGGCAAAAGAAAGCTTTAGAACCTTGCTTGATCAAACCGCTTGTCGCTTGGAATTTCATGATTTAACGGATGCTGACCACTTCCAAGAGGAATTAAGTCAGACCGATTTATTGGTCAATGCGACGAGTGTGGGGATGGATGGTGAGTCATTGCCCATTCCTATAGATACCAGATTTCCTAAGGGACTCTTAGTTGCGGATATCATTTATCAGCCTTTTGAAACACCTTTCTTGGCATTGGTAAGGAAACAGGAGATAGAGGCTGTGAATGGACTTGGCATGTTACTTTATCAAGCAGCAGGTGCCTTTAAATTATGGACTGGCGAGAACATGCCAACAGATACTATTTGGCAGGAATTAGAAAACATTTACAATAGCTAGGAGGGGACGACGATGAAACTAGAGGTAAATTTAACACAAAACCCTTATGACATTATCATTGAAAAGGGAGCTCTTAAGGTGGTAGGCCAATGGGTCAAGTCACTTTGGGAACCACAAAAGATTGCGCTTATTACAGACAATCATGTGGGAGGCCTATATGCAGAAAAAGTTAAGCTTAGCTTGGAGCACGAAGGTTTTGAGGTTGTCGTTTTTGATTTCCTAGAAGGTGAAGCGAGTAAAAATCTTAGGACTGTTAACAAGGCTTATGAGTTTTTAATTAAGAATGGCATGACTCGTAGTGATGGTATTATCGCTCTTGGTGGTGGTGTTGTTGGAGACTTAGCAGGATTTGTCGCTTCAACCTATATGCGTGGGATTCATTTCCTCCAAGTTCCAACCAGTCTAACTGCCCAAGTAGATTCATCTATTGGCGGAAAGACAGGTGTGAATACTCCTTTTGCCAAAAATATCGTGGGAACTTTTGCTCAGCCTGATGGGGTTTTAATTGATCCTAATGTACTTGAGACACTTGGTAAACGTGAATTGATTGAAGGTATGGGTGAGGTTGTCAAATATGGTTTGATTGACGATCCTGAACTTTGGCAGCTCCTTGAAAGCATTGATGGTTCGGTTCATAGTATTTTGGAAAACTCGGAAACCATCATTTACCGTTCATGTAATGTTAAGCGTAAAATTGTGGTTGAAGATGAGTTTGAAGGTGGCGTCCGTATGTACCTAAACTTTGGTCATACGATTGGGCATGCCGTCGAACAAACGGCTGGTTACGGTAAAGTTATGCATGGTGAAGCTGTGGCTATTGGAATGGTTCAGATTTCCCGTGTTGCTGAGGAAAAAGGCCTAATGCCTCAAGGAATCACACGTCAAATTGCTGAGATGTGTGTTAAATTTGGTTTGCCAGTGGACTATGAGCCATGGCGTGTTGATGAGCTCTATACAGCCCTCACACATGACAAGAAAGCCCGTGGTAATAGCATTAAGACAGTTATCGTTCCAGAGATTGGTAAGGCAGCTATCAATCAGATTCCTTTAGTTGAAATGAAAGAGTACTTGGAGAAATAAATGAGATATTTAACAGCAGGTGAGTCTCACGGCCCACGTTTAACAGCAATTATCGAAGGTGTTCCAGCCGGTCTTCCCTTGAGCGCTGAAGATATCAATGGCGATTTGAAACGACGTCAAGGTGGCTATGGTCGTGGTGGCCGTATGAAAATTGAATCTGATAAGGTTGAAATCACTTCTGGTGTTCGTCATGGGAAAACAACAGGGGCTCCAATCACCCTTCATGTTATCAATAAGGACCATCAAAAATGGTTGGACATTATGGCTGTTGAAGACATTGAGGATCGTTTGAAAACCAAACGTAAAATCACCCATCCACGTCCAGGACATGCTGACTTGGTTGGTGGTATGAAATACCGTTTTGATGATTTGCGTAATTCATTGGAGCGTTCTAGTGCGCGTGAAACAACCATGCGTGTGGCAGTAGGTGCTGTCGCTAAACGGATCTTGGCTGAGCTTGATATTGAAATTGCTAACCATGTGGTTGTCTTTGGTGGCAAGGAAATTGATGTTCCAGAGAATTTGACGGTAGCTCAAATCAAGGAGTTGGCCCAACAGTCAGAAATTTCAGTGGTTAACCAAGAACGTGAACAAGAAATTAAAGATTACATTGACCAAATCAAAAAAGAGGGTGATACTATCGGTGGTGTTGTTGAAACTGTCGTTGGTGGTGTTCCTGTCGGACTTGGTTCTTATGTGCAATGGGATACCAAACTTGATGCTAAGATTGCTCAAGCAGTTGTTTCCATCAATGCCTTCAAAGGAGTCGAGTTTGGTCTTGGATTCAAAGATGGCTATCTCAAGGGTTCTCAAGTGATGGACGAGATTCTTTGGAATGAAGAGGATGGTTATACGCGTCGCACTAATAATCTTGGTGGCTTCGAAGGTGGTATGACCAACGGGCAACCGATTGTGGTCCGTGGGGTTATGAAACCCATTCCTACCCTCTACAAGCCATTGATGTCAGTAGATATCGAAACACACGAACCATACAAGGCAACAGTTGAGCGTTCAGATCCAACGGCCTTACCTGCAGCGGGTGTCGTTATGGAATCAGTAGTTGCTACTGTCATAGCTAATGAAATATTGGACAAATTCTCTTCTGATAATTTGGAAGAGTTGAAAGAAGCGGTAGCACATCACCGTGACTATGTGAAAAACTTTTAAGCAGCATCAGTGAAAAGATGGGAGTAGAAATGAGTCAAAAAACTATTTATATTGCAGGATTGGGTCTGATTGGTGGCTCCCTGGCCTTAGGGATTAAAAGGGATCACCCTGATTATGAAATTCTTGGATATAATCGCTCTGACTATTCTCGAAATATTGCACTAGAACGCGGGATTGTTGACCGAGCAACAGGTGATTTTAAAGAGTTTGCCCCCCTTGCGGATGTCATTATCTTAGCAGTTCCCATCAAGCAAACTGTGGCCTACTTGAAGGAGTTGGCTGATCTGGACCTTAAAGATAATGTCATCATAACAGATGCAGGTTCAACCAAGCTTGAGATCGTTGAGGCAGCGGAGCGTTATCTAACAGGCAAAAACGTTCAGTTTGTAGGTTCTCACCCTATGGCTGGTTCTCATAAATCAGGGGCTATTGCAGCTGACGTGACACTTTTCGAAAATGCCTATTATATTTTCACACCGACAAGTCTGACAAAAGAGACAACTATCCCTGAGCTTAAGGATATCTTGTCTGGACTTAAGTCACGTTTCGTGGAGATTGACGCTGCTGAACATGACCGTGTAACTAGCCAAATCAGTCATTTTCCACATCTTTTGGCTTCTGGTCTTATGGAGCAGGCCGCCGATTATGCTCAGGCTCACGAGATGACCAATCACTTTGCGGCTGGGGGGTTCCGAGATATGACCCGTATTGCTGAGAGTGAACCTGGTATGTGGGCTTCCATTCTCATGACTAATGGGCCTGCTGTTTTGGATCGTATTGAAGATTTCAAAAAACGTTTGGACCATGTGGCTGACTTGATTAAGGCTGAGGATGAGAATGCCATTTGGGAGTTCTTTGACAACGGTCGTAAGAAGCGGAAAGAGATGGAAATTCACAAAAAGGGTGGCGTGGAAAGTGCCTTCGATATTTTCGTGGATGTGCCTGACCGTGAGGACGTTATCCTTAGCATTATGGAATTGTTGCGAGGAACGTCTTTGGTTAACCTTCGTATCAATGAAGAAAATCGTGAGGATATTCATGGTATCCTTCAAATTACTTTTAAAAATGAAAAAGATCGTTCACATGCTAAGACTGTTATTGAAGCCAATACAGACTATCATGTGGTGATCGCATAGGAGAATAAAATGACAAATATTTATGATTTAGCAAATGAGTTGGAACGTGGCATCCGTGCCCTTCCTGAGTACAAAACCTTGGTAGAAAAAAAAGAAGCGATTGCAGCTGATGCTGAGGCAAGTGCTCTTTTCAAAGAGTTTACTGATTTCCAAGAGGATTTCTATGCTAAAATGCA
>NZ_CAUUKN010000044.1:0-11785 GCF_963545685.1 uncultured Streptococcus sp. | reverse complement strand
CATTTGGGGAGCAATTATTAGCATCCGCTATCATCACTCCAGTTTTAAACAGCTTCTTAGAGATTTTTTCCAAGTCAAACAGCCTCTTAGTAACTATCTCTTAGTCCTCATTTTTCTAATCTTGGATTTTTTACCACTGGTATTGAGTGGTGGGATGGTTATCAAGGCTTGGTATCTCCCCATAATTTTATTTCTAAAAGCTCTTGTCTTTGGTGGTATCGAAGAAATTGGCTGGCGCTATTTTTTTCAGCCTGCCTTGCAAGAAAAGTTGACCTATCTATTATCGACGCTTTGTACATTTGTAGCATGGTCACTGTGGCACCTACTCTATTTTTACATTGATGGTTCTCTGGCCACGATTCATTTGCTACCATTTTTATTTGGCTTATTAAGCAATTGTTTCATCTTATCCGCCATTTATACAAAGACCAGAAGTCTTTGGCTGTGTGTTATGACCCATGCGTTGATCAATGCTTTATCGCAACTGTCATCAACTGAGATCGTATGGCTATCACTTGTGATTAAGGTGTTGATAATCCTTCTTGCCATGAGAATTGCTAGTAGTGGTGGAGAGAAAGTCAGAGTATAAACTGACTTATCCACACATTGCTTCAATTATTATAAATCCAATAATATTATTCAGTTGAAAAATCAACTTTCTTTAGATGAATTTAAGTTCCTTTTTAATTCCATGTACATATTCTTTCTAATAGTAAAAGCACTCTAATTTCTACAGTTTTATCCAAGCTATAGACACTAGAGTGTTTTTTATAACATTTTGAAGAATTATTTAATGATTGGGGGAGATTTGTATTTATCTAGTCTCTGTAAAAATCAGCAAAGTATAAGTACTAACGTTATATCGACTAGAGAATGGCAAACGTTTGCATTGTTTGTGAATATTTTCACTACAAAAACATCACATTTTCAGTGAATTACTTGATTTTCATAAGTATTAGTTTTATAATTAAAACATAGAAAGCGCTTTCAAAAATGTCTCCGAGTTTTTATCCTACTTGAAGTGATTCGGCTAATAGCCTACTTCTATTCTAGAAAGGAGTATTGTTTTGAGTCAATGTGATATTCTCATTATTGGGGCTGGTCCTGGTGGTTATGTTGCTGCTGAGGAGGCTGCCCGTTTAGGTAAAAAGGTAACTGTCATCGAAAAGAAAGCTATAGGTGGCACTTGTTTGAACGTTGGCTGTATCCCATCTAAAGCCTATCTCGAGCACGCTCATTGGCTATTAGCTGGGAAAGAAGTTTCTCAGTATGGAGTAACAGTTTCAAATGATTATCTTGATTTTTCAAAACTTGTTGCTCGCAAAGATCAAGTTGTAGCGACACTACAGTCTGGTATTCAATCGAGTTTTAAACAATTAGGTATTAACTATATTGAAGGTGAGGCGGCTTATATCTCTGATAAAACCTTCCAAGTTAATGGTGAGAGAATTTCAGGTAAGTCTGTTGTTTTAGCGACGGGAAGTCATCCATTTATTCCGCCTATTCCTGGCATTAACGATGTTGACTATTTGACAACAGATAGCTTTTTCAACCTTAAGGAACTTCCTCAACGTTTGGTTATAATTGGTGGAGGTATTATTTCCATTGAGTTAGCTTTTGCTATGGCTCCGCTTGGTGTTGATGTGACGGTAATAGAGGTTGCTCCAACAATTTTAGCAACTGAAGATCCTGAAGCACGTTCCATTATTAGAGAAAAGATGGAACAACTTGAAATTAGCATACTGGAGGGAGTTACCATAGATAGGGTTCAGGAAAATGCTGTAATTCTAGCAGATGGTCAATATTACTCCTATGACAAACTACTTGTTGCAACAGGGCGCAAGCCAAATATTGAATTAGCTCAAAAGATGGGGTTGCAGCTGACTGAAAAAGGTTTTATTAAGGTTGATAGTTATTACGAGTCATCCGAATCAGGTGTGTATGCTATTGGAGATTTGATTCCTGGATACATGTTAGCCCATGTTGCTAGTAGTGAGGGAATTAAAGCTGTTCGAGCCATTTGTCGTCAGGCTGAGGAACCTGTGGATAATTCTAGTGTTCCACGGTCGCTCTTTACTACGCCAGAGATTGCTTCCTTTGGTATGTCCGAAGAGGAGGCAGCAAAGCAAGGATATGATGTATCAGTTGGCCAACTTTCTTATGTTTATAATGGTCGAGCAATCGCGTCTAATTCGGCAGACGGCTTTGTCAAAATTGTCTCTGAAAAACGCTATCACCTACTGTTAGGTGCAGTTATAGTCGGTCCGCATGCAACGGATATTCTACAGTCTTTGATTGTTTTGAAAGAGGCTGAAGGAACACTAGACCAGCTTGATAAGACGATTTTTGCACATCCAACAATTTCTGAGTTGATTCAGGAAGTTGCAAGACTAATTTTAAGGTCCTAAGTTCGATGGGTAGGTTTAGACTAGTTATTCTCAATTTTTCAAATATATATATGTCTATAACATTTGTTTTTTATAAAACTCTCTATAGAAGGAGGAAACAATATGACACATTATCAAGAATTGCCACAAGCCCTAATGAAAGAAAAACATCAAGGACAAACCTTAACCAAAGAAGAAGTTAAGGTTCAAACTGCCCATGATCTTGGCTTGGAAAATGTTTCAAAAGAAGACGCTAAATCCATGTATAAGACTATGTGGGATATTCGAAATTTTGAAGAAAATGCACGACATTTCTTTTCACTCGGTCAAATTCCAGGATTTGTTCACCTTTACTCAGGTGAGGAAGCTATTGCGACTGGTGTATGTGCTAACCTGACTGATAAAGACTACATTACTAGTACGCACCGAGGACACGGACACTGTGTGGCTAAAGGTGGAGACCTTAAAAAAATGATGGCTGAAATCTTTGGTAAGTCTACAGGGCTTGGTAAAGGTAAGGGCGGCTCTATGCATATCGCTGATTTGGATAAAGGAATCCTTGGCGCTAACGGTATGGTAGGTGGGGGCTTTGGTCTTGCTACTGGTGCTGCTATGCGAAACAAATATTTAAAAACGGATGATGTTGCTGTTTGTTTCTTTGGTGATGGTGCTGCTAATGAAGGTAATTTTCATGAGTGCTTAAACATGGCCTCTATTTGGAATCTTCCTGTGGTATTTGTAAATGAAAATAATCTTTTTGCAGAATCAACACCACAATGGTACTCATCAGGCTCTCCAACTATTGCTGAACGTGCACAAGCTTACAATATGCCTGGAGTTCGAGTCAATGGTAAGGACTTATTTGCTGTTTATCAAGTGGCTAAAGAGGCCATTGAACGCGCGCGCCGTGGAGATGGTCCAACGTTAATTGAAGCTATTACTTATCGTAACCATGGTCATTTTGAAGGTGATGAACAAAAATACAAGGCACCAGATGGAATCGAAAAAGAATGGGCAGATGTAGATGCCTTGGAAGTGTTTCGTGACCTTGTAACTGAAAAGGGTATCCTTAGCCAAGATGAATTGGATGAGATTGTTGCCCAATCACAAAAAGATGTTGAAGATGCAATTCACTTTGCTCAAGAGAGTCCGATTCCAAAAGTAGAAGCTCTCTATGAAGACGTATTTGCAGACTGATTGAGGAGGATTCATAATGACTAGAGAAACATTATTTATGAAAGCCATCAATGAGGGGCTCGATCAAGCCATGGAAAGAGACGAGCGAGTTGTCCTCCTAGGAGAGGATATCTCGGGTGGTGTTAATGTTGAGCACTTAGAAAATAATAACGAGGATGCTTGGGGCGGTGTCATGGGTATTACACGAGGATTGATGCCTAAATATGGTAGGGAACGTGTTATTGATACTCCGATTTCTGAACACGGCTATCTATCAGCTTCGGTGGGGATGGCGCTTACGGGGCTGAGACCTGTACCAGAGTTGATGTTTAATGATTTTATTGGATTCTGTTTTGATGCTCTATTAGGACAGGCTTCTAAGATGCGTTACATGTTTGGCGGTAAAGCTAAAGTTCCGATGGTTGTTCGTACCATGCATGGTGCAGGAGCGTCAGCCGCTGCGCAACACTCAGGGTCTTATTACGGCCTGTTTGGATCGATTCCAGGAATTAAGGTGGTCGTTCCTGCTACTCCTTATGATGCTAAAGGCTTACTCCTAGCATCAATAGAGGATGATAATGTTGTCATCTTTTCTGAGGACAAGACTTTATATGGATTAAAAGGGGAAGTGCCAGAAGAATACTACACTGTACCGATTGGTAAAGCAGCTGTCCGTAGAGAAGGTAAGGACCTAACAATCGTGACAATTGGTAAGATGTTGTATGTAGCTTATGAAGTTGCAGACCGTTTAGCAAAAGACAACATTTCTGTAGAAGTAATCGATCTTCGTACAGTTGCTCCATGGGATGAAGAAACAGTTTTAAATTCAGTCAAGAAGACTGGACGTTTGATTATTGTGGATGAGGCAAACCCTCATAACAATACTGCAACTGATATTGCGTCTGTGGTTTCAGACAGAGCTTTTGATTATCTTGATGGACCAGTGAAGTGTGTTTGTGCACCAAATACTCCTGTTCCATTTGCAACTAACTTAGAACAAGCCTATATTCCTGATGCGGATAAGGTCTTGAAAGTTGCTGATGAATTGATTCAGGACTTGAAAGGATAGGAGGGCGCTTATGGCAACAGAAATCTTAATGCCCAAGCTCGGTCTAACCATGACTGAAGGACTCATTCAAAAGTGGTTGGTCCAAGTTGGTGATACGGTAACAAGTGGTCAGCCTTTATTGGAAATTAGTTCTGAAAAATTGACTAGTGAAGTGGAATCCCCTGCATCTGGGGTTGTTCTAGACATTGTGCATGGTGAGGGTGCTACAGTCAAATGTAAGGAAATTGTTGGATGGGTTGGTCAGGAAGGAGAAAATGTTGGAAATGAAGTTTCTCCTACACAAGAGGAGGCTCAAATTGAAGTCGCTAAAGAACCAACACCATCTCGTCCTGAATCTACTACAGCACCTAGAGTTCGTACTAGTGGCGAACGAATTTTCATTACGCCGGTGGCTCGTAAGATGGCAGCTGAGAAAGGTTACGATATCTCCCTCATTAGAGGTACTGGTGGAAATGGTCGTATTACAAGACGTGATGTAGAAGCTTATAAAACAAGTTTTGTTGCTGATAAGGTTGTTGAGACACCACCACAAGCAATGGCTCCAGGTCAATACGGTGAGGGCCTCGAAGGTATGCGTAAGATTATTGCCCAACGTATGATGAACAGTATTCAATCTTCTGCTCAAGTGACACTCCATCGTAAGGCTGATTTGACAGAGCTTCTTAAATTCCGTAAAGACCTTAAAGCTAAAGTACATACGCCACTTGAAAATGGTGAATTAGGTATCACAACCTTATTAACCAAAGCAGTTACTAAAGCTTTGAAAGATTTTCCAGCTTTGAATGCTTGGTATGGAGGTGGAATTCATCAGATTCAAGAAAATATTCATATTGGTATGGCAACAGCTTTGGATGATGGTTTGGTTGTTCCCGTTATTCGAGACGCAGATCGTATGACTTTAGCAGACCTTGGTCAAAGCATTAAGACTTTGGCTAATCAAGCTCGAAAAGGTACACTTCCATCTGACCTTTATAGTGGTTCTACTTTCTCAATTACCAACCTTGGTGGGCCAGATGTAGAATACTTCACACCAATTCTAAATTTCCCAGAGGTGGCAATTCTTGGAGTAGGAGCAATCCAACAAGCTTTAGCATTTAATGAGGAGGGAGAAGTTATTCAAAAAGACTATCTTCCATTGAGTCTGAGCTTTGACCATCAAGTCATCGATGGTCTCCCAGCCGCTGAATTTTTAGCACAAGTTATATCTTATCTTGAAGATCCTTATCTCCTTATTTTCTAGTGGAATGAAAGTTAAACAGTTGAAATTGTCAACTAATAAATAGACTTTAGGTTAAAAACTAAAGTCAGAGAAGACTAAATTAGTCTTCTCTTTTCGTTTTGCTAAGGGGGCGCTTTTTTTAAGTCAAGTGGGAATTTGTCTATCAATTTCCTAATTGCTTTTAATAACAATATACAAAACCCATTTGTGATTTTGCCTTTCTTTAATCTTTGAAAAGCCAATACTTGTTAATAACTGACTCAATTCAGAACTTGTTCCATAATCTGTCATATGATACTTAATTTTTTCTTTTTCGGAAGCAATAATCAGAGTAGAATGATTGGACATGACTCGATAGATTTCCTGAAAGCTTTGTTTTAAATCTTTCCAGAAAATATGGGTCTGAATGGCAAAGACAAAATCAAAATAATGATTTTGGTAGGGAAGGTTTTCGACATTTCCAACCATCAGCTGGACACTATCGTTTTCTATTGACTTTAAAAGCATCCGTTTAGCAGTTTGATAAGACTCCTTGGAAATATCAATGCCATGAATATCAAGATTTTTATCTAAAGCAAGTAGGTTTTTGATGGTGCTACCACCGCCATAACCGATTTCTAAAATCCGACTATTATCTGAAATGGTAGTCTGTTTGATTGCCCAAAGACTGAATTTCTTAAAATAGGACGACCAGATGTTGGTAATTAATCGCCCGACAAGACCACTAGGATTTCTAGACTGTTTTATAAGATATTGAATAAGCATGTCCCCTCCCTTTTTGCAAATAAAGTTTGAAATATCGATAATTAAATTTCAAACTTTATTATAGAGAAAAGTAGTCACTATAGCAAGAAAAAATGAAATATACAGGTATATATTTCAAACTTATGCTACAATTGGTAGTAACTGAGGTGTTCACATGAATCAATATCAAAAGACGACTGAGAAAAAGAAGCAAGCGATTATTCAAGCAGCTTTGCATCTATTCAAAGAAAAAGGTTTTAAGGAAACGAGTATAAAATCTATTGCAGAGGTAGCGGAAGTATCACCTGTTTCTATCTACAATTATTTTGGGAGCAAAGATAAATTGGTGGCTCTCTGTGTTAATGACTTGTTTGAAGAAATAACCCAGCAAGTCGAGGATATTTTAAAAAGTAATCTAGCTTTTAATACAAAATTAGACCAGGCTTTAGACCTATGTCAGGAGAAAATGAGTCAGCAAATCTCGGACTATTTTCAAGATAAAACGGTGAGAGATCCCGCTTTATCAAGTCTCCTAACGAAAGCGATAAGCGCAAAAAAACGGGATATTTATCGCACTTATATTAATCTCGGGAAAGAAGAAGGGCTGATTGCTAGAGACTTGTCAACAGAGCTTATTTTAAATGTCATGGATGCTCTCAATAGTGTGGGAAATCAGTTAGCCCATAGTGATAATTTAGAAACAGACGTTAAGCAAATCCATCAGATCTTTTTGTACGGTATTTTAGGAAAAAAGAAATCATGATTTTCCTAATTCTATTATTGTTCACGGCTAGCAACCTCCCATCCCAATTAGTTGTATAATCTCATACAAGGGTGTAAAATCTACTATATAAAGATGCAGAGGAATTAGTAATGGAATTAAAAGATTTTACTGAAAAAGAACAAGAATAAATCAACCAAGGTTTGAGTACAGCTGATAATTCTTCTTGCCATGAGAATTGCTAGTAGCAGTATGGAAAAGGTTAAATCCTAAGCTAGCTTGATTTCCATTGCTTCGGATATTTATAAGGCTTGAGAGTAGTTCAATGACTGCTCTTTTTTCTTTGTAAGACTCAAATGACCTTGCCCATCTTTTTAAGGCATGTTATACTAGAAATGTATTGTCAAAATTTTCTGACATTACAAGTGGAAAGGAGGTGCTAATGCCTTTTAAGAAAACAAAACATCTTGTTTTTTCCCGCTACCTAAGCCTGCTCTGTTTGCTTCTATTTTTAGTAGTAGCATCAGTTTTTGTAGCAGTATCTTTAGGAGCGGTCACTATAGATATAGGTGATACCTATGGTGTCATCCTCAGTAAATTGGGACTTCCGATTGCCAGTCATAGCACAGCCAAGCCACTTGAAGCTATTATTTGGAATATGCGAGTTCCTAGGGTTCTCCTGGGATTAATAGTTGGTGCAGGTCTTTCTATGTCTGGGAGTGTCATGCAGTCAACCGTCAATAATCCTATTGCCGAGCCCTATATTTTGGGAATCTCGGCAGGTGCAACTTTTGGAGCAACCTCGGCCATTATTTTAGGTCTTAAAGCTGTAGTAGGCTTGGGTGCCTTTGTGGGGGCTATCCTAGCGACAGTTCTTGTTTTAATCATTGCCTCTATGCAGGGGAGAGTGACTACATCTGGCCTGATTTTATCTGGAACGGTTGTTAATGCCCTCTTTATTGCCTTTGCTAATTTTATAATCTCAATTGGGGCTACAGCAGACAGTGTTATGACCATTAAGTTTTGGACCATGGGTTCATTGACAGGGACATCTTGGTCAGATTTGTTGCTTCCAGCAGTAGTGGTTGGTTTGGCCTTTCTCTATTTCTCAACTCAGTATCGTGTCTTCAATGCCATGATGATGGGAGATGAAGCAGCTTTGACTTTAGGGATTCCACTTAAACTCTATTGGTATCTTTACATCGCCATCGTTGCGGTCATAACGGCCGTCTTGGTTGCTAGTTGTGGTATTATCGGCTTTGTCGGTTTGATTACCCCTCATATTGCCAGAAGTTTAGTTGGAACTAACTATCGTAAGCTTTTCCCAGTTGCAACTCTGCTAGGTTCCTTGTTTGTGGTTTGGGCAGATGTCTTGGCTAGAATCCTCGTTAAAAATGCAGAGCTACCTATCGGTATCTTTACAGCCTTGGTTGGTGCACCTTTCTTTATTTATATCGTGACTAAAAATCGCAGGAAGGTGGTTTAGATTTATGGATGTAAATTGTAAGGATATTCATTATTCAATTGGAGATAAAAAAATCCTAAACGGTGTCTCCCTAAAGGTTGAAGGCCAGCTATTCCAGACCATACTGGGACCCAATGGAAGTGGCAAGTCAACCTTACTCAAAACCGTTTACCGCCAGTTGAAGCCAGATAGCGGTCAGATTTTACTTGATGGAAGGCCTCTAGACCAAGTAAGCCTAAAGGAAACTGCCAAAGAAATGGCCGTTGTGACACAGTTTAACACTCTTCAATTTGATTGTACGGTGGAAGAGATTGTCCTGCTTGGCCGAACTCCTCATCTTTCCCTTTTTCAAAAAGAATCGGAGCGGGATTACTTGCTCGTCCAGGATGCCCTAGACAAGGTAGGCATGTCTGAAAAAAAGACACGCTATTATTCGTCCCTATCAGGTGGCGAAAAACAAAGAGTCATCCTAGCACGTGCCTTAGCTCAAGAACCCAAACTCCTTTTATTGGATGAGCCTACCAATCATTTGGATATTAAGTATCAGTTGGAGATGTTGGCTTTGGTCAAGGCATTGGGCATTAATGTCCTTGCAGTCCTTCACGATATTCAATTGGCCTGTCGCTTTTCAGATTATATATACCTAATGAAAGGAGGTGAGATTGTTGCCCAAGGTGTCCCAAGGGATGCCGTAACCCCACAATCCTTGCAGGCGGTTTATGATGTTCACAGTCGTATTACATGGACGGATGACCAGCAAGCAATGATTCAGTATTTATAAGCCTAGGAAAGGAAGGCCTTATGAACAAGAAAATGTTTCGTATCGCATTAATCGCTACAGCAGTCCTTACATTGACAGCATGTAGTTCTACATATAAAAACAGCACATCATCGTCATCAACAGCAAAAGAAACTGTGAAAAAGACTAACTCAGAAACCCAGTATCCTTTGACCGTCAAAACTTATGATGATAAAGGAACTGAGTTAGATCAAGTCTTCAAAGAGGCACCAGAAAAGGTTATCACAAACAACCTTTCATCAACTGAAATCTTGATTGAGCTTGGTTTGAAAGATAAAATTGTCGGTATGCTTAACCCTGACAATGAAGTAACCGATAACTATAAGGATGACATAGCTTCAATCCCACAAATCGGTGATAAGAAGACGATTTCTCAAGAAGCCATCTTGGCTTACGGACCAGATGCTCTTATTGGTCGTAACATGATGTTCTCAGACAAGTCCATGGGAACAATCAGTACGTGGAACAGCAATGATATTCCTGTTTATACGCAAAAAGCCTCTGTTTCAACAATGAAACAAGATTTGAATAATATCATCGAAGATGTTAAAAATATTGGTGACATTTTCAACGTCCAAGACAAGGCAGACAATTATGCGGGACAACTCCAAAAGCGTATCGACGCCGTTAAAAAGAAAAACAAGTCTTCTGACAAAGACTTGAAGAAGGCTCTGATCATGTGTGCCTACAATGATGAAACCTTTGGAACCTACAAATCAGCCCTTCAAGAAAGTATGCTCAATCAGCTTGGTTATACCAATGTTGCGACAGGAACATCAGATTTGACTCTGGAAAATCTCGTGTCTATGGAACCAGAATTGATTATCTATGTAACCAGTGACCGAAACAAAGCTATGGACAAGGACGCGACAGACAAGATGGAGAAGAACGCTGTTCTTGAAAATGTTCCAGCTGTTAAAAACAAGAAAATCATGACTATCTCTTATGACGAGCTTATGGATTACGGCCCATCTGTGATTGATTCTCTTGAAAAGGTTAATGACTTTGTTAATAAATAAAAACTTTGTCTGCCATGGCATTCGGGTTACGATTGCACTTCCTGAGTCCTATGATTCCAAGAAGGCTTATCCAGCTGTTTTTCTGAACGATGGGCAGCTTGATTATCTGGGAAAGCTTGCGGATTCTGTTATCTTGATTGGGCTTGAACCTCAGAATCGCTTGGATGATTTTACACCTTGGCAGGCTCAGGCTCTGAGAACTGGTAGTCCTGATTTTGGTGGCAAATTAGCCAGCTATCATGACCATCTATTTGACCATATTTTCAAAAGTATCGCACAAGAGTTCCGACTGGATGAAAGTCGTATGGCTTATGGGGGCTACTCGCTGGGTGGTTTGGCAGCTATTTCCAGTCTTTATAGCAGTGATAAGATGTCTTTGATCTTCTCCATTTGTGGATCCTTTTGGTATCCAAATTTTGTAGATTACTGCAAAGCACATCAGCTTATCAATAAGACTTGCTCGGTCTATTTACGTAACGGTTTGACCGAGGGGGCTAATCATAAGAATAGACTGGCCAAGGCTCCTAGTTATGCCAAAAAAGTGCATGAGTGCATCAAAAAACAGTGCTTGTCCACTTATTCAGAATTTGACCCCTACGGTCATCATGACAATCTCCAAGAAAGATATGATGATTTTTCGGATTGGTTGATTGAGCAGTGGCAACTCTGAAATGGTGACTTTAGTGAGTATGAAAGAGATAACTTCAGTTTATGAGGTTATCTTTTTTTTAGCTCTAGTTCAAATAGCTGATTTTTGATGAGACAGTGTCTATGCTTTATGAATTTTGATTTAGTTTTTTCCTGACTTGTCCTATCAGTCCCAATTAATTGTATATTCTCATGCAAGGGTGTAAAATCTACTATATAAAGATAAAGAGGAATTAGTAATGGAATTAAAAGATTTTACAGAAAAAGAACAAGAACAAATCAACCAAGGTTTGAGTACAGCTGAGATTTCTGACAAGGAAGCTGCGAAGAAGTTGCTTGCTCTCGTACCGCAAGAATGGATTAAACGCATTCCTTTCTTTGTGAGAAGCCATGCGACGACTAAGACAGTCGAGCGTGTAGCCAAGCAATATCCTGAGCTCTATGCTGTGGCTAAGCGCCAAGGGGACCTTCCTGAAAAAGAAGGAGAAGAGTTGCGTAAAATCATGACAGCTATTTTTGAAGAAAAAATGAACAAACA
>NZ_CAUUKN010000043.1:0-11907 GCF_963545685.1 uncultured Streptococcus sp. | reverse complement strand
GGAATTTTGTTATAATGAAAGCACTTTTAATGTTGATGGAGGAAGTGTAATGACACGCTTACAAGATGATTTTTACCATGCAATTAATGGTGAGTGGGAAAAGACAGCAGTGATTCCCGATGATAAGCCACGTACAGGTGGTTTCTCAGATTTAGCGGACGAAATTGAAGACCTCATGCTTGAAACAACTGATCAGTGGTTGGCAGGAGAGAATGTTCCTGACAATGCCATTCTACAAAATTTTATAAAGTTTCACCGTATGGCTGCGGACTTTGACAAACGTGAGGCAGTAGGTATCGAGCCTGTTAAGCCTTTGATTGAAGAATACAAGAATCTTTCCTCATTCTCAGAATTTACTTCGAAAATTGCTGAGTATGAGATGTCAGGTAAGCCCAATGAGTTTCCATTCAGTGTATCTCCAGACTTTATGAATGCTCAATTAAATGTTCTCTGGGCATCAGCACCGGGTATTATTTTGCCTGATACAACCTATTATACTGAGGATAATGAGAAGGGCAAGGAGCTTTTAGGAATTTGGCGTGAGATTCAAGAAGAGCTCTTAGAAAAATATGGCTTTACAGCTGAGGAAATCAAAGACATCTTGGATAAGGTTATCGCCCTTGATGCTAAGTTGGCCAAGTATGTCCTTTCGCGTGAAGAGGCTTCTGAGTATGTGGAACTCTACCACCCATATGATTGGGCAGATTTTGCCAAGCTGGCGCCAGAACTTCCACTGGATAATATCTTCACAGAAATCTTGGGACAAGTTCCTGATAAAGTTATCGTTCCTGAAGAACGATTCTGGACAGAATTTGCGGCAGAATATTACTCAGAAGTCAACTGGGAATTACTAAAGGCGGTCCTACTTGTTGATGTTACGACATCTTGGAATGCCTATTTGACAGATGAACTTCGTTTCTTGGCTGGAAAATATGGT
This sequence comes from uncultured Streptococcus sp., assembly GCF_963545685.1. Taxonomy (GTDB): domain Bacteria; phylum Bacillota; class Bacilli; order Lactobacillales; family Streptococcaceae; genus Streptococcus. Next base: position 10,970 of record NZ_CAUUKN010000043.1, on the reverse strand, counting down.
CGTGCGCTTTCAGGAACACCACAAGCTATGGAAAAGAAAAAAGCAGCCTACTATTTGGCACAAGGACCTTACAATCAGGCTCTAGGACTTTGGTATGCAGGAGAGAAATTCTCACCAGAAGCCAAGGCAGATGTCGAAGCCAAAGTAGCAACTATGATTGACGTTTATAAATCACGCCTTCAAACAGCGGATTGGTTGGCTCCTGAGACACGTGAAAAGGCCATTACGAAACTGAATGTCATCACACCTCATATTGGTTATCCAGAAAAATTGCCAGAGACTTATGACAAGAAGATTATTGATGAGAACTTGTCATTTGTTGAGAATGCACAGAAGTTAGTTGAAATTTCGGTTGCTCATAGCTGGAGCAAGTGGAATAAACCTGTTGATCGTAGTGAATGGCATATGCCTGCCCACATGGTTAATGCTTACTATGACCCACAGCAGAACCAAATTGTTTTCCCAGCAGCCATCCTACAAGCACCTTTCTATGACCTTCACCAATCGTCATCAGCTAACTACGGTGGAATCGGTGCGGTCGTTGCACACGAGATTTCCCATGCCTTTGATACCAATGGTGCTTCCTTCGATGAAAACGGTAGTCTTAAGAACTGGTGGACTGAAGAAGATTACGCAGCCTTTAAAGAACGTACTGATAAGATTGTAGAGCAGTTTGAGGGCTTGGATTCTTACGGTGCTAAGGTCAACGGCAAACTGACTGTTTCTGAGAACGTGGCAGACCTTGGTGGCGTGGCCTGTGCTTTAGAAGCCGCTAAACGTGATAAAGATTTTTCAGTCCGTGAATTCTTTGTTAACTTTGCGACTATTTGGCGTATGAAGGCGCGTGAAGAATACATGCAAATGTTGGCTAGCGTGGATGTTCATGCCCCAGCTAAATGGCGTACAAATGTTATCGTGACCAACTTCGACGAATTTCACAAGGAATTTGATGTCAAAGAGGGTGACGGCATGTGGCGTGCCCCAGAAGATCGTGTCATTATTTGGTAAAAAGTGATGAAATCTGTCCAAAATGGATGGATTCTTTATTTTTGTCCATGTAAGGGTTTACATAATGTGTGGAAAACGTTATAATAGATTTGTGTTAAAGCTTGTGAAGTTTTTAACAAGTATTCAAAGGAGTTTCATATGACTAAACAAACTAAAGATGTTCAAACAGTAATTGATGAATTAGCAACAAAAGGGGTTGAAGCCCTCGATGCCATGGCTAACTTTACGCAGGAGCAAGTGGACCACATTGTTCACCAAGCTGCGATTGCTGCCCTAGATAAACATATGTATTTGGCAAAATTGGCCGTTGATGAAACAGGGCGTGGTATCTATGAAGATAAAGCCATCAAGAACATGTATGCTTCTGAATACATTTGGAATAGTATTAAATATGACAAGACAGTAGGCGTTATCGCTGAAGATAAAGAACAAGGTTTGGTTTCTATCGCTGAGCCAGTCGGTGTTATCTGTGGGGTGACACCAACAACTAACCCAACTTCAACAACAATTTTCAAAGCCCTTATTGCTCTTAAGACACGTAACTCTATCGTCTTTGCCTTCCACCCATCAGCTCAAAAATCATCTGCAGAGGCAGCTCGTATCGTCCGTGATGCAGCTATTGAAGCGGGTGCACCTAAGAACTGTATCCAGTGGATTGAAGAGCCATCTATCGAAGCAACTGGTCTTTTGATGAACCATCCTAAGATTGCCACAGTACTTGCGACTGGTGGACCTGGTATGGTTAAGGCCGCTTATTCAACTGGTAAACCAGCTCTTGGTGTAGGAGCTGGGAACGTACCAGCCTATATTGCTGCTGATGCTAAAGTTAAACGTGCCGTCAACGATATCATCGTTTCAAAAACTTTTGACAATGGTATGATTTGTGCTTCTGAACAAGCAGCTATCGTTGATGCAGCTGTTTATGATGAAGTTAAGGCTGAATTCGAAGCACATCAATGTGTCATCATTTCTAAAAAAGCTGATATTGCTAAATTGGAAAAAGTCGTTCTTAATGAAGCACGTACAGCTGTAAATGGTGCTATTGTAGGTCACTCAGCTATTGAAATTGCTGAAAAAGCTGGTCTTAAAGTACCTGCAGGTACAAAAATGCTTTTGGCAGAAATTCCAGATGCAACAATGGAACACCCACTTGCCTTGGAAAAATTGTCTCCAGTACTTGCCCTTATCAAATCTGATGGCGTTGAAGATGGATTCAAAAAAGCAGAAGGCATGCTCAATTTGGGAGGTCTTGGACATACAGCTGTTATCCACACTGAAAATGAAGAGCTCCAACTCCAATACGGTATCCGCATGAAGGCTTGCCGTGTCTTGGTGAATAGCCCATCGGCTGAAGGTGGTATTGGTAATATCTACAACAACATGATTCCATCATTGACTCTTGGTTGTGGTTCACACGGTCATAACTCAGTTTCACACAATGTTAGCTCATTCGATCTTTTGAATGTTAAGACATTGTCAAAGCGCCGCAATAACATGCAATGGTTTCGCGTCCCACCAAAAATCTTCTTCGAAAAAGACTCAATAACTTACTTGCGTCACATTGAAGCTGACCGCGTGATGTTAGTTTGTGACCCTGGTATGGTTCAGTTTGGTTACGCTGACTTGGTTAAACGCCAATTGGAACTTAACCGCCACAGACCAGCAGTAGATGTTTTCTCAGATGTTGAGCCAAACCCATCTACTAATACAGTATATAAAGGATTGGAACGTTTTGTAGATTTCCAACCAGATGTGATTATCGCTCTTGGTGGTGGTTCTGCAATGGATGCTGCTAAGGCTATGTGGATGTTCTTTGAACACCCAGATGTAAGCTTCTTCGGCGCTAAACAAAAATTCTTGGATATTCGTAAACGTACCTACAAGATTCCTTACGCTCAGAAGACACAATTCATCTGTATCCCAACAACTTCAGGGACAGGTTCAGAAGTAACGTCATTTGCGGTTATCACTGATAGTGAAACTCATATCAAGTATCCTTTGGCAGATTACGCTTTGACTCCAGATATTGCCATCGTTGACCCTGCTTTAGTTATGAGTGTGCCTGCTAGTGTTACAGCAGATACAGGTATGGACGTTTTGACTCACGCTATTGAGTCTTACGTATCAGTAATGGCTAGCGACTATACACGTGGACTTTCACTTCAAGCGATTAAACTTGTTTTTGAAAATCTTGAACATTCTTACCGCTTTGGTGATGAAGAGTCACGTGAAAAGATGCATAATGCGTCTACAATGGCTGGTATGGCCTTTGCCAATGCCTTCCTTGGTATCAACCACTCACTAGCTCACAAGGTCGGTCCTATGTTTGACATTCCACACGGACGTACCAATGCGATTTTGATGCCTCACGTAATTCGTTACAATGGTCGTGATCCTCAAAAACACGCTATGTTCCCTAAATATGATTACTTCCGTGCAGACAAGGATTACGCAGATATCGTTCGTTTCATGGGATGGGGTACTGACAAACAATCAGATGCTGAATTGGTTGAAGTTTTGGCACAAAAAGTTTACGAATTGGGTGTTGCTGTTGGTATTGACATGAACTGGAAAGGACAAGGGGTTACTAAGAAACTTCTTCAAGATACTGCCTATACTTTGGCAGAGCATGCGTACGAAGACCAATGTACAACAGCTAATCCAAAAGAACCTCTTATTTCAGAATTGAAAGAAATTATCGAAGTTGCCTTTGATTACAAAGGTTAAGCGATAGACAAAAGTAGCTCTATAAGGGCTACTTTTTTTGCTAAAAGCTACTATATTAGAGTGTTTATCCAAATTAAAAATAAAGGACTTTCCTGAATAAGATAGAAAAACGCTTTAAGAATTGTTATAATAACCTTACGGTAAAATAAGGAGAGTTCTATGACAAAAGAAGAAGGGCTTAGTTTGAATGCCACAGCGCATTCTCTCAGGCCTCATGAAATGAGGCCATCAAGGGCCTCCATAGAAGGGGATAGGGCGACTAATAAGTTTAAAGAGTTTAATGCTGATAGGATGGTGACTGTTCGTTTTGATCCTAGTCAAAAAGTAAAAGAATCAAAGGAGCCAGTAACCTCAAAGAATATTTTGGGAATGGTATCAGGTGTTATTGCAGCGATACTCACTATCCTTTTGATTGTTTGTATCGTAATGGGTTACCGTTATCGAGCTGCCAGTATTGAGGGCGAGTGGATAAGCCCGACCTTTAGCGAGAAAATGTTAACGACTTTAAAAGATACAGCTAGCACTAAAAATAAAGTCAGTAATGCACTACCACAAGGTCAAGATTCGATAACTGATATCAATACAACAATGAACATTACTGACAACAAGGCACACTTAAAAGTGAGCTTTGTATACAACCGTAAAGGCTTCTACCAGGCTTACCAGAGTAGGGTTAATGAACTGAAGGGGCAGTACGGTGAGGAATTCTTGGAGATTTTCGATAGTAATTCTTTATCAGAAGAAGACTACTATAAACAGTTTGATGAGACGGTGAAGAAAGAACTTCCAAAGAGTTATACATATGATTCTAAAACAGGTCGTGTAACAACAACTGCGTTCACGGGTGAAATTAACCGTTGGGAGCAGACAATCACTGTCGATAAGGCCGGGGTTTCAGATGCCTTTAAAGAGGGTGATATATTAGATTACACGCCTAACAATGGCGGATTTACCATCAAGGGACACAGTGAATTCGGTGACATTAGCTTCACCAAAAACACATAAAAAATGAAATTAAAGGGGAATATAAATGACAAGAGCGGAATGGTTGGATTATTTTGAAACGGTGAATGGTCGTAAGCCTAGTGTCCAGGAGATGGCGGATGCTTTGAAAGCTGGAGAGTTTGTTAACGAGGGATCGGTTAAAACGCAAGAACCAGCGACGGCTGAACCAATTAAGGTTGCGGCAGAAATTGTCGAGACTAGTACCAATCCTGTACCAACTGAAGTAGTCCCAGTAGTACAAGCATCTCCTACTGTAGCTTTTTCGGAAGGACAGGCGGCTATGGCAAATTTGGCTCTTAAAAAAGGCATGGATCCTAAAAAGAAAAAACGCATCCTAGTCTCAATTGTATCAGCAGTAGCCCTTGTCTTTTTATGTATCGGTGGCTTTATGACTTACCGTTATGTGACAGGTAATATTGACGGCAAATGGTACAGTAGTTCTTTAGGTAGAGAATATAGCTCAAGTATGTCTGAAAGCTTGACAGATCTGGAAAGTCAAGAACTTGAAAAGTATATTACAGATACTGCTGTAACCATGAAGGTGAAAGGTAGCAATGCCAAGGTGACGGCTAGTTATACCTTTGACAAGAAAACTTACATCAAGGATTATCGTGATAGTCTTGAGAAGACATTTTCAACCTTTGGAGATTTATTTAAAGCCATCTATGGAGATTCCTTTGAAAGTTATTACAGTGAGGAAACTATAGAAAAAGAACTTGATGATGCTCTTGAAAAAGCTGCGAAAGACAGTGGTCAAAAGTATGATTCCAAGACAGGCGAAACAACGACAACTCTTTTTAAAGGGAAGGTTAGCCGTTTGGGACATAAGATGACTGTTACTTCTGTCAACAAAGATGTTGATATCGATGGTCTCAATGTGAAAAAGGGCCAAGAGCTAAAAGTTACTAAAAAAGATAACAAGGTAACGCTTAGTGGTGATGGTAAATCAAAAGATATCACTTTTTCAACTAAGAATGACACCAAAGATAAATTCTAAAAGAAAATCCGGGAAAGAAATTCCGGATTTTTTCTGGTATTTAAATGAACTTAAAGAAGTGAAATCCGAATGATTTTCTCACAGGTCACAATACGTGTAGAAATATTCTGACAATTATGCTACAATAAGGCCACAGACTATCTAAAAAAGAGGATTTACCATGACACTTGTATACCAATCAACACGTGACGAAAATAATAAAGTAACAGCTAGTCAGGCTATTCTTCAAGGATTGGCAACAGATGGTGGCTTGTTCACCCCATTGACAACACCTGAAGTTACTTTAGACTTTGATCGATTGAAAGATGCTTCTTACCAAGAAGTTGCTAAATTAGTTTTGTCTGCTTTCTTGGATGATTTTACTGAAGAAGAATTGGATTACTGTATCACAAATGCTTATGATGATAAGTTTGATACAGCAGCCATTGCTCCAGTGGTCAAACTTCAAAACCATTATAACCTTGAGCTTTTTCATGGTTCTACCATCGCCTTCAAAGATATGGCGCTTTCAATCTTGCCTTATTTGCTAACAACATCAGCTAAGAAACAAGGTGTTGATAACAAGATTGTTATTTTGACAGCGACATCAGGTGATACTGGTAAAGCTGCCATGGCTGGTTTTGCAGATGTCCCTGGAACTGAAATTATTGTCTTTTATCCAAAAGATGGTGTTTCAAAAATCCAAGAGTTGCAAATGACAACTCAAACAGGTGCTAACACTCATGTTATTGCCATTGATGGTAACTTTGATGATGCCCAAACAGATGTGAAACGTATGTTTAACGACGCTGATTTGCGTGAGAAATTGTTGACTCATCATACGCAATTCTCATCAGCTAACTCAATGAACGTTGGTCGTTTGGTACCACAAGTGGTTTACTATGTGTATGCCTATGCGCAGTTGGTTAAGGCAGGTCATATCCAAAACGGAGATAAGGTTAACTTCACAGTACCAACAGGAAACTTTGGTAACATCTTGGCAGCTTACTATGCACGTCAAATAGGTGTCCCAGTTGGTAAATTAATCTGTGCTTCTAACGAAAATAATGTCCTTACAGACTTCTTTGCAACAGGTACTTATGACAAGAAACGCGACTTCAAGGTAACAACAAGTCCTTCTATGGACATCTTGGTATCTTCTAACTTAGAACGCTTGATTTTCCACCTTCTTGGTAATGATGCAGCTAAGACTAAAGAGCTTATGGATGCGCTTGTGACTAAGGGTGAGTACACTTTGGCTGATGCAGATAAAGATATTCTTGATTTGTTTGCAGCAGGATTTGCAACTGAGGACGAAACAGCTGCTGAAATCAAACGTGTTTATGAAGAAGACAAGTATATTGAGGATCCTCACACAGCGGTTGCCTCAGCTGTTTACGAAGCATACGTTCAAAAGACAGATGATCACACACCAACAGTTATCGCTTCAACAGCTAGTCCATACAAGTTCCCACGTGTGGCTGTTTCAGCTGTTACTGGTAAAGATAGTGGTGATGACTTCAAAGCGGTAGAAGATTTGCACCAACTTTCAGGTGTAGCTATCCCAGCTGCTGTAGATGGACTTGAACGTGCAGAAGTTCGCCATAAAACAGTTGTTGCTGCAGCTGATATGCAAAAAGCAGTTGAAAGCTATCTTGGTGTATAAGAATAAAAAATAGGAGCTGAGAAATCAGCCCTATTTTTATCAATATAAAAGAAAATATTATGACAGAAACAAAGAAAATTTTAAACATAGCCTTACCGGCTATGGCTGAAAACCTCTTACAAATGTTGATGGGGGTTGTCGATTCTTACCTAGTAGCTCAGGTTGGTATTGTTGCTATATCAGGGGTTTCCGTGGCCAATAATATCATTACGATTTATCAGGCTATCTTCATTGCCCTGGGGGCTTCGAGTGCTAGTGTCATTGCTAGAAGCCTAGGAAAAGGAGACGTTAAAGCGACTAACAGAGACACCTGGGATGCTATTATTATTACCCTTGCTCTTAGTCTCGTCTTGGGTCTACTCTCCATTTTTGGTGGTGGAGCCATTCTTAATCTTCTGGGCACTGAGCAATCTGTGACTCAGGCTGGCAGTCTCTATTTGGGTCTAGTCGGTGGAGGTGTGGTCTTTCTGGCTTTGATGACTACCTTTGGTAATATACTACGAGCCAAGGGACGTCCTCGTATTTCCATGGTTGTCAGTCTTTTGACTAATCTTCTTAACGCTCTTCTATCTTCTTTGGCTATTTTTGTTGGACATTGGGGGATTGTTGGGGTAGCTACAGCTACGGTTTTTTCTCGTCTAGTTGGGACCGTCATACTATGGACTGCGATGAAATTGGATGTGAAACAGTTTGAAGTTACCAAACCTTTTAACAAGGAGTTATTGGGAATTGCTCTACCAGCAGCAGGTGAGCGGTTAATGATGCGTGCTGGTGATGTTGTAATCGTGGCCATCATCGTTACCTTTGGTACAGCCGTTGTCGGTGGTAATGCCATTGGTGAAAATCTCACCCAGTTTAACTATATGCCAGGTATGGGGGTGGCTACAGCCACGGTTATCTTGGTTGCCAATAGTTTGGGGCGAGGGGATAAGGCGCAGATGAAGCGTATTATACGAGAGTCTTACTGGATTTCAACTTTCTTGATGGTTTTAGTTTCCGGAAGCATCTTACTTTTTGGCCAAGACTTGTCAAGCCTCTTTACAGATAATAAAGCAGCTATTGCCGCTAGTCAGGTCGTTATGCTTTATTCATTCCTAGGGAATCCCGTGACTTCGGCGACTTTAGTCTACACAGCAGCCTGGCAAGGTCTTGGGAAGGCTAAGATGCCTTTCTACGCAACGACTATTGGAATGTGGCTAATCCGAATTTTCTCAGGCTACTTCCTAGGAGTGAGTTTGGGAATGGGCCTTGCAGGTGTCTGGATTGCAACAGTTGTTGATAATATATGGCGTGCGGTCTTTCTCTACGTGATGTACCGTCGTTATCTCGCAAAGAGACAGTTTAGATAATCAAATGATGGGGAGATGCTCTTATTCAAAAGGCATCTTCTTCTTATTTTTTACAAGTAGGCTCGAATATGATAAAATAAACTGATAAAAACTTTTTGAGGTAGTAATTATGACTGTAAAAATCAATACAAAAGATGGTCAAATCGAATTGTCAGATGATGTCATCGCAACAGTAGTTGGCGGTTCAGCAACAGAAATTTTTGGCGTTGTCGGTATGGCAAGTAAGAGTGCTATCCGAGATAATTTTCAAGCACTTCTTGGAAAAGAAAACTACGCAAAAGGAGTTGTCGTGAAATCTACTGATGCAGGTATCACTGTGGATGTCTACACTGTTATGAGTTACGGTGTTAAGATTAGTGAGGTTTCAAAAAATATTCAAGAACGTGTGAAATTTAATCTTGAGAATCAACTCGGTATCAAGGCTGAAACAGTAAATGTTTACGTTCAAAATATTAAAGTCGTAGGAGAAAACTAGTGTCTAAAATTACAACAAGCTTGCTTCAGGAGATGGTCCAAGCGGCAGCAACGCGTCTAGGTAAGCAAGCAGAATATGTGAATTCACTCAATGTCTTCCCAGTACCAGATGGAGATACTGGAACAAACATGGGAATGACTATGGATAACGGAGCCAAAGCTGTCGCAGATCAATCAGCTTCAACAGTTGGTGAAGTTGGTCAGATTTTGTCTAAAGGTCTCTTGATGGGTGCCCGTGGTAACTCAGGTGTTATTACCTCACAATTGTTCCGTGGTTTTGGTCAAAGCATTAAAGATAAAACGGAACTTGACGGCCAAGATTTAGCTCACGCCTTCCAATCAGGTGTTGAAGTTGCTTATAAAGCTGTTATGAAACCTGTTGAAGGAACAATCCTTACAGTATCACGTGGTGCAGCTTCAGCAGCGATTAAGAAAGCTGAATCTACGAATGATGCTGTTGAGGTTATGCGTGCAGCTCTTGACGGAGCTAAGGCTGCCTTGGCTAAGACACCAGAGATGCTTCCAGTTTTGAAAGAAGTTGGTGTAGTAGACTCAGGTGGTCAAGGTTTGGTCTTTATTTATGAAGGTTTCTTGTCAGCACTCACAGGTGAGTATATCGCTTCAGAGGACTTCCAAGCGACTCCTGCTACTATGACAGAGATGATCAATGCAGAACATCATAAGTCAGTTGCAGGTCATGTTGCAACTGAAGATATTACCTTCGGTTACTGTACGGAAATCATGATTGGTCTCAAACAAGGTCCAACTTATGTGAAGGACTTTGACTATGAAGAGTTCCAAAATTACTTGAGTAACCTTGGGGATTCTCTCCTTGTTGTTAACGACGATGAAATTGTCAAAGTTCATGTCCATACAGAGGATCCAGGTCTTGTCATGCAAGAAGGTCTTAAATATGGAGCTCTTGTCAAAGTTAAGGTTGACAACATGCGTAACCAACACGATGCACAAGTTCAAAAAGAAGAAGCCGTTCAAGCTACGCCTTCTGCTCCTAAAGACTTTGCCCTTATTGCAGTTGTTGCCGGAGATGGGCTTGCAGATATCTTCAAATCACAAGGTGTTGACTATGTGATTTCAGGTGGTCAAACAATGAACCCATCAACAGAAGATATTGTTAAGGCTATTGGGCAGGTTAATGCCAAGAATGTTATCATCCTGCCAAATAATAAAAATATCTTTATGGCAGCACAATCAGCTGCTGAAGTAGTAGATGTCAATGCTGCGGTTGTTGAAACACGTACAGTACCACAAGGCTTCACAAGCTTGCTTGCTTTCGATCCTAGCCAAAGTATCGAAGCTAATGTTGAAGCTATGACAGCCAGTCTTTCAGATGTAACAAGTGGTAGCGTGACTTTGGCAGTACGTGACACAACTATTGACGGTCTTGAGATTCATGAAAATGATATTCTTGGTATGGTAGATGGTAAGATTCTTGTATCTACACCAGATATGGATCAAGCCCTTCTTGATACCTTTGACAAGATGATTGACGAAGACAGCGAAATTGTTATGATTTACGTCGGTGAAGAAGGCAATCAAGAACAAGCACAAGCACTCGCTGAAAAATTGGAAGAGGCTCATGAAGATATCGAAGTTGAAATCTTCCAAGGGGACCAACCTGTGTATCCATACCTCTTTAGCGTTGAATAATTTAAAATAATCATTTAGGAAGTCTTAGGGCTTCCTTTTTATGGCTCCGTGTCAACTGTAGTGGGTGACGAAAAGCTAACATCTAGAGAGGACCGGA
>NZ_CAUUKN010000042.1:0-12669 GCF_963545685.1 uncultured Streptococcus sp. | reverse complement strand
GTGCTCTTTTCAAAGAGTTTACTGATTTCCAAGAGGATTTCTATGCTAAAATGCAGGCGGGTACAATGCCAACAGCAGAAGAACAAGCAGCTGTTCAAGAATTGGGCCAAAAGGTAGAAGCCAACGCCCTTTTGAAAGAATACTTGACTGCGCAACAAGGTCTGTCTGTTTATTTGAATGATATTGAACGTATCATCTTCAAACCTTTGCAAGATTTGAATAGCTAATAAGAAAGGGTGTGTCAGTTGACAGGCCCTTTTCTGCATTCAAAAGCGATTCTTTAAGGAAGAAACTAGAAATAATAAGGGAGGAAAATGATGACTCGTAAGATTGGAATAATTGGTATGGGAAATGTCGGTGCAGCGGTAGCTCATGGGGCTATTGCTCAGGGCTTAGCCGATAGTTATGTTTTTATTGATGTTAATGAGAGGAAAGTTGAAGCAGATGCCCAGGATTTTAAGGATGCCATGGCAAATCTGGCTAGCTATGCAAACATCATGGTCAATGATTATGAAGCATTGGAAGATGCTGATGTTATCATCTCAGCTCTTGGAAATATTCAACTACAGCACAATGCTGGTGAGGATCGTTTTGCTGAATTTCCATTTACCCGAGAAGCTGTTTATCAGGTTGCTCAGGAACTAAAACAGTTGGATTTTAAAGGGATACTCTTGGTCATCTCAAATCCTGTAGATGCGGTGACAGCTCTCTATCAAGAATTCACAGGTTGGCCCAAGGAACGTGTGATTGGGACAGGGACCTTGCTTGATACGGCTAGAATGAAGACCGCAGTGGGAGAGGTTCTAGCAGTCAATCCCAAATCAGTATCAGGCTACAATCTTGGTGAACATGGGAACTCTCAATTTACAGCCTGGAGTCAAGTTAGAGTCAAAGGTCAAGATATTACAACATTGACGAGTGAAGAGGAGCGTCAAAATCTCTTTATGGCTTCCATGAAGGGTGGCCATAAGGTTTTTTATGGTAAGGGTTATACTTCATACGGTATTGCCAGTGCTGCTCTTCGTTTGGTGGCAATTATCCTTTCTGACGCTCAAGAAGAGGTGGCAGTATCTAGCTATCAAGAAATCTATCAGACTTATCTTGGCTATCCAGTTGTTTTAGGACGTCAAGGGGTGGAAGCTCCTGTTCATTTGTCCTTGTCGGCTGAGGAAAAACATCTTTTGCAGGAGTCTGCTGACTTGATTCGGAACCGTGTTCAAGAGGCAGTTGCCTTCTTGAAGGAAAAGTATGGCAATACAAACGAGTGAATATTTTGACAATTCAGTCTATGGTTGGACTTTCAAATATGGTATAATGAGAACAACTATAAAATTTTTAGGAGTAACCTATGAAACTAGAAACCAAGGCCCAAGGTCTTCATGGCAACTTGCGCATTCCTGGTGACAAGTCAATCAGTCACCGTTCTATCATGTTCGGAAGTCTTGCCAAAGGTGTGACAACTGTTCGTGATATTTTACGAGGTGAGGATGTCCTCTCAACTATGCAGGTCTTCCGTGAGTTGGGTGTAACTATCGAGGATGATGGTGATGTGGTACGCATTCACGGTGTTGGTTTTGATGGTCTCAAGGCTCCTCAAAACAAGTTGGACATGGGGAACTCTGGAACATCGATTCGTTTGATTTCAGGTGTGCTTGCCGGTCAAGATTTTGATGTGGAAATGTTTGGGGATGATTCCCTTTCAAAACGCCCTATGGACCGTGTCACTATTCCTTTACGTCAGATGGGGGTAGAGGTGTCAGGACAGACTGACCGCGATTTGCCACCATTGAAAATGCACGGCAGCAAGTCTCTTAAACCTATCCATTACCAATTGCCAGTGGCCTCTGCTCAGGTTAAGTCTGCCCTTATTTTTGCAGCCCTTCAAGCTGATGGCGAATCTGTCATCATTGAAAAGGAAAAAACACGTAATCATACGGAAGATATGATTCAGCAGTTTGGTGGTCAGCTTCAAGTAGATGGCAAGGAAATTCGTATTTCTGGTGGACAAAGCTTCACTGCCCAAGAAGTCGTGGTTCCAGGAGATATTTCTTCAGCAGCATTTTGGTTGGTAGCAGGACTCGTGGTTCCTAACTCTAAGATTGTCTTGGAAAATGTCGGTATCAATGAGACGCGTACGGGTATCATTGATGTGATCAAAGACATGGGTGGTAAGATAACCCTTTCAGATATTGACCAGGTTGCTAAATCTGCGACCATTACGGTTGAAACTTCAGAACTAAAAGGAACAGAAATTGGCGGTGATATCATTCCACGTTTGATTGATGAACTTCCGATTATCACGCTCTTGGCGACACAAGCTCAGGGCAAGACAGTGATTCGTGATGCTGAAGAGCTCAAGGTCAAAGAAACTGATCGTATTCAGGTGGTAGCAGATGCCTTGAATGCTATGGGTGCTGATATTGTTCCAACTGAGGATGGTATGATTATCACTGGTAAGACAGCTCTTCACGGGGCAGAGGTCAATACCTTTGGTGACCACAGGATTGGTATGATGACAGCCATTGCTGCCCTCTTGGTTCAAGATGGCGAAGTTGACTTGCAACGTGCGGAAGCTATCAATACAAGTTACCCAAGCTTCTTTAGTGATTTGGAAGGATTACTGCATGGCTAAGGTTTTATTGGGTTTTATGGGAGTTGGTAAGAGTTCCGTCGCCCCATACCTGGATGGTCGTTTCGTAGATATGGATCAGGTCATCGAAGAGAAAATCGGAATGTCCATTGCTGATTTTTTTGCCAAAGCAGGCGAAGCAAGCTTTCGTCAGATTGAATCTGAGACTCTGGAAGAACTCCTTCAAGAGGGAGATGATGTGATCATTTCCACTGGTGGTGGTGTCGTTGTGACGGAGCGCAATCGTCAGCTTTTGAAGAAAAATCGTAAGCATAACGTATGGCTTCACGCTTCTTTTGATGTGGTCTATGACCGTATTAAAAAGGATATCAAAAATCAACGCCCCCTCTTTCTCAATCATTCTAAAGAGGAATTCAAGGCCATTTATGATGGTCGAATGGGCCTCTATCAAGGGTTGGCAGATCTGGTTGTCACTGTTGATAACCGGACGCCAGAAGAAGTAGCAAGGTTTATCAAATGTATGTAGGTTATTTGGGCCCTAGTGGGTCGTTTACGCACAATGCAGCCTTAAAGGCATTTCCTGAGGCAAAGTTGGTTTCTCTAGGTACCATTACCGAAGTTATCAAGTCATATGAAGAGGGACGTGTGGATTACGCAGTTATTCCTGTGGAAAATTCCATTGAGGGATCTGTACATGAGAGCTTAGACTATCTCTTCCACCAGGCAGACATTCGTGCCGTGGCAGAGATTGTTCAACCCATCAAGCAACAGTTGATGGCTAGCAAACACCATGCAAGGATTGAGAAAATTTTCTCACATCCACAAGCGATTGCCCAAGGGAAAAAGTACATTAAAGATCATTTTCCACATGCTAAAATTGAGACAACAGCCAGTACAGCCTTTGCGGCTCGCTATGTCGCAGATAATCCTGAGCAACCTTATGCTGCAATCGCTCCGCATGCAGCTGCCAAGGAATACGGTCTTGAAATTTTAGCTAAGGATATTCAGGAAATTGAGAAGAATTATACCCGTTTCTGGGTACTAGGGAATACTGTTCCTGAAATTTCGCTCAATCAGATTGATTGTAAATTAACGTTGGCCTTAACTCTGCCTGACAATATGCCAGGTGCTCTTTACAAGGCCTTATCGACCTTTGCCTGGCGAGGCATTGACTTGACCAAGATTGAAAGCCGTCCTTTAAAGACGGTACTTGGCGAGTACTTTTTCATTATTGATTGTGATTATACAAAGGAAAAGTTGGCTCAGTTCGCTCTTGAAGAGCTAACTGCAGTTGGAATTGGATATAAAATCTTGGGAGCTTACCAAGTCTATCAAATTTAAAGGGAAATCTTATGACCACATCTAACAATGGGCCGTTTACGCATCATGAACGGTTACGTTATAGCTATCTTTTAAAAAATCTTGCCCACCTTAATGGACAGCAGGCTTCGGAATTCAATTATCTACAAGGAAAGTTGGATGCTTATGAAGCGGAGCGTTCCTACGAGAGGTATCAAGGTCAAAGTGCTGACTATCAAGAAGCATGGCGCCAGCCTTATGATAATCGGTCAACTTATTATCAGGCGACTGATTATGAGGATGTCAGCCAGCTAACAGAGGAAGGTCTGCCTGTCTATCGAGAGGAAGCGCCTCAACGAAAACCTAAACAAAAAAAGGTTCAAAGACGAGTAGCACCTGCAGCAACATCGGCACCAAAGTCAAGCCCGCAAGCAGCAAAGAAAACGCGACCTAAGAAAAAAAGAAAGCTCAAGAAAGTTGTGAAACTGGTGCTCAGATGCTTGAGTCTTGGGATTGTGTTCTTAGTGCTAGCAATGGCCTATCAATTTTATAAGGGAACTGACCTTTCTGCTGCTGGTAATAATGGTAAAACCTATCAACCGGCCTTAGTCGAAACTTTTAACGGCAAAGATACCAAGGATGGGGTGAATATCCTTATTTTGGGTTCTGATCAACGAGTCAGCCAAGAATCTACCGATGCCAGAACAGACTCCATTATGGTTGTCAATGTGGGCAATAAGGAAGGCAAAATCAAGATGGTAAGCTTTATGCGAGACACCTTGGTTAATATTAAGGGAGCTTCAGAGACAGACTATTCTCAGGATTTGAAACTCAATACTGCCTTCAATATTGGTGAGCAAAATAACCATCAAGGGGCAGAGCTTATGCGTGAGACGCTCAAGCGGAATTTTGACATTGATATCAAGTACTATGCCATGGTCGACTTTGAAACCTTTGCGACAGGTGTTGATACCCTCTTCCCAGATGGTGTGGAAATCAATGCTAAGTTTGCAACTATTGATGGTAAAAAAGTGTCTTCGGTCCAAGTTCCAGATGATTTGAGAATGGACAAGGATGGGAATGTTCCCAATCAAACCATTAAAGTCGGTAAGCAACAGATGGATGGGCGAACTCTTCTTAATTACGCTCGTTTCCGTAAGGATGATGAAGGGGATTATGGCCGTACCAAGCGCCAACAACAAGTGATGCAAGCTGTTATGAAGCAAGTTAAAAATCCTCTTAGTCTTTTCAAGGGTCCTGAGGCTTTAGGAAAAGTATACTCACTGACTTCAACCAATATGAGCATGACGGATATGTTGGATTTGGGGCTTTCAAATGCTGGCAGTTTCAAGAAGGGCATCAATTCTCAAACCATTCCTTCAGATGGTGATTGGATTGACAGCTATGATTTATATGGTGGTCAAGGAATTGAAATTGATGTTGATAGTTACCAGGATAAATTAAAAGAACTAGGATTTAGATAAGTTAAAACAAAAACAAGCTTGTTCAGAATGAACAGGCTTGTTTTTAGCATTCAGCAGCTACAAGAGCATTATACAAAAGCTTCAGAAAATGATAGAGCAAATATACCATAATAGCAAGCACTAGCAAGAGCTCGGCTAAATAAATTAAATGGATCATCGGATTCACGAGCTTAAGACTTGTGGTAGCTGCCTTAAAAGCATTGACACTATTGACCAAGGGAAAGCTAAAAGCTGCGAAAAGTGGGACAAAACCCTTTTTTACAAGCTTGGCAAAGAGTCCCAAGGCGAAGAAAAAGAAAAGTTGGGAGAAGACAAGCAGGCCGGCTAAGAGGATAGTTTCAGGCCTTTGACCACTCTTGATTGAGCTCGTAATGAGAAGGGCCAATGGAGCCGCTAAAATGGCAAGTATAGGAAGAACTGGCTGGGGAATGGCTAGACGTTTAATTCTCCATAAAATAAGTGGAAAGAGGGCTAGAGTCGCCAGTCCCGTTAGTCCTAGGATAAGCCCCTTGATACTGTTTGGAATACTGGCCGGTACGGTTGCAAGACTAATAGCAGGACCTACATAAACCACGAACCAGCTTGGATAGACCTGTTCTAAGACCAGTGGACGCAGAAAACGCAGACTGAAAAAGATGATATAGGCAATATAAAGTCCAAGGAGCCCTATCCATGCGATACATAGACCAGTTTGAGCTAGTGGAAGGCGACCGACAAAGAGAAAGGCAGCCATAAAGAAGCTGGGAAAGGCCGAAGCTATGACTGGATTGTGCAAGTCTTCTTGAGTTTGTCTATAACCAATGATTAGGCGTCCTAGCACTAGGACAAAGCCAAAAATGGCTATAAGCCAAATACCCTGAGCAATCAGGGTATATTGACTTATTTGATTGGATAAACTAAAGAGGGCAAGTACCAGACTAGATAGGGCCAAGGGAATTTTCTTGAAAAATACCTTCATTGGTCCATAGTCTTTCTAGCTAGCTGCAAGGATATGGCGAAGCTGAACCGCACTCGGAGATACAATTGGAAGGAAGACACCTTCATTCCAACGACGGATAAAGCTTGACTCAGATTCTTTCAAATAGCCACGACCACCACTAGCCTGAAGTTCGAGGAGCAGGCTGTTAGCTACGACATCAACGATATCGATACGCAATTGGAAAAGTTCACGTGGTCTTTCGATAAAGTAGTTAGTATCATTTAGACCTTTAAAGAGTTGGTCTTGAATAGCAAGAAGGTTGTCACGTGTAGCTTCAAATTCGCCACGGAGAACGCTGCGGTTACTGTTTAGACTAGCTTCAACCTCATCAAGAGAACGTTGGGCCAAACCAAAGGCGAGACCAAATTGGAAGCCAAGAAAGTTTGGACGTGTTTTGGCAATGTAGTCGGTACCATTTTTTGAAAGGACCCAATTAGGATCGAGTTTGACATGATTGAAAGTAAGAGAAGCAGTGTTAGCTCCTTGAAGGGAAACAAATTCCAAATCTTCAGAACGGCTAAGACCTTCAGCTTCAGATGGAATTGTGATAATCCAAGGTTGGCTACCATCTTTAAAGTCAGCTGCAAAGAGAGCCGCAAACTTATCTGAACGAAGATTAGTCACCCAAGGTAGACGACCATCGAGATAGTAGTCATCACCTTCTTGACTGAGGGTCACATTCAATTCTTCAATGTCAGACAAGAATTTGACGGCATTTGATAAACCAGTTCCACCAGCACGCTCACCAGTATACAATTCTTTCAACCAAGTTTCACGAGGGTAAGCATTGTCACTCGCTAGGATATAGTCGATGAAAGTACGGTGCCCCCAAGAAATAAAGGAAGCTGTCAAAGAATGTTGTGCCAATTCATTAAGCACATCAACAACTTGAGTAGGTCCACCACCTAGGCCTCCAAACTCAGCAGGTACGCCGATTTTAAAGACATCGTTTTCAGCAATTTTTTCGAGAAGCTGATCCGCAATTGGTCCAGACTCTTGGTCAATATGGTCGGCATTAGTGTCCAACCAAGTAAGGAATTCTTTTGAAAAATGTGACATAGGCTTAGGTCCTCCTCTAGTTTATCAGTTTAGCTTTACATTAAGCGAATTTTTGAAGTTCAGGGTTAATCGGTGTTTGTGCGAGATTGTTAGCGTAGTTACACAAGCTAGCAAGGCTGACACCCAAGATAACGTCAAGGGCATTTTGCGCAGTGTAACCAGCTTCCAAAAAGTCATTGTAGGCTTCGTCACCAACAGCACCTTTGGTATTGATCACAGCAATAGTGAACTTAGCAAGGGTATCAAGTTTTGGATCGTCTTCGATTGGTGTACGGTTACGAAGAGCTTCCAAAAGTTGAGGTGTCATTTGGATTTGCTTGATTGAAAAGGCTGTGTGACCTGCCACACAGAAGGCACAGCCGTTGGTAACAGCAGCTGTAATTTGAACAACCTCACGTTCAGTTGGTGTCAATGAATTGCGACGATTGATTTCACCGACAGTGCGGTAAGTTTCAAGCGCAGTTGGCGCATTAGCAAGGAGACCAATCAAGTTTGGAATGAATCCCCCATTGGCATCTTTGACTGTTTGAAGGACGTCTTTAACTTCTTCTGGTGCAGTTTCGATTGTATGAATGGTAATATCTGGCATGATTATTCTCCTTTAGATAGAAACGACATCTAGCCTAGTTGCTAAGTCGTTTATTTTTTTGTCATGGACCTATGATAGCACCGTTTGACTTTTCTGAAAAATCTATAATATTTATGGCCAGCCATAAATTTGATTTATATGTGCTATAATGGAGGGTAGCAAGTGGCTTTTTAGGAAAACTTAGAGGCCTATCAGAGTAAAGAAAGTTGAATTATGTTAAATAAAAACGATATTGTAGAAGTTGAAATTGTCGATTTGACACATGAAGGAGCGGGTGTCGCTAAGGTGGATGGCTTTGTCTTTTTTGTGGATAATGCCCTACCAGGTGAAGTCATCAAGATGCGCGTGCTTAAGCTCAAGAAAAATATCGGCTTTGGTAAGGTTGAGGAGTATCTGACCCTTTCACCAAACCGTAATCAGGACATTGATGCTACTTATCTTCGTTCAGGGATTGCTGATTTTGGGCATATGACTTACGAGGAGCAGCTTAAGTTCAAGCGTAAACAAGTCGTCGATAACCTCTATAAGACAGCCGGCATCTCGGACCTAGAAGTCGCTGAAACACTAGGTATGGAAACACCTTACGCCTACCGTAATAAAGCGCAGGTGCCCGTACGCCGTGTTAAAGGTCAGCTTGAAACAGGTTTCTACCGCAAGAATTCGCACGACTTGATTCCAATTGAAGATTTCCTCATCCAAGACAAGGAAATTGATAAACTCATTGTCTTTGTCCGTGACCTTCTCCGTCGCTATGATCTCAAACCTTATGATGAGAAGGAGCAGACAGGATTGATTCGTCATTTGGTAGTTCGTCGTGGCCATTATTCAGGTCAGATGATGTTGGTCTTTGTAACGACCAGACCAAAAATTTTCCGTATTGACCAAGTCATTGCTAAGATTAGGGAAGCCTTCCCAAGTGTCGTATCAATCATTCAAAACATCAACGATAAGAATACTAACGCCATCTTTGGTAAGGAGTTTCGCACCCTTTATGGTCAAGACACCATCACAGATAGGATGTTGGGCAATGACTATGAGATTTCTGCCCAGTCTTTCTATCAGGTTAATACCGAGATGGCTGAAAAACTCTATCAAACGGCTATTGACTTCTCAGATTTAAACAGCGACAGCATTGTTATTGATGCCTATTCAGGAATCGGGACAATTGGTTTGTCATTTGCGAAACAGGTCAAGGAAGTTTATGGCGTTGAAGTCATCGAAACAGCCGTTGAAGATGCCAAGAAAAATGCAGAACGAAACGGCATTACAAACGCTCACTATGTGGCTGACTCCGCTGAAAATGCCATGGCCAAGTGGAGCAAGGATGGCATCAAACCAGACGTCATCATTGTGGATCCACCACGCAAGGGCTTGACGGAAAGCTTCATCAAAGCCAGCGTCGCCATGCAAGCTGAGAAGATAACTTACGTCTCATGTAACCCAGCAACCATGGCGCGTGATATCAAACGCTATCAAGACTTGGGCTATGAATTGAAGAAAATCCAGCCGGTGGACCTATTTCCGCAGACGCATCATGTTGAGTGTGTGAGCTTGTTAGTAAAACGTAGCTAACTTTATATAAAAATAAAGATATTGTTTGATTAAGAGAGCTTTAATGATTATGGTCTAGAGAATAAATGTAAGGGAGTGATTAGGTATAACAATAGTAATAAAAAGAGTACTGGCATCAACTTTAAAAGAAATGGCAGAAAAGAAATCATTATCTAAAATAACAATTAATGATTTAACTCAAGGCTGTGGTGTTAGTCGTCAGACATTCTATAATAACTTTAAAGATATTTATGATTTAGTGGAATGGGTTTATCTGCAAGAAGTAGAAACCTCAATAGGTAGAGGCGTTGTATATGATAAATGGCAAGATGCTCTAACAAGAATTTTCCGATATATTTCGGAGAATCATGTTTTTGTCTTAAATACCTATCGCTCTTTTGGAAAAGGATTTTTAGAAAAAGTACTAAGAAAAGAGATTGAACTATTTTTAAGTAATCAGATTTTCAAGAAAATTGAGGTTACAAAAGAAGAGGCTAAACAAGTAGAGTTTTCTTATTCTTTTTATACATATGCTTTAGTTGGAGTAGGATTAGATTGGATAGAAAAGCAAATGCCTGAAAGTGTTGAAGAACTAGTTGAAAGAATTGAAAAGGTTATGTTGGGAGAGATAATTTCTCTTCTTTAAATAAAGTTTTATCTCTTTTACAATTAAATAAATTTGTAAAAGAGTTAGGCAAAAGTTGAAAATTGTAAATTGTTTTATGGATATTGAAGGTGTATATTAATAGCAATATTAGTATACACTTTTTTTTAGGAGGAGTTTTGATGTATTATTCAAACGGAAATTATGAAGCATTTGCTAAACCGAAAAAACCAGCAGGAGTTGATAAAAAATCGGCTTATTTAGTTGGTTCAGGACTTGCATCCTTATCAGCAGCGGCTTTCTTAGTAAGTGATGGCCAAATGAAAGGAGAAAACATCCACATTTTAGAAGAACTTCCACTGGCAGGAGGAAGCCTAGATGGAATCTTAAATCCAACACGAGGATTCATTATTCGTGGTGGACGTGAAATGGAAGATCACTTTGAATGCCTTTGGGATCTTTTCAGATCTATTCCATCATTAGAGGTAGAGAATGCATCTGTTTTAGATGAGTTCTACTGGCTAAATAAAGAAGATCCTAACTATTCACAATGCCGTGTGATTGAAAACAAAGGACAACGCATTCCAGACGATGGCCAATTCACTTTAAGTGATAAATCAAGTGAAGAAATGGTGAAATTATATATGACATCCGAATCTGAATTGCAAGGGTTAAAAATCACCGATGTATTCAGTGAAGAGTTCTTCGAATCAAACTTCTGGACTTACTGGGCTAGTATGTTTGCGTTTGAAAAATGGCATTCAGCGATTGAAATGCGCCGTTACATCTTACGTTTTATTCACCATATCGATGGTCTGCCTGACTTATCTGCATTGAAATTTACTAAATACAATCAATATGAATCACTCGTTTTACCACTTGTGAACTACTTGAAAAAACATAATGTTCAATTCGAATACGATACAGTTGTTAAAAATGTGATTGTTGAACATGTTGGAAGCGACATAATTGCTAAGGAACTTGTGTTAGAAGTAGGTGGTGTTGTAGAAACACGCAATTTAACAGAAAATGATTTAGTATTCGTGACAAACGGAAGTATTACTGCTGCGACAACATACGGAGATAACAACACTCCAGCTCCAATTTCAAAAGAATTAGGTGGAGCTTGGAGCCTATGGAAAAACTTAGCGAAACAAGATGAACGTTTTGGACATCCTGAAGTATTCTGTGAAAACTTGCCCGACCAAAGTTGGTTCGTTTCAGCTACTACAACTGTGAAAGACAAACGCATCGCTGAATACATTCAAAAAATCTCTAAACGTGACCCTTATGCTGGAAAAGTAGTAACAGGAGGAATCGTAACAGTACGCGACTCAAACTGGATGTTGAGCTACACATTAAACCGTCAACCACACTTCAAAGCCCAAAGTAAAGATGAATTAGTCGTATGGATTTACGGATTATATTCAGGAATTAAAGGGGACTACGTGAAAAAACCAATCGAAGAATGCACAGGGATTGAAATTTCCGAAGAATGGTTATATCACATGGGTGTTCCAGAAGAATTGATTCATGAATTTGCTAGCGAAGGATGCAACACAGTTCCTTGCTACATGCCTTATATCACAAGCTACTTCATGGCGCGTAAAGACGGAGACCGTCCACTTGTTGTTCCAAATGGTTCTAAGAACATTGCCTTCATTGGTAACTTCGCAGAAACTCCTCGCGATACAGTGTTCACAACAGAATATTCTGTTCGTACGGCAATGGAAGCTGTGTATACATTACTCGATATCGATCGTGGTGTGCCGGAAGTATTTGCTTCAGCTTATGATTTACGTGTTCTTACAAAATCAACGAACCGATTGATGGATGGCAAGAAATTAGCCGATGTGAAAGTTCCATTCTTAGTAAAATTATTTGAAAAACGAGCTATGAAAAAAATCAAAGGTACGATGATTGAAGAACTTCTCAAAGATGCAGGATTGATCTAGGTATATTTCCTCAAGTTTATAATTATAAAAAATACAAAATAGATAGTAAAGACGATAGTGAAGGCTGTCGTCTTTTTTTGATGGGAAGCTGACTGAAGAAATTTTGATTTTTATGAGAGATGAGGTTTCAAAAGATGATAATTGGAGAGTTCAAGAAGTATTAGCAAAAGCTTTTGATGAGTTTTGTAAGCAATCAGGCTATGAAAAATCCCTTTCGATTATTGACGAATGGTTACAAAACACTAATCCAAACGTTAGAAGAGCTGTTACAGAGGGACTAAGAATATGGACGAGCAGACCATATTTCAAGGACAATCCAGATGAAGCTATTAAACGAATCGCAACATTAAAAGAAGATTCTAGTGAATATGTTAGAAAATCAGTTGGTAATGCTTTAAGGGATATTAGCAAAAAATTTCCAGAGTTGATTAAAGAAGAACTTGATAGTTGGTACGTTCTAAAGTTTAATTATAAACAACAACTCTATCCCTTTCGTTTTATAATCCCAATTTGTAAAATTAAGCTAGACAGAAAAAGCCATCTATGTTAGGCTCAGATA
>NZ_CAUUKN010000041.1:0-12778 GCF_963545685.1 uncultured Streptococcus sp. | reverse complement strand
CTAGGTTTATAAAACTCACCCGCAATCATTTTTTCATATTCTGTCGGCATGGCATTCTCCTTTTGTGATTGTACTTCTCTATTTTAGTATAGAACTGATGTTACCACAAGTGAACCCACAAAAAAATCCCAAGTGCCATAAGCAACTTGAGATTTTCTTTCTGTCTGGGCATGCCTGAGTGATTCAGGTCTTTTGATTATTTTTCTTTTTGATCTTTGTGATCTTTTTTATTTTTCTTCTTACGTCCGTTACGACCAAGTCCTAGACCTGTTACCGATACGGTGAAGCCTGCGATATTGATAGTTTCTTCAATCTTACCTTTGTTTGCTTCTTCCTCATTTGAGAGATTAATTGGCATCTTGTGTTTAGAGCCCTTACCCTCATCCTGACTTGTAACAGGTGCTTCGAAATCATCATCAGGACCATAGGTTGTTGGAGCCTTGCGGGATTCAGTGTTCTCATCAGCTTGATCAAGAATTTCTAGGTCTTGAACCTCTTCAACAACGATATCATCTACCTTGTTTTCCTTAGGTTTACCATTAATATCGCCTGTCAATGGGATATAAACAACGGTTTCCTCAAGGTTACGTTGACCAACGGTCTTACCTTCAACCTTATCCTTATCAGCGCTGTAGCCTTCTACTTCTGGTGTGATAACTGTTTCAAACTGACCTTTATTCGAAGTCCAGTAGCTTGAGCCGAGCTCTTCACCTGTAACCTTATCAATGGTCAAAGTACGTGTCCATTGAGCTGTTTGAATGTTATTAGCAGGAAGTTCCGCTTGTCCATCGCTAGATGTGTAGAGAACTGTGAAGGTCACGTCTTTGATGTAGCTTTCACGTTCTGGCCATTTGGCACCATCTGGTACTGCTGGATTGATTGGTGTACCAGCTTCTTGAATGTTATCTGGACCTACTTGAACTGTACCATGACGAAGGGTAACCATGAAGTTTTGGTCAACGTGTGAATCGCCATCAAAGATAACACCGTTTGTGAAGCCATCCGCAAGGAGGGTATAACCACGATCACTGTAGTACTTGATACGCTCGATTGTTGAGTAATCGATAACTTCGCCTGATTTACCAAGCAAGTCAACGACTTCAAGTTTCTTACGAGTTGTACCATCAACATAAGTAACTGTAGCTTTCTGAGCATCCTTGAGGTAAGTTACTACTTCCATGATTTCAGGGGTTTCTACAGAAACATCTGTCATTTCAGCTACTTCCATACGGTCTGGTGTAAATCCGACAACCTCTGGAGAAGGAACGGCTGAGAAGCCAGCTTGAGTACTTGACCATGCTTCATAATTGATAGCGCCTGTAACAAGGTTAACGTTAGCCAGACGTTTGAAATCAAGAACTTCAACGTAGTCGTCGCAAGCCAAGCCGCCTTCTTCGAAGACATACTGGATTGTACGTGTCACATCGGCACGGTTTTCGAGCATCTCTACGCTATTTGGCCAAACTGGACTATTAACATCGTTTGGATCTACAACTTCACCTGCAACTGGTGCTGGCATATCTGGATCAATAAGAACCAAACGTTCACGAAGAACAACTTCGAAGACTTGATCAAAGTCAGAGTCACCATTGTAAGTATGGTCAAAGGCTGCTGCATAACCATCGTTGACGAGCTCGTAACCTTGTTTGAGCAAGTTTGCGATTTGTTCATCAGTAGAGTAGTCAATCTTCTCACCTGAGCTTCCGATGACGACATCACGAGTCAATTCTGACTTATCAAGCTCATTCATGTAAAGGATAATAGCTTTTTGCTCATCCTTAGCATAAACAACATTGGTATCTTGACCTGGATGTTCAGGAGTGATGAAGGTCTTTTCTGAAAGGTAACCAAGAACGTCTGGAACAACTGTTTCCATAGCCATGGTTGGATCTTCAGGATCGTTGTTATAGCATGGAGTAGGTGCATTTTCAATAGGTGTACCATACTCATCTACTGGAATAATCTTACCAAGCTCTGTGTAAGTAACTGTATCTTCCACTTCTGGAAGGTCAGGGCGAACTTCAAGTCCACCAGCTTGACGTTTATCTGCAAAGAATCCTTCAACAACTGGAACTTCTACGACATCATAAGTGAAGCTTTCTTGATCCCAAGTGCTTGTTTGTTCGACTTGGTTAAACTTACCATGGAAGGTGAAGCTATCTTGGATGTTAATAACTGGATCTTTGTAGCCTGCACCTTGGAAGGTAACCGTTTGTTTAGTATCTTGCGTGATATCATCCAAGATTGGCTCATAAACCAAGGTCTGATCTAGGCTGAGATCAACTGGCCAGACCATTTCAGTTTCAGCTTGGTAACCAGCAACTTGTGGCGCTGGTGTTTCAATAACTTGCGTTGCATCCTGAGGATCATTAGCAAAATGAACCGGCTCTGCATCTGCGATTGGATTACCAGAGCTATCAACAGGGATAATCTTACCAAGTTCTTTATAGGCAACACTATCTGTTGCTTCTGGTTTATCAGGTGTAACAACCTGCATACCAGCAACTGCCTTGTCCGCAAAGTAACCTTCGATAACTGGAACATTGACCTTAGCGAAAGTATAGCTGTCTTGATCCCAGGTGTAAGTATCTTCTGCTTGGTTGTACTTACCAGTGAAGGTGAAGTCAGACTGGATGTTAACAGGTGGTGTTGCTTCGCCAGCTCCTTTGAAGAAGACTGTTTGCAAGGTTGGTTGCGTTACATCCTCTAGAATTGGAGCGTACTCGACAAGAATATCTTCTGTCAAGTTCTCTGGCATGACACTTTGTTGCACTGGACGGTAACCCGGAATGTGAGGAACAAGTGTCTCACTAACCTTAGTTGGGTTATTGGCATCATTATTAAAGGTTGGTGTTGGAACGTTTGGAATCAAGCGTCCATTCGCATCAATAGGAATGATTTTACCAAGTGGAACGTAGGTAACGGTTTCTTCGATATTATCCTCGGTAACATCTCTACCCTTAACTTCTACTCTATCCGCAAAATAACCTAAAACAACTGGTGCATAGATATCATAATACTTGGTTTTATTTGGAGACCACTCTGTCTCGTCAACAAGCTCACCTGTAACCTTGTCGAAGGTAAGAGTACGCACCCAATAAGCTTTTTGCACATCAGCTTCTGGCAAATCAGCATTGCCATCTGTACTTCTGTAAAAGACTGTGAAGCTTACTTCTTTTTCGTATGCATATTTAGATGGCCACTTAGGTCCATCTGGATTACCTGGATTAATTGGGGTATCTGGGATTTGTTCATTTTCAGGTCCCACCTTGGCAACATCGTGTTGCAAGAGGACGAACCACTCTTGATCATCAATATCTTTATCATCAAAAATGGCATCCTTAGGGAATTCGTCCTGAATCAAGTCATATCCCATGTCCTTGAAAGTCTTGATACGTGTTGCTGTCCCGTATTCAATCGCTTCACCTAATTCACCAGTCAACTGGTCACTAACCAAGTAAGCACCGGTAGTTTCATCAATATAAGTGATGCTAGCTTTCTTGAAAATCTTACGATACACAACCGGAGTGTCCGCTCCTGGTTTGTTCGGTACTACACTTTTAATATCTGTCATATAATCTTGAACAGCTGGTGTTGCTGTCTCACCCGCCTTTCGTGGATCTTTTTTGTTATTGTTATACTGCTTAGTCAAAGCACCTGGAATGTATTCCCCATCTTCTGTCACAGGGATTATGCGTCCCAATTTCCTATAGGTCACATGTTCCGTTACTGTTGGCACATATGGTGTGACAACGTTAAAACCCGCTTCCTTTTGGTCAGCGAAATAGCCCTGGACAACTGGTACCGATATCTTAGGATAGGTATAACTGTCCTTGTCCCATTCGATTAAACCAGTTTTCCCATCTCTAGTCCCAGTAAAGACATGGTTTTCCATGACTTCAGGATCTGGAGTTAGTGAATCCGCTCCTTGAAAGATAATCTCCTGCTTGGATGGAATCCTCACGGTTTCCGAGTGAGCATGATTATCAAAGAGCGCTTCGTCAGCTCTGGCAAAATCTAAAGGAGAGGGGGCACTGTGGTCAGAGCGACTTTTTGGATTAGTCAATACATTAGAAAGATCTATAGTATCAACTAAATCAGAGTTCGCTGACTTACGTGCATTATGCTCTTCGGCAGTTCTTGCTGCTGCTTCAGTCGCATCTTCCCTATAGGCTCTCAAAAATACTCCCCCTTTCTGCTTTTTATAAGAAATAAATCCTATACTTGCTAAGTTCTCATGGAAATCTTTTCCATTAAGATTTCATTTTCCCTCAGAGAACGTAACAAGCCCTTATCAAAGATTAAAATTTTTGATATCTCTTATATATACTATAATACGAGAACGGAATTTTTACAAGTAAGGTGTAAAAACTTTAATCATTTTAACCCCCAAGTGAAAAAATAGCGCTTTGATGTGCAATATCTATCAAATAGTTTACGAAAGTGATATCAAAATGAGATTACACCGATGGCTTAAATGACGAGTCTTTAATAGTCTAATGCTATTCTATAGAGACTGTCTAAAGAAAGTCACTATAAACAAACAATGCTGTCTTTAGCTTTGGAAAAGAACCTTACCAAATTTCAAAAAGAATGGCCTATTAGGAATGATATTGGCATAGCCTGCACTTACCCTTTGCTATGAAATACCAATAGATAACTAGCATTACTTTTAGTATAGAGTGACTTTTACACTTCGTCAATAGATTGAAAGCATTTAATGAAAATCCTTAATTTCAAAGCTTTCTCGTATTAAATGTTAAATTAATAATAGTATTTTTAGCATGACTATTGTTTAGCTAAGAACAGACATCAGTAAGTGATATCAAGCTTTCATGAGTTACTCATGAAATAGTGTAAATGACTAGCTACAGTCCTCATCTAAATCTTTTTTTGACATCTGAATATGCCATAAAAACCGAGACTCTTGTCTCGGTTCATACAGTTTAGAAACGACTACAGTTGTCCTCGACCTTCTCCATCGAAGTAAACCCAACGTCCTGGATTGATTTCTACCCAACGGTTAACAGCCATGTCACCTGAGTTTGCATCATAGTAACGTACAACACCATTCACGCGAACTGCATACCCTTTGATTTGTTTACCATTATTGTCAAAGAGGAGATTTTGACCATTTATATTAGCCATACCTTTAACAGCATTACCATTGCCATCGAAGTAATACCAGCTACCACCGATTTCTTGGAAACGATTGCGGTAAAGGTCACCTGAATTCACATCATAATAGCGAAGGTTACCATCTACATTTGTCAAAGCACCTTTAACTTGACGACCATTTTGATCAAAGTAGAGGTCTTGACCGTTGATATTTTGTGAACCTTTTACAGCTACACCATCATTGTTGAAGTAAGCCCAAACACCTGGTTCGATTTCAGCAAATCGGTTACGAGCCATGTCACCTGAGTTTGCGTCATAATAACGGATAGCCCCATTATCATTAACAGTGTGGCCTTTAACTTGGACACCATTGTTGTCAAAGAAAAGCTCTTGACCATTAATATTTTGACGTCCAGTTACACGTCTACCATTACCGTCATAGTATGCCCAAACGTTATTACCGATTTGTACGAATTGGTTACGGCCTGATGCATTATTATTGTTGTCTGGTTTTGGCTCTTGTTTGCCGTTAGCATTCAAGACACCGTTTTGGTCGTAGTAGAATACTTGACCTTTGCGGTTTTGACGATAACCATCACGCAACTGCACACCATTAGCGAGGAAGAAGTACTGTTTGCCATCAATAGTCTTTTCACCGATTGCCATGCGACCCGTGCTATCAAAGTAGTAAACATTTCCTTCATTATCTTGGATGAAAGCATTCTTAGCACGTTTTCCATCGTTATAACGATAATAGACACTGCCCCAGCTCTTCTCGAACTTACCACTACCGTCACCGTTTTGGTTGTCGGTGTTTGTTGATTGGTTGCTTCCTAGAACTTTTGGAAGGCTAACTTTACCACCATTTGTGCCATAGTAACCACTTAGACCATTCTTAAGCACATACTCTGAACCACGATCAAGAATGTTGGTACCATTCATGTATTTAGCAGACCATTTTGTAATCTTCTCATCAGTTGTCATACGTTTACCATTAGAGATTTGAACACGGTCAAAGATTTGTGGATAGAGACGTTTCAATTCATCTAGGTAGGCACCACCATATTTACCTTGGTAGTCGTTACCAAACGTACGTGTTTTAGCGGCATAAAGAGTCTTGTTGATGATTGCGCCGTCTTTGGTCTCACCATAGTTATTAACACGAGTTGCTGTAACTACTTCATCACCAGGAAGGTTGTAGATTTGGTCTGGAACCCAGTCAGCAATTGCTGAGATACCTACGGCATGGAGTGATTTAAGCGCTGCTTTCAAGTCAGCTAATGAACCATACTTGTTGTCCTTACTCATTGCAATATCATAACGGTCTGTGAAAGCATAACCATTTTGGATTACTGAGTCAAGGAAAGTACCATCGTCACTTGAAACATATTGTGGAGCAAATTCAAATGATGTGATACCCCATGATTTGAAGAGGTTGGCATTTTCAGCAATCTTCTTGTTAGTATATTGTGATGGGTCTTGGACGAAGTCTTGGAAGTTTGAGAATCCTTCGTAGATAACTTGTGAATCAAGGGCAGCATTTGATTCGTAAACCAAACCACTGCTGTTCTTTTCTTTACTTGGTGCCACACGCACGTCTTGAGTTTCAGAAGCACCTACTGGTACCCAAACCGCAAGGTAACCATCAACTTGAGGGTTACGGATACCACGGATTTCGCTTGCACTGAATGTCAAATTACCGTTATCATCAGTGTATTTGACAATACCGTTAGCATCACTGTCATTCAAGTAAGTAGCTACACCATCGTTTGTTGTCAAAAGCAATGGACGATAAGCTTGGTTACGGTGAGCCGCACCCATGTTAATAGTCAAGTTACTTGTCAAACGAAGGGCAGGTTGGTTTGAAACGATAACTGCCATACCTTGGTTACGTGTTTCTGATGTACCAGCATCAGAAGCACTGTTAGCCCCTGTACCATAACGTACAGAAGTCAAGACACCTGCAGCATCCCAACCATTAGTATTACCATAACCGATGTAGTTAACCTTCATATCTTGACCACCGGCTGCATAGCGGATACGGCCTTTCAAGAGGGTTTCAATAGCATCATAATATGGTGATTTTTGGGCCATATATTGACCGTCATCTGTGTACATATCTCCATAGTAAACACGTGGCACAGTGTCCTTATGCGTAAGCATCAAGGCATATGCTGATGGAATATTATATTGTGTGTACTGCTTATTAGCACTACGCATGTCTCTGTTATAGATTTCAAAGGCTTTCTTCATTTCATCAAGAGTGAAGGTATTCCCTGTTGATTGAGGGTTGATTTCATTTTTGATGATTTGACCAATGATTGATTGTACCTCAGAGTCGTGAGCACGCACAAAAGCGTAGTTAGCCATACGTTTAGAGTTTTTACCACTTTCAGAACGGTCATTTATACTATTTGAAATGAGTGGTTCAACTCCTGAACGGTTACCGATTGGACGCAAGAGTGAATATACCAATGCCAAGTGCATAGGGTCATCCATTGGCAATTGAGCACCTTTAGTGTCTTCATTGTAGTATGGGTCATTGTGAGACCATGCTTCCAAGATAGACATGTGTTTAATGGCTTGATCTTGACTTTGATCAGCACCATATTTAGCTTTGAAGTAATCTGAAGCAATTTGGAGAAGGTCGGCATTGACATTATCCACGGCATCGACACGAACACCATCGAAGTTTTCATCTTCAGAACCACCAGTGATAGTACCGATGTTCATGATGTAGTGGAGCCAGTTCAACTGCTCAGCTTGAACCGCAGGGTTTGAATTGTCGATATCATTAGCCAACAAGAACTCGAAACCACCGTTACTTGTATCCTTGGTATACTTAGGATTGCGTTTACCTGTTTGGTTAGTTGGTGTGCGGTTCAAGAGACGATAGTCTGAGTTAGCATGGCTTGTACGACTATCGTTGTTATAGAGAAGGGCACCACCTTGCAAGTGGTCACTGTTATCAAGGTTTTCAGAAGTTGAGTTCCAACCTGGTTGAGTCTTCACGAAATTT
The DNA here is from genome assembly GCF_963545685.1 of uncultured Streptococcus sp. Lineage (GTDB taxonomy): Bacteria > Bacillota > Bacilli > Lactobacillales > Streptococcaceae > Streptococcus. The sequence goes on along the minus strand of NZ_CAUUKN010000041.1, from coordinate 4,641 downwards.
TTGATTGTTGTGCGCAACCAGTCCGTGTTGCCTTCACGCGTAATACGTTCCTCGATACGCTTTTGAACTTCAAGCGCTGCTTGATCCATCTGACTTTGTGAGCTGACAGCTGAATAAGTCTGATTGGTACCAAGACCTTGATCCTTCATGTAGTTGAGGTAGCTAGCTTGGATAGCTTTACTTGGCCACCAAACAGTGAGCAATGGACGTTTGTCATTTTCAGTTGAAGCTGTCCACACTTTACCGTCTTTCAAGATTTCTTTTGGACGATACCATGTGTTGGCCGTGAAATAACCATCAACAAGTTCGATGTCTTTCTCAGTTGTACCATAAAAGGCATTTTTGTCGCCATTTACAGTAATATTAGTGTTGGTTGTGCTATCAACAGATGAACCTGTGCCACCGTTCTTGTCGAAACGGTATTCTTTTTGGTTAGACAATTCACCTGTTTCAGCATTAAAGTATTGGCTTCCACCGTTACGTTCAAGAACATAATTCTTACGAATAGTTCCATCATCTTCAACGTAGTATTGTTTGCCATCAATTGTTTTGATGTGGCTTGGACCATTAGTTACTACATTGTTAGTTGCTGGGAGGTCGTTATTCACTACTGTAACAGTATTATTGCCGTTGTTGGCATTGTTTGTGTTGCCGTTAACTGGTGTGGCACGACGGCCTCCTGTAGGACCACGGCGAGAACCAGTTGCACGGCGTGTAGCTGTCGCTGCACGATCCGTAACTGTTGTTGTGTCAGTTGTAGTGTTGTTTGTTGTTGTATCAACAGCTGTATCGTTGGTTGCTGTTGTATCTGTTGTAGTAGCTGCACGATCAGTACCAACTGGCGCTGCCGTATCAACAGCATTCGCTACAACTGTATCTGTTGTATCAGTTGTCAAATCGAAAGTTGCTGCTGGAGCTGCTTGATCAGTTGCAACAGCGTTTGTCGTTGCAACTGTTGTAGTTGGATCCTGAGCAGCCGTTGCATCGTTGGATACAGTCCCCGTATCAACAGTAATATCGGGGATGGCTACAGTAGCATCCGTGTGTTCATCGGCCTGAACGACACCGTCGTTAGTCCCTAAAGAAACAGCTGAGACCGCACCGAGTGACATCCCCGTCACTGCGATGGTTACCCATTGTTTCTTAACTTTGTGCATTTTATAATGTACTTTTTTGTCCATAATAAAAAGACTCCTTTTTCCCATTAATAGCTTCATTCTAAAACATTGGACGCATTTTTTCAATAATATTTGGTAAACTTTCATAATTTTTAGAAAAAGCACTTTATTATTTTAAATAGATTAGTTTAAAATGAGTATTTCGGAATAAAAAAGCTCATTTTATTTTTTAAAATCAATACAAATGATACTCTATCACTGTTTAGAATGATTATTGATAAGTTGCTACTTTTAATGGGATTGCAAGAGAATCTAATGAAAATTCACCAAATCCTTAAGACTCTCCTCTCAAAGCAATAAAAAACACAAGCCCAACCAAACCATTAGGTCTGTTAAGATGGTATTTTTTTAGGCTAGCTTCTCATATAAAAACTAAATTCTAACTATCTAAGCAACTGACAAGTTACCGAGGTATCAGAGGTTCAAGTTTAACTATTAAAGCGATAGTAAGAACCACTTTTCCATCAAAAATGAAAAGGGATACAAACCTGATAATAAAGCGATAATCAAGCGACAATTATACCACAAAACCCTATCTATCCTACTGATAAATAAAATCAAAAGGAGTATAATGGAGGTGAAAAGAGTTAAATCATTTAGAAACAAATAGAGGGGTAGGTGAGAAAGATGTCAGTACAAAATACAAACTTCAAGACAAACCAAGATAAGGGGAAGACTGGTCAAGAAGTCACTAAGACGGACGGTCTTAAGCAAAATCCTCAAGGAAACAGATTTGCCTCTGTTCTCCTATCGATCGCGTTTTATTTAGCTTTGGTTTATCTTGCCTTGTTTTTACTTTTGGGTTTGTCAAATCCTTTGGGAATGCTTGTAATTGTTTTTCTAGGTTATAGCTTGGTTAGCTTTGTCATTGCAACCATCTTAACAGGCATAGGGTGTAAAAAAGGTAATAAAAATTTCTTAGCCACAAGTATTGGTTTTTATATAGTCTCTATCCTTTTGGCTGGTGACCCTGACTGGGGAGTTTTTCGAGTCATACCGATTCTCTTAACTATTCTTGTAACAGTGGGGACAGTCATGTATAAAAAAGTAGAGAAATAAAGAAAGAGGATATGGTTTTCTGCCATATCTTCTTTTAAATTTAAACTAGTTAACTTCAATCAAGTCATAACAAAAAGTAGATTGGGACTAAATCCCAATCTACTTTCATTCTAGATATTGAATGTTAACATCATAAGTCTAACAAGTTTTCCAAATGCGTAACGGCATCTGCAAAGTTATCCACGACATAAGTTGCTGCTGCTTTAACAGCCTTGGGAGCATGGGACAACTGTCTTAACTATTACCACCTTAGGGAATCACCTACTTTCTAAAATTAGTGACCATATGATTTTTATTTACGATGCCCCAAAAAAACGTGAAAATTTGCGATCTCGTTTGATGTTCAATTTGGTCGGAAATCTATTATTTGAAGTCATTTTAACAGAGCAACAACGCCTCTCATCTCGGTAAGATTAGATCACTAAACTAGGAGATTGTCTTAAACATGATCTCCTTTTTCTATATTCCAATTATTTCTTCTTTTTAAAACCAGCTCAATATTTCCAAATAAAAACACCTCTTTGCTAGATTATTCACTAACATAGAGGTGTTTTTCGTGCTTTTCTGAGTATTGTTAAGACTTTTGCAATACTATACTACTAATAGTCCTCACCTTCTTCATCTTTCTTACGTTTAGCAAGAAAGCCAAGACCTGTTGCAGTTGCCAAGGCTCCAAATGCCAATGATAATGATGAGTTTTCCTCACCAGTCTTAGGAAGAGCTTGGCTACCACGTTTTTGTTTAGGATCCTTAACTTCAGACGACGACTCGGAGGCACTCGATGAGGCTGATACTGATGCACTTGTTGATGCAGAGACTGAAGTACTCAATGATGTTGAGATACTTGTTGAAACACTTGTGCTTTCAGATGCACTCAAGAATGCTGAGGTTGAAGCCGACTCAGATGCTGAAACGCTTGATGAAGTTGATTCTGAGGATGAAACGCTCGTTGAAGCCGACTCAGATGCTGAGAGGCTTGCACTTTGCGACTCGCTCAACGATACAGACTCACTTGTCGAAATCGAAGCACTTACTGAAGCTGAGACGCTCGTTGAAGCTGACTCAGACTCTGATGTACTTGCACTTTGCGATTCACTCAACGATACAGAGTCACTTATCGAAATCGAAGCACTTACTGAAGCGGATTCTGAGGCACTTGTTGAAACTGACTCGGACTCTGAGACGCTTGTTGAAGTTGATTCAAACGCTGAGACGCTCGTTGAAGTTGATTCAGATGCTGACACACTCGCCGATGTTGATTCTGAGGATGAAACGCTCGTTGAAGCCGACTCAGATGCTGAGAGGCTTGCACTTTGCGACTCGCTCAACGATACAGACTCACTTGTCGAAATCGAAGCACTTACTGATGCTGAAGCGCTTGTTGAAGTTGACTCTGAAACTGACGCACTTGTTGAGGCTGACTCGGACTCTGAGACGCTCAATGAAGTCGATTCTGATGCAGACACACTAGCTGATTCAGACGCTGACGCTGAGACGCTTGCACTTTGAGACTCGCTCAACGATACAGACTCACTTGTTGAAATCGAAGCACTTACTGAAGCGGATTCTGAGGCACTTGTTGAAACACTTGTGCTTTCAGATGCACTCAAGAATGCTGAGGTTGAAGCCGACTCAGATGCTGAAACGCTTGATGAAGTTGATTCTGAGGATGAAACGCTCGTTGAAGCCGACTCAGATGCTGAGAGGCTTGCACTTTGCGACTCGCTCAACGATACAGACTCACTTGTCGAAATCGAAGCACTTACTGATGCTGAAGCGCTTGTTGAAGTTGACTCTGAAACTGACGCCGACACTGAATTTGAAACAGACTGTGATTCACTTACTGAGACACTTTCAGATGCACTTGCAGAATTAGATACTGATTGTGATCCCGAAATGGAAGCGCTCAACGACGCTGAGTCACTTAATGAGGCTGAGTTAGATGTTGAAATCGATTCACTTGTTGAAATGAAGCTTGAAGCCGAATTCGAAATAGATTCTACAGTTGAAATAATTGCAGAAATCGAAGCACTGAAGGCTTGAGACTGACTTTCAAAAACAGATGCACTCAATGAGCTTGATGTACTCAATGATACAGACTCGGAAGCCGAAACTGATGCGCTTGTACTTTGTGATTCACTCAATGAAGCGGACTCACTAGCTGAAACTGAAGCACTTGTTGAGGATGACTCTGAATTCGATACTGATTGTGATTCTGAAACAGAAGTGCTCAATGATGCTGAGTCACTCAACGATACGGACTCACTTGTTGAAATCGAAGCACTTACTGAAGCAGACTCGGAATTAGAAACTGATTGCGATTCTGATACTGAGGCACTTGTTGAAGCAGATTCTGAGTTGGATACAGATTGAGATTCAGAGATTGATTCACTTACTGATGCGG
>NZ_CAUUKN010000040.1:0-13364 GCF_963545685.1 uncultured Streptococcus sp. | reverse complement strand
ATAGGACGTTTGTGTTTCAAGATACAAGCGTCAATAAGTTTGTATCTATGAAGCTGAAGCATTTTGTGATGGATTAGCCGATTAGATGAATAGGTCTAACCGGTGACATAAGCTATCTTGTACTAGTCAAGATGCAGAAAACCAGTTGGGCCTGTCCTAACTGGTTTTTTCATACCGTGGTCTATTTTTTGATTTCTCATTTTAAGCTAGGCTTGTTCTTTATACAGCAAATTTTAGTTTACTTTTGACGTGATAAATAGAGTGATTGTATCACTCGGGGATGCTCTTGAAGACTTGAGGATTTTCTGTGGGCAATGAAACGATTGTTTTCCCTGTGGCTCCCACGCTCCAGAAGACCATAAAAGGAAATTGGAAATAGATAGAATAAAAAAACAGAGGTGTACAAGATGAAGAAATTCTTGGTTAGTATGATGGCTGTCATAACAGCTGTCCTCTTGGTGGCATGTTCCAATGCTTCTAACAAAGATTTGGTTCACGTCGGTGTTCTCCAATATGTGGAGCATCCTTCCTTGACAGCGACACGTAAAGGGTTCATTGAAGAGCTCAAAGAGGAAGGCTATGTCGACGGTAAGAACATTAAAATCGATTATCAGAATGCACAGGGAGATCAGTCAAACTTGCAGACGATTTCTCAGTCGCTTATTGAAGATAATGATGTCTTGTTGGCTATCGCAACCCCAGCAGCCCAGTCACTAAGCAGTTTAACAAAGGATAAGCCAATTCTCTTTACGGCAGTGACAGATCCTGTCTCAGCTAAGTTGGTTAAGTCTATGGACAATGTTGGTGGAAATGTGACGGGAACAAGTGACATGTCTCCTATCAACAAACAGGTTGAATTACTGAAAAAGGTCCTTCCAAACACTAAAAAAGTTGGGATTATGTATACGACCAGCGAGCGTAACTCAGAAGTTCAGGTTGAAGAAGCCAAGAAATACTTCAAGGAAGCTGGTATTGAAACGGTTATAAAGGGGATTTCATCAACCAACGATATCCAAGATACAGCCAAAAGCTTGATGAGTCAGACTGAAGTTATTTTCATCCCGACTGACAATACCATTGTTAGTGCTATTAATACCTTGGTAGACCTTTCTAAAGAAACTAAGGTTCCTGTTGTTGGTAGTGATGCTGGTAGTGTGGAAAAAGGTGTCCTATTCACTTATGGAACCAACTATGAAGCGCTTGGTCGTCAAACAGGTAAGTTGGCAGGTCGTGTTCTACGAGGTGAGAAAGTTAAGGACATTGATGCGGAGTATCCTAAAACTCTAAATGTTGTGGTTAACCATGATATGGCTAAAGAACTTGGCATCGATGTTTCTAGCATTAGTGATGAGGAATCTAAAGTATCAACGAAAGATGACAAACCGATTGCCAAAAAAGATAAGGGTGTCATTAAGCTTAAGGTGAATAAGTCATCTAAGAATGGTTTTTCAAATGTGGTTCTGACAGCCATTTCTCAGGGGCTTCTCTGGGCGATTATGGCTATTGGGGTCTTCATTACCTTCCGTATTTTGGACCTTGCTGATTTGACAGCTGAGGGGGCCTTCCCACTTGGTGCTGCAACGACAACCATCATGATTATCCGTGGTATCAACCCAATCTTTGCAACTCTAGGTGGTTTTGTAGCTGGTATGTTTGCAGGAGCTGTTTCTGGCTTTATGCATACCAAAATGAAGATACCAGCACTCTTAACAGGGATTATTACCTTAACAGGGCTCTATTCAGTTAACCTTTTGGTTCTTGGAAGTGCCAATGTTTCTCTTTCAGGACATAATACGCTGGTAACTATGGTGATGGGGCTTGGTTTGTCTAAGCTGAATGGTGTGATTCTATTAGGACTAATCTTTGTTAGTCTTGTAGTGTTTATGTTGGTTGTTCTCCTTAATACACAGGTTGGACTTGCTCTTCGTGCAACAGGTGATAACCTTGCCATGGGTGAAGCTAATGGGATCAAGGTTGATCGTATGAAGATTCTTGGTTACATGATTTCCAACGGTTTGATTGCCCTATCGGGTGCCCTCCTAGCTCAAAACAATGGCTATGCGGATATGAATATGGGTACTGGTACAATCGTAAATGGCTTGGCAGCAATCATCTTGGCTGAGGTTATCGTTAAGTATTTACCACTTGGCAAACGTCTCTTGTCAATTGTTGTCGGAGCTGTTCTCTACCGTTTGGTCTTGGTTATTATCCTTGCCATGAACGTTGATGCTCAAATGTTGAAATTGGCTTCAGCCATCTTGCTTGCTATCATCCTTTATGTGCCTGAAGTACGACAAAAATTGAAAATCAAACCTAACAAATCCTTGACTCCAGGAGGTGACAAGTAATGGCTTTACTTAGTTTACAACAGATTCATAAAACCTTTGAAAAAGGCACAGTCAATGAAAATCACGTCCTTCGTGGTTTAGATCTCGACATTGAGCAGGGAGATTTTATCTCTGTCATCGGGGGAAATGGTGCTGGTAAATCAACCTTGATGAATTCAATTGCTGGTGTTCTCAGCATTGATGAGGGGGATATCTTGTTGGAGGGTCAATCTATTAAGAAAGCATCTGTAGATGAGCGCTCTAAAGACATTAGCCGTGTTTTCCAAGATCCTCGAATGGGTACAGCGACAAACCTTTCTATCGAAGAAAATATGGCAATCGCCTATCGTCGTGGTAAGAAACGTAGCTTCTTTAAAAAGTCTATTACTGAAAGTGAACGTCAAGTATTCAAGGAAGCCTTGGTAGATCTTGGTCTTGGTCTTGAGAATCGTATGAAGACTGATGCTAATTTCTTGTCAGGTGGACAACGTCAGGCCTTGACACTTGCTATGGCGACTTTGGTTCGTCCAAAGATTTTGCTGCTAGATGAACATACGGCAGCACTAGATCCTAAGACAAGTGACATGGTCATGAATTTGACGCGTAAGATTGTTGAAGAACAAGAATTGACAACTCTTATGATTACCCACAATATGGAACATGCCATTGAATATGGCAATCGTCTTGTCATGCTCTATCATGGTAAAATCGTCGTAGATGTGCGAGGTGAAGAAAAGAAAAACCTCACTGTTGCAGAACTTATGGATCTCTTCCACAAAAATAGTGGACAAGTCCTCAATGACGATGCCTTGGTACTCGGTTAATAGACTAGAAAAAAACTATCCAAAGTTTAGATTTTGGGTAGTTTTTTCTTGACTATTTTTGACCAAGTGCTAAAATGAATATATAGATTAGCACTCATTGAGTATGAGTGCTAAAATAACGTATTAAACGTTGCTAATAATAAATAACATTTGGAGGTAATTGGTATGGCATTAAAACCATTGGGCGATCGTATCGTCGTCCGTTTTGAAGAAACAGAAGAAAAAACAGCTAGTGGCTTCGTATTGGCAGGAGCTAGTCATGAAGCTACTAAGACTGCCGAGGTCTTGGCAGTAGGTGAAGGCATCCGTACTCTTACCGGGGAATTAATTGCACCTAGTGTTGCAGTAGGCGATAAGGTCCTTGTTGAAAATGGTGCAGGTGTCAGTGTTAAAGACGGAGAAGATTCCGTTTCAATTATCCGTGAAGCAGATATTTTAGCAGTCCTAACTTAGGCTCTTGCTAATCAGATATAAATTAAGATAAAGAAGGAGTAACTATGGCAAAAGATATTAAATTTTCATCAGATGCACGCGCAGCAATGGTTCGTGGTGTTGATACTTTAGCTGATACAGTTAAGGTAACGCTTGGCCCTAAAGGTCGAAACGTTGTTTTGGAAAAGGCTTTTGGCTCACCGCTTATCACTAATGATGGTGTGACAATTGCTAAAGAAATTGAACTTGAAGATCACTTTGAAAATATGGGTGCCAAGCTTGTCAGCGAAGTGGCTTCAAAAACTAATGATATTGCTGGTGACGGAACAACTACAGCCACTGTTTTGACACAAGCTATTGTTCGTGAGGGGCTCAAAAATGTAACAGCTGGTGCTAATCCAATCGGTATCCGTCGTGGGATTGAAGCAGCTGTAGCTACAGCTGTGGAAGAGCTTAAAGCCATTGCACAACCAGTTGCTAATAAGGCTGCTATTGCTCAAGTCGCAGCGGTTTCATCTCGTTCTGAAAAAGTTGGTGAATACATTTCAGAAGCAATGGAACGCGTTGGTAATGACGGTGTTATCACTATTGAAGAGTCTCGTGGTATGGAGACAGAACTCGAAGTGGTTGAAGGTATGCAGTTTGACCGTGGATATCTTTCTCAGTACATGGTTACTGATAATGAAAAAATGGTCGCAGATCTTGAAAATCCATTTATTCTTGTGACTGACAAGAAAATTTCAAATATCCAAGATGTTCTTCCACTCTTGGAAGAAGTGCTTAAGACCAGTCGTCCACTTTTGATTATTGCTGATGACGTGGATGGTGAAGCTCTTCCAACGCTTGTTCTTAACAAGATTCGTGGAACCTTCAATGTCGTTGCTGTTAAAGCGCCTGGCTTTGGTGACCGTCGTAAAGCGATGTTGGAAGACATTGCTGTATTGACTGGAGCAACTGTGATTACTGAGGATCTTGGTCTTGAACTTAAGGATGCAACTATGGCAGCACTTGGTCAGGCTTCGAAAGTAACTGTGGATAAGGATAGCACAGTTATCGTTGAAGGAGCAGGAAGCCAAGAAGCAATTGCTAACCGTGTTAACCTCATTAAATCTCAATTGGAGACAACAACATCTGAATTTGACCGTGAAAAACTTCAAGAACGTTTGGCTAAATTGTCAGGTGGTGTTGCAGTTGTTAAGGTTGGTGCAGCCACTGAAACAGCTCTTAAAGAAATGAAACTTCGTATCGAAGATGCTCTTAATGCTACTCGTGCTGCTGTTGAAGAAGGTATCGTAGCAGGTGGTGGTACAGCCCTAGTTAACGTCATTGCTAAGGTTGCTGAACTTGATCTTGAAGGTGACGACGCTACAGGACGTAATATTGTCCTCCGCGCCTTGGAAGAACCTGTTCGTCAAATTGCTTATAATGCCGGTTATGAAGGTTCAGTTATCATCGATAAATTGAAGAACAGCCCAGTTGGTACAGGCTTTAACGCTGCCAACGGTGAGTGGGTAGATATGGTTGAAGCAGGAATTATTGATCCAGTTAAGGTCACACGTTCTGCCCTCCAGAATGCCGCTTCAGTAGCTAGTCTTATCTTGACAACTGAAGCAGTTGTTGCCAACAAGCCTGAACCAGAGGCTCCAACAGCGCCAGCTATGGATCCAGGTATGATGGGTTACTAAGATTTAAGAAAGTAAAAAAACCTAGGAAAAGTCGAGAAACTTTTTCTGGGTTTTCTTTTTATTATTTATTGTTAATTAGTGAAAAGGGTTAAACATATCAGAACTTCCTTGGTTACCTGACATCTGCATCATCATTTGTTGCTGTCTAATGCGTTCTGCTTCCTTATTCGTATTGATAGAAACAACAAGAAAGATAACCCAACCGATGAATGTCCAGCCTAGAAGAAAGGATAGGATAAAGATTGGCCATTTTTTATCTGTTTTATTTAGAAGAGCAGGTAATATTTGAAGTACTACCAAGGGGAAAAAAATGATGATGGAGAAAACAGCTGTGAGCAAGCCGCCACTAAGATCATCACTGGCAATTCCAAAGAGTATCATTGCAAGAGCCCAAAGGATAACTGGGATAGAAGCGATGGCTATCATGATGAGGTTTGTTTGGGACTTATTTTCTGGCTTCTTCCAAGGCTCATTAAGGGTGCTGTTTGTTTGTTGGAAGCTTACATTAGCTTGCTCGGCAAAGGAATTTAAAGACTTATTAGTAGTGCCTTGTATTGGATTTATTTGCTCTTGAAAGTTGGCTGTTGGAGCTTCTTGACCTAGGTTAGGAGTCTGGAAAGTTTGTCTTTTATCAATACTAGAACCAACTAAGGGTTCTTCAGCAACATCATAATTGTCAACATCATTTTCGGCAGTTTCTACAGTATCTGCTGATGGTACAGGTTCTGTATATTCAACAGCTTCTGAGTTTTGCGCCTTTTCTATAGTCTCTTTTTGTGAGAAGTTTTTTGTTGCTTCGACAGTTTGTTTAGGAGTTTCTCGGACAAACTCGCCTCGATTGGCTGCTTCAGCCATTTCTTGGATACTTGGGTTACGTCCGTGGACTGCTTGGAAAAAATCAATCCAATCTTGTTGTTTCATATAGTTAGCCTCCATTTGTTTCGATTATAAATTTTGATGATTACAATTATAGCAATAGTGTAAGGGATGTGCAATGGGAGTTGGATAGGAGTGTTTATTTCTTTTTAATCTTCTTGTCACTAAATATGGGAAAGAGAAAGAAATAGGTTAAGATGTAGACCACTAGAGGGTATATCAGTGGATTATAGTCCCAGGCTCCTTGCCAATCTAGGTGTAGTAGTCTAACGCTAGCGCGTGTTAGACCTGCGCTCCAACTCTTGAGTCCTAAAGGCTTTAGGATAAGGCTGAGTGGTGTTGGGAGATGTAAAAGGTAGACTCCGTAAATTGCCATTAAAACTAAGAGATATAATCTAAAAAAACGCTGGTGGTAGGCCCACAAGCGTGTGAAATAGCTTTTCATTACCCAATAACAGCAAAAAGTTTTTGAGCGTTTGATTGGCGAGTAGCATCCATGATGAGGAACCAGTCAACGATTGCCCAGATACCACAACCACCACATGTCAAAAGTTTACCGATACCAAGACCAACTTGCCCCAACATAAAGCGGTCGATTCCAAGAGAACCAGCAAAAAGTGAGATAATTAGCATCATCATAGGATCTTGGAAGCTGATTGCGTAAAGCATTGAAAGTTGTTGTTCAGGAAGTGCCTCAAGACGTTGGCGGATGTACTGAACTTGTTCTGTTGGGAAATACTTGGCGTTAATTGCTAGCCATTGATCGACTGGATTCATAATTAAATACCCCTCAAATTTTAAATGATATGTAAAGGATAACATAATGTAAAGGGAGATTCAAGGTGGTCAAGGCTTTTGAAGTCAATAAAAGCAACTTATTTGCAAGCTTCCACTGTCTTATCACTAGAGGATCATTAGGATAATCTTTTCGCACCATGTCTGAAAGTGAGCTTGCTTCTATGGTTTGTGATTTCTCAACACTCTCTCAAAACTATCGGACTGGGCCTTAACAGTAACTTTTTCGAGTGTTAAGGGGTGAGTGAAACTAAGAGTGTGCGCGTGTAGCATGAGTCGAGATGCTGGCTGATGGCTGTAAAGTGGGTCCCCCAGAATGGCATGACCGTGATGGGCCAGATGCACACGAATTTGGTGGGTCCGGCCGGTTTTTAGTTGACAGTTGACCAGACTGGCTCCTTCAAAGGTTTTGAGGCATGTGACGGTTGTATAGGCACTCTGCCCTTTTCTAGAATCAACCACCCGTTTTCTACGATCGTGGCGGTCGCGTCCAATCTTGTCCTTATAAACAGTTTTTTTGGTCTGAAATTTACCTTCAGACAATGCCCAGTATTGACGCTGAATCATCTTATCTTCTAAAAGCCGGTTAAGAATTGGCAGGATAAACGGATTTTTAGCGAAAAGCACAGCCCCACTAGTTTCCCTATCTAGTCGATGAACGACGTAACAGGTTTGTTCACAATAAGCTGAAACATGGTTAAGAAGAGCGATTTCTGTGGGATCATTGCCATGCGTCTTCATTCCTTCAGACTTATTGACCACGATGATATGCGAATCCTCATAGAGAGGATCTACCAAATTGGCGTCTCCCATAGGGATAGTTTTATTAGGATAGTCCTCTGTGTCAAAGGTCAGGCTAATCCTATCACCTTTTTTAACGGGGCTCTGCCAATTAATGGTCTCTCCGTTGATGAGGACATGTTTTTTCGTGCGTAGGAAATGACGAATCTTACGAGGAATGAGGAGCTTGGTTTCAAGTAATTCTTTGACAGTTGTTGCAGGATAGGGATTGATAATTTCTACATGTAAAGTCATGGTTTCATTATATCATGAACGTTTAAAAGAGGACAGAACCTGTAAAAACTTGGTATAATATGGCTATGACATTTTTTGATAATCTAAAAAACAAACTTTTTAAAGAAGAAACTAGCGGAAAGGGTAAGGAATCCCAGCCTGCTGGAAAATCGAAGGATTTACAAGATAAGATAAAAGGTCTCTTTGCCAAGAAGCCTGATGAGGTTGAACAAGCTGTTGAAGAACTTGATATGTCACGAGAAAGTCAAGAGACTTCTCGTTACCAACGTTCTAAGCAAAAGAAACCTATTGACACGACCAAACCCCTAGGTAAGGTTCAGGCTTTCTTGAGCAAATTCACTCTTTCGCCAAGAAATCCTATTCGCCGTTTCTGGCGTCGCTATCATATTGGTAAAATTCTCTTTATCTTGGTAGCCATGTTGGTTCTGACAGTAGGCTCCTATCTCTTCTATATCGCTAAGACGACCAATGTTTCAGATCTTCAGGATGCCTTGAAGGCTACTACGGTTATCTATGACAAAGAAGGCAATCAAGCTGGTTCATTGTCAGCGCAAAAAGGGACTTATGTGGAGCTAGATGCTATTAGTGATAGCCTAGAGAATGCCGTCATTGCAACGGAGGATCGTACCTTCTACAAAAATAGTGGGGTTAACGTCCAACGTTTCCTACTAGCCATGGTTTCTATGGGTCGATTTGGTGGTGGTTCGACCATCACGCAACAGTTGGCTAAAAATGCCTTTTTGACTCAGGAACAGACAGTCACTCGTAAGGCCAAGGAATTCTTTCTTTCTCTGGAATTAACCAAGAAATATAGTAAGCAAGAAATCCTTACCATGTATCTCAATAACGCCTATTTCGGAAATGGTGTTTGGGGTGTTGAAGATGCTAGCCAAAAATATTTCGGGACAAGTGCTGCTAATCTAACGGTGGATGAGGCAGCGACACTCGCAGGTATGCTTAAGGGGCCTGAAATTTACAATCCGATTGATAATATCCAAAATGCGACCAACCGTCGAAACACTGTTCTTGCCAATATGGTAGATGATAAGAAGTTGAGTCAAGCTGATGCTGATAGTGCAGCTGGAGTTGATATGGCTAGTCGCTTGGATGATACTTATCAAGGAACAGGTGATGACTATAGGTATCCGTCTTACTTTGATGCTGTCATTGAAGAAGCTACGAAGACTTATGGCTTGAGTGAGGATGAAATTGTTAAAAATGGCTACAAAATTTATACAGAGATGGATGCCAACTCACAAGCTAATATGCAGCAGACCTATGAAAACACCTATCTCTTCCCAACGTCAGAAAGTGATGGTAGTACAGCCCAGTCAGCTAGCGTAGCGCTTGATCCATCAACTGGAGCAGTCCGTGGTTTGGTAGGTCGTGTAGGTGGTACAAGTGATACAACCTTCCGTAATTTCAACTATGCAACCCAAGGGAAGCGAAGTCCTGGTTCAACAATCAAACCTTTGGTAGTCTATGCTCCAGCTCTGGCTTCAGGATGGAGCATCAATAAGGACCTTCCTAATACGCCAATTGATTATAATGGCTATACCCCAACCAACTATGGTGGTGTTGAGACTGAGGATGTGCCGATGTATCAAGCTTTGGCCAACTCTTACAATATTCCGGCAGTTTACCTCTTTAACCAAATCGGTATTCAAAAAGGGATTAGTTACGGTCAGAAATTCGGTCTTAACTTTGACAATGTCCCAGAAGAATTAGGGATCTCACTCGGTGGTGGTGTGACAGCCAGTCCTCTACAAATGGCTCAGGCTTATGCGACTTTTGCCAATGGTGGTGTGATGAACACAGCTTATTTCATAACGAAGATTGAAAATGCTAGTGGTGATATCATTGCTACCCATAGTAAGAAGTCTAAACGTGTCGTTAGCCAGTCTGTAGCTAACCAGATGACCAGTATGATGCTCGGTACCTTCTCAAATGGTTCCGCTGTTAATGCCAACTACACGGGTTACACTATGGCAGGTAAGACAGGTACTGTTCAGGCTGAATTCAACAAGGATTTGACCAGTGACCAGTGGGTAATTGGCTATACTCCTGATGTGGTTATGACGACTTGGATTGGTTTTGATAAGACTGACGAGAGTCACTACTTAACAGGAGCAAGCTCGGGAACAGCTTCAACTATTTTCAGCTATATCGCTGCAGACGTTTTGCCAAATACACCAGGTAATGAGTTTACCGTTGAAAATGCCTATGCGGCTGATGGTCAAACACTAGACTATACGGCAGATCCAAATGACTCTCGTAATAGCAATAACAAGTCATGGACAGACAAGGCTTCAGACGTTGTCAATGATGTCAAAGATCAAGCAAGCAGTCTATGGGATAAGATTTCAGACTCCTTCTCAGGTCTATTCAGATAGCTTGTCAATTGCAGTTAAAAGTGGTAAGATAAAAAGAACGGAGGCGTTATGGCACAGAAAAAAGCAAGCCTAGCGTGTGCTGAATGTGGGAGCCGAAACTATTCAATTAATGTCAGTAGTACCCCCAAACCAACACGACTAGAAGTTAACAAATTTTGTAAACATTGTAAAAAATACACCTTGCATAAGGAAACAAGATAGGAGACACCGTGAGACAAACTGGAAGTATTTTCAAAGTCTTGAAAGACACGACTTGGCCAGACCGTAAACAACGTTGGCACGATTTTATTTCAGTTCTTGAGTATACTGCGTTCTTCACTGTCATCATCTATGCGTTTGATGAATTGTTGAGTCGCGCTATGTCAGCACTGATTAACTTTTTCTAAAGAAAACACAAAAAGAGTGGGAATGCCTGCTCTTTTTTGTTATAATAAATGCAGGTAAAAGCGATAACAAGGGCCAACAGGCTTTTTTATTACGCTTTGAATTAAAACATAGGCATTCATTTACATTTAACGCTTGAGCCTAGAAGATTGATGGTCAATGGTGTTTAAATGTCATTTAGAACAAAGAAAGGAATCCTAAAATGCTAGATTCATTCGACAAGGGCTGGTTCGTCCTTCAAACCTATTCAGGATACGAAAATAAAGTTAAAGAAAATCTTTTGCAACGTGCTCAAACTTATAACATGCTTGAAAATATCTTGCGTGTTGAAATTCCAACTCAAACTGTCAATGTTGAGAAAAACGGTAAAGTTAAAGAAGTGGAAGAAAACCGCTTCCCTGGTTATGTTCTTGTTGAGATGGTAATGACAGACGAAGCATGGTTTGTTGTTCGTAATACTCCAAACGTTACTGGTTTCGTTGGTTCTCACGGAAATCGTTCTAAACCAACACCACTTTTGGAAGAAGAAATCCGTCAAATCTTGATTTCAATGGGTCAAACAGTTGATGTCTTTGATACGAATATCAAGGTTGGTGACATGGTTCAAATCATCGATGGTGCCTTTATGGGTCAAGAAGGTCGTGTTGTAGAAATTGAAAACAACAAGGTTAAAATCATGATTAACATGTTTGGTTCAGAAACAGCTGCTGAGCTTGAACTCTACCAAGTTGCTGAACTTTAAAATAGTCAAAAAGGTTGGAAGCAAGGGCTTTAACCACTAAAGATTAGTTAATCAAATTTTGGGGGTGAGACTAGAAACTAATTTTTAATTTAGTTCTGTTTCACTCCCTTTTTCTAACGGATGATGATGAATTATAAACAATTTTATGATAGGATTAGCAGGCCCTTACGTTCTTATGCTAAGGTTTTAGAAGGGTTGAATAAGGCTATAACCAGAACTTTCTATCTGCTCTTTCCCTTACTACTTATTTGGCTTTGGCATAGGGATGGCTGGTTCGTTCTTTTTACGACTGCGCTTATTATGGGAGGAGGCTTTTTTCTTCTTTCTCTTGGTCGTAGCCTTTATAATCGCCCACGCCCTTATCAGACCTGGAACATTCAGCCCCTTATTAAGAAGGACAGTCTTGGCAAGTCATTTCCTAGCCGTCACGTTTTTTCAGCAACAGCCATTGCCATGTTTGCCTTATTGCTTAATCCGTGTCTAGGTGGGACTATGCTTTTTCTTGCAGCAATTTTGGCTATTTTGCGCGTGCTAGGTGGTGTTCATTATCCTAGTGATGTTTTGGCAGGCTATGTCATTGGAATTCTTGTGGGCCTCCTTCTTTACCTTTAGAAAATCTTGGCCTTATTCGAAAGAGTAAGGCTTTTTTCGTTGAAAAAAGAAAAGGACCCTTAGGGCACCTTTCCTTTTGTTCTAAAATTCGAGTTGGCGATTAAAGGTTGTTCCCACCATTAGAGATTGGCTTAGTTTAAAACATGTTCTATGATAGCTTGTGCTACTCCATGTTGATCATTTGAGGCTGTCACTAGGTTTGCAGTCTCCTTGACTCCCTCAGGTGCATTGCCCATAGCAACTCCTAGACCAGCCAGAGCCAGCATAGGACTATCGTTGAAATTATCACCAATAGTCATAACTTGTTCAAGAGGAATGTCATAATACTTAGCAACCTCAAGGAGAGCATGTTCTTTAGAAACATGTTTGGCTGTAACTTCAAGATAGTTATCTTTAGATAAATAGAAGGCTGTCTGTGGAAAATCCATGCTTAGGAGTTTTTGGTGGAGGTCCTGGATAACTTCAGCCTCATCAATCAACAATAGCTTGTGGATAGGAGATTTTGAATCTGAGACAGTATCTCGGAGTTCCTTAATAATAGGAGATTCACCCGTGATTTCTCCTTCCAACTGAGACCATTTGTCTAGTTGGTTGGTGATCCAGTCCCTGTCAGAGTAGGTATTCACAGAGACACTTGGATAATCTGTGGATAAGTAGTTAAGAAATTCTTGAATTTCAGTTTTATCCACAGGATGTTCTATGATAGTACGATCACCCTCAAGTACTAGAGCACCGTTGTAGCAGGCGATAGGGTTTTCATGAAGTCCCAGTTTATGAGCAATTGGTTGCATCCCTAGTGGAGAACGGGCAGAAGCTAAAACAAAAGGTATCTTTGCTTTTTCAAGTTCTGGCATCACTTTGATCAGTTGCTCATCTACCTGGTGTTTACTAGTGAGAATAGTCCCATCAATATCGCTGATAATCAAACGAATATTACTCATAATCGCTATCCTTTCCATCATATAAAATTGTTACCTTGCCTTTTAGGGATTTTACTAAATCAGGATCAGGCTCCTTATCAGTAATCCAGTAGTCAAAATCCTCAAGTTTACCCAAGATATATTTGGAATGCTTTTCATATTTACCAGATTCAGCAATAAGTATCTTGGTTCTGGCAGCCTGCATGGCTAGCTGTTTGACGGCAACATCTTCTTCATCTTCAAAGCTAACCAATCCTTGACTGAGACTAGCCGCTCCAAAGAAAGCTAAGTCAAATTGTAGATGTTGCAAGATCTGTGCTTCGTGAAGTGAATAGTAGA
>NZ_CAUUKN010000039.1:0-14120 GCF_963545685.1 uncultured Streptococcus sp. | reverse complement strand
ATTGGATATTGCTGACAGCGACTTGGAAAACCTGCTCGGTCGCCCACAAACTGACTTAGTAACTGCCATTAAAGAATTGCTATAAAAGTCAAGACAGACTTGCTTCTGTCTCAGAATGAAGACAAACATCGATTTTGATGTTTGTCTTTTTTGTCTCACGAAAAGTCCCCAGAAGTATAACTTCTGAGGACCTTGTCTTCAATCAAAAACCAACAAATGCTGGTTCTTTTGATCTATTTAATCATCTAGAGTTCTGAAAGGAAAATAATAATTTAGACAGGAAAAGGGAAAAATCTCTAGATTTTTAAAGTACATATTAATTAGCGACGCTGTCTCAATTCACCAGTTTTGGCATCGCAGAAGAGTCGTTTACCACCAACATAAACATAACGACCTTTCACTTGACGACCTGAACCGTCGAAGTAAAGGTGTTTGCCATTGATGACCTGTTGTCCAGTCACTGCTTGGCCAGCTGAGTTAAAGTAATACCAGCAACCACGTGTAGCTTCGACAAAGCGGTTTACCACTTGCTCACCAGTGTGGGCATCAAAGTAACATTTCTTACCTTGGATAGTGAGCAATTTACCTTTGACTTGAGCACCATTGCTACCAAAATAGTAAACTTTATTGTTAATATTTTGAAGACCTGTCACTTTGTGACCATCTTGGTTAAGGTAAGCCCATTGGTTAGCCGCAAGTTGAATGAATTGGTTGATTACCGCTTGACCAGTGACGGCATCATAGTAACGGCCTTCAGCCCAGCCACCTTTTAGCTGGCTATGGTCTTTGTTGAAGTAATAGAGTTTACCATCAATCACTTTTGCACCTTGAACTAGGCAACCAAAAGCATCCGCATAATACCAGTTGTTATTTTCAAAGATAAAGCGTGAAACAGCCATTTCACCTGTTTGAGCAGAAATGTAGTATTGCTTGTTGCCTTGTTGCATCATCTGACCTTTGATTTGACGGCCTTCTGAGTCAAAGCAGTATTCCTTACCGTTGATGATACGTTTACCTGTCACAGCGTAACCGTGTTCATCTAGGTAGTACCAAGCTTGGTTTTCTTTATTTTGAACAAAGGTATTTACAGCCATATTACCAGTATCAGGGATGAAGTAACGAATACGTCCATCTGAGAAACGAATAAATTTATCTTTAGCTTGAATACCTGTTTGCGTGTCAAAGTAGAAGGTCACACCAGACATTTCAAGGAGGCCAGTAGCCATGTGTCCATAGCAATCAAAATAACGCACATCTTTACGGTAGCCTGCAAAATCGTAGAAGCCATTGATAGCTTTCACACCATTTTTATCGTAGTAATAGGTATAGCCATCGCTACCTTTAACAAGTGAGTCACGAGCTTGAAGACCATTTTCAAGGAAGTAATAAGCCTTACCGTCGATAACTTTCTCACCTTTAACCTTTTGGCCATATTGATCGTAATAATACCATTGATTTTCGCCTACTTTTACAAATGAAGACTTAGCATTGTTTGAATCAACACTTGGTTTCGTCTCACCTGAGATGATTTGATAAGCTGAGTTATTTTTCTGGTTACCTTGCGAAATAATAGTGATATTAGCATTTGAACCATTCGAATGCCCTACTGATACATTTGGAAACAGTTTATTAGAATTCGAAATGATAGTAACATTTGGCGTAGTTCCAGAAGCCGTGATGGTGATAGTCGTGTTTCGGCCACCATTCCAACGGATGCCATTTGAGTCAGAAGAACTAGTTGTAATTGTCGCAAAACCGCTAGCTGATGATGATGATGATGACCATGATGATGACGACGAATAAGAATACCAAGCTGAGCTTGATGAGCTTGAAGAGCTTGATGCACTAGCACTTACTGATGACGAACTGCTACTTGATTGATAAGCAGAACCCGTTTGTGAGGCATTAGAGTTTTGTGCTCCTACTACTTGTGAAGTTTGTGATGAACTAACTTGACCAGCTCCACCACCAACTACAGTCTGAGATGTGCCTCCTGTTGAAACAGATGATGAAGACTCGTAGCCAGTGCTTGTTTGACTTCCATAGTTAGATGACACCGCTGACACATGAGACGCATCTTCTGTTAAGGTTGGCGAATAGCTTTCATTAATCAATGATGCACTTGATTCAATCCCAGCATCCGTTTGTTCAAAACCATCACCATTAGGAAGTGATACTTCATCTGCTTGTGCAGATTGGTCTGATAAAAAGGCTCCACCCGCAAGTGCAACCATAGACAAGGTACTAACTCCAATGGTTACCCAATTTTTCTTGACCTTGTGTAACTTAAATCCAACTTTCTTCTCCATAACATAAACCTTTCAATATAACTTTTTTCTACATACTATGATAAGGGATATTGAAAACGAATACAATTACAGAGCCATAACCCTAGTCTCATCAGACTAACCTTATGCCCATAATAATTTTCAAAAAATAAGTCTAAGATACATGGTTGAGCCTTTTATAAGTTAGAAAGCGTTTCCGAAAAAATGTTCGGATTTTTTAAAAATCACACATCAATTCCGACTTTTAGCAGTTTCACCACCTTCTCCATTAGAATGACTGAGCATCGTTTAAAGCTAAAGTAAATAATTTATTGACCATTCTCTTAATCAACCTCATTATTTGCTTACACTATGTTGATGATTTTAAAATATAAAAAAAGCAAGCCAAACAACTTGCGTAAACGCATTAAAGCTTGCCTAACATGACTTTTGATGCTTTTAGAAACCTACTTGAAAATATTTTTCTCTCAGAATCAGAAGTAGTAAAAAACTCTAGGCAACTTAGCAATATACCTAGAGTTTTTTACTAAGTATTTACTATAGTGGTCGATACCACTATTAATCAAAAACCGAGTGCCATCCTGTCGCCAAAATCTATTTCTCCTGGAATTCTGTCAATATTTTGGACACATTTTGGGAGGAAAATTGAAGGCTAGCGCCCTTCGGTTGCTGGACCCCAGTTTGCTGTGGCGCCTCCTCGAATTATAAAATCCTTCAATATACTTAAAAATACTATCGTAACAGGTCTGAAAATCTTTATAACCAACATTAGCTTCGGCGTTAATACACTCCTTTTTGATCGTTGCGTGAAATGACTCTAAACAACTATTGTCGTATGGGCATCCCTTAGCCTATAGGAATGTTTAATACTGTGGTGTTCAAGATAATCATTGTATTCCTTACTTGTATATTGACTCCCTCTATCGGAGTGAAGGATAAGCCCATCTGCTACAGTTCGCTTACTTAAGGCATCTTGTAGTGTTTCTATAACGAGTCGTGTTTCCATCTGTCTGGGAAGTCTCCAAGCAATAATTTTCCGAGAATGAAGATCTAAAATGCTTGATAAATAACACCAGCCATCCGAAACTGTGTAGATATATGTCATATCAGTTACCCACTTTTGATTGATTTTATCTGTTGAAAAATCACGTTTTAACAAATTGGGGTATTCTTTTGCTTCTTGTTTTGACAATGAAGCAGGTCGGTATTTCTTTCTGACGATCGAACGAATATTCAATTCATTCATCAGTTTTTGTACTCTTTTTTCAGAAATCTGGTATCCCTTTTCCAATAAATCTTTATGGATCTTTGGAGCACCATATCGCTTAGAAGAAGCAAGATAAGAGATTATAATCTCCTTTTTAAGAAGTTTATTTTCTTGGTCTCGTTGGCTTGGTTGATGGCTTTTAAAGGCGTAGTAGCTAGACCGTGAAACTTGGAATAGGTTACACATCATCTTGATAGAAAACTGATGACTAGCATAAAGATGGTCGATCATTTGGAAGAGAGTAGAATCTTTTATTTCTTCGCAAAGATCGTCAAGGCTTTTTTTAAGATTTCATTTTCCTCCTTCATTTTAGCCATCTCTTTGCGCATTTGTTGGAGTTCATGAAGGGATACATTTTGATCTTTAGATTTCCCAGACTTCCCGTATAGTTGAAACCATTTGTATATAGTTTGGTTGGCAACTCCGTACTCTTTGACTAGATCTGAAACAGGCTGTCCTGCTTCATGCAATTGAACAATTGTTTCCTTGAGCTCTTTGGTATATTTTGGGCTCATTTGGACATCTCCTTTGGTTAGATACTATTCTACCAAAACGTGTCCATAAAATCATACTAACATCAATAATAGGTAATCCGTACTAACGTTATAGACTTTAGAAAGCTGCACAAGAACATCTGCCGTTAAGGCAACCTCTCCTCTCTCAATCTTTGCATAGTTTGCATGAGAGAAGGAAAGTAAATTTGCAACTAACTTTTGAGTGAAATCGTGATCTTCCCTCAAATCCCTTATCCGTTGGTACATCTAGCTTTCTCCTAAGAAAAGTATATGTCACTTTCAGAAAAAAGCTGGGGAATTGTCATAATATGACAGTAATTATTGCGTCATTCCTGTATTATGATAATAGCCCGTGCAAATTTATCATTTAATTTTGCAAGAAAATTGTTGTTCTATTCTTTACGTAAATCAGGCTTACTATCATTTCAAGGACAAATCGAAAATCAGCATAGCGATTATTTTATGAATCTGAGTTTCATTTTATCTACTATGTTGAAGAACTACACAAAAAATTTATCATCACGTTATTCATTCTTCTCCAATTTCTTAACAGTTAACCAATAAAAAATGAAACTAAACAAGGAGTTCACTGTAATAAATAACATAAACTCTAAAAATGACATATCATTCAATGCCCTACTTCGTAAACCAATCATCGGCTGAGAATATGGAAATAATTGATTAATAAAACCACCTAGCATAATAAAAATAAAACCTGAGAAGGAACCAATTGCTGCAACTCCAACCGATTTAGCAAAATTCTTAGTTTTTGCCATAAGATAACTGTGAATCATCAAAACAGAACTTGAACCAATAACTGATAATATTGTAGCTCTCAAAAATAATAATAAATCTTCTATCTGAAATGGAATCTGACTAAGATAAAGAGTTAATAAATAGATAGCAAACAGCACTGCTTGAATTACAGATACCAAGAACAAAGCTAATAAAAACTTACTTAGTACCATCTTCTTAACTGATGCTTGATTAGATCGTAGCATTTCAAGTGTTTTTCGTTCAAATTCAGGAAGGATAATTAGACCTGAGAATATAGCTAACATAGCTGGAAAAAGTAACTGCCCGTTATAAAAAGTCAGCTGTCCCCAAAGAACCCTACTCATCTGTTCTTCAATCAACACATCGTAGTTCAAGAAAAAATTAGCTAATCCAATAAAACTGGACAAAGCAAGAAAAATAAGACCAATAGCTAAAATAACGACTTTACGATTCTTAATCCACTCAGCTTTAAAATAATCAATCATAATTTTCCTCCTTCTTTTTAACCAATAGGTACTTAATAATAAAATAGACAAATATACAATAAAATAGATAGATAAGATAGTTGAGTGGTACACTCTTGTCCCAAACAAATATGTAATCTAATTTATCTCCAGAATGTAAAACTTTTATGCGATAAAGTGCAAGAAAACTTGAACCCCCGAAAGGAAAGATTAGATTTAACCATTTAGATGCTTCGGATAGAACCATCCCTAAAAAACCTGATACAAATCCAATTCCTAAAACCATACCATGTTTTTCTAATATCATAGATAGAAATAGAAAAAAAGTAATTAAAGTAAAACTAGCCATCGTCAAACCTACAACTTGTAATAGTAAATTTGAAACAGCAACATCTATACCGTATCTAACAGCATTTAAATATACAATCAATACTTGTACTACATTCAATAATAGAAAAACAGTATTCGTAAAAATAAGTTTTCGTTTGAAAATGGTTATAAAATTTATATTATTCGCTTCTTGTAGTTTAAATGTATTTCCTTCTTTTTCGTTACTAACAATTCGGGATACAAAAAGACTAATCGCAATTGGTAAAAAAATAGGAGTAGCTTGTAAATTATTGAAAAATAATCCAATTGTCCTTAACTTTGGTACATCTATGCTTCTTGATGCTGCCAGTAATGACCAAGTTACTGCTACAAACATCATCAAAAACGATATCATAAATGATTTTGTTCGTTTACTCTTCAATAATTCGATTTGTAATACCTTTATCATTTTAAGCCTCCTTCGTTAACGAAAGGAAAATATCTTCTAGGGTCTCACTTTCTCTAACCACTCGGAAAATACGGTATCCGTTTTCTGTCAAATAGCTCACCACATTAGCTAATTGATTATTATCAATATTACTTAATTTTACATGACTTGTGGAGGCACCCAAAATTTCTACAGTTCCTAGTTCAACTAAAGTCTGAACAATATTACTTTGTGAAAAATCACCACCAATCTCAATCCAGGTATTTGATTTAATAGCTTCAATTTCTCCTTCATATACTAGACGACCATGATTGATAATACCCACTCGATCTGCAATGTGTTCAATTTCTGTAAGAATATGACTAGAAATAAAGACTGTCAGACCTTTTTCTTTGGCTAACTCAACAATCAATTCACGAATTTCATGAATACCTGCTGGATCAAGACCATTAGTAGGCTCATCTAATAATAAGATTTTAGGCTTTTTTACTAATGCAAACGCTAAAGAAAGACGTTGTTTCATACCTAGAGAATAGGCCTTAACTAATTTTTTTCGATCTTTTTCATCAGCTAATCCAACAAGTTCCAATGTTGGCCAGATATTATTTTTATCAAATCCCACCATTTTTTGAAATACTAATAAATTTTCGTAACCTGTTAAATTAGGATAATATGAAGGCTCTTCTATCATAGATCCAATCTGACTCAGGTAATTTTTGTCTTTTCGAATGTCTTTTTTATTAACAAAAATCTCACCTGAAGTCGGATCTACAAGGGATAGAATCATTTTCATCGTTGTCGTTTTCCCAGCACCGTTTGGCCCTAGAAAACCATAAATTTCTCCCTCCCGTACAGTAATTTTTTCAATATCTACAGTAGTAATATCTTTGTAAACTTTTTTTACTTTTTTCAGCTCAATAATATTATTCATCATCATTATCCTTTAGCAATCTACTTTATTAGACTACTCCTTTCTTTACATTAACAATTGTACCTAGTCATCTTAAAGATAACATTAAGAATGTATAAAGTAAGCCTCAAATTTTTGAATTAATAAAATTTCTATAGTTTTCGTTACTTTCCATAAGATTAATATGTGTATCCTTATAAACATCACCTGTTTCGTTATCTATGTAAATAACATAGTCGACAATATCTAGATGATGACTAACAATCAACATTGTCCTTTCAGAGTATTGACTATTCTGAAGTATATTAAGATAGATTCTATTTTTACTTTGTTCATCAAGATTACTGAAAGTTTCATCCCAGAAAATAATAGAGTTTTTTTCAATAACTTTGAATGCATTTTATTGGGTAACTGGGCAATACCTTCTTCAGCTTTTGTTACAAGTAAATTTTACAAAGTTGACTTTATGATATAATTAAAAAATCAAGGAGGTATTTATATGAATTTTGAAACACAGTTATTAAACAAACGGATATTAATAATAGATGATGATGTCCCACTTAGTCAATCTATTAAAGAGGTATTAGTCAATAGAGGATTTAAAAATATTAATAACGCTTATAGTATTAGCGAGGGCATTGATATTTTTTCTGTATCCAAGGTTGATTTCATC
Source organism: uncultured Streptococcus sp. (assembly GCF_963545685.1). GTDB lineage: Bacteria > Bacillota > Bacilli > Lactobacillales > Streptococcaceae > Streptococcus. Next base: position 6,469 of record NZ_CAUUKN010000039.1, on the reverse strand, counting down.
ATATTAGATGTAATGTTACCTGATGGTGAGGGATATTTACTTGCCGAATATGTTAGAAAAACTTCTGATGTTCCAATATTATTTTTAACAGCAAAAAATAATCCTGATGATGAAGTTAAAGGCCTTGGATCAGGTGGTGATGATTTTGTCACTAAACCATTTCTCCCGAAAACCTTAATATCTCGTATCATTGCTCTATTAAGAAGAGCATACAAAAATGAATCCGAATTAATTACATTGTCTTCTTGTACCATTGATTTAAATAATGCAAGTGTAAATAAAAATGGAAATCAACTTTCACTAACTCCTACTGAAATACAGATACTACGAAAACTATATAGTAATAAGAACTACATTGTTTCTACAGAAATAATTTGTGATACTATTTGGGGACTTGATAGTTCCGGATATGAAAAGTCATTAATGGTACACATTCGAAATATAAGAGAAAAAATAGAATCAAGTCCTTCTAAACCGGATCATCTTATTACCGTTAAAGGTCTTGGATATAAGCTTGTTGTCTGAGGTAACGAGGTTTTTAATGAATATTTTTAAAAAAAGCGTATTAAAATTTATTCTTTCATTTTTAACCATCATATTTATTGATATTTTTCTATTAGTTATCACTACAAATTATATTCGTAGTCAACAATCAGCTATGGATATTATAAAAACAGTTTCTTCCAACATCATCCCTAAAAATAATACTTATAAAGTTAGTTTAAAAGGAAAAGAACTAATCGAGATGAATAATTTATGGGTCATGATCATTGATCAAGATAGCGGGAAGGAAAAATTTAATATAAATAAACCTACTAATATAAAAAGTGACTTTGATTATGCTGATGTTATCAGGTTCTCTCGATACTATTTAGAAGATTATCCTGTCTTTACCCAAATTAATGAGGAGCAGAAAGATATTTACATTATTGCCTTTCCAAAAGACAGCATTATTCGATATGGTAATAATTACTTTGATTTAAAAAGAGTTCAAATTTTTCCAATTCTTATTCTAGCTATAATTTTTGTCAATTGCTTATTTTGTTTATTTCTATATATGTATAGTATTACGTTCTTAAATCGTAATATACAACCCATTATCAGTGCAATTGGTAACTTACCAGTAGGTTTAAATAAGCAGGTTGACTCAGTCAAAGAGCTAGATCGATTGACTTTAGCAGTTAATTCCGCCAACAGGAAATTACGTGAAAATGAAGAGTTTAAGGAAAATTGGATTTCCGGAATAGCACATGATATAAAAACTCCACTTTCAGTTATCGTGTCTAATACATCTTTAGCTATCGAAAAAACAGATAATGAAAATCTTCTAAAACATCTCAAACCCACTTTAGTTGAGAGTCAGTACATCCAAAATTTATTGAACGACCTCAATATTTTTGCAAGATTAACAAATGGTAATTTCAAATTGAACTTGGAGATTGTTGAAATTATTCCCTTCTTTAAAGAAATAATTATTCAAATTATTAATCAAGAAATTTGGGAAGAATTTAACTTTGAATTCTCACACGATTCCAACCTCTTTAGAAAAAAAATGTATGTTGAAAAGGCCCTCATTTCTCGAGTTATCCATAACTTAATCTATAACTCAGTACTTCATAATAGATCAGGATGTAAAATTAGTATAATTCTAGAATGTACTTCAAATAACGAATTTTCTATAACAGTTCTAGATAACGGAGTAGGGGTTTCTCCTGATAGACTTAAGAGTATTAACATCTCTAATATTGAAGAATTTAACTTTGACATATCAGGAGTTAGAAGAAGTGGTATGGGATTAAAAATTTCCAAACAAATTATTAATCGACACGGAGGCAGCTTTATTATTACAAGTCAGCAGAATAAATATTTCCAATCGAAAATCATACTTCCACTCAAAAAATAATCTACTTCACAGAATTATTATTTAATATTTTAGAGAATCTCTATTAACTCAAATTTAGTTTGTTGAAATCCCCTAATATTTATTCTATCTGAATACCATCCCGTAATTTTTAACCTACATTTCTCCTAGCATTCAACACTTTCACAAAGCTTTCCAGCCTTCTAACTAGTCCCTCATACTCATCAAGATAATGCTCTAGTTCCTCTTGTAATACTCCTATTTCCTCATTTACCTGTTTTAATGAGATTGATTCGATTAAATTTAGTGTTGAAAAATCATACCTTGCTAGTTTTTGACTGCTCAGTTCGCACTCTTCAGATTGATAAATACTTCCGCCATCTTGTTTAAGGTGGCGATTTTTTCGTTTGTTTGAGTCAGTTTTATATCTAGCTCTGCTATTTCTGCGACTAATTCGTCTTTAATGTCTTGGTATTTCTTATCAGTTTCAGTTAATTCAATCAAGAGGTTAATCTCAGAAATCTTTTCTTGTAGACTCTCAACTGTTGGTCGTCTAGATGGTATCATCCGACTATCAACTGAAAAATGTTTACAAAATATTCTGAATAAAAACTATAATTTCCATTATAACATGGTTAGAGCGCTTTCTTTTGATTATGAGAGCAACAAAATAATTAGGATTTGGGGATAAGAAAAACGCATGAAACATTAATGTTTCATGCGCTTAAAAATTTTTATGCTCCTAGTTAGGATAAAATTCTTCTCTTAGCGTTTTCTGACCCAAGCTCCAGTATTGGCGTCATAGTAACGGCGTTTGCCTTTAACCCAGACGTATCGTCCTTTGACCTGACGACCAGAAGCGTCAAAGTAGAGATGCTGGCCGTTGATGACTTGCTCACCTGTTACGGCTTGACCTGAGGCGTTAAAGTAATACCAAACACCACGAGAAATTTGGATAAAGCGATTGGTTACAGCTTCACCACTATTGGCATCAAAGTAATATTTCTTGCCTCTAAAGGTAAGGAGTTTCCCCTTGGCTTGGACACCATTGCCTTCAAAGTAGTAAAGTTTACCATTGATATGTTGGAGACCAGTTGTCTTTTGTCCATTTTGGTTAAGGTAAACCCATTTATTGGTAGCGATTTGGACAAAGCGGTTGGTTACGACCTGACCTGAATCACCATCATAGTAACGACCGTTGGCCCAGCCACCCTTGACTTGGCTATAATCATTGTTGAAATAATACTGATTACCATTAATGACTTGAGCGCCTTTAACCAGCTGACCATTGCCATCGACATAGTACCACTTGTTGTTTTCAGTCACAAAGCGTGAACGGGCAATTTCACCACTATCGCCATCAAGGAAGTAACGTTGGTTATTGATAGTGATAAAGCGTCCTTTAACCTGGCGTCCTTCATTGTCAAAGTAATACTGCTTCCCGTTAATAGTTTGAAGACCTGTTACAGCATAACCGTTGCTATCGAGGTAATACCAAGCCTTGTTCTCAGGATTTTGCGCAAAACGGTTGACCGCCAGATTTCCTGTATCTGCAATGAAGTAACGTGTGCGCCCGTCCGCAAAGCGGATGAACTTGTCTTTGGCTTGAATACCAGTCTTTTCATCGAAATAGAAGGTTGTGCCATACATATCGTGGAGGCCACGATACATTTGACCGTTGCCATCAAAGTAGCGAACGTTTTGTCGTGGACCTGCGAAGTCATAGAATCCGTTAAAGGCTTGAACCCCTTTAGGATCGTAATAATACACATGACCATCACTACCATGGCGAAGGACATTGCGCAACTGGAGACCATTATTTAGGAAGAAATATTTCTTGCCATCAATGACCTGTTCACCTTTGACCATGTTGCCATTCTTATCAAAGTAATACCACTGGTTAGCACCAATTTGAATAAAGGCATTCTTAGCAAGGTAGCCACCAATTGAGAGGTATTGGACATTATCTCCGACTCTACGGAAACCACTTCCAGTAATTTCAGTCATTTGTTTAGGAAGGAAGGTTTGCCCCGCCTTGACGCTGAAGTATTGGTTTGTGGCGTTATCATTCAAGACATAACGTGCCCCTGTACCTTGGATATTGCTTCCGTTGAAATACTTGGCTGACCATTGCGTGATCTTCTCATTAGTAGTCAATTTACGACCGTTTGAAATCTGCACGCGCTCAAAGATTGCTGGGTATTTAGACTTCAATTCATCAAGGAAGGCACCACCGTACTTGCCTTGGAAGTCATTTCCAAAGGTACGTGTTTTAGCTGCATAGAGACTATTGTAGATTTCTGCATTTGGACGTGGTGTCCCGTAGCTGTTAGTACGTGAGGCTGTTACCACCTCTTTTCCAGGAAGATTGTAAATTTGGTCTGGAACCCAGTCAGCAATGGCTGAAATACCTTCTGCGTGAAGCGCTCGGAGGGCATCCATGAGGTCTTTGAGCGAACCGTATTTGTTGTTCTTGCTCATGGCAATATCGTAACGATCCTCGAAGGCATACCCATTCTCAATGATAGAATCCAAGAAAGTGCCGTCCTGACTAGACACGTATTGTGGCGCAAATTCAAAGGAAGTGATTCCCCACTCTTTGAAGAGTTTGGCATTTTTCGCAATCACATGGTTAGTGTACTGGCTTGGCGTCTTAGCGAAATCTTGGAAGTTTGAGAAACCTTCATAAATGACTTGTGAGTCAAGAGCTGCTGATGATTCATATACTTGCTCTCCCTTCTTGATTCTTGAAGCCTTGGTGCGGGCATCTTGGTTTTCTGAAGCACCTACTGGCACCCAAACTGCCAAATAACCTGAAATTTCAACCGTTGAATGACCAGAAATATCGTCTGCTGTAAAGGTCAAGTTTCCTTGATTGTCCGTATAGCGAATCAATCCAGCTGGTACATCAGCATCCTTAAGGTAGGTCGCAAGTCCCGTAGATTTGCTGAGAAGCAATGGACGATAGGCTTGATTTTTGTGGGCAGCTCCCATATTGACTACCAAACGGTCATTTGCTCCCAACTTCATATCTGGGCGGTTAGCTGTAAGGACGAGCATCCCTTGGTTACGTGTTTCAGTAGTACCGAGATGATTAGCTTCGTCTGCTCCTTTACCATAACGAACAGATGACATGATTTCATAGCCATTGAGCTTAGTAACCTTCATGTCTTGACCACCAGCTACATACTTGATGCGAGCACGGAGCAGGGCATCGATGGCATTATAGTATGGTGATTTTTCAGCCATGTATTGACCATCGTCGGTAAAGAGATCCCCGTAGTAAACACGAGTGATGCTGTCTTTATTGGTTAGCATTGTTGCATAGGCAGCTGGAATATTGTACTGGGTGTACTGTTTATCCGCCTTGCGCATGTCCGCATTGTAAATCTTGAAGGCCTGATTGAGCTCATCCATGGTAAAGGTGAAACCATCTGTTTTTGGATTAATCTGCTTGCTGATGATATTAGCCAAGATGGCTTGCACTTCACTATCGTGGGCACGCACGAAAATATAGTTAGCATCACGTGGTGCATGCTTCTGCTCACTTGAACGATTGTTCAGAGAGTTAGTGATGACACGCTCCAAGCTACCACGGTAATTGCTCTTACGCAAGAAAGTCGTCAAGAGTGTTTCGCGTAAGGGATTGTCAATGGACAACTGGGCACCCTTGGTATCCTTGTTGTATTGATGGTCGTTGTATGACCAAGCTTCAAGGATAGACAAGTGGGCAATAGCATTGGCTTCATTATCTGCGACACGGTATTTTTCCTTGAAGTAGTCAGAAGCAATCTGCAAAAGGTCTGCATCCACATTGTCCACCGCATCGATACGGACACCGTCAAAATTGGCACTTGGATCATTGCCAAGGATAGAACCAATGTTCATGATGTAGTGGAGCCAGTTTAGTTGTTCAGCCTGAACAGCTGGGTTAGAGTTGTCGATATCGTTAGCCAAGAGCAACTCATAACCACCATTCGAACGGTCAATATGGTATTTGCGTGTCCCCGTTTGGTTAGTCGGTGTGCGGTTCATGAGACGGAAATCTGAATTGGCATGACTAGTCGCACTATTATTGAGGAAGGTTAAAGCTCCTCCTTGCAAGTGGTCCTTACCAACTAACAGATTGTCCTCACTCTCCGAGTTCCAGCCAGGCTGTGTTTTGATGAAGTCTGTCATCAACTGACGAAGCCAAGTGGTATTGCCCTCACGACCGATACGTTCCTCAATCTTAGCTTGAATCAAGTTAGCTGCAGATGCTAAGTCGTAACTCATCATATCTGTCGTATAGGTCTTATCGCTAAAACCTTGTTGACTCATATAGTTAAGGTAATTGACTTGTGTTACCTTGTCTGGCCACCAAGTCATCAAAAGGGGACGAAAATCTTTCTCAGTTGAAGGTGTCCAATTCTTCCCATCCTTCAAAATCTGTTTTGGACGGTACCAACTATCAGCTGTCAGGAAATTGTCCAAGTGTTCAAAACTCTTGCTTGTTGTATCGTAGGCTTGGTTGTAAACCGCATTGATAGAGTTATTTGGAATGGCATCGGCACGATACAAAGGTTTACTTTGATCCACCATAGCTCCAGTCTCATCGAAATAATAAAG
>NZ_CAUUKN010000038.1:0-14379 GCF_963545685.1 uncultured Streptococcus sp. | reverse complement strand
GTTTTTCAGGTTTTGTTTCACCCACTTGAGCTGTGAAGTATTCTGCAATCAAAGCATCGTATGAAGCTGTGTGACGGTATACTTTTGCTGCCAAACGTTGGCGAGTTTCATAAGTTGTTTCACCATTTGCTGACAATTCGTCAAGAACAACAGCATAGTCAGCGGGGTCTACAACAACTGTTACGCTAGCGTGGTTTTTAGCTGCTGAACGAAGCATTGATGGTCCACCGATATCGATGTTTTCAACCGCATCAGCGTAAGTCACGTCTGGCTTGAGAATAGTCTCCTTGAATGGGTAAAGGTTTACCACAACAAGGTCAATCAATTCGATATTATTGTCCTTAGCCGCTTGAAGGTGGCTATCGAGGTCACGACGAGCGAGGAGACCACCGTGGATATTTGGATGGAGAGTCTTCACACGACCGTCCATCATTTCTGGGAAACCAGTCACATCGTCAATGGCAATGGTATCTACCCCAGCATTGTCAAGGGCAACTTTGGTACCACCTGTTGAGATGATATCCCAACCAAGTTTTTTAAGTTCTTGGGCAAATTCAACAATGCCCGCTTTATCTGAAACACTAATTAGTGCGCGTTTAGTCATTTTCTTTCTTTTCCTTTTTTAAAAAAGTTCTTTATCTGCTACAGTCGAAAATTTTCTTTCAGCTCTAGCACTTCCTTATTTTCGTGCAACACCCAAACTATCCAACACTTCTGGATAGAGTTTGTACTCTGTTTCGTGGATGCGAGTTTCAAAAGTATCAAGGTTATCACCTTCAAGGCGTGGCACACGGACTTGTTTGATGACCTTACCTGTGTCCACACCAGAATCCACCCAGTGAATGGTCACACCAGACTGGGCCACGCCAGCATTCCAAGCATCCTCAATACCATGAGCCCCTGGGAATTCGGGGAGATAAGCTGGGTGAATATTGATAATACGGCCTTCATAGGCTGCTAGCAAGGTTGGTCCGACAATTTTCATATAACCCGCCAAACAAACCAAATCAATCTGGTGTTCATCCAAGAGTTTGACGATAGCTTCTTCGTAAGCTGCTTTATTGTCAAATTCCTTGAGTTCAAAGGCATGGCTAGCCACACCTAGATTTTTGGCACGTTCTAAGACATAGGCATCACGGTGATCTGAAAAGACAAACTCTACCGGAAATTGTTCCGCAATCACCTGGAAGTTTGAGCCGTTGCCAGAGGCAAATACAGCAATCCTTTTAGCCATTATTTAATCACCACACTTGCGCCATCTTTCTTCACAATTCGACCGATTTCATAAACAGGTTCGTCAAGAAGTTCTTTGACACGTTCCACATTTTCTGGTTTCACCGCAAGCATGAGACCAATCCCCATGTTGAAGATTTCAAACATTTCTTCATGTTTGATTTGGCCATATTTTTCAAGAGCTTTGAAAATTGGAAGAACTGGCACTTTGCTTTCGTCAATTTCAGCAGCCAAGTCATCTGAGAACATACGTGGTACATTTTCGATGAAACCACCACCTGTGATGTGGGCAATACCGTTAACCAATTCCTCTTTAATCAATGGCAATGCTGCTTTAACGTAGATACGAGTTGGTTCAAGAAGAACGTCTTTAAGTTTTTTGCCTTCAAGTTCTGGGAGGACCTCTTCACCTGTGTAATCAGCAAAGACACGACGAACGAGTGAGTAACCATTTGAGTGGATACCGCTTGAGGCAAGTCCAAGAAGCACATCACCTTCAGCTACTTTTGAACCGTCGATGATTTGTGATTTTTCAGCGACACCTACTGCGAAACCAGCCAAGTCATAGTCATCTTCACCGTACATACCAGGCATTTCAGCAGTTTCACCACCAATGAGGGCTGCACCAGATTGCACACAACCTTCAGCCACTCCAGCAACGACCTGTTCCAATTTAGCTGGTTCATTTTTACCAGTTGCTACGTAGTCAAGGAAGTAGAGGGGCTCAGCACCTGCAGCGATGATATCGTTAACACACATAGCCACACAGTCTTGACCGATAGTATCGTGCTTGTCATACTTGATAGCAAGCATGAGTTTCGTTCCGACACCATCTGTACCTGAAATCAAAACGGGCTCTTTGACACCTGTTTTTGAAAGGTCGAACATGCCACCAAAGCCACCAAGAGCTCCCATAACACCTGCACGCTCTGTACGGGCAACGTGTTTTTTGATACGTTCAACAACTTCATAACCTGCTTCAACGTCTACACCAGACTGCGCGTAAGCATTTTTAGACATAATTTTTTCCTCTTTTTTCTTCTGCACTGCTCTTAATAGAAAGAAGTGTGTTCTTTCAAACTTTCCAAATAGCGTTCTTCGTAGTCATACAATGGTGTTGGATATTTACCATCAAAGTAAGCCACACAAAGGCCACCGTTTGGTGCATCTGTGTCAATTCCAATAGAATCAATCAAGCCATCAATAGACAAGTAAGTCAAGCTATCCGCGCCAATGATTTCGCGTGTTTCCTCAACTGTATGATTGGCCGCAATCAATTCCTTACGTGTTTGAATATCGATACCGTAGAAACATGGGTAAGCAAGGGCTGGACTTCCGATAGCCACGTGAACCTCAGTCGCCCCAGCTTCTTTCAAGAGCTGAACGATACGACGGGACGTTGTTCCACGAACAATGGAATCATCAATCATGACCACACGTTTTCCTTTAACAACACCTGATACGGCAGAGAGTTTCATACGAACTCCTTGCTCACGCAACTCTTGTGTTGGTTGGATAAAAGTACGTTGGGTGTATTGGTTTTTAATCAAGCCCATTTCGTTTGGCAAACCAGATTCTTCAGCAAATCCCATGGCTGCACTAAGGGATGAATTGGGCACACCAACCACAATATCCGCTTCATGCTTGAACTCACGTGCTAATTGAGCCCCCATACGTTTACGAGCTGTATGGACATTCACACCTTGAATATTTGAATCAGGACGAGCAAAGTAGATATACTCCATCGAACAAACAGCCAATTGCGTGTCCGTTGTATAGGTGTCGTAAGTGATGCCATTATCATCGATGATAACAACCTCACCTGGATTTACATCGCGAATCCATTCTGCACCAACCCCCTCAAAGGCACATGTTTCAGATGAAACCACGATAGCGCCATTGCTCATCTTACCAAGAGAAAGTGGACGGAAGCCATTTGGATCCAAAGCTGCAATGAGCTTGTCCTCAACCATAAGAAGATAAGCAAATCCACCTTTAACAGTGTTCAAAGCTTCTTTAACTTTGCCCATGAATGATGGGTTGTGGCTGCGACGAATCAAGTGAGCTAAGATTTCTGAATCAGAAGTTGAGTTTAAGATAGCTCCATTTTTCTCCAACTCATGTCTTAGTGACTCTGCATTAGTCAAATTCCCATTATGAGCAAGACCAAGCTGTCCATCGTGAAACTTAAACATGAATGGCTGAATATTGTCTACAGAAGCCTCACCGGCAGTCGCATAGCGGACATGACCGATAGCAGCCGTACCAGTCAGCTTGTCTAAGTTGGCTGGATCACGGAAAACTTCTGAGAGAAGCCCCATATCACGATGACGCTTCAATTGACCCGCATCATTTGAGAGAATCCCTGCCCCCTCTTGACCACGGTGTTGAAGACTGTGAAGTCCGAAATAAGTTAATTTGGCAGCATCTGGGTGACCCCAAATACCAAAAACACCACATTCTTCATTAAGAGATTTAACTTCGTATGTCATTTTTTATACCTTTTTTATATTTACATTATAGCCCACTCTTCTAAAAGAAAATTAGGAATTTCGTCTGGCTCGACTCTCTTATAACTATCAACTCCTACATACTGACCCAAATTAGGTTTACCGAAAAGTTCTTGACTAAGTAACACCAGCTTCTCATTTGTTCTAGTTTTTTCTTTAATTTTCGGGCTAAAGTAATAGTTTTCAGCATAAGCAAATATTAAATAATTAAGAAATTCTAGTTTCTTCAATCGAGGGCTACTATTAAATTGACTTTTTAGAGATTTATATTTCCTATCCCTTTTATGATAAAAAGCTAGCACCATCGTCTTTTCTTTTAATGGTAAAATAGCCAGATGCAACTTCTGAATACGATTATTTTTTGAATGGTTACTCGTATCATTTACTGGATATCCACACATATCTCTAATCAAAGTTAATGAACCTTGAAATGCTATTGGTGTTTTATATGGGAGCACCTCATGAAAAATAATTTGATGTGTCCCCGCTCCTATATGATTATCTTCAATAGCAGTTTTATGGAGTAAAATTTCATTTTGAAAATCTTCAATATCATAATCAAAAGAATTATGGAAATCCTTTATTTTTTGAGATGCATTCTCTAAAGTTTTACTAGAAATCCCAGGTATTCTTAAGTATAAGGCTTTCTTGATCGTATTATCAGACATTAATTTTTCAAAATGATATTTTTCCTCCTTCCTTCTAACTAGTTCTAAAAGGAAATTTTTCAATGCAATTTGTGACAACATTTTATCGCTAGGATATGACGTAAGATTCATTTCATTTTCATATTCCCGAAAATAAAATGAATCGCATTTACGACAGATAATTTGTATCGTTCCGGAATTGCTCACTCCCTTATCATTATCTGACAGATCGCTCCCTATTAAATAACCAGCTTGAGTCAACATGCCAGAATCAGAAATATTTTTTAACGATAACTGTGGAATTGTATGAGAGTTGCAAAAACTTGTAGTATCTTTAGCACAAAGCAAACACTTTCTTGGCTTTAAGTCCTCCTTCATTACTTTCATTTCTCTAGATAATGATTTTTTCAATTGAATCTTTTTTTCAACATCAGGAATATCAATTAATTTATTCAATTACTTCACAATCTTTCATTTTACTTTTCAAAACATATCAATCTTCCTAGTAATCTCTAGTCTTATTTTCCAGTGAAGTATTTAACCGCTGACGCAAAGAGGTGCTGGTCTTTATTTCCTGGAATGTTTTGGAAGAGACCATCTTCGAAACGTTCTGAGTGTCCCATCTTCCCAATAATTTGACCGTTCTTGCTTGTGATCCCTTCAATCGCATGGACAGAACCATTTGGATTGTATTTAGAATCCATGCTTGGTTTGCCTTCGAAGTCAACGTATTGGCTAAAGATTTGACCATTGTCACGAAGCTCGGCAAATTCTTCAGCCGTCACGACAAACTTACCTTCACCGTGTGATACTGGGATGGCATGGATGTCACCAACTCCCACTCCAGCAAGCCATGGTGAGTTAGTGTTAGCAATACGTGTTTCAACCATCTTAGCCACGTGTTGATTGGCATCGTTGTAGAAGAGGGTTGGACTGGTACTGCTTGCATCTTCAAAGTTACCGTATGGAAGAAGACCTGATTTGACGAGGGCTTGGAATCCATTACAGATACCGATGATCAAACCACCGCGTTCAATGAAGCTATCAATGGCCGCACGTACTTTTTCATTGAGCAAGATGTTAACGATAAATTTAGCTGATCCATCTGGTTCATCCGCTGCTGAGAAGCCACCCGCAAAGAAGATAATGTTAGCTTTTTCGATATTGTCAACCATGGTGTCAACCGACTTGACAATCGCTTCTTCATTCAATGTTACAAATGGAACCAAGTTGACTGTTGCACCTTCTTTTTCAAAGGCCTTAGCTGAATCGTACTCAGAGTTAGTGCCTGGGAATACTGGGATGTAAACCACTGGTGTCTCAACTATGTCTTTAGCTTTGATAACAGCATCTGACGCCACAGCAGGTACTTCTTCTAGCTCAGTTGCTTGTGCAAATTCAGTTGGGTAAACCTCTTCCAATTTACCTTGGAAGGTACTGTCAAGTTTATGTCCATCAAGCGTTACACCATTGACAGCAAGTGTAAAGTCAACTACTGTTTGTCCAATCTTGGCAACACCTGCAATCTCTTCTGGAGATGTGAAGACGAATCCTCCCAATTGAGCTGTCAAGGCAGTCTCAAGATTTTCAAGGGTTACAGTGGCACCGATATGGTTACCAAATGTTGCAAGTGCAAGAGCTTCAACGACACCACCATATTTGACAGCTGATGCAGCTGTCACTTTGTGGTCAGCTTGGATAGCTTCAAACTTAGCAAAGTTAGACTTGATGAGATCAAAATCAATCTCTTGGGCCAAAGCTTGACCTGGGATGTAGTAGATATTTTCACCAGCAGCCTTAAATTCTGGAGAAAGGACCTTACGGCTATCTGCTGTTGTCACCCCAAAGGCAACCAAGGTTGGTGGTACTGTCAATTCTTCAAAGGTACCAGACATAGAGTCTTTACCACCGATAGATGGCAAACCAAGTTGAATCTGAGCTTCGATTGATCCAAGAAGAGCAGCTACTGGTTGACCAAAACGCTCTGCTTGTTTATCCATACGCTCGAAGTATTCTTGATAAGAGAAACGAGCCTTAGACCAGTTTGCACCAGCAGCAACCAAACGAGCAGTTGCTTCGATGACCGCATAAGCAGCTCCATGATATGGAGACCATTCTGCGATGTATGGGTTAAATCCTTGGGCCATGACAGAGGCGGTATGAGTCACACCATGTTGGACTGGCAATTTCTGAACAGAAGCTTCTGTTGGTGTGATTTGGTAGCGACCACCAAGTGGGTGATTGACTGTTGAACGACCAACTGAGCTATCAAAGATAGTTTGTAAGCCTTTTTGACTGGCATGGTTGAGATCAGACAAGACTTCAAGCGTATCTGCTTCAAGGGTTTCAGCAGATGTTTGGCGTTCTTCTGGAAGCTTGACATCCTTGTCAACCACCTTAGCATCTACGACTACACGCACACCATTTGTATCAAGGAAACGACGTTCCAAATCAACGATTGTCTCACCATTCCAGTGCATGACAAGATTTGGTTTTTCAGTTACTGTTGCAACGACAACTGCATCAATATTTTCTTTGTTACATTCAGCAACGAAAGCCTCTACATCTTCTGGACGAACCACAACAGCCATACGTTCTTGAGATTCAGAGATGGCAATTTCGGTACCGTTCAAACCTTGGTATTTCAATGGCACTTTGTCAAGATCAATTTCAAGACCATCTGCCAATTCACCAATAGCCACACAGACACCACCAGCACCAAAGTCATTTGATTTCTTGATCAGACGTGTCACTTCACCATTACGGAAAAGACGTTGAATCTTACGTTCTTCGATGGCATTCCCTTTTTGAACCTCAGCACCAGCTGTTTCAACAGATTCAACCGTTTGAACTTTAGAAGAACCTGTCGCACCACCGACACCGTCACGTCCAGTCTTACCACCGAGCAAGATAATCACATCACCTGCTTCAGGTTTTTCACGAACAACATTTTCCTTAGGAGCCGCACCGACAACGGCACCTAGCTCCATACGCTTGGCAACGAAACCTGGGTGGAAGTATTCACGAACATAAGTTGTTGCAAGACCAATTTGGTTACCATATGAAGAATAACCGTGAGCTGCTGTTTTAGAAATGACTTGTTGTGGCAATTTACCAGCACGTGTTTCAGCGATTGGAGTTGTAATATCACCAGCACCTGAGATACGCATAGCTTGGTAAACGTAGGAACGACCTGACAATGGGTCACGAATGGCACCACCGATACAAGTAGCCGCTCCACCAAATGGTTCGATTTCCGTTGGGTGGTTGTGAGTTTCATTCTTGAACATAAGAAGCCATGGTTCTTTGACACCATTGACATCCACTTCAATTTCAACTGAGCAGGCATTGATTTCATCAGACACTTCCATGTCATCCAAACGACCATTGGCACGCTCATAACGACCAAAAATAGTCGCCATATCCATCAAGGTTTGAGGTTTTTCTGTACGTCCCAACTCATCACGCATGGCAATATACTTGTCATAAGTCGCTTGCAATTGTTTTTGGAATTTAGAAGCTGAGAAGTCGATGTTTTTCAACTCAGTCTCGAAAGTTGTGTGACGGCAGTGGTCAGACCAGTAAGTATCCAAAACCTTAAGCTCAGTCTCAGTTGGCACACGTCCAATTGACTTGAAATAGTCCTGAATGAAGAGAAGGTCATCCACTTCCATTGCCAATCCTTGCTCTGCCTTATATTTAGCAAAATCTTCAGCCGTATAGCTTTCAAAGAAATCCAAGTTTGGAATCGTTTTGTTAGACTCAGAGAAATCCTGTTTCGCAATGCCAACAGTGATATCTTTGAAACGAGAGTCCACTGGGTTCAAGAGATAGTTTTTAACAGCTTCCAATTCATTCGCAGCAATGTCCTTGTTAACCAAGTACAATTGAGCAGTATTTACCGTTACATCATTTGAACTACCAAGCAAAAGCAAAGCTTCTTGTGAAGATGCTGCACGTTGGTCAAATTGACCAGGCAAACTTTCGATAGCAAAGAAAGCGTACTTCTCAAGGTCAGTCTTAACTGTAGATTCATCCAAAACAGTATCGGTAACTTGTTCAGAGAAAATATGTTTTTCCGCACGCGCAAACAAATCCTCTGCTAAATTAAAGACATCGTAAACTTGCACAATACGAAGATCCTTCAAGGTTTTCAACTGAAGATTATGCTGCAATTCTTTTACTAAAGAGTGAGATTTCACACGAAAATCAGCTTTTTTCTCAACGAAAATACGTTTATCCATTTTATTTCCTTTATCTATTTCTACTTAAAGATTGTAGTGACGACCAAGTAAAACTTTACTTCAATCCTTGCAATTTTTCCAATACAACTTCATACACATCTGTCAAGCTACCGAGATCTCGACGGAAAACATCCTTGTCCATATGATGACCTTCAGCATCCCAAAGACGGCAGTTATCTGGTGAAAATTCATCTGCCAAGATAATCTTGCCATCCTTATCAAAACCAAATTCCAATTTGAAGTCAATCAAACGAAGACCAATTTGTGCAAACCAATCTTTCAGCAATTCATTGATACGACGTGTTTCTTCCTTGATATAAGCAATTTGCTCATCATTGGCAATATCCAAAAATTTCACATGCTCATCATTGATAAATGGATCATCCAAATCGTCGTTTTTGTAGTAAAATTCAACGATTGGAGTTTTCAAGTCCAAACCTTCTTCAACACCGAAACGTTTTGAGAAAGAACCCGCTGTCACGTTACGAAGCACAACCTCCAAAGGAATGATTGTAACCTTCTTGTTAAGTTGTTCTGTATCAGAGATACGTTCGATAAAGTGAGTAGCCACACCCGCAGCATTCAATTTTTCAAAAATAAGAGACGAAATCTGATTATTAAGCACACCTTTCCCTTTAATAGTCTCCTTACGAGCACCATTAAGCATGGTTGCCTGGTCCTTATAGACCGACTTAATCACATTTTCGTCTTCTGTACTATAAATATCTTTAGCTTTCCCAGTATAAATCAGTTGGTTTGACATGGAATTGTTCGCCTTTCAAGTTTATTCGTCTTAATTATACCACACCAAAATTCAAAAACCAACATATAGCAAACTTTATTACTGTAGTAAAAAAACAACGTTCGTGTTTAGGGTGTTGTTTAGAGTTTTTTTATAAAAAATGTATAGAAAAAAGGAGTGTGATAGAGCTAAATCAATGTAACGTTTAGCTTCTTATCTCACTCCAATAAAATGGTAAGCATGCAACATATAGTTGCCTCATTATTGTATTCCTCTAGAATCTAACAACTAGAGTCTAGTTTTCTTATTTGTTATTCAATTGCTCAGACAAATAGTCTAACAAATCCGATACCTTATCCATATGATCAATGGTATCATCAGAAATCTCTAGAGCAAACTCATCCTCCAAATTAATAATAAATTCCATAAGCTCTATTGAATCTACACCCAAGTCATCTAATTTGGTAGCTTCGGTTAAAACAATGTCCTCTTTACCCATTTGCTCTTGAATAACAAGCTGCATTTTCTGAAGAATTTCTACTCTACTCATCAGTTAGCCTCCTCTTTCGGACTGAAAGCGTCAACTAGTTGCTCTACAACCTTAGTATCGAGCATCGTACGAACCTGCTTAATGGTGTAATAAACTGCTTTAGCATCACTAGATCCATGACATTTTACTACAGGAGCCTTGAGACCAAAGAGAACTGCACCACCAGCACTTGAGTAATCCATCGTCTCTTTCATGCCTTTAAGACTATCCTTCAAGAGGAAGGCACCTAACTTAGCTTTAAGACCACCATTCATGATGGCTGACTTAAGAGTCTTCATAGCACCAAGTCCAGTTCCTTCAATTGCCTTAAGAACCGCATTTCCTGTGAAACCATCAGCCACCACCACATCAGCAGCTCCAGACATAATCTCACGCGCTTCAACATTTCCGACGAAGTTAATGCTTGGCTCCTGAGACAAGAGGTCGAAAGCTTCCTTACGAAGACTATCCCCCTTTGTCTCCTCAGTCCCATTATTAAGGAGGCCTACACGAGGGTTGGCAATTCCACGTACATTTTTAGCATAGAAAGAGCCTAAAATAGCATATTGATGCAAGTGATTAGCTGTATTTTCAGCATTAGCTCCTAGATCAAGCATGTCGAAGGGTTGGCCAGTAAAACTTGGCATCGTTGACATAAGACCTGGTCGTTCAACTCCCTTAATACGTCCAACCACAAAAAGACCAGCCGCCAAAAGAGCACCTGTATTTCCTGCAGAGATTACAGCATCCGCTGCTTTCTCCTTAACGGCTTGTGCACCCAAAACCATCGAAGCTTTCTTTTTCTTACGAATTGCTTTAGCGGGCTCATCATCCGAATTTATCTTTTCATCAGTATGCACAATGCTCACACGTTCATTCGCTGTCAAATAGTTTTTGATTTTAGCTTCGTCACCATAAAGCTGGATTTCAATATCTTTGAACTCCGCTAAAGCTTGGTTTACTCCCTCTACAATCGCTTGTGGCGCATTATCGCCACCCATAGCATCCACTGCAATTACATGCATAGCATTCTCCCTCTCACCCTCTGCTCTTAAACAATAGACTCAGATTTCTATCAATAAATCACTCTGTAACAAAAATAGACATCCCTCGGTCACTATCCCTAGCAGAGTCTTTCAGCTTATTGTTCTCTTATTATAGCACGAACTGACCTGCATTTTAACCCCTGAGACTGAAAACCTCTACTTTCCTGTTTCACGTGAAACAAAAAAGACAATGCTTAATCAGCACTATCTTCTTTACTCATAATATGACCCCAAGAATTTAGATTATCAATAAACTTCTTGCTTTTAAGATGAATCCCAACATAATTATCATAAAGCTCATCAATAAATTGTCGCAACTTTCGTTTCATATCATCCTTAACAGATATGCTTCTCAATTCTTCAAACGAAAGCCCCTGAAAACAATCTAAAAGATAAGGCACATTAGGGTCCAAATGACTACGCCTTTCATCTTCTTCGTAATGATTGGGACAAAGTAAACCTGAGAACTTATACGAGAAATCAAAAGGAAGACCAACACGATGACAAAAGACACATTCATGAAAATTCAATCGTACGCCAAAACGGTCCAAAACTTGAATCTCAAAGATATTAGTCAATATTTCATAATCTAAACCCTCTTCCATTAACTCAAGGGTTTTCTCTAAAAAAGCAAATAATTGCGCATCTACCACACCGTCAGCAATAGCTACATCAGTCAAGGCAGCTAAATAGGTTGCGTAAGACAGCTTGAAAATATCGCTTGTAATTTCCTTGAAAGACTCTGCCTGACTATAATCCTCTATGAAAGATAACCCTTCATCATTTAAAGTCATCATAAATTCAGCGATGTTTAAAGGTTGAATCACAGCACTCAATTTACCTGACCCACCACCTCTAACAAAAAACATCCGTTTACCAGCTTGTTCAGTAAAAATCTTAACCAGCTTATCATTCTCACGATAATTACGATTGAAAAGGACAACTCCCCTACTCTCAAGCTTCTGCATGTTCTTCCATAAACTCTTTCAAACGAGTCATAGCTGCTTCTATAGTATCCATACTAGCTGCATACGACAAGCGAACATAACCCTCGCCGTACTTCCCAAAAGCAACCCCAGGGATAATAGCAATTGCTTTTTCACGTGCGAAGTCTTGACAGAACTTAAATGAGTCTTGAGTATACCCTTCTGGAATCTTAGCAAAAATGTAGAAGGCACCATCAGGTTTAATAATTTTAAAACCAAGTTCAGTCATCTTTTCAAGGATATAATCACGACGCTTTAAATACTCATCTTTCATTGGTTGCGCATCATCCTTACCAGCAGATAGGGCTTCAATAGCTGCAAATTGTGCCATGGTCGCCGCAGCTGTCACCAAATACTGATGACTCTTAATCAACTGAGCCGTCAAAATCGATGGAGCAAAAATCAAACCAATACGCCACCCTGTCATCGCATGGGATTTAGACAAGCCATTGATTAAAATAGTTTGCTCAGGCAAATATTCAGCAATAGAAACATGTTGATCTACATAAGTTAGTTCCGAATAGACTTCATCACTCACAACAAAAATATCGTATTTTTTCAAGACTTCAGCAAGAGCTTCAATCTGTTGACGTGAATAAGTCACACCTGTTGGGTTGGTTGGGTAATTAAGCAAAACAGCCTTAAGCTTATCTCCTTGCTCCAAAATTGCCTTCTCCAACATCTCCGGTGTCAAAACAAAATCATTAGCTGTTGTATCAATTTCAACAATTTCAGCACCAACTAGATTTGCAATCGGCTCATATCCTGGATAGGCTGGTGCAGGCAAAAGAATCGTATCACCTGGCTCCAGAATAGCTGTTAAAGTCGCAGAAAGAGCTTCTGTTGCCCCAATAGTTACCAAAATTTCATTATCTGGGTTATAAGTTAGATTGTATTTTTCCTTAACAAAATCCGCAGCAGCTTGACGCAAATCAGGAAGTCCAGCCATACCTGTATAGTGTGACTGGTTCGCATCAATCGCAGTTTTAGCTGCTTCTTTCACATGATCTGGAGTCGTAAAATCAGGTTCTCCGAGCGTCAACTTTTTGATACCTGGAACATCTGAAATTGATTGGTCAAACTGACGAATCATTGAGACTTCAATCTTATCTAAATTTTTATTAAAACGTTGTGTTAAATCCATCACAGTCACCTCTTTGCAATTATGCCTAACATTATATCAAAAACTCAAACGCATTTAAACACCAAAAAAGCTAGCCTAGGCTAGCTTCAGTCTATTTATGACCCATTTCAAACAATGGTGACAATGGGCGTTTTTCATGAATACGAATGATTGCTTCAGAAATCAAATCAGCAATAGAAATTTGTTCAATCTTATCAATCAAACGCTCTTCTGGAAGATAAATCGTGTCAAGCACAACAAGTTTTTCAATAGCAGATTTTTGAATATTATCAAGAGCTGGACCTGACAATACAGGGTGTGTACATGATGCAAAGACATGTGTAGCACCAGCTTCAGCAAGCGCATCCGCTGCATGACAGATGGTACCCGCAGTATCAATCATATCATCAATCAAGATACATGTTTTCCCTTCAACATTACCAATGATATTCATAACCTCAGAAGTGTTCATTTTATCAACACTACGACGTTTATCAATGATAGCGATTGGTGTTTTCAAACATTGGGCAAGTTTACGTGCACGAGTTACACCACCATGGTCTGGAGAAACAACAACCACATCCTCACCCGTAAGCCCAGCACGATCAAAATAATCTGCGATAAGAGGCGCTCCCATCAAATGATCTACAGGAATATCAAAGAATCCTTGAATTTGAGAAGCATGAAGGTCAACTGTCAAAAGACGGTCAACACCTGCTACCTCGAGCATATTAGCAACCAATTTAGATGTGATTGGTTCACGTGAACGTGCCTTTCGGTCTTGACGTGCATATCCATAATAAGGCATAACAACACTGATTGTCTCAGCACTAGCACGTTTTAGCGCATCAACCATAATCAAGATTTCCATCAAGTTATCATTTACAGGAGAGCTTGTAGATTGAAGAATAAAAACGTGATGACCACGAATAGACTCTTCAATATTAACTTGAATCTCACCATCTGAAAATTCACGAACACTTGATTTTCCAAGTTCAATACCAATTTTATCAGCAACTTTTGCTGCTAATTCTTGGTTAGACGACAAAGCAAACAACTTTAAATTCGTATAAGACATGATTTCCTCCAAAATATCTACTAAACCATTCTACCTTTTTTTAAGTTGTTTTTCAACGCCAAATAAATGGTGTCACATGAACTTAACAAGGATAAAAAATTTTCTCTTTAGTCTCGAAGTTTTTTCATATAACATTATTTTCACAGACTGAAAATATTATTTATATAAAATAAAAACGACTCGAGGAATGATATGCCCCCTGTCAAGTAGACAGGTTAAATATCTAATAGTAGTGTCTGTT
>NZ_CAUUKN010000037.1:0-14506 GCF_963545685.1 uncultured Streptococcus sp. | reverse complement strand
ACTAAAAAATTTCAATTACAGTATAGCACAGGAAGTGATTTTTTGCGCTTTTTTATTGCTTTTTTCAAATAAAAAGAAGAGCCTAAGCCCTTCTTCCTATACAATTGAATTATTTAGCGATTTTCGCGAAGTATTCAAGAGTACGT
The DNA here is from genome assembly GCF_963545685.1 of uncultured Streptococcus sp. Classification (GTDB taxonomy): domain Bacteria; phylum Bacillota; class Bacilli; order Lactobacillales; family Streptococcaceae; genus Streptococcus. The sequence goes on along the minus strand of NZ_CAUUKN010000037.1, from coordinate 14,360 downwards.
ACAAGTTGTGAAGTGTAAGACATTTCGTTGTCGTACCATGAAACAACTTTAACCAATTGTTTACCGTCAACATCAAGAACTTTAGTTTGAGTTGCGTCAAACAATGAACCGTAAGAAATACCTACGATATCTGAAGAAACGATTGGATCTTCAGTGTAACCGAATGATTCGTTTGAAGCTGCTTTCATAGCTGCGTTCACTTCATCAACAGTAACGTCTTTTTCAAGAACTGCTACCAATTCAGTAACTGATCCAGTAGGAACTGGAACACGTTGTGCAGCACCGTCCAGTTTACCGTTCAATTCTGGGATAACCAAACCGATTGCTTTAGCAGCACCAGTTGAGTTAGGAACGATGTTAGCAGCACCAGCGCGTGCACGACGAAGGTCACCACCACGGTGTGGTCCGTCAAGGATCATTTGGTCACCAGTGTAAGCGTGGATAGTAGTCATCAATCCTTCAACAACACCAAAGTTGTCTTGAAGTGCTTTAGCCATTGGAGCCAAACAGTTTGTAGTACATGAAGCACCTGAGATAACTGTTTCAGTACCATCAAGGATATCGTGGTTAGTGTTAAATACAACTGTTTTAACATCATTTCCACCAGGAGCAGTGATAACAACTTTCTTAGCACCACCAGCGTGCAAGTGTTTTTCAGCAGCATCTTTCTTAGCAAAGAAACCAGTTGCTTCAAGAACGATTTCTACACCATCGTTAGCCCAGTCAATTTGTTCTGGATCACGTTCTGCAGAAACTTTAACGAATTTACCGTTAACTTCGAATCCACCGTCTTTTACTTCAACAGAACCGTCGAAACGACCTTGAGTTGTGTCGTATTTCAACAAGTGCGCAAGCATAACTGGATCAGTAAGGTCGTTGATGCGTGTAACTTCAACACCTTCTACGTTTTGGATACGACGGAAAGCAAGACGACCGATACGACCGAAACCGTTAATACCAACTTTAACTACCATTAGTGATTTCCTCCTTATGAAAATCAAATAAATATAATTTTGAGAGCAAGCTCTCCCTATTGTGAAAAGATTAACTTGAGCGCTTTCATTTAATCTTTTAACAGTCATATTATATAATTTTTTTCAAGAAAATGCAAATAGAAAAAGGTACTTACTTTCATAAGCACCTTAACTTAAAAACTTCTAATTAAGCTTCACCAGAATTTTTCTTGATGATTTCTTCTTGAACAGATTTTGGAACATCTTCATAGTGGTCAAATACCATCATGAATGTACCACGTCCTTGAGTTGCAGAACGAAGTGTTGTTGCATAACCGAACATTTCAGCAAGTGGTACATAGGCACGAACGATTTGGCTGTTACCGTGTGCTTCCATACCATCAACACGTCCACGACGAGCAGTAACGTGACCCATAACATCACCAAGGTTCTCTTCTGGAACAGTGATAGTTACAAGCATCATTGGCTCAAGAATAGTTGGTTGTGCAGTCTTAGCAGCTTCTTTAAGCGCAAGAGATGCAGCGATTTTGAAGGCAGTTTCAGATGAATCGACATCGTGGTATGAACCATCATAAAGCTTAGCTTTAATGTCAACCATTGGGTATCCAGCAAGGACACCATTAGCCATAGATTCTTCCAATCCTTTTTCTACTGCAGGGATGAATTCACGTGGAACCACACCACCGACGATAGCATTTTCGAATTCGAAACCTTTACCTTCTTCATTTGGAGTAAATTCAATCCAAACATCACCAAACTGACCTTTACCACCAGATTGACGTTTGAAGAATCCACGTGCTTGTGTAGCTGCACGGAATGTTTCACGGTATGATACTTGTGGAGCACCTACGTTGGCTTCAACTTTGTGTTCACGTTTCAAACGGTCAACAAGGACATCAAGGTGAAGTTCACCCATACCAGAGATAACTGTTTCACCAGTTTCAGGGTTAGTTTCAACACGGAATGTTGGATCTTCTTCAGCAAGTTTTTGAAGACCGATACCCATTTTATCTTGGTCAGCTTTAGTCTTAGGCTCAACCATCAATTGGATAACTGGCTCTGGAACTTCGATTGACTCAAGAATAACTTTGGCTTTTTCATCAGTCAATGAATCACCAGTTGTAGTATCTTTCAAACCGATAGCAGCAGCGATATCACCGGCATAAACTTGCTCGATTTCTTGACGGCTGTTAGCGTGCATTTGAAGGATACGTCCGATACGTTCACGTTTACCTTTAGAAGTGTTCATTACGTAAGAACCTGATTGAAGGATTCCTGAGTAAACACGGATAAATGTCAAACGACCTACGAACGGGTCAGTCATAATCTTGAAGGCAAGAGCTGCAAATGGCTCATCATCAGATGCTGGACGAGTTTCTTCTTCGTCAGTATCTGGGTTAACACCTTTAATTGCTGGAATATCAAGTGGGCTTGGAAGGTAATCAATAACTGCATCAAGCATCAATTGAACACCTTTGTTCTTGAAGGCAGAACCACAAAGAACTGGGAAGAACTCAACATTGATTGTTGCACGACGGATAGCTGCTTTCAATTCATCATTTGTGATTTCTTCACCTTCAAGGTATTTCATCATCAAATCTTCGTCAGTTTCAGCTACAGCTTCAATCAATTTTTCACGGTATTCGTTAGCTTGATCAACGTATTCAGCTGGAATATCTTCTTCAAGAATATCTGTACCAAGGTCGTTAGTATAGATTTCAGCTTTCATTTTAATCAAGTCAATGATACCACGGAAATCATCTTCAGCACCGATTGGCAATTGGATTGGGTGTGCGTTTGCTTGAAGACGATCGTGAAGTGTGCTTACTGAGTAAAGGAAGTCAGCACCGATTTTATCCATTTTGTTGGCAAATACGATACGTGGAACACCATACTCAGTTGCTTGACGCCAAACTGTTTCAGTTTGAGGTTCTACACCTGATTGTGAGTCAAGAACAGTTACGGCACCATCCAATACACGGAGTGAACGTTGTACTTCGATAGTGAAGTCCACGTGTCCTGGTGTATCGATGATATTAACACGGTGACCATCCCATTGCGCTGTTGTAGCGGCAGAAGTGATTGTGATACCACGTTCTTGTTCTTGCTCCATCCAGTCCATTTGTGATGCACCTTCGTGAGTTTCACCGATTTTGTGAATTTTACCAGTGTAGTAAAGGATACGCTCTGTTGTAGTTGTTTTACCGGCATCGACGTGGGCCATGATACCGATATTACGAGTTTTTGCAAGTGAAAATTCGCGTGCCATTAGGTTTATTCTCCTATAAAAATTTTAGTTTACTTATTTATTATAACATTATTGTCAAAAAACGGATAGGCAGGACCTACCCGTTTTTTCACTAATATTTAACTGGTTTTCAAATGATATGAACTATATTATTTGAATTCAAAGATAGCCTATTACAAATCCATAACCTTAGTTTATGAATATATGACTGTAATTCAGCTTGAATCTTATGATTACCAACGGAAGTGAGCAAAGGCACGGTTAGCTTCAGCCATTTTGTGAGTATCTTCACGTTTCTTAACTGATGCACCAGTGTTGTTTGCAGCATCCATGATTTCTTTTGCAAGACGATCTTTCATAGTGTGTTCACCACGCGCACGTGATGCGTTAACCAACCAACGAAGACCAAGAGTTGTACGACGTTCTGGACGAACTTCAACTGGGACTTGGTAGTTTGAACCACCAACACGACGTGCACGTACTTCAAGTACAGGCATGATGTTGTCCATAGCTGTTTCGAATACTTCAAGAGCATCGTTTCCAGTTGCTTCTTTGATTTGCTCGAAAGCATCGTATACGATTGTTGCAGCAGTACCACGTTTACCATCAAGCATTACACGGTTGATAAGACGTGTAACGATTTTTGAATTGTACAATGGATCTGCCAATACTTCGCGTTTAGGCGCTCTATTTTTACGACTCATTTTATCTTATCTCCCTTCTTATCCTTTAGGACGTTTAGCACCGTATTTAGAACGGCTTTGTTTACGATCAGCTACACCTGCAGTATCAAGTGCACCACGGACGATATGGTAACGTACCCCTGGAAGGTCTTTTACACGTCCACCACGGATAAGAACAACGCTGTGTTCTTGGAGGTTGTGCCCGATACCTGGGATATAAGCAGTAACTTCAATAAGGTTGCTCAAACGTACACGAGCGAATTTACGAAGGGCTGAGTTAGGTTTTTTAGGTGTCATTGTTCCAACACGTGTTGCAACACCACGTTTTTGTGGTGAAGATACGTTAGTTTGAACTTTTTTGTGGCTGTTGTAACCAACGTTCAAAGCTGGTGATTTAGATTTAACAACTTTTGATTGACGTGGTTTACGAACCAATTGGTTAATTGTAGGCATCTACATTCTCCTGTGTTTTTTATTTTTGGTTGATATGGCACTTGGTGACAGCCCATATCTGTGTGTACTTTTGCAACTTATGTCAGCACGTCTCTGTACACTTTTGAGAGACCAAAAGTAAAAAGTACCGTTTAGTATAATACCATTTTTAGATGGTTATTGTCAATAGTTTCTTTCAAAAAAGAAAAATTCCTAATCGTTAAATTAGGAATAATATCGTAGATTATTTACTTGTTCTTGTCGAATATATTACCCACTTCAACTTCAACCTTCTGTGCTTTCACATCAATGTCAGACACCGTTAGTAAGGATTTATATTCATGGATATCACGATCACCTTTAGCATTTTCTGCAAATACAGCTACACCCACCAACTCACTATCAAATTCCGAAAGCAAGCTAATCATACCGGTAATAGTGCCGCCACCTTTAAGAAAATCGTCAACAATAAGAACACGACTGTTTGGTTTCAAACTTCGTTTTGAAAGGAACATTTTTTCAATACGATCACTTGAGCCACTGACGTAGTTTACTGAGACTGTTGACCCTTCTGTGATTTTCAGATCACGACGAACAATAACAAATGGAATATTCAAGACATCTGCCACTGCATTTGCCAAAGGAACTCCTTTTGTCGCAACAGTCATTACAGCATCAATTTTTTGCCCTTTAAAAGCACTAGCAATAATACGACCAACATTTTTCAAAATCGATGGTGTACTCAATAGATCAGATAGATAGAGATAACCACCTGGCAAGATACGATCACTTTCAGCAAGGCGTTCACAAAGATTTTCAACTAGACTTCTTGCATCTTCATCAGAAATAGTTGGTGTAAACATAACACCCCCAGAGGCACCCGTTACTGTTTCGATTTCCCCTATTTGACTTTCTTCAAAAGCTTTTTTAATAATAGCAACATCTTCTGAGATTGAAGACTTGGCAGCTTCATAACGCTCTGCAAAGGTGTTAAGACTTGTTAGTTGATATGGATTATTAATCAGGTAGTTTGAAATCACTACCATACGCTCACTTCGTTTTAATTTCATTAGTTTACCTATATTTTCTGTACTTTTTAACCATTATACCATAATACAGTAAAAAACGAACATTTTCAGATTAAATGTTCGCTTAGTTTCGATTCTAATCAAATTTTGGCTTATAAAAGGAACGGTTATCCATCGCAAATAGACGATTAGTCATCTCTCCTGGTTCTACGAGATTAAGCGCTGTCGTCATCATCATCATACTAGCATCTAGATTATCAATCATATGAATAATCTCTGCTTCCATGATGCGAGGACGAACTGGACTTCCATACTCCAATTGCCCGTGGTGACTTAAAATAACATGTCGCAAAACGACAACATCCTCACGTGTGTCATCAATATTAAGCTCAACAAGAACTTTGGTAATTTCTTCATCAATCAAGGCTATGTGACCAATCAAGTTTCCACGAACGGTATATTCTGTATTTTCAGGACCAGTCAATTCAATGACCTTAGCTAGGTCATGTAGCATAATTCCTGCAAAGAGCAGACTCTTATTTAGCTCTGGATAAATATCTCCAATACTGTCAGCCAAGCGAACCATAGTCGCTGTATGATAAGCTAAGCCACTTTCAAAGGCATGGTGATTGGTTTTAGCAGCAGGAAAACTAAAAAACTCCTTGTTATACTTACGATAAAGGGCACGGACCACACGTTGCCATGTAGCTTCCTCTATTTTGAAAATCATCTGCTCAAGATATTCACGCACTTCGGATGGATTTACCGGTGGCTTTTCCCTAAAGTCAGCCGGATCATTTGGCTCACCAAATGAAGGGAGTCGCAAGGTAATTTGATTGACCTGAGGAGTATTATTATAAACCTCTCTACGTCCTTCCATATGAACTACCTTACCAGCTGTAAATTCTTCAACATTATAAGGCTGAGCGTCCCATAAATTTCCTGAAATCTCACCGGAGTCATCCTGGAAGGTAAAGGCAATATAGTCCTTTCCCGCTCGTGTCTTACGTACTTCTGCACGCTTGATCAGATAAAAGCCTTCAAAATACTCATCTTTTTTCATTTGATTAATTTTCATGCTCATCCTCGTTTTCTAATCGTGGTAAATCCAACAAACTTTGTGTCGCTCTATCTTGGTAGGTTTCAATGTTATCAAGCGCTCTAACAATTGCCCTGCTTCGTGTGTTAAGAAGACTATCGACTGTTTTACTTGCCGTATTCAATTGTTTCTGAGCCTTAGCAAGCATATCTCCAAACTTACCGAACTCCAATTTGACGTTGCCTAAAATTTTACTAATATCATCCGCATTCTTTTGAATATTCAAAGTTCTAAATCCTACAGACAATGAATTCAAGAGTGCAGATAATGTTGATGGTCCTGCAATTACAATATTCTCCTCGCGACGAAGGGCGTCAAAGAAGGCTGGCTGTCGTACCACCTCAGCATAAAGTCCTTCCGTCGGCAAAAATAATATACCAAAATTGGTGGTCTCAGGTGGATTAAGATACTTCTTATTAATATCCTTGGCAAATCGTCGAATGCTGGTCAAAAGTGACTTACGACGACTCTCAATCTGCTCTTTATCGCCAGACTCATAAGCATCTTCCAGACGATAGTAATCTTCTAGGGGAAACTTAGAATCAATCGGGAGGTAGACATATTCGTCTTTGTGATTCCCTGGCATCTTGATTGCGTATTCAACTCGTTCACTTGAACCTGATACTGTAGGAAATTCTCGCTCGTACTGATTAACCGTTAGTATATCTTCAATAATTTGTCCTAATTGAAGTTCTCCCAGAATACCACGTGTTTTTGTATTTGAAAGGACCCTGTTGAGGCTCCCAACATCCTTAGCAACATTCTTCATTTCCCCCAAACCTTGGTTGACTGACTCCAGTTGTCTTGAAACCGTCTCAAAAGACGCTTGTAAACGCGTTTGTAAAGTTTGTTCCAGTTTCTCTTCAACTGTCTGACGCATTTGTTCCAAACGTTTCTCATTAGAATCCTGCATATCCCTAACAGCTTTCGTCAGGCTTTGGTTTATTTGCTCTAGGCGTTGATCAGAACGATCTCGGTTATCGGACAAGTTTTGGTGCAAAACCTCGCGAATATCTGTCAATTGTTGATAAAGTTCCATCTGCAATTGGTTCAATTGCTTTGTCGTTTCGAGTTGGTTTGTTTTACCAAAATTTTCTAACTGAAAAGAAATTTGATCTGAAAGATTATCTGCATTTTCTTCCAGACTCTTGTTAAGCTGTTCTTTTAACTCCACATTCTTCAAGTAGAGAACAACCAAAAGCCCTAGGCTTAAAAAAGTTAAAAGCGTAAGTAGGTAAATCATACTACATCCTATCTTTAGTCTGGATGATAATCACATATCCATTTGGTACCGTCACATGAATTGGACCATCAACGAATTCATTGCTGGAATAGATTTTTTTTTGAAAATAATTTCTACTGGTTAATTCGTATTTTGCTCCCAAAATCGTCAGTTCTCCAGCACCTTCCTGTAAAAAGGAAATATAGGTCATATCAGGTTCTGGAAAAAATTCATGTCTGCCTTCTGAACAATAAGTAATTTTATTTTGCTTATCTCGCAAGCAGATACGATTCATATAAGGAGCTAATTGCGGATCGCTGACTAGAAATACATTTGACAACATATGATCTATCCTGCCACCAAAAGCACCAAAAACAGTCACTTCAGCTTCAGGATAGGTTTGAAAAATAGTTTTCAAAGCCAACTCCGTATCCGTGTCATCCTTTTCAGGTAGAGCAATCTTACAAACTTTAGCAGTTGATTGAATCGCCTCCAACTCCGATTGAGATACGGAATCAAAATCACCGACAGCCAGATCAAGAGGTAAACCAGATTCCATTAATCGCAAACAAGCACGATCCACCCCAACATAATAATCAAAATCGGTAGTGAACCATTCTAGCTCACCACCGACAAACAAAGCTATTTTAGGCATCGATAGCATCACGAAGCGTTTGAACTTGTGCAGTCAAGTCATGATTTTTGAAAAGGTAAGAGCCCGCTACAAAAACATTAGCTCCTGCCTTGGCACATGCTGCAATGGTTTTGTTATCTACACCACCATCAACTTCAATATCGAATGAATAGCCACCTTTTTGGCGAAGCTCAACGACCTGTTCTACCTTAGACATCATTTCTGGAATAAAAGCCTGACCACCAAAACCTGGGTTTACAGTCATAATAAGTACTTGATCCACTAAAGCAAGCACTGGAATAAGTGCCTCAACTGGTGTACCAGGATTGATGACAACACCTGCTTTCATACCAGCAGCTTTAATCTTCTGAAGAGCACCATGAATGTGTTTAGTAGCTTCGACATGAATAGTCATGATATCTGCACCAGCTTGTGCGTAAGCATCCACATAACGCTCAGGATCAACAACCATAAGATGACAATCAAAAACCAACTTACTATGTTTACGCATGCTAGCAACCACATCTGCTCCCCAACTAATATTCGGAACAAACTGGCCATCCATGATATCGATATGAACATATTCTGCGCCTGATGCATCAATACGAGCCAATTCTGAAGCAAAATTAGCGTAATCAGCAGCTAGGATAGATGGAGCAATTTTATATGACATGAGGGACCTACTTTCTTTTGATGGTTTTTTTATATGTTTCGCGACGGTTTTCAATTTCACTCAAAAATTGAAGGTAATTATCATAACGAACTTGCCAGATTTGACCATTTTCCACTTCATCTTTAACTGCACAAGAAGGTTCATGAGTATGGGTACAAGAACGGAACTTACAGCCATGACTGGCCTGACGAATTTCTGGAAAAGCTTCACTCAAATCTTCTGCATTATCCACTTCATAGTCTAGTGAAGAAAAACCAGGTGTATCAGCAATCTTCCCACCATGAACATCATAAAGGCTCACAGCCCTGGTCGTGTGGCGACCACGACCTAGACTGTCCGAAATTTCACCTGTTTCTAAATTTAACTGCGGGGCAATACGATTCAGCAGAGTCGATTTTCCTACACCAGTCTGTCCCATGAAGACTGTGACTTTATCAGCCAAGAGAGGCAATAGTTCTTCCAAGCTGAAGACAAAATCAAAACCAATTCGTTGATACTGTGTTTGAATTGTCTTCATCTCCGAATCATCTTCAAGCAAATCCATCTTAGAAATATAGATTAGAGGTTTTATATGTTTGTGTTCTAATAAAACCAAAAAACGGTCCAAAAGATTACTATTGAAATCTGGTTCCTTAGCAGACATAATAACCACAGCCTGATCAATATTGACAATAGGTGGACGTACTAAACTATTGACACGTTGACCAATTTTAAGGATATACCCTTCTGAGTTTTTCTCTGCTGAAAATTCAACAAAATCTCCAACATAAGGCGTTTGACCTTTTTTTCTAAAATTTCCTCGTGCACGCGTCTGGTAAACAACACCATCATGCTCTACATAATAGAAACCTGCCAGTGCTTTGATAATTCTTCCTTGCAAGTGAACTCCTCATTCGTTTAATAGCCTTATTATACCATAAAATAAGGTGCTTTTCTGATCCAAAACAAACCACATTCCCATTTCCTTAAACTCCTTGTGTTTTTTCAAGCGTGAGGATTCAACTCCCTTTCTCCGCATAGCTAAAATCCCACTGAATGTCAGCGGGATATTTGAATTATAGGCCAGCTTCTCTCAAAGCATCTGAGAGGCGTGCAAAATCAGAAATAGACAGTGCCTCTCCGCGAATAGAAGGTTTTATAGCTGCATTTTCCAAAGCCTGCTCAAGCTTGTTTTTAACTTCTTCAGACTTACCAAAATGACTTGTTAAATTATTCCAAAGTGTCTTACGACGATGCACAAAACCAGCCTTTGCTACACGGAAAAAGAAATCTTCATCTTTAACTTCAACCAAAGGTTGCTCACGGCGTGTCATCTTCAAAATTGCTGAGTCAACATTAGGGGCTGGCACAAAAACTGTACGAGGGACAATGAATGCCACCTTAGCAGTCATATAATACTGCACTGCAATTGATAAAGAACCGTATGCCTTGGTATTAGGCTCAGCTGAAATACGATCAGCAACTTCTTTTTGCATCATAACAACAAATTCTGCGAAAGGAATCTTACTCTCAATCAAATGCATTAAAATTGGTGTCGTAATATAGTATGGTAGGTTGGCTACGACCTTAATTGGTAGATCTGGATTTTCAAATTCTTTGACACGAGTCTGTAAATCTGCCTTGAGAACGTCTTCGTTAATCACTTTAACATTATCATGATCACGCAGAGTGTCTTCCAAAATCGGAACCAATCGCTCATCAATTTCAAACGCCATAACTTCCGCAGCATTTTCAGCCAAGAATTCAGTTAATGCTCCAATACCTGGCCCAATTTCGATAACATTGACATTTTTATCAATCTCTGCCGTATCAACAATCTTTTGTAAAATATTTGTATCTGTTAAGAAGTTCTGTCCAAAAGACTTCTTAAAGGTAAAACCATGACGTTCAAGGACTGCCTTGGTCACGCTATAATCTGCAATTCTCATTTATTCTCTTTTCTTATTTTAATATCAGGATTCTTGTTACATTGATTCAAAATTAAATCAGATTCTTAATTATCTCAACTGCTAAAATAAACTATTTAGCAGCAACTTGAGCGACTCCTTCATTTCTAAGAACACTAGTAGCCCTAGTAATTCGACATAGCATCTTCAAGTTCTTCTAAAGTAATTCCAAACAATTCCAAACGTTTTAAAAGCTGCTTTCCATTGCAATAACCAATACGAAGCGCTTCCCCCAAATATTCTCGACGTTTACGGCTATCCGATCCCATTAGAAGTCCTAACTTCATAAGATCTGATTTACTGATATCAAACTGATTATCATCATCGTAACTACCTAGAACTCCAGCCAGTGCCTTCTGAATATCTTCAAAATTTGCATGCTCGACTCCCAAGGAACGACCTCTTGTCTTAGATTTTGGACTTGCTTCACCACGGTTTAAAAAAGCATGCTTTGCTGTCGGAACTGCTTCCATGATAATTTTCCGGATACGTTCTCCATTATAATCTGGATCTGTGAAAACAATCACTCCTCGTAAGTCATTAAGCTTATCAATACGCTCTAAGTCATCCTCATTAATAGCAGAGCCCCTAGTCTCATAGGTATCCACCTCATAAAAACGTCTCAAATTTGCCGTATCATCCTTGCCTTCTACGACGATAACTTCTTGAATTTTTATTTTACTCATTCAGACCAAAAATCCTCATCGCATTGTCATAAGTAGCTCTTGCAACTTCTTCACTTGTTAAACCACGAAGCTCAGCAATCTTGTCTACTACGTAACGTGTATATCCTGTACGATTTTCACGACCACGTTTTGGCACAGGTGCTAGATACGGTGCATCTGTCTCAACTAAAATCTTATCTAATGGTAAGTACTGAGCAGCTTCTTGAACATCCAAAGCCTTCTTAAAAGTTACTACACCTGAAAATGAAATCATCATACCGAGCTCAACAAATTTTCGAGCCATCTCCAGGGAACCTGAGTATGAGTGCATAATCCCACCACAAGGACCAACCCCAACTTCTTTAATGACCTCGTAAGTATCCTCAAGTGCGTCACGTGTGTGTACAACGAAAGGCAAATTGTGTTCCTTTGACAAGGCTATTTGACGCTTAAAGACCTCAATCTGAACCTCCTTAGGATCTTCCATCCAATAATAGTCCAAACCAATCTCGCCAAGTGCCACTACGTTCGGATTTTCCAATTGTGATACAATCATATCCTCAATTTCCTGAGAATATGATCCTGCTTCTGTAGGATGCCATCCGATTGTACTATATAGCTGGTCGTATTGCTCTGATAGTGCTAAAGACTTCTTAATTGTCGCTTTATCAAAACCAACAATATTCATTTTAACGACACCAAGTTCAGCTGCAAAATCTATTTCTTCTTGTTCTTTTCCTGCAAAATTATCCACATTAAGATGGGTATGCGTATCAAAAATTTCAATCATAGGTCTATTATAACAAAAAGGAGCGAGCTTAGTGAACTGCACCCTAAAAGTTAGATTTTTTTCTGTCTAACTTTTAGGGCCAGTACTAAACTCACTCACTTTTTCATCTTATTAAACAAAGAGTCTCATATATTCTATCTTTGTACAACGATTCATTACAATATCCTGTCTATTAGCCTGACGAAGAATAGTCTCAGCCTCTTCATTTTCAAGACCAATTTGACTCCAAAAAACTTTGGCGTTCGTTTCAAGGAAATCATAAGCAACATCTGGTAAATACTCACTGCGTCTAAAAACATCAACAATATCTACTGAAAACGGGATGTCCTTAAGATAAGCATAGACATGCTCTCCTAGAAGCTCTTGACCTTCTAGTTTGGGATTCACTGGAATGATACGATAACCAGCAGCTTGTAGGAAATGCGCAACCTGATAAGATGCTGCCTCCTTACGATGAGATAGACCAACGATTGCAATAGTCTTTGCTGATTTTAAATAAGATTCGATAACCTCAGAACTAGGATTTTGAAATGAATAAGACATTGGACTCTCCTCATCGTTCGAATAAACTAAACTCTCCCTAAATGAAATTGCGATGATTACTTAGCTAAGCTCAGCAACGATAGCTTTAATTTGTTCTTTTGTATGTACACCTGCAACTTGCTTAACAACCTCACCATCTTTTTTAAATAACAAAGTTGGGATAGACATAATTCCAAATTTTTGTGCTGTTTCTGGATTCTCATCAACATCAATCTTCACAATCTTTAGTTCATCTTCTGAAATCTCTTCAGAAAGTTGCTCAAGAATTGGTGCTTGCATCAAGCAAGGCCCACACCAAGTTGCCCAAAAATCAATCAAGACGAGTCCTTCAGCTGTTTCTTGTTCAAATGTAGCATCTGTTACTACTTGTGTCATTTAATCATCCTCCTAGATATTATAAAACTTTTGTAGACCTATTCTATATGATTCTAAAGGTCATTGCAAGAATTTGATACATACATAAGAATTTCTTATCAAATATTAATCATTGCCTATCATAGACATCACTTGCCCATAGAATACCTTGGGAGTATAATAATAAATAAACTAAAAAAATAGAAAAGAGTAAATATGGATAAAGATGCAATGATTACCTATCTCATAGGTGAACTAAAAAAAGAAAATCTAGAATTACATGATTTGATTATTCCAGAAGAACTTGAAGAAAAGCAGAAACTTCTAAGAGCCCTCTTTAATACACGTAAACCAATGGCAGCATCAACTCAATTCTTGACCATCCAAGACCTTTACCTACAAGTTAGAAAAGGGGAACGAGGAATTGTACAACTCAACTCTCTCCAGCCCATTCCTCAAGATAAGAGAATCTATCTCTGGAAAGGGGATATTACAAGACTGGAAGTAGATGCCATTGTAAATGCAGCAAATAAAACCTTACTTGGATGTATGAAACCACTTCATAATTGTGTTGATAATGCTATTCATACATATGCAGGTGTCCAGTTACGTCAAGCTTGTTTCGAACTCATCTTAGAACAAGGATATGAAGAACCAGTAGGAATGGCCAAAATAACCCCTGCCTACAATCTCCCTTCTGCCTTTGTTATACATACAGTTGGTCCAAAAATTGAAAACCAACTAACACCAATTGACGAAGATCTTTTGACTAAATCGTATCTTTCAGTATTAGCACTAGCTGAAAAAAACAAGATAGAATCAATTGCCATACCATGTATATCAACTGGCGATTTCAATTTTCCAAAACAAAAAGCAGCAGAGATCGCAATTAAAACTGTAACATCCTTTATTGATCAATCCGAAATTGTTAAAAAAGTTATTTTTAACGTCTTTGATGATGAAAATTTAAATATTTATCAAGATCTCCTTGCAAAATAAAAAAGAAAATCAAAACTGGGTACTAGCCCCCAAAAATGAGACACAAGAAAAACACTCCTGTTGAAAATCT
>NZ_CAUUKN010000036.1:0-16463 GCF_963545685.1 uncultured Streptococcus sp. | reverse complement strand
GAACTTTCTTTTCTGTCACGAGTTAGCAGGCATTGCCTGCTTGGAGTTTTTTATGTATGCAAGGACAATTTGCTCCTTCTAGCAACTTCCAGAATTACTCTCTTCTGTCTAAAAACGCATACAAAAACAATTCAGCGATCTAAGGTTCGTCATTTTCGTCAATATCACATTCTGAAGGCTGAAATTTCTGCTTTTTTTTGCTAAAATAGAACTATATGTAGTTTTATTACAATAGTCCTAATTGGGCTTCGCATCTTATTTTTTTAAAGGAGTCACCATCGTCATGGTACATCAAAAAGCAAACCCACAATTGAAATTGTTCTCGCTCAGCTCAAATCCAGAAATTGCTGAAAAAATTGCTGAGAATACCGGATTGCCACTTGGTAAAGTATCTTCACGTCAATTTTCTGACGGTGAAATCATGATTAACATTGAAGAGTCTGTTCGTGGGCACGATATTTACATCATCCAATCTACTAGCAACCCTGTTAACGACCACCTTTGGGAATTGCTCATCATGATTGATGCCTGCAAACGTGCCAGTGCCAACTCTGTCAACGTAGTTATGCCTTATTTTGGTTATGCACGTCAAGACCGTATCGCTGCTTCACGTGAACCAATCACTGCTAAATTGATTGCCAATATGTTGGTTAAAGCTGGTGTCAACCGCGTCTTGACACTTGACCTTCACGCTGTCCAAGTTCAAGGCTTCTTTGACATTCCCGTAGATAACCTCTTCACTATCCCTCTTTTTGCTGAATACTACAACGAAAAAGGGTTGACTGGTACAGACGTTGTTGTTGTTAGTCCTAAAAATTCTGGTGTTAAACGTGCTCGTGGCCTGGCTGAATATCTTGATGCTCCAATCGCTATTATTGATTATGCTCAAGATGATGCAGAACGTGAAGAAGGCTACATCATCGGTGAGGTTGAAGGTAAAACTGCAATCTTGGTTGATGATATCCTTAATACGGGTAAAACTTTTGCCGAAGCAGCTAAAATCCTTGAACGTGGTGGGGTTAATGACATCTATGCAGTAGCTAGTCACGGACTCTTTGCTGGTGGAGCTGCTGAGATTCTCAATGCTTCTCCAATCAAAGAAATCTTGGTGACAGATTCAGTTGCAACTAAAGAAAAAGTGCCTACAAACGTTAAATACATTTCAGCAAGTGAGCTAATCGCTAACGCTACTACTCGTATCTTCGAACGTCAACCACTTAGCCCACTCTTTGCTTACACTGCACACGAGGACTAAGCTATGGTTTATTTGGACAATGCAGCAACAACTCCTTTAAATACTGCTGCTATTTCAGCTATGACACATGTTATGACTGAAACCTTTGGAAATCCATCCAGCCTCCATGCCTATGGTCGCCAAGCTTCCAAGGAACTTCGTGAAGCCCGTGAAGAAATGGCCAAACAATTTGAAGTCCCTGCTCGTAAGCTCATTTTCACTTCTGGGGGGACTGAAGGAAATAATACAGCTATTAAAGGTTATGCCCTAGCCAATCAAGCTAAAGGCAAACACCTGATTACAACTGCTATTGAACACCACTCTGTCCTTCACACCATGGCCTACTTGGAAGAGCGTTTTGGTTTTGAAGTAACCTATATTCAACCAGAAAATCAAGTCATTACTGCTCAACAAATCGCTGATGCCTTACGTGACGATACTATTCTAGTTTCTGTTATGTATGCCAATAACGAGACCGGCCAATTGCTTCCAATCAAGGAAATTGGTGACTTGCTTGCCAATCACCAAGCTGCCTTCCACGTTGATGCCGTTCAAGTAGCAGGAAAACTCCCTATTCACCCAGAGGAACTTGGAGCTGATTTTCTCTCTATAAGTGCCCATAAATTCCATGGACCTAAAGGTGTCGGCCTGCTCTATCATAACGATTTGCATTTTGACAACCTCCTCCATGGTGGTGAACAAGAGGAAAAACGTCGTGCCAGCACTGAAAATTTGGTCGGGATTGCAGGTATGACCGCTGCTTACAAACATGCTAGCGACCACTACCAAGACAATTACCAGCATGTTGAAAAGATTCGTCAGGGCTTTCTAGATACCCTTACCGTTCCTTATGAAATTAATGGTGGAGGATCTAGCCTACCTCATGTCATCAACATCAGTTTTCCTGGTAAGGAAAATGGCCCTCTCTTAACCTTGTTAGACCTAGCTGGCTTTGCTGTTTCAACGGGTTCTGCTTGTACTGCTGGAACTGTTGACCCTAGCCACGTCATCCAAGCCCTCTATGGCAAGGATTCTGACAAGCTAAAAACAGCTATCCGCATTAGTTTATCAGAGGAAAATACCGCTGAAGAACTCCAAGCTCTAGCAGAAAAACTTAATCAAATCATAGGAGACTAACATGGCATTTGAAAAAAGCATTCATTTGACTGACTGTAAATACCGTTACACCATCAGTCCTAATGTCAAAAAATTCACCCTACGTGATACGACTTTTGTGCAAAATAAAATCGGAAACTACGAGTTGCACCGCCTTCTCGAAAAAGTGCCTAACTCAGGCGAAGGTTTCCCACTTAAAATCACTATTAACAAAGACTTGACTGGTTTCAAATTGTCAATTACAGACAAATCTGGTCTTCGTAACGTTAATATCTTTAAAAATGAAGATCATCACATCTTGCAAGAGAAATTCTATTTCTTGATGCAGAGTTTGGTTGACCGTAACGTTTTCGAACAAGAAGAAGTCTAAATTTTTTCTTACTACATAGAAAGAGCCTATCCTTGTGATAGGTTTTTTATATCGCCTCATCTACACTATTTTGTTGCAATCTTCACAAACTTTTCTTAAAATATAAGAGAATCATACTAATTGAAGAAAGGAAAGCGATCAATGACATTTGAGAAAAACATCCCAAACGCCACTGCCAAACGTCTCTCTCTCTACTATCGTATTTTCAAGCGATTCCATCGTGAAAATATCGACAAAGCAAGCTCTAAACAAATTGCTGAAGCGATTGGGATTGACCCTGCCACTGTTCGTCGAGACTTCTCCTACTTTGGTGAGCTAGGTCGTCGTGGTTTTGGTTATGACGTGAACAAGCTGATGACATTTTTCGCTGAACTCCTTAATGACAATGCGACTACCAAGGTACTTCTCGTAGGTGTTGGGAATGTCGGGCGTGCCCTCCTCCACTACCGTTTTCAAGAGCGTAATCGCATGCAGCTGGTCATGGCTTTTGATACAGACGATAACGAACTGGTTGGAACTCAGACTGAAGACAAGATTCCTATCTATGGAATCTCTCAGATTAAGGACAAGATTGCCCAAGAAGATATCAAAACAGCCATACTGACAGTGCCATCAGTTAAGGCCCAGGAGGTGGCTGATCTTTTGGTTGATGCTGGAATTGAAGGTATTCTCTGCTTCTCTCCGGTCAATCTCAATCTTCCACGCCACGTGGTGGTCCAATACGTAGACCTGACTAGCGAATTACAAACCCTACTCTATTTCATGAAAGAAGAAGAAAAATCAAGGAGAAACAATGACTAAACCAATTATCGGAATCACTGCCAATGTAAGGCCTAATCCAGCCCATGAAGACATCAACTGGTCCTATGCCCCAACTGGCTTTGTAGAAGGAGTTCAAAGAGCCGGAGGCCTAGCAATCCTACTACCAGTATCCGATCCATCGGAAGCCAAGACCTATATCTCCATGATTGACAAGCTCATCCTTATCGGTGGGCAAAACGTTGACCCTAAATTCTACAACGAAGAGAACCATGCTAGTGAAGATGACTTCTTCCTCGAACGTGATATCTTTGAAATGGCACTCATCGAAGAGGCCACTAAGCAAAAGAAACCCATCTTTTCAATCTGTCGTGGAACCCAACTCATGAATGTCGCACTAGGTGGTAGCCTCCACCAAGACATCGAGAATCACTGGCAGGACAAACCTTCTGATTACCTCTACCATGAGATGATTGTTGAAGAGGACAGTAAGTTAGCAGAAATTTACGGACGTGAAACCTCTATCAACTCCTTCCACCATCAAAGTATTAAACACTTAGCCTCTGACCTTCGTGTCATAGCGCGTGACCCTGAGGACAACACTGTCGAAGCTGTTGAGTCAAATACACCAGACCTTCGTTTTCTTGGTGTCCAGTGGCACCCAGAGCTTCTCCTAGACAAACGTAAAGAAGACCTCAAACTCTTTGAATACGTCGTTAACGAACTTTAAAAGCAACTGAGACTGCACTCAGTTGCTTTTCTCTTGTCTTTATCACATAGGCTCAATCTAAAACTCAAAATCCTCCCTCTCCTCTCGAAAGGAATAATAGGTCGATTTGCCAACAATCAGATGATCAAGCAAACAAATCCCCAAATCATCACAAGACCGCTTAATCTTTTGTGTAAAATCAATATCATTTCGACTCGGATAAGCCTCACCCGATGGATGATTGTGAACCACAATCAAGGACGTTGCCATCAGATGACAAGCATAATGCAAAATCTCACGTGGCTCGGCAATCGAACGGCGAACACCACCAATAAAGACGGTCTTCTGCTGAATAATACGATTCTGCGTATCCAAATAGATGGCCACCAGATGCTCCTGAGGCTTGTCCCCAATATCCAACATCATACGACGGGCCACCTGCTGACTGGACATAATCTGCTCGGAACGACCTAACTCAGCCTTCTCAATCCGCTTAGCCAACTCCACCATAGCCTTCAGCTCAATAGACTTCACCCGCCCAATACCAGGAATCTCCTGAAGCTCATTCAAGGACAAACGAGACAAATCCGCCAAACTCGTCATCCCTTTCAAAATACGATTGGCCATAGATAAGACCGACTCAGACCTCGTCCCCGTTCGCAGCACTATCGCCAACAGTTCCTGGTCAGACAAGACCTCTGCTCCCTTCTGTAAGAGACGCTCACGAGGCAAAAGCCCCGACTCCTCAGCTACAATACTATACATAAGAAAAAACCTCCTACTTACTTATTCGTAAGTGGGAGGGGGAAGTTAATTCAAATATTCAAAGATTCTATTATTATCATTATCCTGATAAATCTCTGTAAATGACGAACCAAATTCTTTATTTAAGTCTCTAGTTGTCAAAATATATTTTACATTTAAGTCTTTTAACTCATTTATATTTAAGTTAATATTTACATTATCGGGAACTGGTGTAGTCATAGATGTGTTCTCGTTCGTTAATGAATATTTTAAGTGTGCATATCTATTCCATACATCTTCATATTGATTTTGCTTATCAATTTTAGACATAAGTTGTCTATCGGGATAAAATCTAACACCATCTATACTTTTAGCACCAAACATTTGAACAAAGTGATAGAGATTTGTAGAATCAGACATCCAAATCGCATTAGGATTTTTTCCTACAATGCTTTCAACTTCTTGAGATAGTAATTTATTTTCAATAGCACCTATGCCATGTGTGAGTGGATTAACAGTCAATCCACTCACAGTTATAATGACTAACATAATAGGATAGAATACACGTTTTTTTCTATAAAGAATACAAATAAAAGCAATTAACATAATCACAATTAAAATAACGGATGTAAACCTTCCTAAATAATTCTTATAGATATCATCTGTTAGTCCTCTGTATAAGTAGAGTATCGTGACAATGAATAAAGATGGTAAAATTTTAGTTAACTTTACTCTCTCTAATTTATCCCAGATAAAAGATATAAACCATATCGAAGCAAAAACTGCAATTACTGACATCGATTGCCACGACCTAGAAAATGGTACATAGCTAAACAATGTTAATTTAGATAGTACGGTTGGTATACCAACTATACTATAAAGCATCAGCATTAGTGAATAAACTACTAAGACAATCCCAAAGATGTTTTTATTGATATCTTTCCTTTTAATAACAAAAGGCAAGATTAGGAGTATGTAAAGTAAGAAATTAAATGAACTTGATAGTTCAACTTGGTTACTTACTTGAGGAGCCTTAAATGGCAGAACGATATTAAATAAGAAATCACTTAAATTTTTCCAAGTATATTCCCCACCAACAGAAATTCTTTTTCCCGGATATACAGTATGAAGAGTTGCTGATATTGCATCCCAACTCTGATAAATGGTCAATGCATCTATCGTAAGCGAAACAAATAAAGTTAATGTAATCACAATCACATCAAATAGTGTAACCTTTTTATTTCTTAATGCCTTGAAAAACTGTATTACTGTAAATAATAGAATAATATAAGCAAATGGGACTTGGAATGCTGGATATATAATTAATGGGAACCCAATAAGAGCAATTATCAAATTTATTGCCATTAATATTTTGAACACTTTCTTTTCAGAGTTAAAATAATGATATATAGACACCATTATCAATAATGAAAAGAATACCACATCGCCAAGATGTTGCATGAACCACCATTGTACTGTTGGTGTGAAAGTTATCCAAAAACTTGATACAGCTGATAATAGCTTACGCCTAGAGGTTAAAATCATAGCAAATTCATAAGCTAATAGTAGCATTGCTATAATTTTAAAACTCCAATACCAAGATAACCCTCTAGAGGCTCCTAAGAAAAGAAATCCCCAGTTAAATGGTTTCCCTATCGTTGAAATATGCCAGGATGAAACATTATAAGCAAGCATCATATTCTGACCTGTAACTTGATAGGATTTATTTGTAAAATGATTTCCTGTTTTTACCTGAGATAAGTAAAAAGGTGTTTGAACTAACCATTCATCAGATCTGATTGGTCTAGGACTACCTATGATAGTATCATCCGTACGATACAGTGATGGAACCCATAACTTTAATTTTTGAAAGCCTTGATAATCGTCAACTGTCTTTGTTTCAGACTGAACACCTGACACGGTTTCTCTAACACCAAAGTTATTCCAATTAGCAATTGAACTACCATTAAGATTCAGACTTACTGAACAAATAAGAGCAAATAGAGCGATTACGTAACGCCACTTGATAAAAGATATCCCCAAACTACGAGCTTTTTTCATAAAATTATTTTCCATTTCTAGAGTTGATTAAAAAGAATTAACCAGTAAGAAATCGCTGGTAAAATTGCCAATAACGAAATTATAGTCAGGTATAATCCAGATGATATTTTTCGTTTAGGAATTATGCTTAATAAAATGAAGTAAATTGGGATAAAATATCGTTCTTGAACTCCATCAATGGTATGACTACCAATTTCTGAGAACTGTAAGTAAAGTATGATAAATACCGAAACAATAAAAGCAAAAGAAATTAAATATTTTGAAATCTCAAACAACTTAAAATAAATATTTCTTGGTGCTTTCAGATAGTTTTGACTATTGTATTTAGCAAATACTGATAACACCAGTGCTGTAGCACTCAAGTAGGTAAACAATTTTGGAATTGCATGTACAGCTAAATCATTCGTATACCCAATAGTATATACAAAAAAATTATAGCCCAATAATGTACGAACAAGTAAGGTTAAAAAACTTGGAATATCTGATAAGATAAAACTCAACTGCTTGAACGTATCTACATTTCTACCAAAATAAGCACCTGTATTAATGTTTTTAACAATCAGTACCCACCATATAGTTACCAAAAAACTAAGACCAAAAAGAAGCAATAAATAAAAGTATGCCTTATGTTCAAAATTTGATCTTTTTTTAAGTAAGAACGCAAGCGGTAATAGCAAAAATAAATATAGGAATATTGGAATTTTTCCCATTGATAATAATATCGTTACAATCGAGACAGCTAGTACATCATTTAAAGTAATGTTTTTTCCTTGCTTTAAGGAATAAACCACTCTCAATATTACAGCAAAGAATAAAGCTGAGATTGCAACCATATAACCATCGGCAGAAATATTAGTCCAACTAACTATTACAGTCGGAATAGTAGAAATAAATGCTAAAGTAAACTTCCCAACTGGTGTAATTTTGATAGCTAATATAAACAAAAGAAAATAGGTTAAGAAACCAATAAGTCTCATTAACAAATATTCTGTAACAGGCTTTATTCCAATAATTTTCGACAAATAAGCTGTAAAAACATATGGTAAGTAAGAAAAAGGTGTATAGGGAACAGTATTTGTATTCACATAAAACCTTTTCTGATTAGTAAAAGGAATTGAAGAAAATTTATGATACCAATCTTTATCCGTCGCTTTATACTTAGTAGAATTACCCGATTGAACTTGCTTAGCTTTTTCTATAAATTCATATTGTGTATTTGAAATATTTCCTCCAGCAAGTGCAGGATTCCCATCCTGTAAACTAAGTAAATTACCATTTGAAAGTTCAATACTCCTTGCGTAATGCCCCATTTCATCTAATCCCACCATAGGGCTCCTCAAAGTAATAGACACTAATCCCGTAAGTAGAGTAACCATCAGAATGATCGTGAGTACAACATTACTATAACCTTTTCTACTAAAAAAATTATCTTTTATCGTTTCCATAATAGATTCTATCAATCCTTATAAAAGTCGTAGATTTTCAACTCATACTGCATTCTATTTTGTCTTACTAGTGTATCTAGAATAAACCCTGCAATAAAAGATAAAGCGGCAAGAATCATCAACCCCGTTGCTAAAATTGCTGATGGCATCTTAGCAATTAATCCTGTTTTAGCAAATTCAGTTACTACAGGAATTCCTACACATAGACCTAAAATAAATAATACAAGACTAACTAAGCTAAAGAACAAAAGAGGTTTATAATCTTTAAAAAGGTTAAAAATCATTTTAAGAACTTTAAAACCATCTGAGAAAGTATTTAACTTAGATTCACTGCCTTCTGGTCTATCTTGATAGGTAATCGGAACCTCGACCAATTTAAAACGTTTATCTAATGAGTGAATAGAAAGCTCCGTCTCAATTTCAAAGCCAGGGGAAAGAACTGGAAAGGTCTTAACAAAAAGTCGATTAAAGCCCCGGTAACCAGTCATAATATCTTGATAATTACCCTTATATAATTTATTCACTAGAAGTCTGACTAAATTATTACCGAAACCATGAAAACCTCGTTTATTTTCTTCAGCATAAGTACCATTTGATAATCTATCACCAATGGTCATATCAGCCATACCTGAACGTAACGGCTCTAAAAGTTTTTCTACCTCATCTGCGGGATAAGTGTCATCAGCATCAACCATAATATAGTAATCAGCATCAATTTCACGGAACATAGATCGAACTACATTTCCCTTACCCTGTCTAGGTTCAAAACGGACAATCGCCCCTGCTTCTCTTGCTAATTCATTAGTTTTATCTTTAGAGTTATTATCATAAACATAAATATCCGCATTTGGAAGTACCTTCTGAAAATCAGCAATAACCTTTTGGATAGTCACTTCTTCATTGTAAGCTGGTAAAAGCACCGCAATTTTTTCTGTCATAATTTCTCCTTCATATTATTAGATTTAAATTTTCTCTTTATTCTTCTCAAAATGTACTTCACAGCGGTCCCAGGACCTACAATAATATATTTGAGAGCACCTTTTATACCACCGATATTATCAAAATTAATATAGGTATTTGGTAAAGTATCTGGTCGGATATTTAACACAACATTATCTACAAAAGGCGTAATATAGATATCGTTTTTTGCAATGGCATAATCATAACGTCTTGCCCATGCAAGGTAAACTAGAATACGCTCAATTGAATGCAAAATGGTATGTTGAGGAATTGGTTCTGCTGGGATTTCTTCATCTTGCAAATCAAGGTCAAACAATGGTTTTAAAGCATCGTACTTGAACCAAATAAATGTTCCATAACTCATGATAAAAGTATTCATCTTATCAAAGTCAATATCTCGACCAAGATTCATACGCTCCCATAAATCATTCATTCCCTCAGCAAAACGATTCTCATTCCAAGGATCCACAATTTTAGTATAACGGAAGAAACTTGGAATATCAGCAATCACTAGACCTAGTCTATCATCACGTTCTAAGTTCGCAATAATGTTATCAGCAGGTTGAATTAACATTGAGAAAAGTTCATTTCGCCATGAATCTCCAACCCAATAAGGGTATTCTGGTGATTTTTTAGTATGGAAATGTCCAATATAATCATAAGCAGAAAGTTCATCTTTCAACTTAAGCATTGGAATAACATCACGTCCACGATTTCCAGTAATAAAGATTCGAGCTACTTTTCCATTCTTATCAAGGATAGACTGAATCTCTTCCTTCTTCTCTTCTGAATCCGTTGTTAGGAAGAGATCATAAGTAAAGTGAAAATTCTCAAATTGCTTTAAAAAGTCTTCAAGTAAGTCAACATAGTAGGTATGAAGATGTACAGCAATCTTTTTATTGTCTGAATATGGCTTTGAGCTTTCCTTAATAACCTTGCGGTCAAGCAAGTAGGGTGGAGTCGGTAAACTCATATCTGACATGTGAGACAAAATGAATTCTACCGGGTAGTCTGTTCTATTCTCGATTTCCTTAAGCAAATAAGGAGCAAGATGCTGGGTTAAATCAAATGTCTTAACCTTAATAAACGGAACCCCTGCATCAAGCAAAACATGAGGATAATGAATTGTAAAATTACTATGGAAAAACTGATCATTTAGTGGAATCGTATTAAGAATCGATTCATACTTAAATCCAGCATCCATAAACTTCTTGGTATAAAGAGTTTCATAATTATCGATTACCTTTTGAACATCTTCGAAACTCTCAACTGATTTCCAGAACTTTTGGAAAACACTAGATTCAACTAAACGTTTTTTAAATGAAATAAAGTAAGATTGCAAATGTTCGTGAATATAAATATCACCAGCCTTGATTCCTTGATGATTAGTCATACCCCAAAAATCTACATTTGAATTTGATTCATATTTATCATAGATTGGTGCCATATCCCATAGAGGACCAAAACAGGTATCATTCATAACAGTGACAGAATCATACTGTTTCAAGTTATCAAATCCAACAAATTCCATACCATCATGCCAAGCAGCAAAATCGTAACCTTTATTCTCACGTTGGATAAAATCATCAATCAAGTATTTATCACGAAGTTTCTGTACTTCACTTTCACTAAGGCGACTATTTGAAATAAAAACCAATTTATCAAACAACGGTCTCATATGTTCAAGTTGATAAAATACATGTCGACTAATATGATCATATTTATTGAAATGAACATAAAGCAATAGACGTTTCATTTACTTCTCCTAAAGAAATTAATAATTTTAGTTGGTATTGTCCATCTTCTCGAAGTAACAACACTGTTATATTGGATTTGTAAGTCATCATATAGACTTTGTATACGATTCAACTCACTAGTCAAATTAGAACGTAACTCTTCTTTCTCTTTTTTCAAAACTTCAATATACTCGTTTTGGTCATGAGAAATCTGTGATACTTGATTTAATTTCAAATTCAAGTCTTCTATCTGACGATCTTTTTTAAAAACTAAGATATCCAAATCACGATCCTTAACAAGCGCTAAGTATGAAATTCTTTGAATATCCTGATCTGGATACTTGTTGAGATATTTAATTTGAGAATCTAAGATACCTGTGAACCGCCTTTCAGCAGTCTCCAATGTCATAGGTTTTGAATCAGATCCCAAATTCATACGATATACAGTAGTGGAATCACTCAAAAAAGAAATTTTAGTGCGTTTGAATAATTCAAGTTGCAACTCAAATGTATCGTCTGCGGCTGTATCGC
Organism: uncultured Streptococcus sp.; assembly: GCF_963545685.1. Taxonomy (GTDB): domain Bacteria; phylum Bacillota; class Bacilli; order Lactobacillales; family Streptococcaceae; genus Streptococcus. The sequence continues at coordinate 4,798 of NZ_CAUUKN010000036.1, read as the reverse complement.
TAATTTGAGCAGATACATCTTGCATAAGAGTGGTATCAACCAACCAGGTTGAAGCCATTGTCATTCCTTTCATGACAAGCATCTCTTCGTAAGAATCAATTAAAGGGAGTGCCTTATTAGCAAAAGCATCTTTTTGGATAAGATTTCCGTCTAGGTCTACCATGTCAAATTCGGTATTTGACCATAGTGAATCTGTTGAAGCATCTAGCAAATCAACTTGCTTTTGAAGTTTTAATGGGTCCGTCCAAAAATCATCACTATCACATCTCGCGATGTACTGACCCTTAGCTTCTTGGCAAACTTTTTTCCAAGTTCTAGTAATGCCAAGATTCACTTCATTACGAAAAGTTCTAACTTTTTCAGGAAACTTATTTTGATATTCTTGAATAATCTCATACGAATGATCTGTCGAAGCATCATCAATGATAATAATCTCGAAACCAAAATTTGTTTTCTGATTGAGAAAGCTATCTATAGCCTCTCGTACCCAATCCCCCTTATTATAATTGGTACAAATAATCGATACTTTCATTCAAACTTCCCTTTTTTCTCTTAAGAAAAACTCCACTTCCCATTTCTTTGAATAATACCAGTTGCAGAATCTTTAGCTGACTCGTCATCTTCATCGATATCATTCCTATTAAGAACAATAACTGGAATCTCATCAGCCGGAAGAAAGGCTAGAACTTGGTTATTCGCATCCCTTACAGTAATTTCGAGTTTTAACTTAATATCGTTTAACCCTGCTAGTGAGCACTGGTAGTTTACTTTAACATCACCCTTGCCACTTGTTAAGTTGTCCATCGTATTATCATTGTAAATCCAAATATTACGATCAATATCTGTAAATGAGATAGCAATATAAGTAGGCACATCTTCTAGCAAAGTATACGTCAAATCAAATGAAATTGGTTCATTTGGTGTAGCCCTCTTAGAAGACAAGAGTGATAGCTTCAGATTTTCCACAAGCGATCCACTTCTTTCAATTCCTGATTGTTCTGAAGTGATTACTTGTTCTGTATTGTCAAAACTATATTGATTGGCAACGTCTCTTGGCTCGCCTTTGGCTTTAATGTATCCATCCTCAATTAAAATAGCCTTGTTACAGTACTTCTTAACAGCCCCCATATCATGAGTTACAAGAATTGTTGTTTTCCCTGATTTCTTACGTTCCATAAAGTAGTCATTACACTTACGTTGGAAAGCCTCATCACCTACTGCAAGAACCTCGTCAAGGATAAGAACATCACCCTGTGCCTTGATAGCCACAGAGAAGGCCAGGCGAACCTGCATACCTGATGAATAATTCTTGAGTTTTTGGTTCATAAAATCTTCAAGCTCCGCAAACTCAACAATTTCATCATACATGGCGTCCACTTCTGCTGTCGTAAAGCCAAGCATTGCTCCGTTCATATAAACATTCTCACGTCCAGTTAATTCAGGATTAAATCCGACACCAAGTTCAATAAATGAAACCATTTTACCATTTACTGTAACCGTCCCTTGTTCAGGAACATAAATCTGAGAAATGATTTTTAGTAATGTTGATTTCCCTGAACCATTTCGTCCTACGATACCAAAGAAATCTCCTTCTTCAACTTCGAAGTCAATATCCTTCAAAACATGTTGTTCTTTATAGCCTTTGATTCCTTTAAATCTATTTACTAAGGCAGTTCGAAGACTTTGAGTAGACTCAACCGGTAATTTGAAAAACTTACTTACATGGTCCACTTTAACTGCAATTTTCTTTTCTGTCATTAGAGAATCTCCGCGAATTTTTTAGCTTGATGATGGAAAATGTAGTAACCAATAGCAAAGATAACAAGTGGTAGGAAATATGGAATAATAGCAATAGCCTTATGACCAATTAAATCCCAACCACGTAGGCTACCTGAGAAGACAATAAAGTGTCGCAAGTCTTGGATAATCTGTGCTAAAGGATTCAACATCATCAATTTTGCAATTTTCACTTGTCCACGTTGCAAAATAAAGGTCAACGAATAGATAATCGGCGTAGCATACATACCAGCTTGCATTACTACTTCCCAAATCGGACCGATATCTCGATACTTAACAAAGAGCGTTGCTAAGACAAAGGCAATACCAGCTGAGAAAAGGAAGAGCTCAGCAAACAATGGAATAACAGTCAACCAGCCTAATGAAAAATTAACACCGTTGACCAAGGCAAAAACAAAGACAACAAGTAGATTAATAATATAGTTAATTGAAGCCCCAACAACAGATGAAATGACGATAATCTCTTTTGAAAAATTCAATTTTCGTAACAAGTCTCCCCTAGATACGATAGACATCATTCCCATACTTGTCGCTTCTGAAAAGAAACTCCATGTAACCATACCGATTAAGAGACCGATAGCATAATGCGGTGTTCCATCATCAAAACGCAAGAAGCGAACAAAAACTAGGTACATAATTGTAAAGAGCATAAGTGGTTTCAAAATAGACCACAAATGACCGATTAAACTACCTTGATAGCGCAATTTAAAATCGGTTTTAACCATTTCTCGTAATAAAATACGATTTTTCTGACTAAAAAAGTCTAACATCTTTTTCTCCTCTATATGCAAACTTTGTAAGAATCAACGTCGTAAATACGGTTGTGTGAAATGCTCTATTTTTTCGAAAACCATATTTTCGGATACGTGCTAAGCGCTCTCTAAATGGAGCATCCATAATTGTCACAAAGTTTTCAATGATTTCCTTATTCTGTGAACTTAACGGGAGTTCTAGCAAATTTCTAGCCTGATCTTGGCTAGCTTTGATAAGACTCCAATATTTGGCAAACAGGATGTGGGGTCTAACCCAATTCTTCATCCTTTTTCGCAAAGTTCGAGCTCCAAGGACATTACTGCTATGCTGACGATAAAGCTCCGTTGGCTCATCAATATAGACTAGGTTACCAAAGGCAGAAGCTAGCAAACCCAGATACCAGTCATGCATCAGTAAATCATGCTTTTCCTCACCAGTCCATAAGTCCGCTAAAGCATGGTTAATCATAGCAACACCACCAGTAACTGTGTTTTCAGTCAACTCTTGAATAAGCTCCGTATTGGCATGGTCTGACTGAGTACGAATCATACTCTCATGGAGAACAGATAAATTTTCATCCACTACCTTTAAATCAGTGTAAATAAGTAATGGTTTATCCTGTGAATACTTTTGGGCTTCTGCCACTTGAAGTGAAATTTTTTCAGGAAGCCAAATATCATCCTGGTCACTAAAACAGTATAGATCTGCCTCACTATGCTTAAGTAGTGCGTGGAAACTTTTGATAACACCAACATTCTCAACATGTTCCGCATTAATAAAGTGAATACGTGGGTCTTTAGCAACTAATTGTTTAATAACTTCCACTGTTCCATCTGATGAACCGTCATCACGAATGAGAAGTTGCCATTCCTGATAGGTTTGCTCTTGAATACTTTTTACTTGTTCCGCTAAAAACTGCTCACCATTGTAGGTTGACAGTAAGATATTTACTTTCATGATAAAAATAACTCCTCGTACTCACCCACAATTTTTTCCCAAGTAAAGTTCTGTTTCATATTCTCCTTAGCCAACTTACCTAGTTCAGAGTAATCTGAAATAGCATCTACTTGGTCAATCAAATGCGACAGATTGCCCTCATCTTTTTTCCAGTAACGAGCTGTATCTTGTGCTACTGAACGGTTAAATGAGACTCCTAATACTAAATTCAAATCAGTTTGTGCCATAGCTTCCAGTAAGCCAGGGTTGGTTCCTCCAACTTCATGACCATGAATATAGGCAAAAGCTTCTTTGCGAATATACTTTAATAGATCTTGGTCATAAACTGTTCCAACAAACTTCACACGTGGATCCTTATCAAACTGTGTTTTGGAACGCAATTCCTCAAAATAAGCATTACCCTCATGATTACAAATAATAATTAAGTCACGTTTTGTTGAGGAACTCATAAACTCACGAATAGCAGTTTCATAATTGTTTTCTGGAACAAAACGACCAAGAATCAAATAATAATTTTTCTCGTAAGTGTTCCACGTCTTGTAAATATCTCTAACTTTAGCATCTTGATTTGTAAGTGTTGTCGGTACCAGGTCCGTTCCATAAGCAATATAAGTTGTCTTAGACCACGGATAGGCATCCTGAATATAGGTTTCAATTCCTGGATTATCTGAGATAACTAAGTCAGCATATCTTGTCATCACTTTTTCAGAATACTTTAGATAAGCTTGTACTGGCTTTGGCCACTTAGCTCGTTTCCACTCCAAACCATCTGGATTAATGTAAAATTTGCCATCAAGTTTATGAATCTTGCGAGCAAAGGGCGCAACAAAGGCACCTATGGTATTTCCTAGAACATAGAAAATCGGTTCTTTTATATTTTGCTCACGGATCTTCTTCAAGGCATAGTTGATAGCCATCATATCATATGCAATAACGCGAGCAGGTCCTAGTTTGGGCGCCTTAATTGTAAAACAATCGACACCCTTATACTCAAAATGCTCATAGGCCTTTTCATCAGAAAGGCAGGCAACATGGTATTTAACTTGGGATGAAATTTGGTTGGAGACTAATTGCTCTACAAAGGTCTCAAAACCACCGTATTTTGCTGGAAGTCCACGGCTTCCAATAATGAATACGTGTTGCATAAATCCCCTTTCTAACAAGTCTATAATCTAATCAATTATACCATTTTACAAGGCTTTTGCCTAATACAAACAGAACAGCAGCCACAAAGGACGGCACTGCACCCTTATAATGGGACACAAGAAAAACACATTCATGAGGCCAGTTT
>NZ_CAUUKN010000035.1:0-16855 GCF_963545685.1 uncultured Streptococcus sp. | reverse complement strand
TATAGCACAGGAAGTGATTTTTTGCGCTTTTTTACTGTTTTTTTCAAATAAAAAGACAAGGCTTAATCCTTGTCTTAAATTGAAGTAAATGGTTTTTATAGACTTTTTCACGGTGGAAGGTCCGCCTTGGAAGGCATCAAAAATGATTAGCGGAATTTCTATAAATCACGTTTTACAACTAGTCTTTATCTCGCTTTAGGGTTGCTATAAAGCGTGCAACCTTACTCTTTGCATACTTAAAGTCAATATTATTTTCCTTAAGAAAGGCATCAAAGTCATCTTTACCTCTCTCGGCATCTGAAACTTCCAACTCAAGCTCATAGTCTTTCTTGTCAGCATAGACATTGACATCAAGTGCCATGAGACCAATATTGGTCTGGTATTCACGACGGGTTGTGGTTAAATGTCCGAGGATGGTTAGGTCCTCTAACTTAACCCCACGTTCCAGAAGAATGGACCTGATTTGGCAATCAGGGAAGTCAAGAGACTTGGTCATAGCCTTAGCCTCTGCACAGTCCATGGTGACGTTGTATTCCATATTTCCGACCTTTTCCGGAATTTTCAAGGTCAGCTCACCATGAGTGGGAAGGGTTCTGATACGCAAAGACAACTTTTTATTCCTCATGTCACTTCGGGGTGTATCAATGTAGTAGTTGGTTTGCGTAACAGGTGTTACATGGGAGAAAAGCACTGCTAAACGATTGTACTCGTCTTTGGTGAGCAGAGTCTTGTACTCTATCTCTAAATGGTTCATGTGTGTCCTCCCTTGTTCTTTTAAATGTGGTATAATATAACAGATTGTATTTATTTTATAAAAAACTAAAGCTTTTGACAAGGAGGAGTCCTATCTTGACCATGGATTGGGAACAATTTTTAGACCCTTATATTCAGGCTGTAGGTGAGCTCAAAATTAAGCTCCGAGGTATTCGTAAACAATTTCGTAAGCAAAATCGTCACTCGCCTATTGAGTTTGTGACGGGACGTGTGAAGTCAGTGGCTTCCATTGAAGAGAAAATTGCCTTGCGTGGTCTGTCTGTTGAGAATTTAGCAAAGGATATGCAAGATATTGCAGGACTGCGTATTATGGTTCAATTTGTTGATGATGTGGATGAGGTCTTGAGTCTTCTGCGTCACCGTAGTGATATGACCATAGTCTCAGAGCGTGATTATATTAGGAACCGTAAACACTCGGGTTACCGCTCTTACCATGTTATCGTGTCCTATCCGGTTGATACCATTGATGGTCGTAAGGAAATTTTGGCTGAGATTCAGATCAGGACTTTGGCTATGAACTTTTGGGCCACCATTGAACATTCCCTTAATTATAAGTATCAGGGAAATTTTCCAGAGGAGATTAAACTTCGCTTGGAAACTACAGCCCGTATGGCTTATGAGCTTGACGAAGAAATGCGTAAGATACGAGATGACATTAGAGAAGCCCAATTGCTCTTTGATCCAATCAACAGAACTTTGAAAGATAGTGTAGGAAATAGTGATGACACAGATGAAGACCTTTTCTGATAAGATGAAGGTAGCTATTATTGCCAATGGCAAACCTCAAAGCAGGCGTGTTGCCTCAAAACTTTTTAATGCCTTTCGAGATGACCCTGATTTTTATTTGACTAAGAAAAATCCTGATGTGATTATCTCTATTGGTGGTGATGGCATGTTGCTATCGTCTTTCCACATGTATGAAAAAGAGCTCTCTCGTGTCCGTTTTGTGGGGATTCACACGGGGCATTTAGGTTTTTATACAGATTACTTGGATAGTGAAGTGGATCAATTAATTGAAACCCTGCGTAAGGATAATGGAGCTAAGATTTCCTACCCTCTTTTAAATGTCACCTTAACCTTGGCTGATGGGCGCTCTTTCACGTCTATTGCCCTCAATGAAGCAGCAATTAAGCGTAACGAGAAGACTATGGCGGCAGATGTTTGCCTTAATGATGTCCTGTTTGAGAGCTTCCGTGGAGATGGGTTATCTGTATCGACGCCTACGGGCTCAACCGCCTACAATAAATCTTTGGGGGGTGCGGTACTTCATCCCACTATTGAAGCCTTACAGTTGACAGAAATTGCTAGTCTTAATAATCGTGTTTACCGTACCTTAGGTAGTCCACTCATCGTGCCAAAACATGAGAAGATTACTGTCTATCCTACTCGAATGGGGAGCTACACTCTGTCAGTTGATAATAAGACCTATACCAACCGTAATGTGAAAAAGGTAGAATTTTCGATTGACCAACGTAAGATTTCGTTTGTGGCTAGTGCTAGCCACACTAGTTTTTGGGAACGGGTCCGTGAATCCTTTATTGGAGACCTGGAAGAATGAGATATGAATTTACTGTAGGACGTTCATGTCGAGTGAAGACCTTTTTGAAGGAGCACGATATTTCAAAAGGACTTCTGGCCAAGATTAAGTTTGAGGGTGGTCATATCTGGGTCAATGGTGAGGAGCAGTTTGCAACTTATCCTGTCCATGAGGGAGACGTGGTTGCCATAGAAATTCCTGATGAGGCACCGCATGAAACCCTAAAGCCAATTCCTTTTGACTTGGATATAGTCTATGAGGATGATAACTTTTTGGTGATTAATAAACCCTATGGCTATGCTAGTATTCCAAGTGTTAACCATGATAATACCATGGCTAATTTTGTCAAACATCACTTTGTCAGCAACAATTATCCCAACCAGCGTGTCCATATCGTGACACGTTTGGATAAGGACACCTCTGGTCTCATGATGTTTGCCAAGCATGGTTACGCACATGCTCGTATGGATAAACAGTTACAACAGAAGTCTATCAAGAAACATTACTATGCCTTGGTTGAAGGAGACACCAAACTTGAGCAACAGGGTGAAATCATTGCACCGATTGCGCGAGATGTGGATTCTATTATCACTCGACGCGTCCATGAATCGGGGAAATATGCCCACACTAGTTATCGTTTGGTAGGTGATTATGGTAGGGTTAAACTGGTTGATATCAATTTGCATACTGGACGTACTCACCAGATTCGTGTCCACTTTGCTCACTTGGGACTCCCACTTTTGGGAGATGACCTTTATGGTGGTTCTCTAGACTATGGAATTGAGCGCCAGGCTTTGCATTGTCACCGTCTTGCATTTGTTGATCCTTTCACCAAAAAAGAGATGGTCCATGCATCTTCCTTGACAGATGATTTTGAAACCGTTATCATGAACTTACAAACTAAAAAGATTGATTGAGGAATTTTTTTATGCGTAGTCTATTTGGTGAACTTCGTGAACATATTTCAGGGAAAGGTGTTAAGATTGTTTTCCCTGAGGGTAATGACGACCGTGTGGTTCGTGCAGCTGCCCGTTTGAAATTTGAAGGATTGGTTGATCCTATTATTTTGGGAGACCCAGCAGAGGTTCACAAAATCTTGAATGATCTTGGTTTTGCAGACTTTACCTATACTATTATTAATCCTGAAACCTATGAAGATTTCGAGGAAATGAAGGAAAAATTTGTTGAAGTCCGTAAAGGGAAAGCGACAATGGAAGATGCGGAAAAGTTGCTTCGTGATGTCAACTATTTTGGTGTTATGTTAGTTAAACTTGGTTTAGCAGATGGAATGGTTTCAGGTGCGATTCACTCAACAGCGGATACCGTTCGTCCTGCCCTTCAAATTATCAAAACAAAACCTGGTATTTCTCGTACATCAGGTGTCTTCCTTATGAACCGTGAAAATACCGATCATCGTTTGGTGTTTGCCGACTGTGCTATCAATATTGAACCAAATTCTCAAGAATTGGCAGAAATTGCTATTAATACTGCCGAAACAGCTAAAGTTTTTGGTATTGATCCTAAAGTGGCGATGCTTAGCTTCTCAACAAAAGGTTCTGCTAAATCACCAAAAGTTGACAGGGTTGTTCAAGCAACAAAAATTGCTAAAGAAATGCGTCCTGACTTGGCTATTGATGGTGAGTTGCAGTTCGATGCAGCATTTGTTCCAGCAACAGCAGCTATTAAGGCTCCAGATAGTGACGTAGCAGGACATGCTAATGTCTTTGTCTTCCCTGGCTTGCAGGCCGGTAATATCGGTTATAAGATTGCCCAACGTTTGGGAATGTTCGAAGCTATCGGACCAATCTTACAAGGTCTTAATAAACCAGTAAACGATCTTTCTCGTGGTGCTAGTGCTGAAGATATTTACAACTTAGCTATTATCACAGCTGCTCAAGTTCTTAATAACTAATTTTGTCAAAAAAAACAGAGGTCTGACCAAGATGTTAGATCTTTTTCGTTTTATGCATGGTTGCTGATTAAAAATAAATCGTATTAAGTGACTAAAAACACTTGATATATGGGCTAGTACAGCATTTATCAACTTTAGGCAAATGATTTCAGCTTTCAAAAGATTAATTTAAAAGCTATGATACTTGATTATTTATGCTATAATAAAGTTATAAAATATTTTTTTGGAGAATTTTTATGAAAAAAAGCAAATGGTTGGCCCTAGCAGGTGTCGCACTTCTTAGTGTTGGTGTGTTAGTGGCTTGTTCATCTAAGTCAAGCACTAGCGGAACTACTTATGGTAACATTTATAATTCGGATCCAGAAACCCTGGATTATATTACATCAAATACGGGACCTACAACAACTGCTGTGACTAATGGTGTAGATGGACTTATGGAAGCAGACAAATATGGTAATCTTGTCCCTTCAGTAGCTGAAGACTGGTCTGTGTCTCAAGATGGTCTTACTTATACCTATAAAATCCGTAAAGGGGTTAAATGGTATACTTCTGATGGTGAAGAGTACGCCGATGTTACTGCTAAGGACTTTGTAACGGGCCTTAAACATGCTGCAGATGCCAAAGCAGGTGCTCTCTATTTGGTTCAAGATTCTATTGCTGGCTTGTCTGACTATCTCTCTGGTGCCAATAAAGATTTCGCGAGTGTGGGTGTCAAGGCAATTGATGACCATACTTTGCAGTACACGCTTAAGAAACCCGAACCATACTGGAACTCTAAGACAACCTATGGTTTGCTTTTCCCAGTAAATGAAGACTTTCTAAAGAGTAAAGGAAAAGATTTTGGTAAATCAACAGACCCAACCTCTATCCTCTATAATGGACCTTTCCTTCTCAAATCTTTGACAGCTAAATCATCGATTGAGTTGACTAAGAATGAAAATTATTGGGACAAGAAAAATGTACACTTTGATGCCATCAAACTGTCATATTATGATGGTTCGGATCAAGAGGCTCAAGAACGTGGTTTCACTGATGGTGCCTATAGTGTGGCTCGTGTCTTCCCAACGAGTTCAAACTATGCTTCTGTAGAGAAGAAATATAAAGACAATATTTATTACACAGCACCAGGTGCCTGGACATCAGCTATTGGTGTAAACATTGACCGCCAAAGCTATAAATTCTCAGCTAAGAAAACGGATGCTGAAAAGACATCAACTAAGAAAGCTCTTTTAAATAAAGACTTCCGTCAAGCAATTAACTTTGCCATTGACCGTACGGCTTATCAATCACAAGTTAACGGTAAAGATGGTGCAGCCCTCGCTCTTCGTAATCTCTTTGTGCCTTATGATTTTGTGAGTGCAGGTGATAAGACTTTCGGAGATCTTGTTACAGAGAAAATGTCTTCATATGGGGATGAATGGTCAGGTGTCAATTTTGCTGATGGCCAAGATGGTCTCTACAATGCTGAAAAAGCTAAGACTGAGTTTGCCAAAGCCAAAGAGGCTCTTCAAGGAGAAGGTGTTCAATTCCCAATTCACTTAGACCTTCCAGTTGACCAAACTGCAAAACTCAACGTTTCTAAAGCTCAGTCTTTGAAACAAACCATTGAAAAATCATTGGGTAGCGAGAATGTCGTAATTGATATTAACCAATTGTCATCTGATGATATGCAAAATGCAACCCTTAATGCGGCAAATGCAGCAGCAGAAGACTGGGATATTTCAAATGGAGTTATTTGGAGTCCAGACTATCAAGATCCATCAACCTACCTTGATATCTTTAAGACAACTTCAAGTGAAAACACCAAGACTTTCATGGGTTATGATGATCCAAATAATGCGGCAGCGGCTCAAGTAGGCCTCAAAGACTATGATGCCTTGCTCGATTCAGCAGCTTCAGAAACAAGTGACCTTAATGTTCGTTACGACCGTTATGCTCAAGCTCAAGCATGGTTGGAGGACAGCTCGCTTATCATTCCATTGACTGTTGGTAATGGTGCAGCACCAGTTATCTCACGCTTGACGCCATTTACAGGTGCTTATACACAGGTGGGTGATAAAAGCTCAGCAGACTACTTCAAATATGTGAAACCACAAGAAAAAGTAGTTACTAAGAAAGAATATGAACAGAGTCGTGAAAAATGGCTTAAAGAAAAGAAAGAATCTAACGAAAAAGCTCAAAAAGATCTTGAGAATCACGTTAAATAATAAACTTGAGGAAAAGGCAAATTGCCTTTTTCTTTTGTCAAAAAAGGGGCTAATTCCTAGTGTTCATAAGGGGTATAATTGTGAGAAAGCCAGCATAAGACAAAATATTCTGAAAATTGTACTCATCTTATTTTTTATGGTATAATGTTGGTGCATAAAAAAAGATTTTTTGGAGAATGCTTATGAAAAAAAGTAAATGGTTGGCCCTTGCGGGTGTATCGCTTCTAAGTGTTGGGGTTTTAGTGGCTTGTTCATCAAAATCAAACACTTCAAGCAATACTTATAACTATGTTTATACTGCTGATCCTGAAACATTGGATTACCTTATTTCAAATAAAGGTTCAACGACTGATGCTGTAACAAATGGTGTCGACGGCCTTTTGGAAAACGATAAATATGGGAACTTGGTACCTTCTATTGCCAAGGATTGGACAGTTTCAGCTGATGGTTTAACTTATACTTACAAACTTCGTAAGGGAGTTAAATGGTATACTTCAGATGGTGAAGAGTATGCGGAAGTGACAGCCAAAGACTTTGTAACAGGGCTTAAGCATGCTGCTGATAAAAAGACCGAGTCAATCTACTTGGCAAAAGATTCAGTAGCAGGTCTTGCTGAATATTTTGAGGGTACTGATAAAGACTTTTCTAAAGTTGGCGTTAAAGCTATTGATGATTACACACTTCAGTATACCCTTAAGCAACCAGAACCTTACTGGAATTCTAAGATGACTTATTCTCTCTTCTGGCCTGTAAATGAAGAGTTTCTTAAGTCAAAAGGGGATAGCTTTGGTAAATCAACAGATCCATCATCTATCCTCTATAATGGTCCATACATCCTTAAGTCATTGACAGCTAAATCATCTATCGAGTTGGCTAAAAATGAAAACTATTGGGATAAGAAAAATGTTCACTTTGATGGCATTAAATTATCTTTCTACGACGCTTCTGACCAAGAATCGCTTGTCCGTAATTTCACTGACGGAGCTTATAGTCAAGCACGTCTCTATCCAACAAGCTCAAACTTTGATTCAGTAGAAAAACAATATAAAGATAATATCTTCTATACACAACCTTCTGCGGATATTGGTGGTGTTGGTGTTAATATTGACCGTCAGTCTTACAATCATACTTCTAAGAAGACAGATGCTGAGAAAGACTCAACTAAGAAAGCTCTTCTTAACAAGGACTTCCGTCAATCAGTTAACTTCGCTATTGACCGTACAGCTTATTCAGCACAGCTTAATGGTGAGAAGGGGGCAGCCCTAGCGGTTCGTAACCTACTCGTGAAACCAGACTTCGTTTATGCTGGAGACAAGTCATTCGGCGATTTGGTAACTGAAAAGATGGCTTCATATGGTGACGAGTGGTCAGGTGTTGACTTTAAAGACAGTCAAGATGGTATCTTCAATGCTGATAAAGCGAAGGCTGAATTTAACAAAGCTAAGGAAGCTCTTCAAGCAGAAGGTGTTCAATTCCCAATTCACTTGGACCTTCCAGTTGACCAAGCAGCTAAATCAACGGTTGCACGTGCACAATCTTTGAAACAATCTGTTGAAAAAACACTAGGTAAAGAAAATGTCGTGGTAGATGTTAATCAAATGTCTCAAGATGATCTTCTAAATAGCACATTGTATGCAGCTAATGCAGCGGCAGAAGACTGGGATATCAATATCTCAGTAGCTTGGGCTCCTGACTACGAAGACCCATCAACATTCCTCGATATCTTCAAAACAACAGCTAGTGAGAACACAAAAACTTACATGGGATTTGACGATCCTAACAATGCAGCAGCAGCTCAAGTAGGTCTTAAAGACTATGATGCTTTGGTTGATAATGCAGCTAAGGAAACAAGCGACCTCAATGTACGTTATGAACGTTATGCTGAAGCACAAGCTTGGTTGGCAGACAGCTCACTCTTTATGCCACTTATGGTTAATAAAGGTGCTGCTCCAATGGTAGCGCGTTTGACACCGTTCTCAGGTGCCTACTCTCAAGTAGGACCTAAGGGTTCTGACCGATACTTCAAGTATCTTGAACCTCAAAAAGATGTTGTCACTAAGAAAAACTATGATAAAGCCCGTGAAAACTGGCTTAAAGAAAAGTCTAAGTCCAACGAAGAAGCTCAAAAAGACCTTGAGAAACACGTTAAATAAAAGGACGATGGAACTTTCTCATTTGATTGGGAAAGTTCTTTTAGAATTAAAGGAAGAGACATGAAAAAATACATTTTATTGAGAACCCTCCGTTCTCTATTGTCAATATTTGTCGTGACGGCCTTGACCTATACGATTATCTATACCATGGTGCCGAGGCGTCTGATTTTCAGACAGGACCCTAACTACAATAAGATTGCAAAAACAGCTGATTCTAAGACAAACTATGAAAATACAATCTTTGAACGTATGGGGTACATTGATTACTATGACACCAAGGAGTTGCAGGAGAAAGCCAGCACACTTGATAAGTCGGTAACAACTAAGCCAACAGAAGCCAATAGAGCTATCTACCAAAAATATGTGGATAGTTTGGGAAATGGCTGGCGTTTGCATCAGTTCAAACAAAGTAAGCAATTCTATGCGACACGTGATGTGCCAGTACTTGAACGTGTGTTTGAATTCTACAAGAACCTCTTTGAATTTGACCATACTGGATGGGTTAAAGATAAAACGAATCCAAACTTGAAGCGTTATATCCGTATTGAAAATGACCCAGCTATTGGTTGGTCAGTTGTTGGTTCAGGGACTAAGCACAAATATTTGCTTTACTTTAACAGTCAGTTCCCATTTGTTCACCAAAACTTTGTGAAGATGAATCTTGGAACTTCATACCCAACTTATGCTGAGCAAGGTGTTCTTGATGTTATTACCCAAGGTCAAGGTCAAACAAAAAGCTCTGAGGTCAACTTCCCTACTGGTAAGAGAATATCTTCAGTAGATATCTATTCTCGTACTTATAAATCACCTAGTCAGGCTGACGCTAGAGATCGTTCTTACTTTGGCGATGATCCGTACACATCTACTAAGAACCGCTATCAATACCCATCAATGTTGGCAAGCTCTGCCATTGCTGGTTTGATTGGTTTGCTCTTGTCTTATGCTTTAGCGATTCCATTGGGATCTTACATGGCACGCTTTAAAAACACACTCTTTGATAGTGTGTCAACAGGTGTCTTGACTTTCTTGCTCTCTCTACCAACGATTGCCTTGGTATATATCATTCGCTTGATTGGTTCTGAGATTGGTCTACCTGATTCCTTCCCTATCTTGGGTGCGGGTGACTGGCGTTCTTACGTCTTGCCATCTGTTATTCTCGGTCTCTTGTCAACACCAGGTCTTGCGATTTGGATTCGTCGTTACATGATTGACTTGCAATCACAAGACTTCGTTCGTTTTGCACGTGCTAAAGGTTTGTCAGAACAAGAAATTTCCAACAAACACATTTTCAAGAATGCGATGGTTTCCTTGGTTTCAGGAATTCCAGCATCTATTGTTGGGGTTATCACAGGGGCAACCTTGACAGAAACAATCTTCGCCTACCCTGGTATGGGTAAAATGTTGATCGACTCTGTTCGTGCTTCTAATAATGCTATGGTTGTTGGTCTGGTATTTATTTTCACAGCCCTCACCGTCTTCTCATTGCTTGTGGGTGATATCCTTATGACTATTATTGACCCACGTATCAAATTGACATCTAAAGGAGGTAAATAATGGCTTCAATTGATAAAAGTAAGTTCCAATTTGTAAAGCGCGATGATTTTGCCTCTGAAACAATTGATGCACCGGCTTATTCATACTGGAAATCAGTGATGCGTCAATTCTTTAAAAAGAAATCAACAATTGTAATGTTGGGAATCTTGATTGCCATCGTTTTGATGAGTTTCATCTACCCAATGTTCTCTAAATTTGACTTCAATGATGTCTCAAAAGTAAATGATTTCAGTTTGCGTTACTTACATCCAAACGCTCAATACTGGTTCGGTACTGACAGTAATGGTAAATCTCTGTTTGACAGTGTTTGGTTTGGAGCTCGTAATTCTATCCTTATTGCTGTTATCGCTACCTTCCTTAATGTTCTTATTGGTTTGCTTGTAGGTGCCGTTTGGGGGATTTCTAAGACCTTCGATATGATTATGATGGAAATCTACAACATCATCTCAAATATTCCTGCTCTCCTTGTGGTTATCGTCTTGACTTACTCATTGGGTGCTGGTTTCTGGAATATGATTTTTGCCATGACCATAACAGGTTGGATTGGTATTGCCTACACAATCCGTATTCAAATTATGCGTTACCGTGATTTGGAGTATAACTTGGCTTCTCGTACTTTGGGAACACCAACTGCTAAGATTGTGATTAAAAATATCATGCCACAACTTGTGTCAGTTATCGTGACCATGGCTAGTCAGCTCTTACCAGGATTTATCTCTTACGAGGCCTTCCTTTCCTACTTTGGTTTGGGGCTTCCCGTTACGACGCCTAGTCTTGGTCGTTTGATTTCAGACTATGCACAGAACGTTACTGTTAATGCTTATCTCTTCTGGATTCCATTGACTACCTTGATTCTCGTTTCTCTCTCTCTCTTTATTGTCGGTCAAAACTTGGCGGACGCCAGTGACCCACGTACGCATAGATAGGAGTCCAATATGACAGAAAATAAAAATGTAATATTATCGGCTCGCGATATCGTCGTGGAATTTGACGTTCGTGACCGTGTTTTGACAGCTATTCGAGGGGTTTCTCTTGATTTGGTTGAAGGTGAAGTTCTAGCCTTGGTTGGTGAGTCTGGTTCAGGGAAATCAGTGTTGACCAAAACTTTTACAGGGATGCTGGAAGAAAATGGCCGTGTAGCCAGTGGATCTATCGACTATCGTGGCAAAGACTTGACTAAGTTTAAGAGTCACCAAGATTGGGCACCTATCCGTGGAGCTAAGATTGCAACTATCTTTCAAGATCCAATGACCAGTCTTGATCCAATTAAGACTATCGGAAGTCAAATTGTTGAAGTTATTGTCAAGCACCAAGGCAAATCAGCCAAGGAAGCTAAAAAAATGGCCATCGATTATATGGATAAGGTTGGTATTCCGGATGCTGAAAAACGTTTCAATGAATATCCTTTCCAATACTCTGGTGGGATGCGTCAACGTATCGTTATTGCCATTGCCTTGGCTTGTCATCCTGATGTCCTTATCTGTGATGAACCAACGACTGCCCTTGATGTGACCATTCAAGCTCAAATCATTGACCTCTTGAAATCACTCAAAGAGGAGTATGGTTTCTCAGTCATTTTCATTACCCATGACCTTGGTGTCGTAGCAAGTATCGCGGACAAGGTTGCTGTTATGTATGCTGGCGAAATCATTGAATACGCAACTGTTGAGGAAATTTTCTATGAGCCTTGTCATCCATATACGTGGAGCTTGCTTTCAAGCCTGCCACAATTGGCTGACGATAAGGGTGAACTCTTCTCAATTCCAGGGACGCCACCATCACTTTATACACCAGTTGTTGGGGATGCCTTTGCCTTGCGTTCGGATTATGCTTTGCAGATTGACTTTGAGGAAAAAGCACCACAATTCCAAGTTTCAGATACTCACTGGGCTAAGACCTGGCTCTTACATGAGGATGCGCCAAAAGTTGATAAACCTGCGGTTATCCAAAATCTACATGAAAAAATCCGAGCTAATATGGGATTTGCACATTTAGGAGATGAGGAGGAAGGCAATGCCTGAGAAGTTAGTTGAAGTAAAAGATGTGGAGATTTCCTTCGGTGAAGGAAGCAAGAAATTCGTTGCTGTCCACAATGCTAATTTTTTCATCAACAAGGGTGAAACCTTCTCCCTCGTTGGTGAGTCTGGTAGTGGTAAAACTACTATTGGACGTGCCATTATTGGTTTAAATGAGACAAGTAATGGTGAGATTATTTTTGATGGTAAGAAAATCAATGGACGCTTAACTCACTCTGAGAAAAACGACCTTATCCGTCGTATCCAGATGATTTTCCAAGACCCTGCAGCTAGTTTGAATGAACGTGCAACAGTCGATTATATCTTGTCTGAGGGCTTGTACAATTTCCATCTTTATAAAGATGAGGAAGAACGTAAGGCTAAAATCAAGGAAATCATCAAAGAAGTAGGACTTCTTGAAGAGCACTTGACACGTTATCCGCACGAATTTTCTGGGGGACAACGTCAACGTATCGGGATTGCGCGTTCTTTGGTCATGCAGCCTGATTTGGTTATCGCTGACGAACCAATCTCAGCCCTTGACGTGTCAGTTCGTGCCCAAGTTTTAAACCTGCTTAAGAAATTCCAAAAAGATTTGGGATTGACCTATCTCTTTATCGCTCATGACTTGTCAGTGGTACGTTTCATTTCTGACCGTATCGCTGTTATCTATAAGGGGACAATCGTGGAAGTTGCTGAGACAGAAGAACTCTACAACAATCCTATCCACCCTTACACCAAGTCACTCTTGTCTGCTGTTCCTATTCCAGACCCAATCTTGGAACGTAAGAAAGTCTTGAAGGTTTATGATCCAAACCAACACGACTATTCGGTTGATAAACCAGAAATGGTTGAAGTACGTCCAGGTCACTTCGTTTGGGGTAACAAGTCAGAAATTGAGACTTATCGTAAAGAACAAAGTAGGTAAGTCTTTTCAATGCAAAAAAAAAATCGTGTTCCAAAAAGGAACACGGTTTTTCTTCTTTAGTCCAAATTTAAGCGCTTTGTCATGATATAGTAGGTACCGAAGTAACTTGCTGCGATGAGAATAAGAGACTGAACTAGACTAAAAATATATGACGAGTTATTAATGACAGTATTTGTTGCATCTCCGGTCAAAGCTAAAGCTGCACCGATTCCAAAGAAGAAACCAATAAAGAATAGGATGGCCTGAATGGCGAAATAAGCGACAAATCCCATAAGCACTTTGTTAGTGTTGAAGAGGTTTCCGATACTAATACAGAGGTAATAGAATAGGATACTGCTAATTGTTCCTAAAATGGTAGAAGGGATGAAGAGGTAAAGGGAACCCATTTCTTTTAGGAGCTGTCCAAAGTTGCTCGTAATCAGTAGGAAATCTTTTAAGTCTACGTTAAATGCGGCTATAATAGCAATCGAAGCGAGTACAACGAGACTAGAAATCGTATTTAAAATAAAGGCTACAAAAAGTTTCGATAAGATCAATTGGTGGGCAGAAACTGGGAGTGTATTGGTTAGATAGCCTTCTCTCCCAAAGATAGTCTTTGCAAAGTGTCTAATAATAAGGACTATTGTCGCTATATAAATGGTTCCCCATACAATAATGGTAGCAAAAACCATCAGTGTGAAGAAAGCAAAAAAGAGTAGACTAGGTTCTTCGTTACTGTGTTCATAGGTGAAAAGTAATTTGTGAAGCATTAAGCCTAAGGGAATAGAGAGTAGGATGGCAATACCATAGATGCCAAGATACCACTTGCGGACTGATTGTAATTCATACTTAACTAAATTCCAAAACATGCTCTTACCTCCTAGTTGTGGAACATCTCTCTAAAGAGTTTGTCAATGGACTTACCATTGGCTTGACGGATATTATCTGCGTCGCCTTGAAGTTCAATCTGACCGTATTTTAAGAAGACAACTTCATCTAGGACAGATTCAATGTCTGCAATCAAATGGGTTGAAATAATAACAGAAGCATCTTCAGAGTATTGGTTGATGATAGTTTTAAGGATATAGTCACGTGATGCAGGATCGACCCCACCAATAGGTTCATCAAGAAGATAGAGTTTAGCCTCACGACTCATTACCAAAATCAACTGAATTTTTTCTTTGTTACCTTTTGAAAGGTCTTTAAGGCGCAAATCAGGCTGAAGCTTTAGATCCTCCAAGAGTTGCAAGGCAAGAGGATAGCGGAAGTCAGCGTAAAAATCCTGGAAGAAATCCAAGTAGTACTGGATTGTCTTACTTTCATCTAAATAGGTTGTGTCAGGCAAATAAGCCACTTGCGCCTTAGTGATAGGTGACGGCTGTAATCCATTAATGGTCACTAAACCAGAAGTGGGTTGAAGGAGGCCGTTCAAAATTTTGATTAGGGTTGTTTTACCACTACCGTTTGGACCTAAAAGGCCAACAATTTTTCCTGACGGGATGGACATGGTCACATCTCTAAGGGCTGGAATACCATTATAGGTCTTGGTGAGATTTGTTAGAGTTACAATATCAGTCATTGGTCTATGAGTCCTTTCCTGTTTGTTCGATGTAGTCAGTGATGATAGTCTTGATTTCAGGTGAGCTAAAACCAATGGCTGTCATCTCAGTGACAAAGTTTTTCATGAGACTTTGAGCAATCTCGTGTCGTTTTTGATCAATGAGTTTCTCATCTTCTGTAACGAAGCGACCAGACGTACGAGCAGAATAGACCAATCCCTCTTTTTCAAGTTCTTGGAAGGCTCTTTGTACGGTGTTGGGATTGACTCCAGCTTCTTGAGCAAACTCTCTCACGGGCAAAAGTTGTTGTCCCATACTTAATTCTTTGGAAGCTATCTTCAGTTTGACACGATAGGCGATTTGGAGATAGATTGGTGATTTTTCATCAAATGTCCAAGCCATAAGAGACTCCTTTCTAGGAAATATCATTACATTATTTTTGTACTATAGTAATGATACAACTTAAAAGCATAATTTGCAAGTGAAATACTATATTTTCTCTAATTTCTTTGGCTTTTCCCTAACTTATATCCTTATTTTTGGTACAATAGGGACAAGTATATTCGACCTGAAGGGAGATTATTTTGAATATTTTAGCGACAGATATGGATGGTACTTTTTTGGACCACCTTGGTGCTTATGATAAGGCTCGTTTAGATAAGTTTTTGGATGCTTGTGAAGCTAAAGGTTTTGTCTTTACAGTAGCTTCTGGTCGAGCTCTCTTAGCTTTGGAAGAGTTATTCGATGGATTTGTAGACCGTATTGCTATTATTGCGGAAAATGGGGCCTTGGTTCAGTATAAGGGTGAAGTTTTGTTTGAGTCTAAGCTAGAACCTAAAGATTATTTGGAAATTGCAGAGACGACCTTAGCCTTACCAACTTGTGAGGGAATTCTTTTGTCAGGACGTCGTGGTGCCTATGCTCCAGGAGATGCAGATCCAGCCTATCTTAAGGCCATGGAACGCTACTATGAAAATGTCATGGCAACAGACCTTGAAACGGTCACAGATGATATTTTCAAGGTAACTGCTAAGTTTCAAGGGAATACCATCATGGAAAGTGGTGACTATCTCAATACGATTTTTGAGGATATGACAGCTGTAACTACTGGCTTTGATTCTATGGATATTATCCTAAAAGGTGTAGACAAGGGATTTGGACTTTACCATCTTTGTCAAGAGTTGGGGCGTCAGGCTTCAGATGTCGTTGCCTTTGGTGATAATCTCAATGATATGGAGATGCTGACATTTGCAGGGCGTGCGGTTGCTACGGAAAATGCACGTGATGAGATTAAGGCCGTAGCAGATGAGGTGATTGGTCACCATAAAGACGGTGCAGTCTTTGACTACATGGAAGGATTGGTAGGTGCAGATGTCTGAGATTAAATTGTTGGCCTTAGATTTGGATGGGACGCTCTTTACCAAGGATAAGCAAGTGACTGCTGACAATAGAGCTGCTCTTAAGGCAGCCGAAGCTAAGGGGGTTCATGTGGTCATCACAACTGGTCGTCCCCTTGCAGCTATTAATCATGTCTTGGAAGATTTGGGTTTGTTAGATGACAAGCACTATAGCGTAACCTTCAATGGTGGCTTGGTTCAGCGTAATAACGGTGATATCTTAATCAAGAAAGAGATGACCCGAGATGATTTAAAGCAGATTTATGCTATTTTTGAACCTCTGGGACTCCCTATGGATGTTCTTAGTGATGGCATTGTCTATGGGGTGCCTAGTAAAGGGAATCATTCGCTCTATCGTCAGGCTAATCCTACTTTGACTTTTGTTGATGTGGATAGCATTGATGACATTCCGCAAGATATCGTCTATAATAAGGTAGTTACGGTCTGTGAGGAAGCGTTTTTGGATGCCCAAATTGAAAAACTACCTGACCATCTATACCAAGCGTTTGAGGTCTTTAAGTCTCGCGAAATTATCCTAGAGGTTATGCCCAAGGGTGTTCATAAAGCTGTAGGTTTGAGACTCTTGACTGATTATCTTGCTCTTGATAGAAGTCAAGTCATGGCTATGGGAGATGAAGAAAATGATTTGACCATGTTAGAGTGGGCTGGTCTGGGTGTTGCGATGGCGAATGGTGTTCCTAAGGTTAAGGCTGTTGCTAAGGCTGTAACGACAAAAACAAATGAAGAATCTGGAGTGGCTGAGGCCATCCATAAATACATTCTAGAGAAATAAGGAGAACCAGATGGGTCTATTTGATCGATTATTTGGACAAGAGGAAA
>NZ_CAUUKN010000034.1:0-18358 GCF_963545685.1 uncultured Streptococcus sp. | reverse complement strand
CCTCTTAAGTAGATTTTAGGTATTTACCGTGTCTACTTAAGAGGTATCATATCATGACGGTCGTTTTTAGTTTAATTCAATCCCCATTCATCAGCTATTTGTTTCATAATTGCTTCTTGTGAGACAATGCCAAATCCAAGCATATAAGTTGAATAATCTGCATAGATAACCTTATTATTTTGAACAGCTTTAAGGTTACTCCAGACAGGTGAGTTTTTAAGTTTATTATCTAGGAGCTCCTGAGAATCAGCTTGAACAATCAAGAGATCAGGGTTAATATCTTTTAGTTTATCTAGATCAATTACTTTGTACATATCATCTGGATTAAAGGTTTCAGCACGATTGAACTTATAAGTATCATACAGGTAACCAAAATGCCCGTAAGCATAGTAACGGATTTCATTGTCAGTTACACTCAAATACATAAGTTTTTGGTCGCCAAATTTAGCTTGGACATTTTCCGCAAAAACAGCCTCCTTAGCATCAACTCTATCGAGATCTTTTTTCATTTCATCACGCTTGTCAAAGATTTCTGCAACCTTGAGAGACGTTTCGTGATAGTCCCAATTTTCATTTGTGTTGATAGAATAGCCAACAGTTGGTGCAATTTCAGACAAATCCTCATAAAGGTCTTCTTGCTCTCCTGTCATAAGGATTAAATCAGGTTTTAACTCCGCAATCTTTTCTAAATCTGGATTTCCCTGCCAACCAACTGAAATCACTTTTTTATCTTTGTATTGTTTCTTAAAGAGGGTTGAAAAGTCTTGACTATCAGCTTGACCGGTTGTCGCCCCTATAGGAGCGATATCCAATGATTCTAAGATTTCACCATAGAGATTATCAAGGATAACGATACGTTTGGGAGCTTTTTTCAACTCCGTTGTACCAAAATCATGCACAATCGTCTTTTCCTTGAAAGTCTGACTTGTATTATTTGACTTTGCATTTTGTCCAGTCATCATGTCTGGCAAATAATACAGTAAAAGGCCAGAAAAAATAGCCAGAATAGCTAATAAATAAAGAAGATTAGTTTTTTTCATGGAAACTCCTCAAATAAAGACCAGAATTATTCGTTCACATCTAAAGTTATCTTAAAACTTCTTTAATGTCAATCGCTACTTGTTAGTTTATACATAGAATAGTTGATTCTGTTAGGTTACTGATTTTAATAATGGATAGTTTTGAATGTTCCATAGCTAGAGTGACATTTTGGAAAATTAATCTATGTTATAATGATAAGTATCAGTGGAGGGAAATTATGTTAAATCATCTTTCGTTTAAGGGACAATGGCGACAGTATCAACAGCGTGTTCTAGATAAATCAGAAAGTTTTATGGCTGATGGTAAGATTCACTTAGTTGCTGCTCCTGGTTCTGGGAAAACGACCTTGGGAATTGAATTTATAAGACGTTTTGGTAATCCCACTTTAATTCTAGTTCCAACAGTTACCATTAGACAGCAATGGGTTGATAGAATAAAACAAGCCTTTTTAAAGGATATTGATCAAGCGAATCAACTCATTTCACAAGATTTAAAAAAGCCCAAAGTCATCACAGTAGCAACCTACCAAGCTTTACATAGCGCCATGAATCAAGTCGTGGGTGAGAGTCTCCTTGAAGATACTGATGATAATACTGAACAAGAACACTTTGATTTTCAAGGTTTTGATGTGCGACAAACCTTTAAGGATCTTAAGCTAGGAACTCTCTGTTTGGATGAGTGTCACCACTTGCGGAATGAGTGGTGGAAAAGTTTAGAGACTTTTCGTAAGTCCTTTCCAAATCTTAATATGATTTCGCTGACGGCAACACCACCCTACGGAGGGGAACCAGCACTTTGGGAGCGTTACATCAACATGTGCGGTGAGATTGATGAAGAAATTACAGTCCCTGAACTGGTTAAGGAGGGAACGCTATGTCCTCATCAGGACTACGTTTACTTTGCCTTTCCAACCAAGGAAGAGCGAGAACAATTAGATCAGTTTGAAAAACAAAAACATGACTTTTTGAATAAACTTTTAGCCGACAAGAGCTTCTCACAAATTATTCAGTCTAGCCCTATATTAAGAGGCCAAATCAGTGATGATGACTTATTGAGCAATCCTAAATACTTCTCCGCAATTTTGATTTTCCTACGTTCCAAGGGTCTGCCTTTCCCTCAACGTTTTCAGGATCTTCTTTGCGCAAAGACCTTGCCTGCTTTTACACTTGATTGGTATGAAACCTTGCTCAATGGTGTCATTTTTCAAGTGCCACATTGGTTCAATTTTACTGAAGAAGTTTTTATTCAGTTGAAGAGAGATTTGAAGGCTAATGGCCTTATCGAGAGAAACCAAGTTAAGCTTACCCGTAATAAAAAGCAAGATGTTCTGCTCAATCAATCACTGGGCAAACTCAATGCCGTTAGAGATATTTTTAAGGCGGAATATCAAGCCTTAGGGAACAGTCTCAGACAACTAGTGCTGACCGACTTTATCCGTAAAGAATTTCAAGTTCATCTAGGAGATGACAAAGCGCAGTTTACACAACTTGGTGTTCTTTCTTACTTTGAATCTATTCGTAGAGAAATGGTTAAAGAGTCTTGGACTGTGCCGATGGCTGTACTGACAGGAAGTTTAGTGATTATTCCAAGTTCAGCTAAAGAACATTTAGAGCAACTTATCCCTAATTCTCGTATAGTCTATGAAAATATTGGACAGTTGAGTCAAGACGATTATCTCAAAGTAAGTATTTCTGGTTCCCGCCATGATTTGGTTACAGCTCTTACTAAGCTTTTCCAAGATGGCCATATTCAAGTCATTATTGGAACTAAGTCTCTTTTAGGAGAAGGATGGGATGCCCCTTGTGTTAACTCTCTAATTTTAGCTAGCTTTGTTGGAAGCTTCATGCTAAGTAATCAGATGCGAGGTCGTGCCATCCGTGTATGGCCCAACAACCCTAATAAGACCAGTAACATTTGGCACTTGGTATCTATCAATTTGTCACCACGGAAATGGTACCAAAGTCAAACTCTTGAGGAAAAGGACGCTGAAATTAACGAGCTTCAATTGTATGCACTTAGTCCCGATTTAGACTTACTGGATCGAAGGATGACACAATTTCTTGGTCTCCACTATCAGGAGCCTACAATCGAATCTGGTATGGAACGACTGGAGCTTAATAATATCAAATTCAACCGGAAAAGCTTAGACAAATTCAATCAAAACACCGTATGGCAATCTCAGAATAGACAGGAACTAAAAGACCGTTGGCAAAAGGCTCTCCCGCTTTACGAAGAAATGGAAGTTGCTAATGGGGTTGACATCGACAAACACTTTTTACCCATGGCTTACCTTAACGATTGGAAGAAAGCTCTCCTACTCTTTCAAGCATTTGTCGTCAGCTATACGATCTTTGACGCTGGCAAATATCTGATTGGTGGGACACTATCGCACTTTAACCTTACAATCCTTATTCTTGCCATTATTGCACTAGCTATCGTTTGGGGAAGATATGCCATCTATAAAAGCCCCTACAAACGTTTGGAAATATTTGGAAAAGCTATTCATCAAGCCCTGCTCGATGCAGGTCAGATTGAAACTAAAGAGTCTGCCCCTAGAGTTGTCAGAGATAGTAAACGATCCTTATATAATGCCATTTATCTCAAGGGTGCAAGCATGAGAGAGAAAGAAATCTTTGCTCAAGCTATTACTGAATTTTTCGCCCCTATTGAAAATCAACGTTATATCTTAAAAGCTAGTCGCAAAGTGGTCGATCAGACGGAATATTTTGCTGTGCCAAGTATGTTTGAAAGACGAAAGGATGATGCAACTGCCTTCCTTGAACGTATTCAAAAGAGCCTTGGTAAGTATGATCTGATTTATACTCGAAGTGCACAAGGACGTCCTATTCTTCTTGAAGCTCGTATCAAGGCACTTGGAAATAAACAAGATCGTACGATTACACGTAAAAAAGTCATGTCCAGCTTGGAATGACGATTGGCTCAAAACTTACTATTACATCCTATCATGATATAATAAACAAACAAGATTGTATTGGAGAATCATATGATATTTACATACATTTTCTTCGACCTTGATGGGACCCTTATTGATAGTTCTGAGGGTATCCACAATGGCTTTGTTCAAACCTTTGAAAGACTAGGCCTACCTGTTCCTAGCGACCAAAAAATTCAAAGCTTTATGGGGCCTCCTCTCGAAGTTACTTTTAAAGAAGAAATTAGCGAAGAGGGTGCCACACAAGCCGTCAAAATTTATCGTGACTATTATGAGACCAAAGGACAATTTGAAGCCCACCTCTACGACGGTATAAAAGAAGTCCTCGAAAAGCTGAGTCAAGAACCAAATAAGAAAATCTATATCACGACTTCCAAAAATGAGCCTACCGCTCTGAAAATGTGCGAGTACCTTGGCATCACTGAGTTTTTTGACGGCATCTATGGGGCGACACCTACTGCTTTCCACAAGTCTGACGTCTTGCAGCGTGCTATTACTGAAAATAATGCGAATAAGGACAGTTCTGTCATTGTTGGCGACACCAAGTATGACATGATTGGCGGAAATGCAGTTGGTATCAAGACCTTGGCTGTTACCTGGGGATTCGGGACAAACGAAACTCTTTTAGCAGAAAATCCTGATTTTGTAGCTGATACTGCCCAAGAACTCTGGGATATTTTGAAATAATAATTGATATATGAAAAGAGCAGAGCATGACTATAGAATCATGCTCTTTTTTCTATCAAATCAAAATTACATTTGAACAACTATGTCCAAGCAGAGCTCCAAGGCTTTATCAAATGCTTCAGATCCCCAGTCACGCTGGTCATAATTTTCCAGGTCTGCAAGAGAATCTGCGGTAAATAGGAGCAAGCCCCAAACCACACCTCGAAGCTGGGCTACTGCTGCAAGTGAGGCGCACTATCTCCACAACACTACATCCTTCTTCAATGCGATAGGCCACCTTGTCAGGCGTTTCTCTATAAAAGCCGTCAGTCGTCCAAGTCATCACTTCTTGATAGTGAATGGACGCTTGTTTTAGAACCGTTTCAATGGCAGTCAGCGCTCGACTATCCACTTCTATATACCGAGAAGGTGCCACATAATGGTAACTAGCTCCCTCATCTCGCAAGGCCTTGGTCGGGATTAAGAAGGCATTTTCTTCCATGTCTACCAAGACACCACAACTTCCTGCGGAAATGAGCTTCTTCACCCCATAGCCAATCAACCAATCCATGAATTGAGCAGCCGCTGCAGATCCAACTGGCGCTTGCGCCAAGCAGATTTCCTCTCCTTGGCGGTCCATGACATAAACCGGATAGGGCTTAGTAGCTGAGACAAAGGTAGCTACTTGTTTGGCTCCGACTACTTTCGCAAAGCGATCAATCTCATCCTCTAAGAAAGCATAAACGCATTTTTCAGGCAAGTGCACATTGATCCCCTCATGAGTCGGCATAATGACTGCCTGTGGGTTGTCATCAAACTCTAAAATAGGGATTTCATGTTTGTGGATCATTTGATGCCTCCAATGTTTTTTTAAAATTATACAAATCCATAGAGACTGTGTCAAGAAGAGATAGAAAAAAGGCTATTTCGCTTATGAGTCAGTTCAAAATGAAAAAGGTGATATTCACTCCAAGTCACTGACCAACAAGCAAGAACGTACCTTCACCAAGAAACAAAGGAAAAATCCTCAATACCACTTAAATTTTAAAAAGTTTGATTAAATAAGCGAGAAATTCTTAAATAAGTAATAAAAAAGGCTTTGAAAAAACAAAGCCTTTGAAAATCATCTTTAATAAATGGAAAACATGTAATGCCCTTAACCCGTCCTTTATTTCTATCCATATCTTCTAGCTATATCTTTTGTTACCAGACTCTCATCTTAAACAATAGAGACTTTACCATCTTTAACTGTAAAAGAATAACTGGTTTCATAATAGTACCCATCCTTAGAAGTGGAATAATCGAACTTATATTTACCATTCGGAAGTTCACTAGCATCTAACTTTTCAGTAGCATTTTTGATGTCTTGTAACTCGACAGATTCAGTATCATCGATATTAATGGTCGTGTCAACCAACTCTTCATCAACCATGGTTTGGTAAGGAATTTGGTAGTAACCTGCAAAGTCTATCTTACCTTCCTTAACGTTTTCGGAGGCAACAGAATCCAGTATTTTCTCTTTTTCAGTAAATTTGAAATGTGTAGCTTCAAAACTTAATGAACTGATAGAAAAACCGAGTGACTGTTTGTTTAACTGATTTTTAATTTTTTCCCCGACTTTTTTGAGAGATTTCTGCTTCACAAATACTTCCTTATATTCTAAAAGATCAGTACTGCCATTAGAAGCAAGTGGCCCGTTTTCACGAATAGCCGTATGCACCTCTTCTAATTTTATTGTTTGGCCATCGTGTGTTTTCTCAGAGTAGATATAAGATACATGATAAGTTGGACTTTCTAATGCTGTCCATTTTAAGTTAGTGATGGTAACTTTACCATGAAGACCTACCCTGTTACAATCTTCTATGATGTATTCCTTTACTTTTTTGTAATCACTAAACATCATCACCTTGCAACCCGTCAAAAACAAAACTGATAGAAGCAAGGGAATCAAGAGTAAGATGCGATTGATTTTCTTTTTCATTGCTCTACCTCCACTTTTATAAAAATAAGACCAAAAATATAGACATCACTTAAAATCTATTTTTGAATATATATATATATTTTAATGTCACTAAATATTGAAAATGATTAGTTTTTCACTTCTCTCTTCAAAGAATATCAGAGTAACTTCTAATTCCTCAACCTAGTTATTTTTTCAACCTCCCATCTTTGACTTTAAAAGAATAACTGATTGAATGATGATTCTCATCCTTGGTATTGGAATAAAAGAAATTATATTCACCATTCGGAAGATCACTAGCATCTAACTTTTTAGCAGCATCTTTCATATCTTGTTCTTTGACTGATGCATTATTATCAATAAAAATAGTCATATAAACCAATTCTTGATCAATCAAGGTTTGGTAAGGGATTTGATAGTAGCCTGCAAAGTCCTTCTTACCTTCCTTGAGATTGTTAGAAGCTATAGCGTCCAAATTTTTCTCCTTTTCATCATGACTGAAGTTAGATAGAAAACTAAAAAAGTTAATAGGAAGACCGAGTTTTTGCTTCTTCAATTGTTTTTCAATTTTCTTCTCAACTTTTTGGACAGATTTCTGGTTCAAAAACGATTCCTTATAGTATAAAAATTGAGTACTGCGATGAGAATTAGATGACCTGTGTTCAGGAATAGCCAAATCATTATTTTCTAATTTTATTGTTTGGCCATCGTACGTTTCCTCAGAATAGATATAGGACACGTAGTAAGTTGGACTTTCTAGTGGAGTCCAATATAAGTTAGTGATGGTAACTTTACCATGAAGACCTACTTCGTTACAATCTTCGATAATGATTTCCTTAATTTTTTTGTAATCACTAGGCATCATCACCTTGCAACCCGTCAAAACCAAAACTGATAATAGCAAGGGAATCAAAAGTAGAAAGCGATAGTTTTTCTTTTTCATAGTACTACCTCCAATATCATAAAACTAAGGACAGAAATATAGGAATCTCTTAAAAATCTATTTTGAAAGCACTACTTAGTTGGTAAACATGTAAACGTTTACATATCTTTGTCTTTATTTTACCATTCTTTGAAAGGAAAGTCACATGAAATCGGACTTGTTCTTTCCTACCATTTCTCAGCTCATCCTACCATCATCACAATCGCAACCTTGATTTCCTTAGCAATGACAGTTCATTTTATCCGTTTTTATATGAACCAAACTAAGGGATTCTCCAGACCATAATAGGAATTGTATTAAAAAATTCTAGTAGAATTTCTACTAGAATTTTGTCGTTAGTCAATGACAATCAAAGACTTAATAGTCTTACGTTCATCCATGTCTTTGTATGCTTGATCAATCTCGTCCAAGCTATAGCTATGGGTAAAGACACGTCCTGGATTGATATCACCGTCAAGCACTGCCTTGAGCAAGAACTGCTTATCATAAGTAGTGACCGAGGCTGCTCCACCTGCCACGGAAATGTTTTGAGCAAAGGTTGAACCAAGGGCACGGTTATTGTAGTGAGGGACACCGACAAAACCTAAGCGCCCCCCATTGTGAAGCACCCCAAGTGCTTGATCGACAGCGGCTGCGGTTCCTACACATTCAAGAGCTGCATCTGCCCCTCCTCCAAGGATTTCACGAACCTTGGCAATTCCTTCTTCACCACGCTCCGCTACGACTGCTGTCGCACCAAATTCCAAAGCCATTTGTTGACGGTCTTCGTGACGGCTCATAAGGACAATTTGGGAAGCACCACGCATCTTAGCAGCAATCACGGCACATTGACCAACAGCACCATCTCCGATAACGACGACCTTATCACCCTTTTGCACATTTGCAACACGCGCCGCATGATAACCTGTCGGCATGACATCTGCTAGCGTCAGGAAGGATTTGAGCATGGCCTCAGTATAGTCAGAGGGTTGTCCAGGAATTTTGACCAGAGCCCAGTTAGCAAAGTGGAAACGGATATACTCAGCTTGTACACCACCAGACCAGTTGTTACCAATATGTCGATCACAAGTCCCATCATAGCCAGCACGACAGGCATCACACTGACCACACCCATGTGTGAAAGGCGCGATAACAAAGTCACCTGGTTTAACAGTCGTTATTGCTTCGCCAATTTCTTCGACAATTCCGATAGCCTCATGCCCACTATTTCTATGTCCCTCTTCGATGTCTGGATTTCGGTAGCTCCATAGATCAGAGCCACAGACGCAGGTACGAACAATACGTATAATAACATCGTCCGCTGCTTCGATTTTTGGTCGCTCAATGTCTGCTAGACCAACCTGACCTGCTTTTGTGTAAACTGCTGATTTCATATCATAACCTTTATTCTTTCGTTTCTGATAGTATACACTTTTTAACAAGAAATCGCTCATATCAAACACTCCCAATTACGATCATATTTAGTTACTTAATCATATTTTTTTCCATACTTCTTTTCAAGCATTTTCTTAACTAGATATGGCATCTTGACATTCTCTCGACCTTTTTTAGCAATCAATTTTTTGACGAAATCAGGCATCTGAATATCTTCTTCCTCTTCTAAAATCTTTCCTGTGTTTGAAGGGGCTTCCAACTCATCAAAAGTCTCTAGTTGAGGTTGATAGTAACGATAGTCACCGTCTATATGAGACTGAATGGCTGAAAGAAGGGCTTTAATCAATCGAAAATCACTATTTGGCATAGGAGGACGATGATAGGCCACACCAAGCTCATGACAAAGCTCCTTACACTCCACATCATTATCAAAAAGAACCTCAATATGCTCACTAATAAAAGCTATCGGGACAAAAATATAGTGGTCAGGGTGTTCCTTTTCATCACGAAGGTATTCTAAGACATCAGGCTTAATCCAAGGAATACCAATATCACTTTCACTCTGCCATGTATTGGTATACTGGTCTTCTTCAAGGCCTAAAATTTCCACAATCAAGCGAGTATTGTCATAAATCTGATCGATATAAGGATCGCCAAAATCAAGTGCCAAAACTGGGACACTATGAGCTGAAAAAATCACCTTATAGCTGTCATCTCTAATTTGATCTAAAATATTTCGAATCTCATCAGCCCAAAAATGGAGAAGTGAAGGTTCTTGGTACCAATCCTTGATAATTTGGAACCTAATCTGCTCACTTTCTAAAAATTTCTCATATCCCATGACAGAATAGTAAGAATAATGGGGCTCTAAAATCAAGCACAAACATTCTTCAATTCCGTCATTCTCCATCTCTTTGATTACATCAGTGATAAAAGGGCGGGAAAATTTATTAGCAAAGTATACTGATGCGTGTTCTCCAAGAGCAGAAGCAACCAAATCCACTTCTTTCCTAGTTATCCTTTGGAGTGGAGTTCCGCCAATTCGTACGTAATTGTCATATAAAGTCTGAATTTCATGTGGTTCAGGACGAACACCACGCCGGATATTCGTGAAAAACTCCGCTACTCCTTCATAGGTAATCTCTTCAGGCGACCCAAAAGTCATCATCAACACAGCTCTTTTACTCATAATTACTCCTTGTTCCACGTTTGTTCTATTTTAGCATGAAAAGGCATACTTTAGAGAGTTTAGTGTCAAAAAAACTCCTAGAGGAGCCTCTAAGAGTTTAAAAACAAACCTTAATGATGGTGCTCTTGCTCACTTTCTGCTTCCAGCTCTTCGATATTGCGCTTATGGGCTCGGTGGGTTGCTAAGTCTTCATCCACCTCAATAGTGACGTTTTGAAAGCCACAATCTTTGAGCAAGTCTCGGATAGATTCTTTGCAAACTTCCATATGTTTGACATGCTCAAGGCAAACATGAACAATGGCATTTTTTTCCAAACCATCCATAGTCCAGAGATTCAGCTGATTCACACTGGACACATGGTCCAATTGCTCCAAATCACTCTTAACTTGCTCAATATCTATTCCTTCTGGCACAGCATCCAAGAAAATCTTGAGCGTAGACCAAAAACGTGGAATGGCTTTTGACAAGATAAAGAAGGAAATGACAAGCGACAAGAGAGGGTCTAAGATATACCAATCCGTAAATCGTAGAATAATGGCCATCAGGATGACTGCTATCCAACCAAGGGTATCTTCCAGAAAATGCAAGCTAAGAATAGACTCGTTCTTTGTTTTTCCTTTACGAACCAATAAACTTGCTAGCACATTGATAGTAACCGCAATGATTCCTAGCCAGAGGATACCCTCGTCATTGACAGGTTGTGGATGAAATAGTTTCGTTATATTTTCCAAAATGACAAAAACAGATCCTGTCATCAGAATCACAGCCGTTATCAAAGCTCCTAGAAGGCTAAATCGTTTGTAGCCCAAGGTGTAATGACTATCCTCTTCACGATTGGAAATTGTTTCTAGAATGGCTGATACCCCAATTGCGATAGCATCTCCTAAGTCATGGACGGAGTCAGCAAGAACAGCACTAGAACCAAATACTCCTCCAGCGATAAACTCGACAATGGCATAACTCAAATTTAAGAAAAAAACCAGCCAGACTACATGTTTCGTCTTCATATTAGTTAATCCTTTGATATAATAGATTCATGAACACCTTGTTCGTTATCTATTATCCAATACTATCAACAGAAAGGATAGAAGCAAACCGTTCGCAATGTACATTACTGAACAGTTTGTTCAAAGTGTCCAAATGTCAGCTCAGGATCGCCGTATCACCAAAACTCGGAAAGCTATTTATAATGCTTTTTTACAATTACTGAACCAAAAAGACTATGAAACCATCACGGTTCAAGAAATCATTGACCTCGCTGATGTAGGGCGATCGACCTTCTATAGTCATTACGAGAGTAAGGAATTATTGCTAGATGAACTCTGTCAAAAACTCTTTCACCACCTGTTTGAAAGTGCTGAACACCTCTCGCCACAAGACTACTTAGCTCATATCTTTCAACATTTCAAGAAAAATCAAGACCATGTGACAAGTCTTTTGCTCTCTAAAAATGATTATTTTATCCGACAACTGCGAAAAGAGCTCGAACACGATGTCTATCCAATGGTAGCCGACGAACTGATTCAAGCTCACCCTAACATTCCCCACTCTTATCTTAAGCATCTGGTCGTCAGTCACTTCATTGAAACTCTCAGTTGGTGGTTAAAAAATGGAAGGTCCTACACCGGACAAGAGGTGGTCCAGTTCTATTTGGAGATACTACACGCCAACTCTAAATGAACCATAGGTTATCAAGAAAGGACCAGCTTTAATGTCTACCCTACAATTTTATTTCCTTTTTCCGAGTTTGTTCATGCTTCATGAACTGGAAGAAATCATATGGATGCCATCTTTTGTCAAAAAAATATCATTACAAATTCCACATAATCAAATCTTCACTTTTTACACTCCTTTTGCTTTCAATGCCATTGTCATGGAGCAACTTCTACTTCTTCTGATAACACTTTATCTTAGTTACCAATTTAACAACTATACCATTTACACAACCATCATAATCGCTTATATCTATCATGTGTTCGGACATCTTATTCAGTCAATTGTCTTTCGAAAATATGTCCCTGGGTTGTTAACTGGCATTTTTACGAGTTTATTTTCTCTATTCTATCTCAAAAATAAGGTACCCATCAATCTTTATTACTACTCTTTTATCACTTTAATTCTTGTCTTTGTCAATATTGTGTTTTTATTTATGGTTCTTCATAAGAAAAATCTTAAACTAAGGTAAGTAACGGTCTTAACACTATCACATTATATTTACTTTAATTATCCTAGAAAGAAAACAAATATGCTACTTTATTACATTTTTAACATTATTACTGTCTTCTTAGCACTTGCTTTTGTCCTTATTCATCTTGTTGCAGCCTTATCAGCTATTTTAAATGGTAAAAAAAGCTTAGGAACTGGATTTATTCTGGTTGGTGCCATAGTTGGTATCTTAGCACTTCTCATCCTTTCTGAATGGCGCTTAGCAATTTATCTCTGGCTATTCGGTAGCTCTATGATTTCCTATGGCGCTGTCATGAATGCTACAAATAATGAGAATTTCAACGATTCACACAAGCAAATTTGTTTTCTCATTTACTTGATTATTACTTTTTTGTTATTTATTAGTCTAACCTTTTTTATTATTTAGAAAATAACCGCTATTATCTTTATTTCATATATGATAATCATTGTCAATAGCTTCTACTTAGAGAAAAAAACATAATAAGAGAACTCTACTGGATCCTCTTATTAATTGATAAACATAAGTACTAAGCTTTCTTTGCCGCCTTGCTCCATTGGTACCAACCAAGAAGACTATTAATCAAGTAAATAAAGTATTTCCCTTGAATTTGAAGGCTTTCTCCCCACCAAAGGTAGATAGAGAAAATATTAGTAGCAGTCCAGAAAATCCATTCTTCACGATAAATAGCTATCATCAAAACCTCACCGTAGAAGCCTTTTTGGAGGGCAAGCACTAGATAAATGATGGAATTAATCAAACCAAAGAGGAAGTTAATAGCACGACCTTCAGCTAGGAAAATCACACAGATTAAATCTGAGAGAGCAAAAGAATGTTTAATCATGTGATAAATACTATATGTTGATTCAATCCTTATTCACTAAACCACGCCATACTCGGTGAGTTCATTATTATTCTAGTTAGCTCTTGAGGACTTTCTTGAGCTCCTTTTATAATCCACTCAGTTATCACTCCAATAAGTCCTGAAACAAACATATTTACAGCATATTTTTCAGGCATATTAAACGTTTCAACGATGATAGGAACTGAAGCCGGAGTATCCTCTATAACTCCATTAATAAAGGAACGTACATTATCTGCGAAACTAAAATCATGCTTTTGAGCAATTTGTGAAAAAAGGGAAATATCTTCTGCAAAGTAAGTCAGAACCTCTTCCAACGCCTTTTGAGGATTGCCTTTCTTTCTTTCAAGAATTTCAACAATATCTTGCATGGTTTCTTCTTTTAGTTGTCGGAGAAAGTCTTCCTTATCTATATAATGCAGGTAAAAAGTCGAACGATTAATACCTGCTTTTTTTGTCAATTGACTAACAGAAATATCATTAAGATTGTTTTTAGACAAAAGAAGAATAAAAGCTTGTCTTATATCATCTTTAGTAGTTGTTTTTCGTTGTTGCATAGGCTCTCCTTAAATAGACACGTTGTTGTTTCTATTATATTCTCAATAGAAACATTGTCAAGAGCTATTGCTTATTACTACATTTTTTAACTTTTTGACGACTTAAGACACCTTAAATCTTATTTCAACACATTGTCTATTTTTGTTGTAGTGTTTTCTTTTGAAATGATTTATAATAACCAGCGTATTAATTCAACAGTTTGTTGTTTTAACGTTTATTAACCTTTAAAGGAGACAATGCACAATGGCATATATTGAAATGAAACACAGTTACAAACGCTATAAAACTGGTGATGTAGAGATCATCGCAAATAATGATATTTCCTTTGAAATTGAAAAAGGAGAGTTGGTCATCATACTAGGGTCCTCTGGCGCTGGTAAGTCAACCGTCCTTAACATTCTTGGAGGCATGGATACCAATGACGAAGGAAAAGTAATCATCGATGGTAAAGACATCTCCAATTATAACGCTAAACAATTAACAGCTTATCGCAGAGACGAGGTTGGTTTTGTTTTTCAATTCTATAACTTAGTATCAAACTTAACAGCCAAAGAAAATGTAGAATTGGCCTCTGAAATCGTATCAGATGCTAAAGATGCTGAACAAACCCTATTTGACGTTGGTCTTGGTAAGCGCATCAATAACTTTCCTGCACAGTTGTCTGGTGGCGAGCAACAACGGGTAGCTATCGCTCGCGCCGTAGCAAAAAATCCTAAGATTCTCCTCTGTGATGAACCGACAGGTGCCTTAGATTACAATACCGGAAAACAGGTCTTAAAGATTCTCCAAGACAAGACTCGTAAGGAAGGTGCTACAGTGATTATTGTCACTCACAACGGCGCCCTTGCACCAATCGCAGATCGTGTCATTCGTATGCATGATGCTCGTGTTCAAAGTATCGAACTCAATTCAAATCCTCAAGATATCGATACTCTCGAGTACTAGAAAGGATTTCTCATCATGAATCGTAAAACTTATTGGAAAGACGTCAGAAAGTCCTTCTCCAGTTCTAAAGGACGCGTGATTTCGATTGCTTCACTCATGGCCTTAGGGTCTTTCGCACTTGTGGGGCTAAAGGTGACGACACCTGATATGCAACACACTGCAACAAACTATTTCACCAAACACCAAGCAGCTGACCTCACGCTTACAGGTAGCTATGGTCTCAACCAATCGGATCAAGACCTTATAAATCAAGTCTCATCAGAAGCGAACATTGAGTACGGTTACTTTAAAGATGTGGTACTAAAAAATACCTCGGATGCCTTTCGACTATATTCAAAACCACAAGATATATCAACTTATGAGGTCGTAAAAGGAAAACTTCCAAACAAGCAAGGTGAGATTGCTCTCTCCTCAGTCTATCAAGATAAATATAAGATTGGTGACAAAATTGACTTTAGTGAAAAAAAGGCTGACAACGGTAAAGATGTCTTAAAACAACACAGTTTTACCATCACTGGCTTTGTTCAATCATCTGAAATTTTATCAAGTGTTGACCTTGGTCCATCTACTGCTGGGAGTGGGGAGCTCAAAGGTTATGCGGTTGTTCCTGAGTCAAGTTTTGACTCTGATGTTTACATGATTGCACGATTAGCTTACAAAGATGTCAGTACTGCTAATCCCTATACCCAGGATTACTCTGACAAAATGTCCAAACACAAGGATGAACTTAAAAAATTAGTAAAAGATCAACCAGCTAAACGTTTGGAAGAATTAAAAGCTAGTCCTCAGGCTGAGATTAACCAACAAACAAGTCAACTTCAGACAGCAGAGACTGAACTTAACAAAAAAGTGGAACAATCAAAAGCAAGTGGTCAAGATAAGAACCCTCTTGTCCAGGAGCAATTGACACAAGCTCAAGATGAGATAGCTGACAAGAAGGAGCAAATAAAGGAAGCTCAAGAAAAAGTAGATAGCATTGCCGAACCAAGCTATGATGTCTACACCCGTAGTGAAGCTCCTTGGTCACAAGGTTATGTTTCCTATGAGACTAATGCTTCTGCTTTTCGGAATCTAAGTAATATCTTTCCTGTAATTCTCTACTTTATTGCTGCCTTGGTAACCTTCGTAACTATGGGACGCTTCGTTGAAGAGGAACGTATTAAGGCTGGAACATTCAAAGCTCTTGGTTACCAAAATAAGGACATCATCCGTAAATTCCTCATTTATGGCTTTGTAACCAGCATGATTGGTACTACTATTGGTGTTGCTGCTGGTCACATTCTTCTTCCTTCCATCATATACAGTGGCTTTAAGAATAGTATCCTAATCGCACCTATTGAGCTACACTTCTATCCTTTTAAAACTATTCTAGCTATTATTCTTGCTCTCTTGTCCGCTGTTCTTCCTGCCTATATAGTGGCTAAGCGTGAATTAGGTGAAAAGCCAGCTCAACTTCTTCTTCCAAAACCTCCAACATCAGGTTCTAAGATTCTTCTTGAGCGCATTAGCCCTCTATGGAAACGAATGAGCTTTACACAAAAAGTAACTGCCCGTAATATTTTCCGCTACAAGCAACGGATGTTCATGACTATTTTCGGTGTTTGCGGTTCAATCGCTCTTCTTTTTGCTGGACTTGGTATTCGTTCTTCTATCGGAGACCTTAACACTCGACAATTTCCTAACATCATTCGTTACGATATGATTGTAGCCAATAAGGATAATCTTAATGAGCAAGAAAAAGAAAACTTACAACAATTAATAAACAAAAACAATGTCAAGGAGCATCTTTCTATTCATTACGAAACACTATCAAAAGATGTAGGAAGTAATAATGATAGTCAAGATATCACAACACTTGTCATCAAAGACAAAGATAAAAACACTCTTCAAAATTTCATCAAACTCGATGATCGTAAAACTGGTCAAAAACTAGATTTGACAGACAAAGGGATTATTATCTCTGAGAAGTTGGCAGACCTAGCCGGTGTTTCTGTAGGTGATTATGTAACCGTTCAAAATAGTCAGGACAAGGACATTAAACTCAAAGTTGCTGGTATTTCTGAGATGTACATGGGACACTTCATCTTTATGAATGAAACGACTTATAAGAATGCTTTCGGAGAAAAACCTACCCAGAATGCTAATATTCTTACACTGAAGAATCACTCAGATAAAAATGTTGAGAAAACAGCAAGTCAATTTATGAAGCTTGATGGTGTAACAGGCGTTGTTCAGAATACAAGTCAAAAAGCACAAATCAAGACCATTGTCAACTCACTTAACCGTGTTATGGCAGTATTGATTGGTGTTTCTATACTCCTTGCTTTAGTAGTTCTCTTCAACCTAACTAATATCAATGTGGCAGAGCGTATTCGTGAATTATCAACTATTAAGGTTCTAGGTTTCTTTAATAAAGAAGTGACGCTCTACATCTATCGAGAAACAATTTATCTTTCACTAATTGGTATCTTGGTTGGATTCGGGGTTGGATTTGGACTGCATCAATACATGGTAGATGTTATCCCTCCTGAAAATATCATGTTCAATCCAAGTCTTGGCTGGCTCATCTATGCCGTTCCAACACTTGTAGTCATTGTCATTCTGACAGGTCTGGGGATCTTTGTGAACCAACATCTTAAGAAAGTCAATATGCTCGAAGCTCTGAAATCTGTTGAATAACAAACAATATATCCCAATAAGTAGAACCGAAATGCTAGAATCACTTAGTCGTTTTAGTTAAAAAATCTCAAGTTTATGACTTGAGATTTTTTTGTGTCACAAAAAGAGGTTGAGCAAAGTGCCCAACCTCTTGTATTTTATTGATTGTTACTAGTAGCCTTTCTTTGCCGCCTTGCTCCATTGGTACCAACCAACTAGACTGTTGATTAGATAAATGAAGTATTTTCCTTGAATTTGAAGGCTTTCTCCCCACCAAAGGTAGATAGAGAAAACATTAGTAGCAGCCCAGAAAATCCATTGTTCACGATAAACAGCTGTCATCAAGAGCTGACCGACACCGTTGGTCGCATCAGTAATAGAATCACGATAAGGACGATTAGCTCCAATTGACTGGTAAATCAGACCAAAAGCTAACCACCAAAGCACACTAATTGATAGGTACTTGGTCCATCCCACGGTATCCAACTTACGGGCAACAAACTCTTGTTGTTCTTTTTTGAACTGAGCTTGATAAATCCAAACTAAAAGACCAATCGGTTGCATGGCTGTGAAGTAAAGAGTTGTCAAAACCTCACCGTAGAAGCCTTTTTGGAGGGCAAGCACCAGATAAATGATGGAATTAATCAAACCAAAGAGGTAGTTACTAGCACGACCTTCAGATACGAAAATCACACAGATAATACCTGTTAGGCTACAAATCATCCCAGTCCAGTCCACTATGCGACCCTCATAAAAGAGCTCCAACCACAGTGGGAAACTTCCTAAAACCAGAAGGTAAATCCAGGCTCCAAGACTACGATTAGCAAAAAGATCATCCCAGATAGCCTTTAGACTACCTTCAAACCCTAGCTTCTTCATCCCAGTAACCATACGACGATAACCACCAGACATTTCGTCAAGGGTAATCTGCATCTTAGCAAGTCTCTTTTGGATATAAGTATTCATTTTTTCTCCTTTTGTTTTTAAAGAGCCGTGTCAGGAATGACTTTCGGACGCAACGCTC
>NZ_CAUUKN010000033.1:0-18383 GCF_963545685.1 uncultured Streptococcus sp. | reverse complement strand
TAAGATTTAAGGTTCCAAATACCAAATGTCAAACGACCTGAAGCAGGATCAGCTGAGTATCCTGAAGGAATTGTAGTCGCTTTGTCAGTAAGTGTTGCACCGTTCGCATCGTCCATGCTTGGAGTTACGTTAACACCTGCTGAAAGTGTGTTTGAAGTTGCAATTGCATCCAATTGTGCTGTCACTGCTGCAACACCGTTAACTACTGAGTTACCTGTGAAGCCGTTGTCAGTAATCTTAGTCATCATGTTGTCAACAGCGTTTCCAAGGCGCTCACGTTGTTCTGCGTAAGCAGCGTTTGTTGCTGATGCGGCAAGCAAGGTTGTTGATTTAGCAACTTCTTCTTGAACTGTTGCGATAGCTGTTTGGATTTCAGCTTTAGCAACTGTATCTGTCAATTTAGCTTCATAGTCTTTAGCAATATTAACAAGCAATTCTGCTTCTGAAACGTTTTGATCCAAGATAGTTTTTTCATCTTCTTGAGTTGCTGTTTCTGATGCAGTTGCTGCTGTTGAAGTTGCTGATTCAGAAGCTGATTCTGAATTTGAACCAGTGTTGCTTTCAGTGTGTGATTGGCTTTCAGAAGTTGAGTTCACTTTGCTAAGTGATACAGATTCTGAAATAGCTTGTGACAATTCTGCTGATACAGATTGTGATACTGAAACTGAAGCGTCTGTGCTTGCTTGAGCATCAACTGAAGAGCTTGTAGACTCTTGGCTTGTTGATGCCACTGCTGGAGCTTCTGAAGCTACTGTTTCTGATACTGGAGCAGCGCTCAATACAGCTGCTTCAGAGTTTGCCAATACGTCTTGATTTGTAGTTGCTTGGCTTTCCAAAGCTGGTGCAGTTGTTTCTTCGGCTTGAGCAGTGTAAGTTGCTACTGCACCACCTGCCACAGCACCTGCTGCTGCAATCCCTTTAAGGAGTGCTTGACCTGAAAGAAGTGAAGTTTTTTCTTCTACATTTTGAACTGATACTGACGGAGCGTCTGCACCACCTTTAACAACTTTGAAAAGTCCAAAGTTTGATGTTGCAGCACGAAGCCAGTTTTTACCTGATTTGATAAGTTTGAAGCGAGTCACGCGATCTGTTTCGCGAAATTTCCCTTCGTTACGTCTAAAAAACATATTTACCTCCTAAAAATATGAGTGATTTCCTAATCTGGAAATTACAATTTATAATATATCACAAGTTTACTAAAAATTGTGCTTTTTTGTCTCATTTTCTCTAAAAAATGTAAGGTTTTCGCAATTCTGAATTTTCTGTTTTTTATCAACAATTGCTTCTTTGTTTATATGCAAACGGTTGAAATACCTACTTTTATGCTGTTCATTTCTATTTTTCTCATTTTTAAGCCGAATATTTTTCGGTTTAAAATTATCCAACAATTCCATTTTTGATAAATTGTCAAACAATTACAATCAATTATTTAAGGGGGATTTTTTACATCTGTCAGGTTATTAGCTTGTATTTTTTAAGATTGTTCCTAATGAGATGGGTATCTTCCTTAAATCCTTTAGTACAAATTAAAAATAATTTGAATTATTTTCGAAAAGTCAAGATATATGCTCAGAATTATAGCAAAAAAGGATTATCTCCTGATAATCCTTTAAATACTAACTTAATGCCATGATAGCATCAATAAATAGTTTCTTTGTGAAATAACCATTACTAATGAGGTAGGCAGTATACTTGGCGTTAGCAACCATCTGAGCATATTGCTCCTCAGTACATTCTTGAACGCAGCAATCTGCTTCTTCTAAACTTGATACGACAAAGCCTAGGCCATGTTCTCTGATATAGTCTGCATTTGAGAGATAGTCAGGCACTACGACTGGTAGACCTGCCGCCAAGTAGGTAGAAAGTTTGTAAGAAATGTTCAGCTTATAGTAGTCGGGTTCGTCTTCTGGTTTCTCTGAGTTACCCCAGACTAAACCAAACCCTCCTTTAGACATCTCTAACAAAAGTTCGGGTTTATTACGCCAACCTTCGAGTTGAACTTTGGAATAATCCTTATCCGCTTGTTTTTCCGCATAAACATGGAGAGGGGTTGTTTGTTTCCAATCTAGTACGTGCGGAAAACGTGTTGGATTCCCAGCAAAAATCATCTTCTTTTGGAAGCTAGGTTGATGTAAATCTAGGTTATGAGGTAAGTCCCAGAGTTTTTGGATAATAATTTTCTTAACTGTCAAGCCTTCTTCGATAAGTCGATAACGCATCTGTTCAGAAGGAACCACGACAACATCACAGAGATTATACATATCGATATAGGCAGGTAAAAGATAGTAATTACTATCAAACATGAGTGGTGGTATATCATGGATAAACATAACGGTCTTTGCATTAACAGCCTTGAACTTACTAAGCAATCGGCTATCCCATTCACTGCCA
Source organism: uncultured Streptococcus sp. (assembly GCF_963545685.1). Classification (GTDB taxonomy): domain Bacteria; phylum Bacillota; class Bacilli; order Lactobacillales; family Streptococcaceae; genus Streptococcus. The sequence continues at coordinate 15,992 of NZ_CAUUKN010000033.1, read as the reverse complement.
TTCCATGTTGGTGACTGGAAGAAAACGATATCTCCAACACTCACTCCTGCTACAATCCCATCAAGTCGAGCATTCAATTCTCTAGCTGGCTCTTGGCTACTATCATAGAAGTAAATCCCCAGTTCATTAGCACCAAGTTCCTTGACAATCTTCATGGTATCATTTTGGGCAATCAAGGCCACACTACGTGAGGACTGGCCAAATAAATTTGTAAAATGTACGCGCATGACATACTTCTTTCTATTATGTGTATATGGTAGAAAATCCTCTACTTATAAGAGACAATCATAAAAATAAGTAAGAGGACAAAGAGGGCTAAGCTAATAGCCAAGGTCAACATTTTTCGAATCGGTTGGCTAGACCAATAACTCGGTTTTCCGATATTACTAGTGGCGTCCGTTGAGAAAATCTGCGTTTGACGCGGTTGGATGGTCACTAGGACGATAAGGGCAACCGAAAGAATCACTGCTAGAACCATAAATACTAACATCATAAGACTACCTCAACAAACCAATAAGGGTGAAGATCAAACCGATGATAATAACAAGTCCGAGCATAATTGAAAAGCTCTTGTTAATCTTCTCTCCTCTAGTTTCTTTTTCCTCTGTAATAGGTTTTTGCTTGAGTTCTTCCATACGGCCTTCAACGTCACCGTAGAATAAATCTTTTTTAGACATGATTTCCTCCTAAAAGTGATTGTAAGCGGTCGGCCAACTCAGAAGCAGTCAGAGTATTGGCTTGAGCTTTTTGAGCCTGCATAGCTTCTTGCATGGCTTGATTGTCGCTTAGGACCTGCTTAATCTTGGCAACCATAGCTGGATAGTTCTGACTGGCATAGATATGCTCTGGTGCTGTATAGACAGGTCCATGAGCTGTTTCTGAAAAGGCCAAAATCAATAATTGGTGTTCAAAGGCAGTTCGCGTCGCCTTGTACAATTCATTATGATGGTTGATATCCAAGTAAAGGTCAGACTCCTGATAGAGCTTGTCCAACTGCTTGTGACTAGCGTTAGGATGGAGCACAACGTTAGAGTAACGCATCATTGAAAGTAATCTTGGAGACATCTCAGTAACAGCCGCAATCTGGAAGGTCACATCAGGTAGTGACTCAACCAAGGCTTCCAATCGCTCAATTTGGTCTGAATTGGTTGCAATAAAGGCATTACGAGGTTTGCCATGATTTTCCTTGAAGTCATAGGCATAGCCAAGTGACAAGACCTTATGTTTTTTATCCTCAGGCACCAAGGTCAAGGCTTTTTCATAAGTCGCCTTATCAGGAATAATGATGGCATTAGCTCTGGCTGAATTATCCTCCAAGATACCATTCATATTACCAGGAAGGACATCTCCAATAGGTTCTTGCCAGACTAGCACATCAGTGGCACCTTTATTTTCCATAGTCCATGAGACAATGAAAGGTGTCGCCAAACTATTAAATATAATGTGGTCGATGTCACCAAAGACCTGAGCTAGAAAGGCTTTGACAAATTCGGTACGGTTGGCGAAACGACGTAGGACTTGGCCTGGTAAGGTCAAGAGAATATCACCAGTGAGATGATTTTCCAAAATGCGTTCGTCACCTTCTTTGGTTTGGTAGCTGGTAAAGACTGCCTGACCATTCTCATCATGAGTGGTTTTGGCAAAGCAGAAACCGTATTTGTTATAGTGGTCTACTTGTCGAATTTTACCTGACTTGTCCAACCATTCGACACTTTTTACGATGCGAGCCTTACTCCCCTCTGGGAAGGTGATTCGAGCACGTTCTTCAGTGAGATTAGACACATGCGCCATCTGATTATTTCCTGAGATTTCCCAAAAGGCTGGCACAGGAACTTGGTTGAAAAAGCGTGGTCTGCCTACTTCCACTTCTTCTTCCACATAATAGGTGAAAGGAGAGAGGGCACCTTGAGGGAGGAAGCCATCTGGATTGATGACTACTGTTGTGGCATCATATCCTGCTACCTGAAGAGAGTAAGCCAAATCCTTACTGGCTTGATTGTAGTAATCACATAAGAATATCATGAGCGCACCTCCTCAAGTAACTGTTTCCATGCAGCTTTGACTTGACTGGTCAAGAAGCCTTTGGCAAAGTCGTAAGATTTTTGGCGCATGGCTTCAATATTGCCTTCTTCATAGAGACGGATAATGGCATCCTTATAGGACTTGGTGATGACATCCACAACATGATTTTCAGCGACAGGAAGGAGGTAGCCGTTGCCCCCGTCTTCGATAAAGGTTTGATTCCCATAAGGAACGTCAAAACCAATCATAGGAAGACCTGAACCAACCGCCTCCATGAGGGTAAGTCCAAAACCTTCGCTGGTTGAAGCTGTCAGATAGACCTCGTACTGGCTATAAATATCAGTCAAATCAGCATGCCCCATGAGTCGGATGTAGTCACCAGCTTGTGCTTCGACAATAATCTCACGCAATTTAGCATCCATACCACCACTACCATAAATATCAAAGGTGATGTCTGGTAGGATCTTATGAACCTCGATAACTGCACGAACCAACCAGTCAATGTGCTTTTCCTGAGCCAAACGTGAAGCAGTAATCATTGAGAATGGCTTACGTGGCTTGTCCTGTCCAATCAATTTAGGCAGACTTCCAACTGGAATAGTGTAGATCTTTGGATCATGGTTGGTGTAGTGACGGAACTGCTCTTGAAGGATTTCCTTCTGACGGTCTGTCGCTACGATAAAGAAATCAACCTTGTCCGCATTGGTAAATTGGTACTCGTAATAGTTATTCCAGAGGATATAGTCGTCGTCTGTCTGATTGACGCTAAAATGCTCAGCGTGGACAACAACACCTAGGCGAGCAGCTTGCGCTTCTTCAAAAACTAGCTGACCAATACCAGTTTCACGATCCAAGATGACCACATCATCCTTGGTTAGAGCTAGGCGTTTGAAGAAATAGCGAAGAAATTCTTGCTTGCCATAGAGGACCTGATCCGGAAAACGATAGATATCCTGATTATTGTCTCCTACAATCATGTCATAGGCAGTCGAGCCATCTTCATTATAAAAACGGCGTTGGTAAACCTTGGCTTGATTGTCCTTAGGCGCATAATACTCACTGCAATAACGGGTGTAAGAGTAGAAATCCTTACGCAAGAGCTTGTCATTGACAAAATAGCTGACGGTTTCCACCGCACCTTCATCAGTGGCACGAAGGTTACATGCTACTACCATATCATCCTGTGGATAATGGTAACGAATGAGGCGACCAGCTACCTCCTTACGCTCAGGATTGGCAGGTAAAACGGCCTCAATCTCTGCCAGACTGATGGTTGATGGCGCAATCTTGATATCTGTAAAATAGTTATGGAGCCATATGATTTCGTCGTCTGAAAAACCAATCTTACTGGTCATATGCTCGATATTATCCCCAAGGATGAGGTCCATAAAGACAAATTTTGCTTCTTGCCCCATTTCCTTGAAAATCTTGGCCCGATAGGCCTGGGCATATTCAACACCACTGCTGGCCCAACCTATACCTAAATTAATGTTATATACTGTCATAATTTCCTTATTTTATGGGAAATGGCTGATAATATCTCCTTTTTTAGTGACTTGCACCTGACTGAGGAGAAGATTACGTACCATATCCTTTCTGATTTGACGTTTCATGGCTTCAAAGCCCTTGTAAGCCTCTTGGTAATATTCGACAATTGGGTTCTTTTGACTGAGTTGTTGGCTACCAATAGCCATTTGGAGTTGTTGCAGATAGTCTACCTGCTCCACCCAGTTGTCATCCACAGCCTTAAGCATGGATAGGCGTTGGAAATACTCGTTCAGTTCCTTAGTTTTCAACTCCTGCTTTTTAGCATCAAGTTCACGGTAGGCAAACTGGTAGATAAGTTCCAAGACTTGCTCACGGTTGTTGAGGTCCAAATCCTTAGGAATCTCATTGATACGGAAGCTGATATTACGCAAGATAAAATGGTAAAGATTTTCCGCTTTTGAAAAATCTTCCTCAGCCATAGCTTGGTCGATGAAATCGTCAAGAACCTCGTCGATAACAGTTTCCAACCCTTGATTGTGGTAGATGAGACGATCACGTTGAGCATAAATCATCTCACGTTGGATGTTCATACTTTCTGCAAATTCAAGCGTCTGACGACGTGAGGTACGACCAGAACTTTCACTAGCTTCTTGGGCTTTTTCAACCAATTTACGGTACTTGCGACCTGTCAGTTCCTTAGGCTCAATGTGATCATTAATGGCATATTCTTTGTAGCTACGGTGAACCCATGATGGACCGTATTTCTTAATCACGTCATCTTCAAGCGAGACGAAGAATTTAGACATACCAGGATCACCTTGACGCCCAGAACGGCCACGGATTTGCAAATCAATACGCTGACTTTCCATACGTTCGGTACCGATAACGACCAATCCACCAAGTTCAGCCACACCTTTACCGAGCTTGATATCTGTTCCACGTCCAGCCATTGAGGTCGCAACTGTCACGGCACCCATTTGTCCTGACTCGGCGATCATCTCTGCCTCACGTGGTGCATTGTTGGCATTCAAGAGATTATGGGCAATCCCTTCACGCAAAAGCAGAGAAGAATAAAGCTCTGACATTTCCACTGAACCAACGAAAATCAAGATTGGATTTCCTTTTTCATGATAATGCTTAACATACTCTAAAGAAGCGAAGACCTTCTCTGGTAGGGTCGCATAAATCTTATCAGGATAGTCAATACGTTGTTTCTTACGGTTGGTCGGGATTTGAATGACTTTCATACCGTAGGTATCCAGGAATTCTTTTTCCGCAACCTTACCAGTACCAGTCATCCCTGAAATTTTCTGGAATTTTTTAAAGAGACTTTGGTAGGTGATGGAAGCCATGGCTCTGGTTTCTTGTGACAAGGCCACTAATTCCTTGGCTTCGATGGCTTGGTGGAGTCCTCCTTGGAGCTTGGTCAATTCCAAAAGACGACCTGTTGACTTGTCAAGAAGCACTACTTCTGGCCCCTTCTTGCCATCACGAATGATATAGTCCTTGTCCTTTTTATAGAGCAAGTGAGCACGAAGTGAAAAGAGCAAATGACGGGCAAAGGTGCTATTTTCCTCATCGTAGAGGTTGCCGATACCAAGATAGTTTTCAGCAGCCTTGGCACCCTTAGTGGTCAACCAGACTTCCCCTTTTTCCTCTTTGAAAATATAGTCCTCACCCTCAACCAAGGTGGTCATGAGTGTATCCATCATTCCATAGTAGTTGGACTGAACACGAGGTGCACCAGAGATAATCAAGGGCGTCTGCGCACTATCTAGTAGAACAGAATCCACCTCATCGACAATGGCATAGTTAAAGGGACGCATGTATTTCCCGTCTTGGTTAGAAGCAAGGTTATCAATCAAATAGTCAAAACCTAGACTGGCATTTGTCGTGTAAACGATGTCCGATTGATAGATGGCACGCTTTTCTGCAGGATCCATCTCATTACTACCTTCCACACAGGGAACACCAATCGTCAAACCTAAGAATTCATAGACCTGACCCATTTCCTCAGCGTCACGGATAGCCAAGTATTCATTAGTCGTAACGAGAATAGCACCTTCACCTGACAAGGCATTAAGGTAGACTGGCATGGTTGCCGTCAGAGTCTTACCCTCACCCGTATTCATCTCAGCAATATGACCCTGGTGCATGACAATGCCTCCCATGACCTGAACATCATAAGGGAACATGCCTAACACGCGCTTATCCGCTTCACGAACAACCGCAAAGGCTTCTGGCAGGAGGTCGTCCAAACTTTCTCCTTGAGCCAAACGCTCCTTAAATTCTTGCGTTTTATTTTTCAACTCAAGGTTGGTCAGGCCTACCATTTCATCGGCTAGTCCGTTAATTTCCTTGAGTATCTCCTTAACAGGGAGAATAGGATTCAGTTGTTTAAACATGTTCTTCTCCTGTTTCTTCCAGTTTTAAGCTGTAGAAATCCAACTCTTTGACCCCAGCACTCAAGAGAGAAATACGATAGGTATAAGCCTCATGAGGGTAGACAAAAGTCATCTGGGTACTTTTTTCAATAAGCTGTTTGATTTCATTGTCATAACGGTCCAAAAAGCTGACTTTCAAAAAGACTGAGCCTGTTGGTACAGCTTCGAGATCTGCCGTCAAGTCATAGCTATGCCCTTTTTTCAATAGTGGGAGGGCAGGCTGGGTACGAGCAGCTTGATAGTTTTGGATGGCCATCCAAGACTGGATTTCCGTTCCTGATGGCACCAAAGGATTGTAAAATTGCACAGAACCATCTTGGCGCTTAACAATTTTTGAGCCATACATGTAAGCTTTGTGGTTTAAGCCCCACAAGATTTCTGATTTCTTGTTTCTGAACATTCTTACTCCTTTCTTCCAAAATCATTTTCTAAAATCATACGGTAAAAATTGACAAACCAAGTTGTCGCTGTAGCTGAATCATCGTTGTGTCGCCCTGACGTTCCCTTGCTGAGAATCTTTGCCCCTGAATAATAGAGGGATTTTGTAATATCCTCATAGGCCGTTGGATCCATATCCTCGTCTTTCATGTAAGAAAGCCCAAAGGTCGTGTTTGAAAAATCTGCTTTTTCAAACTTATTCCAGAACTTCTGATTAAGAGTCTCAACACCATCACTATCCAAACGTCCTGTCTGCAAATGCAAGACATCAATTCCTGTTGGAAAGACCTCTGGCGCCAAGAGTCTAGCACGATTACCGATAGTACCGACATTAGCTAGAGGTTTAGACATGATGATGGCATGAGGTTCAAAGTCCGCACCATAGTACATAGAAGGGAAGGTTCCCATGGACATCCCAGAAAGGATGAGCTGACTATTGTCAAAACCTAGGTAGTCCAAGTAATATTGGATAGTGTCCTTGATACTATTTTCAAGTTCTTCAGTTCCCATGTAAAAGGCTCCACCCTGGAGGCGAGGATCTGAAAAGAGCAAGAAGGGAGTTCCCATAGCTTTCATCATCCCGAAACCTTCGGCAGGACGGAAACCTGAGAAGTAAACAGACAAAGGTGGCTTGAAGTCTCCAGGATAGAAGAAATAGTTGATTTCCTGACGTTTGCTATCGTGGAGAATACCACCGCCAAGTACAAACTTCCCAAATTGGAAACGCGTCAAACGTTGGTGGAGGCCACCGATAGTAATCTGACCTTTACCCTTCATTTCAAGACTAGCTGACAAAAGGAAGGTCCTGTCCTCATCAAGAACAATGGCTCCTTTGCGCATTTCTTCTTCTGAAACGATGTAGGTCTTGAAAATGCCTGCTACCGAACCTTCTGGCAGAAGATTGAGAATCAAGCGACACTCACAGGTATCTTCTTTTTCAAATTCCAACCAAAGCTCAATTGGGTTTTCCTTACTGGCTCTGACATTATAGGTCCAGTCCAAGACAGGACTAAATTCTTGACCATAGTCGCCGTTTAAAATGACATTTTCATAACCATGATAGGTCACTTCACCACTGAAATTTGGGTTAACTTGGGTAGTGAATGGAAACATCTTATCCCCGTATTGCCCTGAAAAGAGCGCTTTGGAAAGGGTAAAGAGCAACTGACCATGATTTGAAAAATCCGTTGGGACAGCGCAAACTTCCTTCAGAAACTGAAGAAGGCTCTCATCTGGCACTTTTATGGTTTGATCAAAGAAGATAGTATGAGGAATCAAATATTCTTTAATAGCCATCAATTCCTCAAGACCCGCAAGACTGTCCACAATAACCGCTGTGAAAGCCTTGATTTCATCTTCTTCGATGGTTTCTTGCAAGGTCTCAAGCTGACCAAGATTGCAATAGTACCATTTCATATTTTCAGGAATTTCCTGAATTTCTGACCAGTTAGAAGATCCAACTTGTAGTATTTTCAGGCGATTATCCTTGGTCATTCTGCTCCTCCTTCAACCAATTTTCCCATTTTTGTACCAAACGGTCTCCCGTGTTTTCCTTAATTTTCTCAATCGAGTAGATAAGGGAACGGTTCCAGTTGTTTAATTGTCCCAAATAGTAGTAAGCACCTTTTTCAAAATCAGACAGGTGCTTCAAGATATAACCATTCTCTTGATGGGTCACATACTCAGATGCCACACGGTTAATCTGTGGAATACCGGCACTAATTCCGGCAATCTGTGTATAACGATTAGGCTCCTTACTCAAGTCAACAATAAGGCGTGTAAATTGAAGTGACTTGATTAGAGCAGTCTCGTCACGCAAGTCTTGGAAAGAAAATCGGCTTTTGATTTCCTTATTTTCTTCCAATTTATTTTCTGCACCACTGCTTTCCACAACTTCTTCAAAGGCTTCTGGACTCAAACGTTCTTCAATCATTTTTTCCACTTGATGTTGCAAGCTACCGAGTTGCTCTGGGTTGGCGTTAAATGCTCCAAACTCAACCTGTGTCTTTGGATACTTAGCTACGAAAGCCAAGACCTGATAAATAGCCTCTAAATCCAACTGATCGAAGTCCACTTGATAAAAGATTTTAGACTCTTTGACACGTTGACTGGTTCCCAAAGCCAAACGGGTATCGAAGGAAGCCATGTGTTTGAGCTTTTTAGCCTCTTGTGGATAGGCAACCTTAAGTTGCTCCAAGTAATCGTAACGATCCGCAATCATCAAGTCCACCTGTGGAAGAAAGGCCGCATAAGCATCAACCTTATCTTCCTGATTACGTTCTGCGAACCAGGTCAAAATTTTTGTATTTTCTGCTGGCAAATGTTCAAAGAGGTATTTGTTGTGACGAAGGTCTGACGCAATAACAAAACGGTCTGCTGCCTTGACCTCTTCAGCTAAGAATTTATTCAAAAATTCCCAGATAACTTCTGAAAGGTCACCGTAGTAACTCTTTTCAAAACGGCCATCCGTACGAGGGTTGGCTACAATGCCACGTCCATCAAAGAAATGACAAAGCTGCCAGACTCCCTTGGCGTTGAGGTAGTTTCGGTAGATTGGTTGTCCCTCTTCATAATAAAGGCTACTCGAAATAAAGCCACGGTCATCGTAGACATCTTCACGAATGATTTGCTCATCCTTAAAGTAGCGAATCATTCCAATAAAACCCTCTGATCCAAATTCAACCTCGGCATAACGCTGGTGTTGGCATTGAACCACAATTGCAAATGGTGTGTGGACAAATGTAGCCCCTTCTGGCCATTCCAAATCTGTCACCTGAAGGTTTCTCATCTCTTCATCAGTAATACCTTGAATCAAATCAAAAATAGCTGTATGGCCAACTTCCAAGACATCATGACGATGTAAGAAATAACGCAAATGCGGTTGGTAGGCTAAAAGTAAGAGCTGAGGCGCTAGATCTTCATCCTGAAAAATGCGAACTTGATGCAAGCTATCATCAAATTCAATTTTTTGACGGATACGGTACCAAGGATCAATGGCAGTCTTCCAAAATTCATCCGTCTGTCCATACCAAGCTGGAATAAAATAATACATGAGTTCTCCTTCATTGTCTTTTCATCACAATACTTGAGATTGAGGGGCAGACCGATCACGCATCACCAGCCTGCCTCTCAACCCCACGAGGGGTGAGATATTATACATTTTCAAAAAGTGGGGTATAGGAAGTGTTAAGCTTCAAAGCCTTCATTTCCTCGTTAACGTTGTAAATCATACCGCTAAAAATCAAGAAAGTACCAGGAATCATACTAAGCTGTAAGTAATCCGGATTAACCAAGATAATGAGCATTGGAGCACCTGCCATAAAGAGCATGTAAAGGGCACCGATGAAACCAAGTCTAAGGACCAAATGGTTGATATAGGCACTGGTTTCTTGACCTGGGTAAACGCCGTAGATATACTCACCTGACTTACGCATACGTTCTGAGATTTGCTCACCAGAGACATTAACAAAGGCAAAGGCTAAACCTAGAACGAAGAGCATGACTAGATAAATAACTAACCAAAGAGGTCGACCGACCGTCAAGGCCTTGATAGCCTCACTAGTCCACTTATTATCAGGATGCATAAACTGAATCAGCATAAAGACATATTGTGGAATGTTGACTAGTGACATGGCAAACATGAAAGGCATCCCTCCGGCTGGGTTCAACATAATATCCAAATAAGAATATTGTTTGAAACGGTTATGAATATTGATTTTATTGATTGAGATACGATATCTAGCCCTCTGCACCACTCCGGCAATGTAGAGGAAGACCAAACTGAACAAGAACAGAGGAAGCAAGACATCCCAACCAATACCTAGCTTTTCAATGCTATCCATGATTTGATATGGCATATTGGCCATCATACTCGCCATCAAGATAACGATGGATCCCCCAATCCCAAAGAGGGAGTTGAGGTCCGATAACCAAATCAAGAAAAAGGTTCCAGCAATCAACAAGATGGTATTCATGAAAATGGCGAGACCGGCATTAACCCCAGAAACGATGGGCAGGTTCAAGGACACTGCCAGAGATTGGACCAGAGCAATTGCTAGAGCCAAGTACATTCGTCTACGGTCCTGAATCTCGACAGGAAGGTTTTTTAAGCCCATTTTCTTAGAGAAAGAAAACATCTGCCAGAGAATCATTGCTGACATCCAGGGTGACAAGCCTACTGAAAAAAGAGACATAGACCTGAGGTTTCCACCCATCATGGCACTAGAGAAAGCCAAGGAACCCATGGCTCCCCCAAAGATATTTGCATTTTTCAAATCCACAAACGGTAGAACCAAGCGATTTCCTAAACAATAAATAAAGAGGAAAAAGACGGTCCATAACACACGTTTGGTGATTATCGATTGACTAATTTTTTTCACTGTTACTCCTATTTCCTGCCCTATAGACAGACTGATCTTATTTCGTTAGAAATGAGACATAAACTAAATTGCAGCCCACTTATCCCAATAATGGATTACAGACTCTTCTTACGCATCTGACGAATGGTCTCAGCCATCTCTTTCCAACGATCTCTTGAGTAGGTTTGCTGATTATGTTTGGTGGACTTGAGGTCCTCAAAGCCTAAGATTGGTTTATTTTCAAACCTAAAGGCATCAAGAATTTCCACTACTTTTCTACCTGGATTGATATCCAAAAGCAAGTCACTAGTACGCACCAATTCCAAATCTAGCCCATTTAAACCTGCAATAGCTGAGTAAACTGTCACATTTGGATAGGTAATCAATTGGGCCAATTTGTCTGTCACACGCTGACGTGAGGCAATTTTAAACTGTACCTTAGGAAGAGCCGAGATAAGATCCGTCAAATGAGGGATTTCTGAAATGTTGGTGTAGACCAAACAAGTAAATGGACGGCCCTTAGGATAAATCATGTCCTCTGAAAGTGGTAGTAAGGCAGCATTTTCAGCTACTTCTGACCAATCCATTTGGGCATAGAACCACCAGACCTCACGATAAGCTTGGCAAGCCAAAGGTAACCAGGGCTTCCGGTGCGAAGCATAGTGTAAAACCTTAGGATAGGCTTGACCATTTGGCAAGTGGTAACCAGCTAGACTAGACTTGGTCACAGCGTAGTTGTTGTCAAAAGACAAGGTCAACCAGTTGTTACGAAAAACCATATTAAAAATTGACTGCTCCGCAAATGGCACCTTATCATGCCATTCGCTAGTCATGTCAATTAAGTGACGTCTCATGTTGTACTGCTTCCAATAAGCCGTATCAATCACCATGAAGCCTGCATCAAACATCGCCTGACGATCCTGAACTTGAACAGCATAGTCACGTACAGCAGCCAAAGGACGGCCTTGCAAATCAAGGGTAAAGAGGTCTTCTAGAGAACCGGTAACCACCATGTCACTGTCCAAATAAAGAGCTCGCTCCTCAGATACAAAGTCCGCTACAAAATAGCGTAGATAGCTAGCATAGTTACTATTGGTCTTATATTGCTTGATATGACTGCTATCTACACGACAGTTAATCACTTCACTGCCAAAAGCAGCTAGATGACGATTGAGCCCCCTAAACCACTCTTGAGAGAAATCATCGTTAATCAAGTAAAAACGAATGTTGCGATGATGGAAAACGATAGATTTTATAGTCGTAAGTACTTGATCAACATAGGTATAGTTAGCCGCTAGGACAATAGCATGCTTTTTAGTCTCATAACGTTGAGGAGCCAAGCTCAAAACCTGGAATTTTTCCTGAATTGAGCGATAGGCTTCAGAATCTGTGAGACTTTGTTCTTCCACATTTTTCAAGCAAGCCTCTAGCATCTGACGATAGGTAACCATGTATTTTTCCAGAGGGAAACCATGGCTAGCAACAATAGCCAAGCGTTCCTCCATGGCATAAACCAAAGTCATCATCCAATCTTGCATCCAAGTCGCCGACGGCATCTCTGGACTCTCACGGTAAACATAAAGTCCCTTATTGAGATAAACCGTACGCTCACTCATGAGATAGGCCTTAAGGTTGAAAAAGCCATCTTCTCCCGCATGCTCTTTTGGGAAAAGCAAGTCATTAAACAAGGAACGTTTGTAGAGTTTCCCAGTGGCTGAGATCAGAGCAATATTGATATTATTGGTTTCCTCAAAGAGTCCATCAATAATCTGAGCCGGTGAATAAACCTGCTCGTAATAGTCTTCATCTTTAATGTGGAAATAAAAGCGATCTTCCGATTCCTTATAGACACTGTAATTAGCTACTGCCATATCTGCCTTGTGAGCTTGAAGCGCCTTATAAAGCTCCTCTAGATAGGTTGGCTCTACCCAATCTTCCGCATCCACATAGGTGACGTAAGCCCCCTTAGCCTGACGAATACCAATATGGCGAGCATCTGAAAGCCCTCCATTATCCTTTTTAAAATAGAGGATACGAGAATCCCTAGCGGCATAACTACGGCAAATGGTGTCACTATTGTCTGTTGATCCATAATTGATAAGGATGATTTCAAGATTTTGATAGGTCTGACCCAAGACACTGTCTAGACAGGTCTGGAGTTGATTTTCTACATTGTAAACGGGAATAATTACGGAAATTTTTTCTGTCATTTTTTATGTCTTATTTTTTCTAGCTAGTACATTTTTTTATTTTTCTGTCTCAAACTTTCATAAGATGGCAAGGAACAGTCTAAGAATCTGATAAGCATTTTACGGTCACAAGATATCAGGACCGTAAACACATTCTATACACTTTTTCCTTGATTTTATCGAGACTTAACCATATTAAATTATAACATAGTATCACTTAATTTTCTAATAGATTAACTTTTTTATGAGGGGATTTTTTCAAACTAATTTCCTTTTATTTTCAGAAAAAACTGATAGTTAGGAAGATTGAAATAAGTGGATAGAAAAAGAGATAGCTTCGATGAGAAACTATCTCTTAGAATAATTAAAACGTTTTGACGAGAGTTCTTAAACTCTTGACTTCTCTTACCCTTTATCCACAATCTTAATACGGCTGCTACCATCGTGCGACTTGATGATAGCTAGTTGTTGGGCGATGCCTTCTTTCATGTCATCCACATGACTGATGACACCGACCATTCGGTTTTCACCGATTTGTTCCAGAACAGAGATGGCCTTGGTTAGGGCTTCCTTATCCAGTGAGCCAAAGCCTTCGTCGATGAAGAGGGCTTCAACAACAGCACCCTTGCTGGTATTTTGAACCACCTCTGAGAGGGATAGGGCAATAGCCAGTGCGGCGATAAAGGTTTCTCCTCCAGACAAGGATTTGACGGAACGCTCGCTACCTGTCAACTGGTCATAGACGTTGATGTCCAAACCAAAGTGATCACGCGCCCTACGTCCTTCTTCACTCAGGACAAAGGAATAGCGATTATCCGTTAAGAGACCAATGTAGTTGGCATTGGCATAATCCAAGATTTGTTGGAAATACTGACGGATAACATAGACTTCAAGATTGAGTCGCCCAGTTAGAGCTGTATTTTCTCCCTTAACCACCTTGACCAAATCACTGAGCTCTTGGTGGGCCTTGAAGGCCTCTTGGTTGCTGTCTTGAAGGGTTTTAGCCGCTTGGTAGGTAGCCGTCGCATCCTTAAGCCCCTTCTCCATAACAGAAACCTGAGCGAGCTGCTTATCATAGCCTTCCTGACAAGTCTCTACTGCTTGCGCTAGACTATCGAGATCTGGTTGTTCATGATTTTGGACAAACTCTTGCCCTTTACGAATCTGCGCCTGTAATTCTTGTTTGAGCGTTGCATAGGTCGTTAATTTGGCTTGAAGCATAGGAATAGCTTGATTATTTACTTCAACAAGCCAGAGTTGGACCTTCTCTAAGTCATTTGTGAGAGCCCCTTCAGACTTGAGACTTTGCTCTAATTCAGTGGATAATCGCTTAACATCTTGATATGCCTTATCTTTAGACTTGGTTATACTCTCAAGCTGCCCCTTGATTCCTTTAATGTCGGCATGAAGTTGGTTGTAGGCCTCGCTATTTTCCTTGACTTGCTTATTGTAGAGGTCCAGCTCCTGATGAGCAAGGGAAATACGTTCTTGATACACCTCAACAGACTCAAGCTGCGGGTGAGCTTCTTGCAAATCTCTTAGGCGTTCCTTAGTTTGGTCAAGCACTGTCTTGGCCTCTTGATAGGTTTTAGCCAAATCTGTCGCTTTATCTTGAGCTTTAGCTATCTCATCTTGATATCGGACATAATCTGTCTCTTCCTTATCAAAGCGTTTTTGGAGGTCTTGATAATGCTTCTTAACCTTCAGGAGTAGGGCTTGCCCACGGTCAGTTTCATAGTCTTTCGAAAAATCAAAATCAAACTGTCCCTTAACTTGCCCTTCTAATTCTTGATAGTGCTTTTCAAGAGCTGCCTTGACTTTAGCCACTTGATTAAGCAAATTCTGACGTTTAGATTCAACTTCGCTCAAGGTAGCCTGACGATTTGACAAAGTAGCGACTTGCTTTTCTTTTTGAACTTGAAGCTTCTCCACCTGATCCATGAGATTTTTCAAGGCCACTTCATCGGCCTGGGCTCCACCAACATTAGGGTGTTCCAGAGCGCCACAAACCATACAAGGCTGTCCCTCCTCTAACTCTGCTTGCAGTTGGGCAATCATGAGTTGACGGCGTGAAGCTAAAGTCGTTCTTAACTTCTCTTCCAATTCTTTGAGGCTTTCTTGGGCTTGGTCAATCTCCAAAGACAAGGCTTGACGACGTTTTTCGGTCTTTGTCAACTCCTCATTCAGGCCCTCTATTTCATTTAGGTCCTGCGCCAGTTGATTCTCCACACTGTACCCCACAATCTGGAGGAGTTTTTCGGCCTCATGTAATCTCTCTAAACTAAGACGATTAGCCTCCAAGTCTGCCAAGGACTTGTTAAGCATCTCAATCTCTTTCCTAGCCTGCTGATAAGTTTTTTCCAACTGCTTGTAGTTAGTACTTGAACGTTTAATTTTCTCCTGTTCTTGGGCAAGACTCTGGGCATAGATAATATCCTCTTTCCACACTCCCAGTCTTTCTTCTTTTTGAAGAAAATTCTTAGATTGAGCTGCGAGTTCCTCTTTTTTAGCCTTAAGGTCCTCAAAGGCCTGTTGCTTTTCACTTAATGCTTCTTGAGCAATTTCAAGATCCTGCTCTAATTGCATCAATTGTTTCTGATATTGCTTCAAAGTCCGAATGGTTTCCTGCAGACCTTGAGCGAACTGTAATTCCTCCAGATGCCTTTTTGCCTCTACCTGTCCCTGAGCTCCCTCCTCAATTTCCAGACGGTAACGCTCCTTGGCTTGCTCCAATTCTTGAAAAATCTTTGCCAAATCTTGGGCAGTTTGCAAGCTCTTCTGCAGTTTTGCCAAATCCTCATGGGCAGCCTTCAAGATGCTTTTTTGCTCCGTAAGATTTTCTTGACGTTGTCCCAAAAGTTCTTCGAGACGTGCCAATTTTTCAGAGGATGGCGTTTGCGCCAAGATGGCTAATTCTTCCTCAGACCAAACCTGACTGGCAAAATGGCTATCTAGCTGAGCCTGACGCTTTTCCATATCCTTATTGCTCTGACGAAGGCGCTCTTCCAAGCTCTTTTGAAAACGGTCAAAAATACCCGTTCCAAAGATTTTCT
>NZ_CAUUKN010000032.1:0-18525 GCF_963545685.1 uncultured Streptococcus sp. | reverse complement strand
AGTGGTTTCTTACTACCTTTTGTAGCCATCTACCTCATCTTCTTTTCACCGGAGTCATTTTCCTCTTATTCGCCCTTGGAAATGTTTCTCTTAGCCATTTCGGGGGTGGTGACGGCTGTTCCCCTACTTTGTTTCTCAGAGGCAGTTAAAAGGGCACCACTTAACCTTATTGGGTTTATCCAGTACCTTAATCCTACCATTCAACTGCTCGTGGCTATTCTCATTTTTGGTGAGACGGTTAGCTTTGGAGAATTGAAAGGTTTCCTCTTTATATGGGTAGCCATCCTAGTCTTTGTAACTGGCCAAATCTTAAATTTTCGTAAGAGTTTTTGATAGCTGTCAGGAACTTTTTTATGACATCATCCTAAAAATGGACCAAGTTTATCTGACAATTTTAGAACTTTAAGATATAATAGTAGTATTAGATTAAAATAGCGGAGAATTTTATGCGAAAAATGAAAAAGCTAGTGGGCTATCTGATT
Source organism: uncultured Streptococcus sp. (assembly GCF_963545685.1). Classification (GTDB taxonomy): domain Bacteria; phylum Bacillota; class Bacilli; order Lactobacillales; family Streptococcaceae; genus Streptococcus. The sequence goes on along the minus strand of NZ_CAUUKN010000032.1, from coordinate 18,043 downwards.
CTGCTCGCTATCCCAGTTGCCATTGCTGCAGTCTTGTTTATCTTTAACGGCTCAGGTTATCGCTTGTCAGAACAAGATGCGGCAGACATTGCTTACAAAAATGCAGGTGTCAAAACTTCTGAGATATCTCAATCAACAGTCTCAAAATCACGTTCTGGACTTCACGGAAGTTATGAGATTAGTTTCACAACGTCAGACAATCATTTTGAGTATACGATTGACGGTCAGTCAGGATCTATTTTGAAACATAAGAGTGACCATCCAATGTCAAAAGATGAGGACGATGCTCAAAAAGGTGAAGAGCCTAAAGACGAGACTCAATCTAGCGAAAGTAAGGACGAGACGGCAGTGTCTAAAGAAACTGCACAAACGACAGCTCTTAACCATGCTGGCCTAGCTGAAGGTTCTGTGACCAACTTGAAAACGGAACTGCAGACCGAAGGAGACGGAAAAGTCTACAATATCAGTTTTGATTATGCTGCTAGTGGCCTACGTTACAAATACGCGGTAAATGCTGATTCAGGAGCTATTGTAGCCTATACGACAGAGTATCTCACAGGAGCTACTGCAGCTGCCCAATAAGTCGTAGCTAGTGTGAAAGTTCTCCTTATTATTAAGGAAAAACCTTGCAATTTCTCTGAAATGGTGTAAACTTAAAGTGAAAGCGGTAACAGTAATTTTAGAGAGTGCCGTAAAATCAAGGAGGCTTTGACCATGAAAGAATTCCAAGCATTTAAAGACACGCTTAGCAATAAGGCTCTCAAAGCTATTTACGAAGAAAGTAAATTGGAGGTCCAAAATGAAACAACTGAAGGTACGGAAGCCTTCTCAGTTGCCTTGGCAACCCAAATGGCTATAAATCTACTTGAAAGCTATGAACAATGGCTAAAAGAAGAAAGAGCTAAGGAAGAAAAATAAGATGAAATCCTTGTCGATAGACAGGGGTTTTTCTAATGAGAATAAAATAAGGGATTGGATTTATGTTCCAAGGTAAAATCTGTAATCTGACTTATTTGCAAATTCAGGGCCCCGTATTTTCATTTGTCTTGGTCTTAAAATTGTGATAAAATAAGACCATTCAGAGGTGCTTTGAAGCCCATTTGTTACAGGAAGCGGTGGTACTGAGAAATCCGCACAAATGTCAAAGCTAGTTGCTGATGGTCAAATTGAATTAAGAAAGCTGTGAGTGGTTGCCACTCAAAACTGGGTGGTACCGCGGATACATATTCGTCCCTGTCATGTTTATGGCAGGGATTTTCTGTAGCTTTTAAAGGACCAGGACCGAAGGTCGCAGTGAATTTAAAGATATTGATGCAGACGGAGCGAAAGCAAGGTCTACGTTCCTATCAAAGGAGGGTGACATGAAGCAATCTTTTGAGACCAGTAAATTGTATTATGGTTTTCCTATTTTTATCTTGGGTTATCAGGACCAGACCTACGGCTATAATGTGACGACCTGTAGTTCTTCCTACAGCCTAGGTGATTGGCTTGTCATAGGGGTTGGTAGCGAGGAAAATGCGACAGACCAGATTAAACATTATCAGAAGTTCACTGTGAATATTCCGGATGAAAGTTTCATGTTGGAGATGGAGCAAGCTGGATTTATTAGTCATCGTGAAAAGATTGCTAAACTCGGCTTGAAATTCCAACCTTCGAAACTGACACAAGCACCTATCTTGGGTGCTTGTCCAGTCGTTCTGGATTGTAAGGTCGACAGAATTATTGAGGAAGATGGCATCTGCCATATCTTTGCTAAGATTCTAGACCGCCTTGCTGATTCTGATTTATTAGATAACAAGGGCCATTTCCGTAACGATTCTTTTGCACCGACTTACTTTATGGGTGATGGCCATAAGCGTGTCTATCGCTATCTGGATAATCGAGTGGACCCCATGGGAAGCTTTATCAAGAAAGCGAGGAAAAAGGATGACAAGGGCTGAATTGCCAGAACGAATTGAAACGGAGCGTTTGGTCTTACGAGTCCGTACAGTGGCGGATGCTGAGGATATCTTTGACTTTGCCAGTCTTCCAGAAGTCTCTTATCCAGCAGGCTTTCCGCCCGTTAAGACCTTGGAAGACGAGATCTATTACCTAGAACATATCCTTCCAGAGCGTAATCAAAAGGACAATCTCCCAGCCGGCTATGGCATTGTGGTCAAAGAGACGGATAAGGTCATCGGCTCTGTCGATTTCCCCCGTCGTCACGAAGATGATGTGCTGGAGATCAGCTATACCTTGCACCCAGACTATTGGGGCCAAGGCTATGTACCAGAAGCGTCGCGTACCGTGATTGCCCTAGGCTTTAAAGAACTGGGCCTTCACAAGATTGAATTGACTTGTTTTGGCAACAATGTCCAAAGTCAACGAGTTGCAGAGAAGTTTGGTTTCACCCTTGAAGCTCGTATCCGAGACAGCAAAGATGCTCAAGGCAATCGTTGTGACAGTCTAATATATGGCTTGCTGAAGAAGGAGTGGGAAATAAAGAAAGATGGCTAAAAAGAAAAATCGACAAAAAGAATTTAAGCGTAAGCAAAAATTGATGATAAAAGTTATTTCTGAAGAAGAAAGTTCATTGACAGATTCACTTAGGTATCAACCTGTCTTTGTAGAACGTCGGAAGATTCAAAATTTCGATGAACTACATACAGCACTGATACAATATGCTGATGAACATGGAGAGTATCCAGATGTTCAGCTAATCAATTACCAACTGAAAAATAGGACTTTTGATTGGAATCAAGATCATGCTTTATTCAGAGAAGCTATGTATACTCCTAATAAACAAAAGAGAAATAAACTGTTAAAGCAGGTTTTAAAGCTTAACCCAGATTATTTTGCTGCCGAGTATCACCTTTTTCTTTCGACTGTTCAAGACATTGACTTACCAACTTTTAAAAGAGTATTGGAATTTGAAACTCTGGTTTTAGAAAAATGGAAAATCAATGGGTATAACAATTGGAACTATTTTGAAGCACGCCCTATTCTAACTGCTCTTATGTTTCTGATTGAATATTATATAGCGGAAAGATTTTATTATAAGGCTTTGGAAATAGTTAACTTATACTTAAGTAAGCAACCAGAGCGATTCCCTCCTAACTTTGTTTTCTGTATGCTTTCTCTATATCATATCACTGGTCAAGAATCTAAAGTTGAACGTTTCTATCAGGAAGAACTGAATCAAGGAAAACGTAGTGATACTGTGTTGATACATGCTATTATTTCTGCTTTCTCTAGAGGAAAGGTTGAAGATGCAAGTAAATTATTTGCAAAACTTGTGGAAATCAACGATGATGCTGTTGACTATTTTATAGATGAAGATTGGCCCTTTAAGATTCCTGAAATAGAAGAACTGGAATGTTATTACCCCAATTCAGTCGAATCGCTACAAGCCAGCCTGTATCCTATGTCTGATTATTTACAGGAAAATATTATTTTGACAGACTTTTTGACAACTGAAGCAGAGAAATTTTGCTCTATATCAAGACTCAATAGCCCTTCTGATTTAGCGAAAAACTTATCTACAGTAACTAACTGGTTCTCATTTATGGGAGAAGAGAAAATGAAGGGAATTCGGATGGATATTGTTCGTATCTTTGTTGAGAATGGAATCCAGACATCTACTGACTTTAAAAATTGGACAGAAAAAGAAATCCTCTCTTTGAAGGGAATTGGTCCAGTCACCGTTCAGAAGCTAAAGGAAAATGGGATAAGGTTTAAAAAAGATAATTAATTATTCATTAATAAAAAATTATATGAACAATAGAAATAACTAGAAAGGACACACATATGTCTAAAGAACTTTCACCTAAATACAATCCAGCCGAGGTTGAGGCTGGTCGTTACCAAAAATGGCTTGACGAAGATGTTTTCAAGCCTTCAGGCGATAAAAAGGCTAAGCCTTATTCCATCGTCATTCCACCACCAAACGTAACCGGGAAACTCCACCTTGGTCACGCTTGGGATACAACCTTGCAAGATATCATCATCCGTCAAAAACGGATGCAAGGTTTTGATACGCTTTGGCTTCCAGGAATGGACCATGCTGGGATTGCCACTCAAGCTAAGGTTGAAGCTCGTTTGGCTGAAAGTGGCATTTCTCGATATGACCTTGGTCGTGAAAAATTCCTGGATAAAGTCTGGGAATGGAAAGATGAGTATGCTTCAACTATCAAGCAACAATGGGGTAAAATGGGACTCTCTGTAGATTACTCTCGTGAGCGTTTTACCCTTGACGAAGGGTTGTCAAAAGCCGTTCGTAAGGTCTTTGTAGAGCTTTACAAAAAAGGTTGGATTTACCGTGGTGAATTTATCATCAACTGGGATCCAAAAGCCCGTACAGCCCTCTCTGATATCGAGGTTATTCACAAGGATGTCGAAGGTGCCTTCTACCACATGAACTATATGTTGGAAGATGGTTCACGTGCTCTTGAAGTGGCAACAACTCGTCCTGAAACCATGTTTGGTGATACTGCCGTAGCCGTTAACCCAAATGACGACCGTTACAAAGATTTGATTGGTAAAAATGTTATCCTTCCAATCGCTAACAAACTGATCCCAATCGTTGGGGATGAACACGCAGACCCTGAATTTGGTACTGGTGTCGTGAAAATCACGCCTGCCCACGATCCAAACGACTTCTTGGTTGGTCAACGCCATAACTTACCTCAAGTTAACGTCATGAACGATGACGGAACTATGAACGAGCTTGCCTTTGAATTTGCAGGCATGGATCGTTTTGAAGCTCGTAAGGCAGTCGTTGCTAAGTTGGAAGAAATCGATGCCCTTGTTAAAATCGAAAAACGTGTCCACAGTGTTGGTCACTCAGAGCGTACAGGTGTTGTGGTTGAGCCACGTTTGTCTACGCAATGGTTCGTCAAGATGGACCAATTGGCAAAAAACGCTATCGCTAACCAAGATACAGAAGACAAGGTTGAATTTTACCCACCTCGTTTCAACGATACCTTCCTTCAATGGATGGAAAATGTCCACGACTGGGTAATCTCTCGTCAGCTCTGGTGGGGTCACCAAATCCCTGCTTGGTACAATGCTGAGGGCCAAATGTACGTCGGCGAAGAAGCTCCAGAAGGTGACGGATGGACTCAGGACGAAGACGTCTTGGATACTTGGTTCAGTTCTGCCCTTTGGCCATTCTCAACCATGGGCTGGCCGGATGTCGACTCAGAAGACTTCAAACGTTACTTCCCAACTTCAACCTTGGTAACAGGTTACGACATCATCTTCTTCTGGGTGTCTCGTATGATTTTCCAATCCTTGGAATTCACTGGCCGTCAGCCATTCCAAAATGTCCTTATCCACGGTCTCATCCGTGATGAGCAAGGACGCAAGATGTCTAAATCTCTCGGTAACGGGATTGACCCGATGGACGTCATCGAGAAATACGGTGCCGATGCCCTTCGTTGGTTCCTTTCAAATGGTTCTGCACCAGGGCAAGACGTGCGCTTCTCTTATGAGAAAATGGATGCGTCTTGGAACTTCATCAACAAGATTTGGAACATCTCTCGCTATATCCTCATGAACAATGAAGGCTTGACTCTCGAGCAAGCAACGGCCAATGTGGAAAAAGTGGTCAACAAGGAAGCTGGAAATGTCACTGACCGCTGGATTCTCCATAACCTCAATGAAACGATCGGCAAAGCAACTGCTAACTTTGACAAGTTTGAGTTTGGTGTAGCTGGTCACATCCTCTACAACTTCATCTGGGATGAGTTTGCGGACTGGTACGTTGAGTTGACTAAGGAGGTACTTTACAGCGATAACGAGGACGAAAAAGTCATCACTCGTTCTGTCCTTCTTTACACTTTGGACCAAATCTTGCGTCTCCTTCACCCAATCATGCCATTCGTGACTGAAGAAATCTTTGGACAAATCTCTGAAGGAACTATCGTGATGGCTGAATACCCAGTGGTTCGTCCAGAATTTGAAAATGAAGAAGCGGCAGCTGGCGTTGAAGCTCTTAAAGACGTGATTCGTTCAGTCCGTAACTCACGTGCAGAAGTTAACGTAGCGCCAAGCAAGCCAATCACCATCTTGATTAAGACTAGCGACAGCAAGCTTGACGCCTTCTTCAATGATAACGTCAACTACATCAAACGCTTCACAAATCCAGAACACTTGGAAATTGCAGCAGATGTCGAAGTACCTGACTTGGTTATGTCAAGCATCATCACAGGTGCAGAAATTTACTTGCCACTCGCTGACCTTCTCAATGTCGAAGAAGAATTGGCTCGTCTTGAAAAAGAATTGGCCAAATGGCAAAAAGAACTCGACATGGTCGGTAAGAAACTCTCTAACGAGCGCTTCGTAGCCAACGCCAAACCAGAAGTCGTCCAAAAAGAACGCGACAAACAAGAAGATTACCAAGCTAAATACGATGCGACAGTAGTGCGTATTGATGAGATGAAGAAGTTGGTGAAATAAAGGAGTATTAAGCAGATTCTGATAAATTAAGCTAATATCAGAACTGCTTTTTTAGTTGATTTATGATAAAATAATGGTCAAAAACAAAAGCAATAGGAGGCCGATATGAAAATAAATGCAGTTGATTTATTTTGTGGTGTAGGCGGTCTAACATATGGAATCCAGCAGTCAGGTATCAATGTTGTAGCTGGGTATGATATTGATAAAAAAAGCAAATTTGCCTATGAGTATAACAATGATGCTAAATTTATTTTAAAAGATGTTAAGGATATTGAAGATGACGAAATATTAGGCTTGTATCCGCCAGATACTGATATAAAAGTACTGATTGGGTGTGCTCCCTGTCAACCATTTTCAACATACAGTCATAAATATAAAAATAATATAAATACAATTAAAAAAATGGATTTACTGGACTACTTTGGAAAGCAAGTCAAATTGGTAAAGCCAGACATTGTTTCAATGGAAAATGTACCACAATTAGCGAAAAAAGCTGTATTTAAAAACTTTCTAGCATTACTAGAAAGTGAAGGATATAAAGTAAGTTGGAAAATTGCCTTTGCCCCTGCTTACGGTATTCCCCAAAATAGAAAGCGCTTATTGCTTTTAGCCTCTAAATTTGGAGAAATTTCTTTTACAGAAGAGTTGACCGTGAAGGATTATCCGACTGTTAGACAGGCCATAGGAGATCTACCAAAATTAAATGCTGGTGAGACCGATCCTTTAGATTTGCTGCATACAGCTCGAAATCTATCTGACATTAATTTAAGGCGAATTCGTAGTTCCAAACCAGGAGGAACATGGAGGGACTGGGATGGTTCTTTATTACCAGAATGTTTTAAAAAAAAGAGTGGTGCAACTTATGGTTCCGTATATGGTAGATTAGAGTGGGATAAACCGTCCTCTACAATAACAACTCAATTCCCGGGTTATGGAAATGGTAGATTTGGACATCCAGAACAAGACAGAGCACTTAGTCTTAGAGAAGGAGCCATTTTACAAAGTTTCCCAAGAACCTATCAATTTATCAATGATTTAGACTCATTTTCTAGTCAAAAAATCGCAATGCAAATTGGGAATGCTGTACCTCCGAAGCTTGGGGAGGTAATAGGAAAAAGTATAATAAAACATTCGGAGGAATATTATGCTCAAGCAAATGAAATTATTTGAAGATGAAGAAAAACAGCAAAGAATACAAGAACAAATAAATAAGTTACAATATGAACTTAATTATGATACTCGGGATTATCCTATTAGTTTTATTGTGGATTTATATAATAATGAGAATGAAATTTTTTCTCCTGACTATCAGCGTAACGAATTATTATGGAATCCTAAGCAAAAATCAAGATTTATAGAATCGTTGCTACTTGATTATCCAATTCCTCTCCTATTTTTAGCAGATACGGATGAAGGTAGTATGGAGATAGTTGATGGATTACAAAGGATTTCGACACTATCTGAATTTTTTAATGAAGATTTAAAATTGGTAGGACTAAACAAGCTTACTGAATTAAATGATTGTACTTTGGATGAAATGCCTAAAAATGAAATCAGACGATTAAAAGCTAGATCTCTGAGAGTAATAGTGTTGAAACATAACACTCCGGCCGATGTTCGTAAGGAATTATTTGATAGACTCAATACTAGTTCCTTACATGCTAATACAAGTGAAGTTCGGGCGGGAAGGGAACTTGATAATCCACTTATGATATTGATAAAAACCTTAGCCGAAGATGAACTCTTTCGGAAGAATACAAATCTTTCCCAGAATAAAATTAATCGGAAAGAGGATATTGAATTAGTAAGTCGTTTTTTTGCTTATAGTAATAATTTAGATAATTATGACGGATCAGTGATGAATTTTGTTGATGATTATATCCGAGAAGCTGGAAACAATTGGTCTGATGAAAAAAAAGATTTGTTTGTAGATGAGTTTAATAAAACAATGGAATTTGTTTCTGATAATTTTGAGAGAGGGTTTCAGAAAGACGATCGGAATCATACACCTCGAGTACGTTTTGAGGCACTTTCAGTTGGAATTAACTTAGCGTTAAGAAAATCCCCCCAATTAAATATCTCCAAAGAAAAAATAGATGAGTTATTAAAAAGTGATCACTTAAAAAAATGGACAACTTCTGATGCTGCAAATAATAAAACAAAGGTAATTGGAAGAATACATGGAGTTAGAGACTTTTTATTAAATGGTGACTTTAATGACTGAATACGAAAAATTGAAAAGGGAAATTAATCACTTTATTGATGTTATTAGTATTTATGAGCAATCTATAATGGGGATTCCAAATGTGCTGAATGATTTATTTGAAATACAGATAGCTAGTACTCCAGATGTTTGGGAAGAATTAGAGTACCGATTACAGATTAAAAATAAAGATGATTTTGAAGTGATTGTTAAAATTATGAAGTCCAATTCTATTTTAATGCTATATAATTTAGTTGAGTCTACCATAAGAGTTTCAATGTTAGAATATTATAGCAGTTTAAACGATAAACAATTGTCTTTTAGTCAAGCAATTGAATCAATACAAAAATTGTGGGTTAAAAACTATTTGAGTCAAATAAATAGTAATGAGTTAAATCAAAAAGTATTTAATATGATTTTAAATGTAATAGACGATAATTATTGTGTTGAGATAGAAAAGGAGTCCTTTCACCTTTCTGGTAATGCAGATGTTAAGGAAATTAAAAATATTTTAGAAACACATGGTATTACATACGATAATGATTCATTTAGAGATTATGGTGGAGCTCTCTATACAATTAAGAACAGGAGAAATTATCTAGCTCATGGAAATATTTCTTTTGAAGATAATGGAAAAGAGTTCTCAATTCAGGGCATAATTGAATTAAAGGATAAAACTTATCGGTGTCTAGATTACTTTATTGACCTAATAAATTCTGCAATTCATGATCATAAATTTATGTCAGATAATTTATATTAATCTCTATAATATTGTTCAATATTTTAGCAAGCAGTTAACCTAATGACAAATTCTGTAAGGTCAAACCGATCTGAGAAGTACAATATTTCATTTTTCTTCTTAGGTGTTGGAGGAATTGAAATTTGAACAGACCAACGAGTTCAGAGTGGTGTATGCCAATGAGTTTGATAAGTATGCACGTCAGACTTATCAGTTAAACTATCTAGAGATCTATTTGGATTGGCGCAGATAATACCCCTGTGGATATGATTGGTTAGGCTCAAAAATAGTTATTTTCAAAGTTATGAAATGCTTCCTCCCCTCCCTTCAGCTTTCTTTAAGCAACCCAAGCTATACTATAGTCATCCTAATAAGTATTACTGAACGTCGTTCGGTAGCAATTGCAGTCTTTGACTTTAAGTCAGACAGTGAAACTTTCTTTTTTTCATAAATCTCCCAATAAGTCTAGCCTCTGTGGTTAGGCTTTTTTTGAAATAAATAGATGAAGTTTTATTAGAAAAGCAAACGCTTACGCAAATAAAATGAAAACGTTAGGCAAAGTCAGTGAAAACGTCCAAAAAACCGTCAATTCATTGACTTTCGTGGAAAATAGGACTAAAATAGCATGGTAAAAATAATTAAAAGGAGAATTCTACTATGAATTTAACTATCTTAGGCCTCGGTTTGGCCGTTATGGGTGTCTCTATTGGTGAGGGTATCCTCGTTGCCAATATCGCTAAAGCTGCAGCTCGCCAACCTGAGATGTTTAGCAAACTTCAAACATTGATGTTTACTGGTGTTGCCTTCATCGAAGGTACCTTCTTCGTATTGTTTGCCCTTAGCTACATTGTCTAATAGACAAATAAAAAGATGAAGGAGGGATGAGCAGTGGAAGCTACAAGTAATCCAACCGTCTCATTATTTGGGATTGATTTTGACTTGACGATCCTTGCCATGTCTCTCTTGACAGTAATTATCGTTTTTGGAGTGGTTTTTTGGTCAAGTCGTAAGATGACCATTAAACCAAAGGGAAAACAAAATGTACTCGAGTTCATCTATGAATTTGTGAATAACACCATTTCTCAAAATCTTGGAAAATTCACAAAAAATTATAGTTTGCTCTTGTTTGTAATTTTCACCTTTGTATTTACAGCAAACAACTTAGGTCTGCTTGTATCTGTGAAAAGTGAGCATTACAATTTTTGGTCTTCTCCAACATCGAATTTCGGTGTTACTATCACTCTTTCTTTGATTATTACCCTCATTAGTCATATCGAGGGAATCCGTAAAAAAGGGCTTAAAGGCTATCTCAAAGGTTACCTTTCACCATATCCAGCAATGCTCCCAATGAACATATTGGAACAATTAACCAACCTTGCATCATTGGCTTTGCGTTTGTTTGGTAACATTTATTCTGGTGAGGTACTAACTGGCTTGATTCTTCAATTAGTGAAATGGTCTGCTTTTGCAGCACCTGTATCCTTTGCTTTGAACCTTGTCTGGGTTGCCTTTTCAGCTTTTATTGGTTTCATTCAAGCCTATGTCTTTATTATCCTAAGTTCAAACTACATTGGTGATAAAGTCAACGAAGAATAATTAAGAAAGGGAGAAATAAAATGTCATTACTGATTAATAGTACGACACTTGGTAATATCATTATCACGCTCGGCTCTGTATTTCTCTTGTATTACCTCATTCGTAAATTCGCATGGGATCAAATTACAGGAATCTTTGCCGCTCGTGAAAAGAAAATTGCCACAGATATTGATAGTGCTGAAAATGCTCGTCAAGAAGCAGAAAGCTTGGCACAAAAACGTCAAGATGAGTTAGCCGGTGCTCGCACAGAAGCAGCTCAGATTATTGATGGGGCCAAGGAAACTGGTAAAACTCAAGAGTCAAAAATCATTGCAGAAGCACATGATGAAGCTAAACGCTTGAAAGAGAAAGCAAATCAAGATATCGCTCAAAGCCGTGTGGAAGCACTTGCTGGCGTTAAAGGTGAAGTTGCTGACTTGACTGTCCTTTTGGCAGAAAAAGTTATGAAACAAAACCTTGATGCAAAAGCGCAATCTGACTTGATTGATAGCTATCTTGATCAATTAGGAGATGCTTAATGGATAAAAAAACACAAGCTCTTGTTGAGCAGTATGCCAGAAGTCTGGTAGAAGTCGCTTTTGAACAAGACGCCGTGTCAACGATCCAAGAAGAAGTAAGGCAAATCCTAACAGTTTTTGCTGAAACAAATCTAAAAACCTTCTTGTCTCAAGAGAATGTGACAAGTGAGGCTAAAAAAGAAAGTCTGGGTTTGATTCAAGAGTCTTGTTCAGTTTACATGAACAATTTTCTTGAGGTAATTTCACTCAATGACCGAGCTAACATTCTTTATGATGTGTTGAAATTGGTCCTTGAGCTCTTTGATCAAGAAGACAACACTTATGATGTCACTGTGACATCAGCAAGTCCCTTGTCTGAAGAACAAAAAGCTAGACTTTTGGCGATAGTTTCACAAAAATTTGAGATTAAGACACGTCGTTTAGTAGAAAAAATTGATGAGGATCTCATTGGAGGATTCGTCATCAAAGCAAAGAATAAGGTTATTGACACGTCAATTCGCAGTCAATTGCAAACCTTTAAAACGAATTTGAAATAGAAAGTGGTGTGACTTTTGGCAATTAACGCACAAGAAATTAGCGCTTTAATTAAAAAGCAAATTGAAAACTTCCAGCCAAACTTTGACGTCACTGAAACTGGTGTCGTTACCTATATTGGTGACGGTATCGCACGTGCTCGTGGTCTTGATAATGCTATGAGTGGTGAGTTGCTCGAATTTGAAAATGGTGCCTATGGTATGGCCCAAAACCTTGAAACTAATGATGTCGGTATCATTATCTTGGGAGATTTCGTAGCAATTCGTGAAGGCGATATTGTTAAACGTACTGGAAAAATCATGGAAGTTCCAGTTGGTGAAGCCCTTATTGGTCGTGTAGTAAACCCACTTGGGCAACCAGTTGATGGTCTTGGAGATATCGAAACAACAGGTTTCCGTCCAGTTGAAACACCTGCTCCAGGTGTTATGCAACGTAAATCAGTTTCTGAGCCATTGCAAACTGGTCTTAAGGCGATTGATGCCTTGGTTCCAATTGGACGTGGTCAACGTGAATTGGTCATCGGGGACCGCCAAACTGGTAAAACTTCAGTAGCCATTGATGCTATCTTGAACCAAAAAGGACAAGATATGATCTGTATTTATGTGGCTATTGGTCAAAAAGAATCAACAGTTCGTACACAAGTAGAAACGCTTCGTAAACATGGTGCTCTTGATTACACAATCGTTGTGACTGCCTCAGCATCACAACCATCACCATTGCTTTACATCGCGCCTTACGCTGGTGTTGCAATGGCTGAAGAGTTCATGTATAACGGCAAACATGTCTTGATTGTTTATGATGATTTGTCTAAACAAGCCGTGGCTTACCGTGAACTTTCATTGCTTCTCCGTCGTCCACCAGGTCGTGAAGCCTACCCAGGGGATGTTTTCTATCTCCACTCACGTCTTTTGGAACGTTCAGCTAAGGTTTCAGATGATCTTGGTGGTGGTTCAATTACTGCCTTGCCAATCATCCAAACACAAGCAGGAGATATCTCAGCTTATATCGCAACAAACGTTATCTCAATCACAGATGGACAAATTTTCTTGCAAGAAAACTTGTTTAACTCAGGTATTCGTCCTGCCATTGATGCGGGTTCTTCCGTGTCACGTGTAGGTGGATCAGCGCAAATTAAAGCGATGAAGAAGGTTGCAGGTACGCTTCGTCTTGACTTGGCTTCATATCGCGAACTTGAAGCATTTACACAATTTGGTTCAGATTTGGATGCTGCAACTCAAGCAAAATTGAACCGAGGTCGTCGTACAATCGAAGTATTGAAACAACCACTTCATAAACCACTTCCGGTTGAGAAACAAGTTGTTATTCTTTACGCTTTGACACACGGTTTCTTGGACAGTGTTCCGGTTGATCAAATCTTGGATTTTGAAGAAGCCCTTTATGATTACTTTGATAGCCATCATGAAGATATCTTTGAAACAATCCGTACAACTAAAGATCTTCCTGAGGAATCTGTACTTAATGAAGCTATCCAAGCTTTCAAAGATCAATCAGAATACAAATAGAGATAGGGAGGACAGCATATGGCAGGCTCTCTAAGAGAAATCCAAGCAAAAATTGCTTCAACTAAGAAAACGAGTCAAATTACAGGAGCCATGCAAATGGTTTCTGCTTCTAAATTGACACGTTCTGAGCAAGCTGCTAAAGATTTCCAAATCTATGCCTCAAAAATTAGACAGATCACAACAGATCTTCTACATTCAGAATTGGTTAACGGTTCTTCAAATCCAATGTTGGATGCACGTCCAGTTCGTAAGACAGGTTACATTGTCATTACTTCGGATAAGGGATTAGTTGGAGGATATAATTCAACCATTCTTAAAGCTGTCTTGGATATGATTAAACGTGACCATGATTCTGAAGATGAATATGCTATCATCTCTATTGGTGGAACAGGTTCAGATTTCTTCAAAGCTCGTAACATGAATGTCGCTTTCGAACTTCGTGGACTTGAAGATCAACCTAGTTTCGATCAAGTCGGGAAAATCATTTCTAAAGCTGTAGGAATGTATCAAAATGAGCTTTTTGATGAACTTTATGTGTGTTACAATCACCATGTTAATAGTTTGTCTAGTGAAGTTCGTGTGGAACAAATGCTTCCGATTGCTGATTTGGATCCTAATGAATCTGAAGGTCATGTATTGACCAAGTTTGAATTGGAACCGGATCGTGATACTATTTTGGATCAACTCTTGCCACAATATGCTGAGAGTCTTATCTACGGTGCTATCGTAGATGCCAAAACAGCTGAGCATGCTGCTGGTATGACTGCAATGCAGACTGCCACTGATAATGCTAAGAATGTGATTAACGATTTGACAATCCAATACAACCGTGCACGTCAAGCAGCCATTACTCAAGAAATTACTGAGATTGTTGGTGGTGCTAGTGCACTTGAATAGCTAGAGATTTGTCTTGATTTGACATACAAGAAAAAGGGATGATTGTCATCCAGAAAACTATCATAAGGAGAAAACAATGAGCTCAGGCAAAATTGCTCAGGTTGTTGGTCCTGTTGTAGACGTAGCGTTTGCAGCTGGTGATAAACTTCCTGAGATTAACAATGCATTGGTCGTTTACACTGATGAAGAAAAGTCTAAACGTATCGTGCTCGAAGTAGCTCTTGAACTTGGAGAAGGTGTGGTTCGTACCATTGCCATGGAATCTACTGATGGATTGACTCGTGGGCTAGAAGTTCTGGACACGGGTCGTCCAATCAGCGTTCCTGTTGGTAAAGAAACTCTTGGGCGTGTCTTTAACGTGCTTGGAGATACCATTGACTTGGAAGCACCTTTTGCAGACGATGCAGAGCGTGAACCAATTCATAAAAAAGCACCTACCTTCGATGAATTGTCAACATCTACTGAAATCCTTGAAACAGGGATTAAAGTTATCGACTTGCTTGCCCCTTACCTTAAAGGTGGTAAAGTCGGACTTTTCGGTGGTGCCGGTGTTGGTAAGACTGTTCTTATTCAAGAGTTGATTCACAACATCGCCCAAGAGCACGGTGGTATTTCCGTGTTTACAGGTGTTGGTGAACGTACACGTGAAGGTAATGACCTTTACTGGGAAATGAAAGAATCTGGCGTTATCGAGAAAACAGCCATGGTCTTTGGTCAAATGAATGAACCACCAGGAGCACGTATGCGTGTTGCCCTTACTGGTTTGACTATTGCGGAATACTTCCGTGATGTTGAAGGTCAAGACGTGCTTCTCTTCATCGATAACATCTTCCGTTTCACTCAAGCGGGTTCTGAGGTTTCTGCCCTTCTTGGCCGTATGCCATCAGCCGTTGGTTATCAACCAACACTTGCTACTGAAATGGGGCAATTGCAAGAACGTATCACATCAACTAAAAAAGGTTCTGTTACATCAATCCAAGCTATCTATGTCCCAGCCGATGACTATACTGACCCAGCGCCAGCTACAGCATTTGCTCACTTGGATTCAACAACCAACCTTGAACGTAAGTTGACACAAATGGGTATTTACCCAGCCGTTGACCCATTGGCATCAAGCTCACGTGCCCTCTCACCTGAAATTGTTGGTGAAGAACACTATGCTGTTGCGACTGAAGTTCAACGTGTGCTTCAACGTTACCGTGAATTGCAAGATATTATCGCTATCCTTGGTATGGACGAATTGTCAGACGAAGAAAAAACATTGGTTGGACGTGCTCGTCGTATCCAATTCTTCTTGTCGCAAAACTTCAACGTTGCTGAGCAGTTTACTGGACAACCAGGTTCTTATGTTCCAGTTGCCGAAACTGTTCGTAGCTTTAAAGAAATCCTTGAAGGTAAATATGACAATCTTCCTGAAGATGCCTTCCGTAGCGTAGGTCCGATTGAGGATGTAGTAGCTAAAGCTAAAGCTATGGGCTACTAATGAGGTGAAGATATGGCACAAATGACCGTACAAGTGGTAACTCCAGATGGTCTTAAATACGACCATCATGCCAGCTTTATCCACGCGGTTACTAAAGATGGTCAAATTGGTATTTTGCCAGGCCATATTAACTTGATCGCTCCACTTGAAGTGGATGAGCTCAAGGTTCGTCGTGTGGATGACGAGAGTCACGTCGATTGGATTGCCGTAAACGGTGGTATCATCGAAGTTAAAGATGATTTCATTACTATCGTTGCCGATTCAGCAGAACGTGAACGCGACATTGACGTTTCTCGTGCCGAACGTGCCAAGCAACGTGCCGAACGTGACTTGGAAGAAGCAACCAAATCTGATCGTATTGATGAAGTTCAACGTGCTCAGGTTGCTCTCCGTCGAGCACTTAATCGTATCAGTGTCGGTACAAAATAAGATAAAAAACGGGATCTAAGTCTCGTTTTTTTTGTTTATCCTTAAAGGAAATATGAGGACTAGCAATCTTACTACAGAAAGTTAGTTGCCAGATGAATTTGAGTATAAAAGACTAAATAAAATTTTTAGAAATGAAAACGGTTAATTTAGATTTTACTTTAGTTTAAGATATCAAAGTGTTATAATATAAGCTGTTAGCTTTATGTTTTTTATGAAAATGTAGAGTAACGTAATAGAAAGTATGAGTTTTTTAGATATGAAAATTGAAAAGAAACATCTTTTGGACTATACCATCTTGATACCTTATTTAATTTTATCAGTGGTTGGTTTGATTATGGTTTATTCAACAACGAGTGCTCTTTTAGTAACTTATGGAGCCAACCCTTTCGCATCAGTTATGAACCAAGGTGCCTTTTGGCTAGTATCCTTATTCTTTATCTTTTTCATTTATCGATTGAAATTGAATTTCCTCAGAAAAGATAAGGTCCTAGGAGCTGTCATATTTGTCGAAATTTTACTCTTGGTTGTTGCGAAGTTTTTCACTAAAGAAATTAATGGAGCGAATGGATGGATTGTACTGGGTCCCTTATCTTTCCAACCAGCGGAGTATCTTAAGGTTATTGTTGTTTGGTATTTGGCACACACCTTCTCAAAACAACAGTCAGCTATAGAACGTTATGACTATCAGGCCTTGACTAAGAATAGGTGGATACCGAGGAATAAAAAAGAACTTAATGACTGGCGTTACTATTTGCTGGTAATGATTGGCTTAGTTGCCATCCAACCGGACTTGGGGAATGCGGCTATCATCGTATTGACAACAGTCGTCATGTTTTCAATTTCTGGTGTTGGCTATCGTTGGTTTACAGCGCTGTTTGCTGGCATTGTAGGACTGTCGTCTGCTTTTCTTGGATTGATTGCTTTGGTTGGAGTACAAACCATGGCTAAGGTACCTGTCTTTGGATATGTTGCCAAGCGTTTTGCAGCTTATTTTAATCCTTTTAAGGATTTAACAGGTTCAGGACTTCAGTTATCACATTCCTACTATGCTATGAGTAATGGAGGGTGGTTCGGTCTTGGACTCGGAAATTCGATTGAGAAAACCGGTTATCTCCCAGAAGCAACGACCGACTTTGTTTTTTCAATTGTTATTGAAGAGTTAGGCCTCATTGGAGCAGGTTTGATTCTGGCCCTTCTCTTTTTCCTTATTCTTCGTATTATGATTGTAGGCGTTAAGGCTAGAAATCCATTTAACTCTATGATGGCACTTGGTGTGGGAGCTCTCATGCTTATGCAAGTTTTTGTTAATATCGGTGGAATCTCAGGTTTGATTCCATCGACAGGGGTTACCTTCCCCTTCCTTTCACAAGGTGGTAACTCTCTCTTGGTAACTTCCGTTGGTATTGCTTTTGTCTTGAATATCGCTGCTAATGAAAAACGAGATAATATCGTTCAGTCTATCGAGGAAGAGTTGTCTCAGACTCAAGAGCTAGAAAGTCAAAATGAAAAAATTGTACCTTTAAGAAGAAGTCGTTAAGATACGGCTTCTTTTTGTCTTTTGCAGTGTAGTCATGGTTTTGATAGGATGAAAAGATTATAGAAGTAGTAGAAAGAGAATTATTGAAAGAAATATTTGTAATTACTCTAAAGAAAAACTGAAAACTATATAAAATACTTGCAATT
>NZ_CAUUKN010000031.1:0-19147 GCF_963545685.1 uncultured Streptococcus sp. | reverse complement strand
CCGGTCCTCTCTAGATGTTAGCTTTTCGTCACCCACTACAGTTGACAAGGAGCCTCTTTTTGTGATTCATAAGCTATCGCTTATTTTTTCAATTCCCAAATTTCTTTGGCGTATTCTGTAATCGTATCATCTGAAGTGAACTTATGAGATTTAGCAATATTTGCCAAGCTCATACGTGCCCACTTGTCATGATCACGGTAAAGTGCATCGATTTTCTCTTGAGCTTCTACATAAGCTTCGAAGTCTTCCAAGAGGAAGTATTCATCATTGTGGGTGATGAGTGCTTCATAAATTTCTGTACCTTCAGACTGAGCATTTGGAATCGTACCGTTGACAAAAGTATCAACAACACGACGAATGACAGGATTATTTTCATAAACTGCACGAGAATAATAATCGTGACGTGCATAATGTTCATAAACTTCGTCCTTGTCCATACCGAAGATGACAACATTCTCATCTCCAACTTCATCCTTGATTTCAATGTTGGCACCGTCAAGTGTTGCCAAGGTAATAGCACCAGTCATCATGAATTTCATGTTTGAAGTACCAGATGCTTCTTTAGAAGCCAATGAGATTTGTTCAGAGACATCTGCTGCCGGAATGATAAGTTCTGCAAGGCTTACACGGTAGTTTTCTAGGAAGACTACTTTAAGTTTGCCTTGGAGGCTTTCATCATTGTTAACAAGGTTGGCAACTTCGTTGATGAGTTTGATAACTGATTTTGCGAAGTGATAGCCAGGCGCAGCTTTGGCACCAAAGATGAATACACGTGGTACCATGTCTTTATCTGGGTTATCTTTAAGATCCCAATAAAGTTTGATAATGTGAAGGAGGTTAAGCAATTGACGTTTGTAAGCGTGAAGACGTTTAACCTGAACGTCAAAGATAGCATCTGTAGACACTTCAACGCCTGTTGTTTCCTTGATGTAGTCTGCCAAACGTTGTTTAGCAGCCTTCTTAACTTGATAGAACTGGTTCAAGACTGTCTTGTCATCCAAGTAAGTGGTAAGGTTTTCAAGCTCATGGATGTCTTTACGCCATCCATCACCAATTACATCATCAATTGCTGCTGAAAGTTCAGGAGCTGCAATTTGTGTCCAACGACGTGGAACGATACCATTTGTCTTGTTATTGAATTTTTCAGGATAAATAGTATAGAAGTCGTGAAGCGTATCTTCTTTAAGAAGCTCTGTGTGGAGTTTGGCAACCCCATTGACTGAGTGACCACCAATGATAGCCAAGTTAGCCATATGTACTTGGTTATCCTTAACGATACGGGTGCGTTCGATAACATCTGCAGCAACACCATGTCCAGCCATTTCAGCTATATAACGGTTGTCGATTTCCAAGATGATTTGGTAAACACGTGGAAGAACACGTTTGAAGAGCTGTTGATCCCATTTTTCAAGAGCTTCTTGAAGGATTGTGTGGTTAGTGTAGCTCATTGTCTTAACAGTCGCATTCCAAGCATCTTCCCATGAAAGACCGTATTCATCAAGGAGGAGACGCATGAATTCAGCTGGTGCAACCGCAGGGTGAGTATCATTGATGTGAACAGATACCTTTTCGTGGATATCTTTCAATGGCAAGCCCATCTTGAGGTATGATTTGATAATGGTTTGGAGACCTGCACTTGTCATGAAATATTCTTGAACCAAACGCAATTCTTTACCTTCAATCGTTGAATCATCTGGATAAAGAATGGCTGTAATATCTTTCACACGACGGCGATCTTCCAAAGTTGGGTAGTCCAATTCATACTCTTCAGGAATTTCAACATCCCAAAGACGAAGATTGTTGATCACGCCATTTTGGAAACCAATTTGTGGTACATCGTAAGGAACAGCGCGAAGAACTTGAGCGTTCTTATAAGTTGGGACGAAGCGACCTTCTTCATTACTTTCAAGGACAACATCACCGAAGAGTTTTACATGAACGATATCATGGTCTTTACGTGTTTCCCAAACATTTCCTGTTGAGCCAAACCAACCATCTGGCAATTCAACTTGATAACCATCAACAATACGTTGTTTGAAAAGTCCATAACGGTAACGTAGACCATTACCAAAACCTGGGTAACCAGTAGTTGCAAGTGAATCCATGAAGGCAGCAGCCAAACGACCAAGACCACCATTACCAAGTGCCATGTCATGCTCAGCTTCTACTACTTCGCGGAAGTCGATGTCAAGTTCTGCAAAACCTTCTTTAACAAGGTCAAGAATACCAAGGTTGAGGAGGTTGGTTTCCAACATACGTCCTGGAAGGAACTCGATTGAGAAGTAGAAAGCAATCTTTTCTTGATTGTCTGAAAGCGCATGGTTACGTTCAATCCATGTGTCAGTATAATACTTACGGATCAAACCAGCCAAGGCTGTGAAAATTTCAGTTGGTGTAGCCTTAGCCACTCTAATCAACTGTTCTTGGTGGAGCATGTCCTTAAAATCACGGATAAATTGTTCTTTTGTTAAATTTTCGAGTTGCATAGAAATCCTTTCTTATACTTCTATACCTTTGATACACATCTTATAGAGTGAATATCGGAATAAGGGGGAATTGGAAATTTCTTTAAAACTTCCAAACCTTGCCAATCAAGATTAGGAACCTCAGTTTCTGCATCTTGATTTACAAAACTGTCAAAACAGTTAAATTAATTATAACATAATGAGAATCATACTCCTAGATAGCATCTCTTTCATTTGCTTTAGTAGCAAGATTTGGAGCGACTATTTTGGCTTTTTCTAATTGATGTTGAAGCGTTTTCAAACTCTTTACATGAAGATAACTTTTCCCTTGCGAGAAAAGTTATCCTTGGATTATACTAATTGTTTGTACAAATCAACATATGCCAAACTTGCTGTATCCCATGAGAAGTCACGAGTCATAGCATTGTGCTGGAGTTGTTTCCAAGCATCAGCATTTTTTTCGTAAACATCGAGAGCTTTTTCAAGGGTTTGAACCATCCAGTAACCTGAGAAGTTACCGAATGAGAAGCCTGTACCTGATTCCGTTACAGGGTTGTAAGGTTCAACGGTGTCACGAAGACCACCAACCTCACTAACCACTGGCAAGGTACCATAACGCATAGACATCATTTGTGAGAGCCCACATGGTTCAAAGGCTGAAGGCATGAGGAAAATGTCACAACCAGCATAAATTTGTTGAGCCAACTCTAGGTTGAAGGTAATGTTGGCAGACATTTTCTCTGGATAAGCATGGCCAAACCAAGAGAAAGAATTCTCGTAGTCACTGTAGCCAGTACCCAAAAGAACAATCTGAACATCATGTTGCAAGATATTGTGAAGTTCGTTAACCACCAAATCAAAACCTTTTTGGTCCGTCAAACGTGACACAATACCAATCAATGGAACATCTTCTCGAACTGGGAGACCAACACGCTCTTGAAGAGCTGCCTTGTCTTTGGCTTTACCTGACAAATCATCCACTGAGAAATGATAAGGAATGTGAGCATCTGTTTCTGGATCAAGGAGGTCCGTATCGATACCATTAACAATACCAGACAACTTACCAGATTCCATGCGCATGATTTGATCAAGACCTTTACCAAATTCAGGTGTTTTAATTTCACCAGCATAAGATGGAGAAACTGTTGTTACACGATCTGCGTAAAGAACGGCTGCTTTCATCCAGTTGAGGCAGTCATTCCAACGGAGCGTACCGTCTGCATAACGCTCGTAACCAACACCGAAGATTTCCCAAAGCATACCACTGTCAAATTGACCTTGGAACTCAATATTATGGATAGTGAAGACTGTTCTAATACCTTGGTAAGCTTGAATCCAATGGTATTTTTCCTTAAGAAGGAATGGAATCATGGCTGTGTGGTAGTCATGAACATGGAGAATATCTGGAATAAAGTCCACTTTTTCCATCAACTCAAGGGCAGCCATTTGGAAGAAGCCAAAACGCTCACCATCATCCCACTCACCGTATACCGTACCGCGGTTGAAATACTGCTCATTATCAATGAAGAAGAAGGTCACACCATCACGGACAATTTTCTTGATGCCGACATATTGACGACGCCAACCAACATTTGTATAGAAGAAGCCAAGGTCTTCAACCTGATCGCCAAATTTAGCCGAAACCACATCATAATATGGGAGAATTACGGCAACTTCATGACCATTTTTGACTAGAGATTTAGGAAGAGCACCGATAACGTCACCCAAGCCGCCAGTTTTAGCGAAAGGTGCACCCTCTGCTGCTACAAATAAAATTTTCATCGTACAATATCCTCTGTTACAACGCTACCTTTTTTGATGATAACTGGGTTGTTTTCTGTACCGCGAATCGTAACACCTTCAGCGATTTCAACACCTTTATCCACAATAGCATATTCAACTGTTGCGCCTTTGGCAACTTTAACACGTGGGAAGATAATTGAATGGCTCACACTAGAACCTTCAGACAAGTCAACATTACGTGAAATCACTGAGTTCGTAACTTTGCCTCGTACAATCGAACCAGATGCAAATTGTGAAAGCTTAACGTCAGAAGAGGCTGCATAGTATGTTGGCTCTTCATTTTTAACTTTTGTATAAACTTTTTGGTTTGGTGCAAAAAGTGAATAGAATTTTTGTGATTCCAACATATCCAAGTTAGCATCAAAGTAGGCTTTCACTGAGTGGATATTTGAAAGGTAACCAGTGTACTCGTAAGCAAAAGCATTTTCAGCAACTGCCAAATCACGAAGTACATAACGAAGCTTACGTGGTTCTTCTTTAGCTGCTTCTTCTTCCAATTTTTCAATCAAGAATGGTGTATCCACAACAAAGATGTCTGTAGACATATTGTAAGTTTCTTTATCTCCACCCTGGAAGAGCTTATGGCTAAGTACTCTGTCAGATACATCAATGTCAAAAATGCTGTTTACATCTGAAATGAGTTCTTTAGAAAGTTTTTTGTAGACCACAGTAACTTTTGCATTTGTTGTATTGTGGAGGTGGAAAACTTGGTTAAGATCAATGTTGACCAAAACATCACTGTTAAGTGCTACAGTCTGGTCTGAGCCTGAACGTTTAAGGTAAGTCAAAATTTGACAATAGTATGCTTTATCAACAGTTGAATTCTCAACTGGAGTATTGTAGATACCAAGATAGTAGTGGCTGAGGAGAGTAGACAAGCCCCACTCACGACCTGAACGAATATGGTCGAAGACAGAACTGATGTTTTCGTTTTGGAAGATTCCGAAGACGCTACGGATACCAGCATTAGCCAAATTAGACAACGGGAAGTCGATGAGGCGATATTTTCCGCCAAATGGTAGGGTAGCAATAGGACGTTGATCAGTCAAACCATCCATGTCATGGAACCCTACGGTATTTCCTAGAATTGCAGAATATTTATCAATCTTCATCTTTTGGTACCCCCACTACTTCATTGTATCCTACGACTTGCACTTCTTCTGTACCGTCAATTTCCACACCTTCTGAAACGTGTGCACCTTCACCGATAATAGCACGTTTAATTTTTGCACCTTTACCAATAATTGCACCACTCATAATCACAGAATCTTCAACGACTGCACCTTCACGAATTTGTGCACTTGTTGAAAGAACAGAATGTTTAACAGTTCCATCAACCAAACATCCATCAACAACGAGTGAATCTTCAACATGAGCATGTTCCCCAAAGGAGTTTGGTGGAGCAATCACGTTACGTGAGTAAATTTTCCATTGACGGTTACGACTATCCAAGGCATTTTCAGGAGAAATGTACTCCATGTTTGCTTCCCAAAGGGATTCGATAGTACCGACGTCTTTCCAATAGCCTTCAAATTCATAAGCAAAGACGCTTTCACCTGTTTCAAGATAAGCTGGGATAACGTTCTTACCAAAGTCTGACATATCAACTGAGTTCTTTTCAGCAGAAACTAACATATTGCGAAGACGTTTCCAGTCAAAGATGTAAATACCCATTGATGCTTTGGTAGATTTAGGATTTTCAGGTTTTTCTTCAAACTCAACAATACGGTTATTAGCATCAGTGTTCATGATACCGAAACGGCTAGCTTCTTTAAGTGGCACATCAAGAACGGCTACAGTAAGACTTGCGTTGTTATCTTTGTGAGATTGGAGCATATCGTCATAGTCCATCTTGTAAATATGGTCACCAGACAAAATCAAAACATATTCAGGATTGATGCTATCGATATAGTCAATGTTTTGGTAAATAGCGTGGCTAGTACCTTCAAACCAACGATTACCTTCACTAGCTGAGTAAGGTTGAAGAATTGATACACCAGAGTTAACACCATCCAAGCCCCAACTTGAACCATTACCAATATGATTATTCAAAGCAAGTGGTTGATACTGTGTAATGACACCTACATTGTTAATTCCTGAATTGGCACAGTTTGACAAACCAAAGTCAATAATACGGTAGCGTCCACCAAACTGAACAGCTGGTTTTGCAATACTTTGGGTCAATTTTCCAAGACGAGTTCCTTGCCCACCAGCAAGAATCAAAGCCAACATTTCATTCTTCATGAATAGTCCTCCTCATGATTTTTAGTTCCATCCTCAAAAGGATGTGAGATAATCAGTCGAAACTGATTATGACAATTAAAGTGAGTTTCTCAGTGTGGCAATAGTTCGGCCGCCAGAAAGCTTCTTTCAACCGTGACTTCCTTGCTATTACCCCTGAAAAACAAATCGTGTACACGTTTAAGTCTACCCTTATTTCAAGCGACGTTTCACACGCCAGATACTTGCTCCAAGAGCTGGCAATGTAAAGCTAAGAGTATTTTCATAATCCTTCCACTTCGCTTTTTGGGTACGGGTATCAGGATTTCCTTCCTTCCAGACACCACCGAACTCTTCCATCTCAGTGTTAAGAACTTCTTGGTAGATACCGGCAATTGGCAAGCCAATAGTGAAGTCTGGACGTTCCACTGGAGCAAGGTTGAAGACACAGACTAGGATATCGCCCTTGTCACCTTTATCATCCTTACGGATAAAGGAAAGAACACTTTCGGCACGGTTATCCGCATCAATAATCTCAATACCATCATAAGAATCATCAATCTGCCAGAGAGACTTGTGGTCCTTATAGAAAGCATTCATATGGCTAGTAAAGGCCTGCATCTTCTGGTTCATCTCATCTTCAAGATTACCCCATTCAAGTTGGTAATCATACTTCCACTCTAAGAATTGACCAAATTCAGATCCCATGAAGAGCAATTTCTTACCTGGGTGACAGAGTTGATAAGCATAGAGGTTACGAAGACCAGCAAACTGATTGTAGCGGTCACCCCACATCTTATGCATCATACTCTTCTTACCATGTACCACCTCATCGTGTGAGAATGGTAGAACATAGTTTTCATTGAAGCAATACATGAAACTGAAAGTCATCAGATTGAAATCATACTGACGGTAAACAGGGTCCTCCTCGTAGAATCTGAGGATATCGTTCATCCAGCCCATATTCCATTTGAAATCAAAGCCTAGACCACCTTCTTCAATAGGTTGTGTGATAGGCGTTGCCGCAGTTGATTCTTCCGCGATCATCATGACATCTGGATATCGATTTTTAATTTCACGATTGAGTTTTTGAAGGAAGCCATAACCTTCCAAGTTACGGTTACCTCCATCCTTGTTTGGCATCCATGGACCCTCATCATAGTCCAAATAGAGCATGTTAGAAACTGCATCCACTCGGATACCATCGATATGATAATTCTCAATCCAATAAAGAGCACTTGAAATAAGGAAAGACTGTACTTGATTTTTTCCTAAGTCAAAGTTCAAGGCTCCCCAACGATAATTATGAGCTCGATCGTGATCTTGATATTCAAAGGTTGGTGTGCCATCGAAGTAGGCCAAAGCATCGTCATTTTGTGTATAGTGACCTGGAACCCAGTCCACTAAGACACCGATATTATTCTGGTGACAAGCTTCAACAAAATCCTGAAACTCTTCTGGTGTACCATAAGTATGCTCAAAAGCAAAGTAACCCATGAGCTGGTAACCCCAACTCATCCCTAACGGGTGAGCCATGAGTGGCATGAATTCCACGTGGGTATAGTTCATCTTAACTAAATATGGTATCAACTCCTCTTTCAATTCCTTGAAAGTATAAGGCTGACCATCCTCTTTTAGTTTCCAAGACGATGCATGAACTTCATAGATATTTACCGGACGTTTTTGGAAGCCAAAGCGTTTGCGACGCCCCATCCAAAGGCCATCTTTCCACTTCTTAGCTTTCTTCTTACGAATGACAGCTCCTGTTCCTGGACGTGGTTCCAAATAAGTAGCAAAAGGATCCATCTTTTCAACTACTTGACCACCCTTACGTTTTACCAAGAACTTATAAAGTTGTCCTTCTTCAGGGAGAGCTGAAGTCGCCTCCCAAACGCCGATATGGTTTCTAGTCATATCCAGAGGTTCATCAAACCAACCTGTGAAATCTCCGATTACCTGAATCTGCTCAGCATGAGGGGCCCACACACGGAAGACAAATCCTTCTTCACCCTCCAATTCATGCACACCCAGATAATTCTGAAGATGGAAGTTCTCACCTGTTCCAAACGTGTACATGGCTTCATCGAGATTCATACCATCACTCCTTTCTTAAACTAGTCTTGATAGGGGATATCAAGACACCAAAACATTGAAAATAGTATATGTAAACACACCAGAAAACCCTTTATGATAGTAGGGCTTACAAGCGTACAAACCCGCTTGTGTAAGCGTTTACTGTATTATAACATTTTTTTACTACCTTGTCAGTAAATCTCCAAATCTTTTTTCATATTATCGAATACCAAGGTCTCACCCAGTTTTCCAGAGATATGTAGTTCCACGATACCTGAATCATAGTCTGCCTTAGTCACGTAGAGATTATCATATATATCCGCATACGAATGATATGAAAATTCTGCTACTGTTTGTTTGCGTTCAATTAATTTTGCAATTTTATCAATTAACTCTTTCTTAAGAGTCACCTGATTCCAATCCACTCGATTTACCTCATCAGGGGCATTGTAGCTATTCATAGCACGCTTAAGATCTGCTTCTGTATAATTTCCATCTTCGCCTGTTGCAACCATCTTAGTACGCTGGAATTCTTGTCCTAATTGCATGAAACACATTCCTTGCATAGTCAGATTAAGGGCGTTAGCCAGGTAAATACGTTTTTCAATATCCTCTGGCGCATCATGTGGATGCAGATGATGCATAAGATCATTCAAATTGAAGTTGTCATGAGCTTCAATATAGTTGAGAACCTGACCCGGCATGAGGTAGTTTACAAAGCCACGGCTACCAAGTAAACTCTTAGCAATTTTGTCTTCTAAAGGAGCTCCGGACACATAACCATTACTGATGTGTCCATAGACTTCTGCCCCTTTAACAGCATCACGCGCATTGTCATTGAAAAATCCGATTCTAGGCATCAAAGCTGCGTTATCTTTCTTGGCCTTTTGGTCCACAGGAAGTCCAATTCCCATGTCCCATCCTTCACCGTAAATAAGGATTCTAGGATCTATATCATCCATGGCTGAACGAATGGCATTCATAGTAGCAACGTCATGCAAGCCCATAAGGTCAAAACGGAAACCATCCACTCCAAATTCTTCTGCCCAATAGGTCAAAGAATCAATCATATACTTGCGGTACATTTCTTTCTCACTGGCTGTTTCGTTCCCACAACCTGACCCATCTTGGAATGAACCATTGTCATGCATACGGTAATAATAAGCTGGTACTGCCAGTTGGAAAGGCGAACTATATGACGAATAGGTGTGGTTATAAACCACATCCATGATGACCCCAATACCCGCCTCGTGGTAGGCCTGAATCATCTGCTTAAGCTCCAAAATTGGTGCCAAGAGATTTTTTTGATTGGCCGCAAACTGACGATCTGGAACATTGTAATTTTCAGGATCATATCCCCAGTTATAGAGAAGCTTACCATTCTTATCGTAGGTCTTGTGATGATCAAAGACCGGCTGTAACTGAACATAGTTATAACCCATGCGTTTGATATAATCAAAACCAGTTACATCTCCTTGGGCATTTTTAGTTCCTTTCTGGCAGGCACCTAGGTAAGTCCCTCTATATGCCTTCTTAACACCAGATGTTTCTGAGATTGAGAAGTCTCGTAGATGCATCTCACAGATAACAGATGAGCAGGCATTGGCATTCCGCCAGTTAGCCTCTTGTCTTGTAACCTTCTGATACCCCTTAGGAATCAAACGCTCAGGGTTGACCACCAAGCTCTTTTTATTATTTAAGCTAAGGGCGATGCTATATGGATCTCTAGTATCTTGATAGAAACTCTCTTCATGGTAGACACGAAACTGATAGGCGAACCCATCCAAATTCCCAGGGACAGAGACGCTCCAAACACCGTGTGTATTCATCTCGTGGCGATCCTTATTCACACTAGTTCCTCGGCTCATCTTAATCACCTTAGCTTTTTTACTACCCTTTTTAAAAAGTAGTAGCTGCACACGACGAGCTAGTGGTGCCCAAAGGCGAAACTCTGTGGAACCTTTTTCATACTTATGACCTAACCAACCTTGAAAGCCCCATTTTTGGTCGAATTCCTGTCTACGAAGAGCCACATCAAAGGCATGCTGATCACGTCCTTCAAAACTATGACTAGTTAAAGCGGCCTGTTTAGAATAATAAACAGTCGGGTCTCCTTCAACCACCCAAATAGCATTCGGGGCATCCCCTAAGAAACGTCTGATACGATAATCATGTGTCTGCTTTGACCAATCTTCCGTCTTAACCAAGAGATTAACAGAGTCAATAAAACGATTAGCCGGAAAGGCGAGCTGCCCCACCAGTCCAAAATCATCCTTACGAGAAAAATGGGCTTCTTTGCCCCAGTAACCATCTAGCCACGTCCACATACTGTATCTGGAATAGTCGCCATGCATACTATGAAAATGAACGGTTAATAAGTTGTCCATTTAAAACTCCTTAAGTCTTTATTACTCACTTTTCTTTTATTATAGCAAAAAACGTTCGTTTTGTAAGCGTTCTTATGGAATATTTTGCAATTTTTTGGTTTATTTTGAACATAAAAAAGAATGAGAAAAATTAGCGTCGAAACATTAACTTCCTCATTCTCTTCTTATTTTTGAAATATATGTAAATGGTGGGTAGTACTTTTCCCATCATCACTCTTGAGTCATCAAAACCTTACGTGGCTTGGTGCCTTCAGCCGGTCCAATCACTCCGGCTTCTTCCAGTTCCTCCATCAAACGAGTCGCACGGTTGAATCCAACCGACAGACGACGTTGAATCATGGATGCACTAGCTTTTTGTGTTTCCAATACCAAGGCCTTAGCTTCTTCAAAGAGAGGATCTCCTTCCGAACTACCACCATTAGTGGATGAACCTCCACCAAAATCATTCTCTGAAACTTCACCAGGATCAAAGCTCTCGTCATAGTCAGCTGAAGCCTGGTCCTTAATAAAGGTCACAATACGTTCCACGTCATCATCTGAAATGAAGGAACCTTGCAAACGAACAGGGTGATTCTCATCAATCGGTTTGAAAAGCATATCCCCACGTCCGAGTAGTTTTTCTGCCCCATTTTCATCTAAAATGGTACGACTATCTGTTCCAGAAGACACAGCAAAGGCCACACGAGATGGCACATTGGCCTTGATTAAACCGGAGATAACATCAACCGATGGACGCTGGGTTGCAAGAATCATGTGAATTCCAGCCGCACGTGCCTTTTGTCCCAGACGGATAATGGCGTCTTCCACTTCCTTACTGGCCACCATCATCAAGTCAGCCAACTCATCAACAATAACCACAATTAAAGGCAAGGGAATCTGTTTCTCTTGCGACTGGGCATTCCAGTCTTCAACCTTGGCATTGTAGCCAGCGATGTTACGCACGCCAAACTTACTAAAGAGTTCGTAACGGTTTTCCATCTCATCGACCACTTTTTGAAGAGCCTTGGCCGCCTTACGTGGGTTGGTCACCACAGGGATAAGGAGATGGGGAATATCGTTGTAAACAGAAAGTTCAACCATCTTAGGATCGACCATAAGGAACTTAACCTGGTCTGGACGAGCCTTCATAAGAATACTAGAGATGATTCCATTAACCGCAACAGATTTACCAGAACCAGTTGATCCAGCCACTAACAAGTGAGGCATCCGACCTAGGTCAAAACTACGAGCCGAACCATCAACAGCCTTACCAAGAGGGACTTCCAAGAGCTTATTAGGATCCGTCTTAGACTGTTCCCAAAGTTCACGGAAAGAAACCGTCGCAATCTCTGAGTTAGGAACTTCGATACCAACTAAAGATTTTCCAGGAATAGGCGCTTCAATACGGACATCTTTTGCAGCAAGAGCTAGAGCCAAGTCATCCGCTAAATTGGAAATACGATTGACTCGGACCCCAACAGCAGGCTTGACCTCGTACTTGGTTACAGATGGTCCAATCTCAGCCCGCTCAACCTTGACATCAATGTTGAAACTCTTGAAGGTATCTTCTAAGATTCGAATATTCTTACGAACGATGTTTTTCTCTTTAGATTGACTCTTTGGCTTATCAGGTGCAAAGAGATCTATATTAGGAAGTTTGTACTGTAGAAGCTCCTTCGGTGTAAAATCAACCTCAACAGGAGCATCATCTCCCTCAACCACCATAGATGGTGGAAATTCTTCGGCTGGCAATTCCTCAGGATAGGGAGCATAACTATCTTGGAAATCCTCATAATCCTCTGGAGGCAGATTATCATAGTAATCCTCAGAGGCATAATCACTGATTTCGGGCTCAGGGGCAAAAATCTCGGTTTCTTGAGGCAACTCGTCTGCTGCATCATCCAAGATTTCACCCGTCTCCTCGTCGACAGTCAAATCGGACAGACGCTCTTCCTCAGCACGTTCCTCTGCTTCACGCTCTTTCTGAGCCTGACGTTCCGCCTTCTTCTCCAGACGTTTGGCCGTTCGTTCCAAACGCTTATCGGCACCTCTCTGCCAGACGCCTTTTGCATAATCCATGATATCTAAAATATCCCAAGGACTAAGAATAAAAGCACCCAATAGAATAATCAAGCACCCAATCATGAAGCTACCAATATTTGAAAAGAGGAAGGAGATAGGCTTGTACAAGAGAGCACCCAACATACCGCCACCCGCAAAACGAGCTACTTGAACACTCACCAAATCTCCAAAAAGCAAATCCTTAGTCCCAGGAAAAATATCCAGACCATCCATGCGATCTAGACTAAAGAGATAGGCGTGAAACTCTAGCAGGAGACCTACAAAGATCATCCAAAATCCAGTCACGTAGTTACTATGTTTCCGTAACCATTTAAAACCAAAGAGATAGACATAGATGGCAAAAATCAAGGGATAAGCCATACTCCCCACGAAAACTCGAAAGAGATTATAGATCGTAATCCCAAAGAAACCCAATCGAAAGACTGGGAAAATTAAGACAAAGGCAAAAAAGAAGGTCCATAGCATTCGCTTAATCGCCTTCTGTCTGTCTAATTCTGCTTTTGTAAGACGCTTCTTACCACTTTTAGAAGCCGCCCCTTTTTTCGTTTTTTTCGTTGTAGCCATAAATGTATTATACCATGTTTTTAGACATGAAAAAAGAGAGACGAGTCTCTCCTAAGATTGAAGACAAGGTCTTCTTTTGAGACTTTCCTTAGGTGATAGTAGAAAATCTCCTTGTTTGCTCACTTTGAGTGACTAATCTCTTCTTTTTAAGTTATTCTTCAATTAATGATGTTGAGTGAACCGGACGATTCTTGCCGTCTGGATCAATATATTGAATAGCTTGGTTGATAGCAATAGGAGCTTCACCCATACCAACTGCAATCAAATCAATCTTACCGTCATATTCTGCCGCATCACCAATGGCATAGACACCTTCTTGTGAGGTTTCAAACTGAGCATTAACAGTAATACTAGAGCGTTTGTAGTCGACATTCCAGTTACGAAGATTCTTGTTATTAGTAGAGAAACCAAAGCTAACAATGAGAGCATCGAGTGGCAATTCTACAACTTCGTCTGACTTAACTTTCTGAACAGTCAAGCTTTGAGCAAGACCATTTTCACCCTTAATTTCGAGGGGCACATAAGGTGTCATCACACTAACTGATGATTGATGAAGAAGCTCCACACTATGCTCATGGGCACGAAAGGCATCACGACGGTGAATCAAGGTCACGCTCTCAGCAATACCGTCCAAGTGATTGGCCCAGTCAACGGCTGAATCACCACCACCAGCAATCACAACCTTCTTGCCAGCAAATTGGTCCAGACTATGCACATTATAGAACAAGTTATTATCCGCATAATCTTCTTCATTGTCCACACCCAAAGGACGCGGAGCAAAAGCACCATTTCCACAAGCAATGACGATAGCCTTAGACAAGTGTTGACCCTTACTAGTCGTTATCGTGAAGATACCATCTGTTTTTTCAAAGGTTTGAACTTCCTCTTTCAAGTGAATATCGACACGGTCCTCAAAACGCTTAAGTTGGACCAAGAGACTTTCTGTCAATTCGACACCTGTCGTCTGAGGAAAGGCTGGGATATCGTAGATTTTCTTCTCAGGGTAGAGAATGGCTGGCTGACCACCAAGCTCTGACAAACTCTCGATAATATTAACAGTCATGCCACGTAGGCCGGCATAAAAGGCAGCCCAAAGGCCTACTGGTCCACCACCGATAATAGTAATATCGTATATCTTTTCTTCTGACATTTTATTTTCCTTCTTTTTTTATCTCGTCTAAAATCTGACGTTCTTCGTCTGTAAAGTCATAGTTTTCCAAGAGGTCAGGTCGACGCTCCCAAGTCTTTCGCAAACTCTGCTCCATGCGCCAACGTCGAATATTAACATGGTGACCCGACAAGAGTACATCTGGCACCTTCATACCACGAAATTCAGCTGGGCGAGTGTACTGTGGGAACTCCAAAAGACCTGATGAGAAACTATCATCCTTGTGACTGGCTTCCTTGCCTAAAACCTCAGGAATCAAGCGGACTGTAGCATCAACAATAGTCATAGCAGCTAGCTCTCCACCAGTCAAGACAAAGTCTCCTAGTGAGATTTCGTCAGTCACTAAAGTTTTGATACGCTCATCATAGCCCTCGTAATGGCCACAGATAAATACCAACTCCTCTTCTTGCGCCAATTCCTCAGCATAAGCCTGGTCGAAGGTCCGACCTGCAGGATCTAGGAGAATAACGCGAGGCTTAGTCACATTTAATTTATCAAAGGTATCAAAAATTGGCTGAGCACGTAACAACATGCCTTGCCCACCACCATAGGGTTCATCATCTACATGACGTGCCTTCTCCGCATTTTCACGGAAATTGTGATAGTTGATTTCCAGGAGGCCCTTGTCCTTCGCCTTACCAACAATGGAGTGCTCCAAAGGAGCAAACATATCTGGAAATAGCGTCAAGATATCAATCTTCATCGTCTAATCCTTCCATGAGCTCAACCTCAATACGACCAGCTGCAACGTCAACATCAAGAACCACTGGCGGGATATATGGCAAGAGCAGGTCCTTTTTACCTTTACGTTTCACTACCCAAACATCATTAGCACCCGGTTGGAGAATCTCTTTAACCTGACCGATTAGCGTATTACCCTCATAAACATCAAGACCAATGATTTCATGATAGTAAAATTCACCGTCATCAAGATCTGTTAGATTTTCCTCAGCAATCTTGAGGCTACAGCCCTTATACTTCTCCACATCATTGATATGGTAAAGGCCTTTAAACTTAACGATATCAAAGTTCTTATGCTTACGGTGACTCGCAATCTCAACATCCATGATGTAATTATCTTTGTCATCAAAAAGGGCTAGGACACTCTTCTTCTTAAAACGTTCGTCCGCAAAATCTGTTACAGACAAAACACGAAGTTCACCCTGCAAGCCCTGTGTATTCACAATCTTTCCAACGTTATAGTATGCCATTTAACTTCCTTATTATTTCTTATTCAAATCAAACCATGAGTCAACGAATTATCAGCTAGCCTTTAACGACCATCTCAAAACGCGCATTTTAAACCAGGTTAGATTCTTGTTAGTCTTTATTTTAAAGCGATATAAAATGTCTGGCTTAGGCCAGTCAACCCCTCTATTTTATCAAAAAGGACACAAAAAAACCAGCTTTCTCTAGCTGGTGCTTATAGTCCGTACGGGATTCGAACCCGTGTTACCGCCGTGAAAAGGCGGTGTCTTAACCCCTTGACCAACGGACCATAATCTGTGTCTCTACCCTCAGATAGAACTGGG
The DNA here is from genome assembly GCF_963545685.1 of uncultured Streptococcus sp. Lineage (GTDB taxonomy): Bacteria > Bacillota > Bacilli > Lactobacillales > Streptococcaceae > Streptococcus. The sequence continues at coordinate 2,874 of NZ_CAUUKN010000031.1, read as the reverse complement.
GTAGCTGGATTCGAACCAACGCATGAGGGAGTCAAAGTCCCTTGCCTTACCGCTTGGCTATACCCCAAAAGACTCTTATTATTCTACAGAAAAACTAGGAGACTGTCAATACCTTTCTTAACTTTTTTCAAAAAAAAAGCAACCGGCATAACCGATTGCTAGGAGTTAGGAGATTTCATCATCTAAGTGACCTTAGAGTGATGATTCGAGGTTGAAGCAACCTCATATGAAAAAAGAAAAGTTTTAGGATGATTCAATTATATGTTTTGCTAGAAATAAAGTCAAAAACTTTGACTCGCAAAATAAGAGATGATTTGCACAGCCATCATTAACCTTTTCCAACTCCTAAAATAGATTTATTCATCATCCTGTGAAACCAGATGATGTCTAAAGGCATAAACTACAGCCTGAGTACGGTCATCAACATTTAGTTTCCCAAGGATATTAGACACATGGGTCTTGACAGTTTTTAAAGAAATAAAGAGTTCGTTAGCAATGGTTTGATTGTCATAGCCCTTTGCCAAGAGTGCTAAGATATCACGTTCACGCGCGGTCAAGTCATCGTGTAAGTCCGGGTGACTATCATGGTACTTTATCTTATTATCTACCTCAGTTTCGATAGCTTCCTCTCCACGGTAAACCTTACGGATACTATTAAGAATTTCTGCTGCACTACTTGTTTTGAGCATATAGCCTTTAGCACCTGCTTCAATGACTGGATAAATTTTTTCATTGTCCAAATAGCTGGTCAAAACTAGAATCTTAGCTTCAGGCCATTCTTTGAGCAATTCCAAAGTCGCCTGAACACCATCTAGCTCAGGCATAACAAGGTCCATAACGACGACATCTGGACGCAGCTCCAGGGCAAGGTCAACACCTTCTCGGCCATTGCTCGCTTCTCCAACCACTTCGACATCTCCTTGGAGATTCAAGAAACTCTTAAGACCTAAACGAACCATTTCATGGTCATCTACCAAAATCACATTAATCTTATTCGACATTGTCTTCTCCTCTTAATATTGGCACACGAACATCAATAGACGTCCCTTTACCTTTAGCTGATAGGAACTGCACGGTTCCCGCCATTTCATCAACACGCTCTTGGATATTTTTCAGCCCATAACTCATCTCGTCAGTCGAGGCATTCAAATCATAACCAACACCATTATCTAGCATTTTCAACTGAATTTCCTGACTATTTTGATAGAGGTAAACCTCTATTTGGCTAGCTTTGGCGTGTTTAAGGGTATTAGAGATAAACTCTTGGGCAATCCTAAAGAGATTATTTTCAATACGTTTGGGCACTTTCTTAACCATATCCTTGTAGACAACACGGATATTGGATTTATCGGTTAATTCCTTAAGAATCATCTGCAAGCCTTCTTGCAAGGTCTTGTTCTCAAGTTCTGTCGGACGAAGATGCAAAAGCAAGACACGCATATCATTTTGAGCATCTGTCAGCATGGCCTCGACTGCCTGAATCTGATTGTGTAAATCTTCCTTACTTAGCTGGTCCACCATCTGAGAAACACCAGATAGGATCATACTAGCCGCAAAAAGCTCCTGGCTAACGGTATCGTGAAGGTCACGAGCAATGCGTCCTCGCTCTTTCTTGATAATATCACGACTTTGCAAGGCCTGAGCATTTTCCGTTTTTTGCAAATCCTTGGTCAATTTACGCATTTTATGAGATAGACGCATCATATTCTTGTCCAACTCAATATCTCCCTGACGTTTGACTGGTTGGTTATTGATAATACGACGCAAGTCCTGATTAACCGAACGCATACTATTATCATTAGCAATGGCCCAAAGAATATACAGCAAAATGAGCAAACTCAGAACCACAAAAAACATGTTAAAAAGGAAGCGAAATACCTGGGAAATACTACCGAAAACCAGTGAAAAGTTGAGGTTAAAGCTATCCATAACCACAAGAGTAACCCCAACTAAAACAACAACCGAATAACTTAGGATTAGAAATAGGTACTGTTTCTTCATTTACGACGCACCTCCACTGATCCAGCTCCCACATTGAGAATCAATTTAACCGTTCGATGGGCATGCTCATACTCCGCCCCCTGCAAGGTCAAGCTTTCGTAACGGAGGTCGTATTCATCTTCATTAAAGAAGGTCACAGAGCTATAGATAGCTGATATATTCATCTTAACGGAAACATCAATTGGTACCAAGATTGTCGTTGGCCCATAAAGTTTCTGCAAAATGACAACATTCTCTCGACCTGAAACGATAACCTGGGTCAAATCAATTACATCTGTCCCAAAGAAACGGATAATATTAATATCATCAAAGTCATAGCGATCACTGACAGGTTCCATACGAGTCCCAATCCACTGATTTCTCACAGCCTGTGGATTCAAGTCGTCTTCCTTAAATTGAATGAGAGCGTAGCGATTCTTTTTCTTGACCTGTGAAAAATGGTTAATCATGACATAGGCCACACCCACTAAGATAGCAAGAACCACATAGATATTCCACATGGAAACCAAAAAAAGTGAAATCAAACAGATTGTCAAGACAAAGTCGCTCTTGGACTCCTTGTTAAAAAAGCGAACCGCCAACAAGGTCAAGACCAATATGAAAATAAAACTGGTAATATCATTATTAAAGATGGTGATTAAGCCCAGAGTCAAAAGAAGGGCCTCCACCACTAAGAAAAAATTAAATTTGGTCATAAGGACCTCTCAAATAAAAGTATACAGGGTTTATTCTATCAAATTTTGGACTAATTGACAAAAAGGCCTAGTTCAAGAGCTTACTGACAATGGGAAATAGGGGGCAAAAAAGTACCTCCATTATATGGCTCTATAATTTCTGTAGTGGGTAAAACCACCGTAGAGATTATAGAGCTTT
>NZ_CAUUKN010000030.1:0-19301 GCF_963545685.1 uncultured Streptococcus sp. | reverse complement strand
GGGACAAGTTCTACATCATGCCAACAGCTCAGGACCACAAACGTGCTTATGATGGTGACAAGGGTCCTAACACTGGCGGGATGGGGGCTTATGCGCCAGTTCCTCACTTGCCACAGAGCGTGGTTGACACGGCGGTTGACACGATTGTCAAGCCAGTTCTTGAAGGTATGATTAAAGAAGGTCGTCCTTACACTGGTGTGCTTTACGCTGGACTTATCTTGACAGCTGACGGCCCTAAAGTCATCGAGTTTAACTCTCGTTTCGGCGATCCTGAAACGCAAATCATCTTGCCTCGTTTGACATCTGACTTTGCGCAAAATATCACTGATATTTTGGATGGCAAAGAGCCAGCTATCACTTGGCTAGATGAGGGTGTGACTCTGGGTGTGGTTGTAGCATCAAACGGTTACCCACTCGCTTATGAGAAAGGTGTCAAGCTTCCAGCCAAGACAGAGGGCGACATCATCACTTACTATGCAGGTGCTAAATTCGCTGAAAATGGACAAGACCTTCTCTCAAACGGAGGACGTGTCTACATGCTCGTCACCACAGCAGACACCGTCAAAGAAGGTCAAAATATCATCTACAGCCAACTCGACAACCAAAACACAGAAGGCTTGTTCTACCGAACTGATATCGGAAGCAAGGCTAACAAATAATCAGTGACCGTAGGTCGTAAAAGGCGAGCGCAAGCGAGCCAAATTAAGATAATGGTCGTTTGATTTGCGAGCATTAGCGAGCTAGTATAGGATAATCGTCGCAGTAGTGGAACTCCTAGTAGCAGAGCTACTAGGAGCGGAAAACTGGAGACTCAGGCTCCAGTTTTAGTAATGGAACGCCATAGGCGGTCGCTTGCGTCCGCACTACAATAGACGATTATTAAAAAAGGAGAAGAAATGAAACCAGTAATTTCCATCATCATGGGCTCAAAATCCGACTGGGCAACCATGCAAAAAGCCGCTGAAGTCCTCGACAACTTCGGTGTCGCTTACGAAAAGAAAGTTGTTTCCGCACACCGTACACCAGACCTCATGTTCAAACATGCCGAAGAAGCACGTAGTCGTGGCATCAAGGTCATCATCGCTGGTGCGGGTGGCGCTGCTCACTTGCCAGGTATGGTTGCTGCCAAAACAACCCTTCCAGTCATTGGTGTGCCAGTCAAATCTCGAGCCCTTAGCGGTGTGGATTCGCTTTATTCTATCGTTCAGATGCCAGGTGGAGTACCAGTCGCGACCATGGCTATCGGTGAAGCTGGAGCGACCAACGCAGCCCTCTTTGCCCTCCGTCTCCTATCAGTAGAGAACCAAGCTATTGCGACAGCCTTGGCAGATTTCGCAGAAGAACAAGGAAAAATCGCAGAGGAGTCTACAAATGAGCTCAACTAAAACCATTGGTATCATCGGTGGTGGCCAGCTCGGTCAGATGATGGCTATCTCAGCTATCTACATGGGCCACAAAGTTATCACCCTTGATCCTGCAGCAGATTGTCCATCTTCTCGTGTGTCTGAGGTTATCGTGGCACCTTACGATGATGTGGATGCTCTTCGTCAGCTGGCGGACCGCTGTGATGTTCTCACTTATGAATTTGAAAATGTCGACGCTGACGGCCTTGACGCTGTTATCAAAGATGGTCAGCTCCCACAAGGAACAGACCTGCTTCGCATTTCACAAAACCGTATCTTTGAGAAGGACTTCCTCTCAAACAAGGCTCAAGTGACGGTTGCACCTTACAAGGTCGTGACATCTAGCCTTGATTTGGAAGATATTGATCTTTCTAAAAAATACGTCCTCAAGACTGCGACAGGCGGTTACGATGGCCACGGTCAAAAAGTCATCACATCAGCCGACGATTTGGAAGAGGCAAATGCACTTGCTAACTCAGCCGAGTGTGTCTTGGAAGAGTTCGTCAATTTCGACCTTGAAATTTCCGTCATCGTATCAGGAAACGGCAAGGACGTGACGGTTTTCCCAGTTCAGGAAAATATCCACCGCAACAACATCTTGTCTAAGACCATTGTGCCAGCCCGTATTTCTGATAGTCTAGCGGAGAAAGCTAAAGCTATGGCTGTGAAGATTGCTGAGCAACTTAACCTCTCTGGTACCCTCTGTGTAGAAATGTTTGCGACAGCTGATGACATCATTGTCAACGAAATTGCGCCACGTCCACACAATTCAGGCCACTATTCGATTGAAGCCTGCGATTTTTCACAGTTTGACACGCATATCTTGGGTGTCCTCGGTGCACCACTTCCAGCAATCCACCTCCATGCACCTGCGGTCATGCTCAACGTCCTCGGCCAACACGTCGAAGCAGCTGAGCGTTATGTCACAGAAAATCCAAGCGCCCACCTCCACATGTATGGTAAACTAGAAGCGAAGCACAACCGCAAAATGGGTCATGTGACTTTGTTTAGTGATGAGCCAGACAATGTGGTTGAGTTTGGGAAAGGAATTGATTTTTAATGGAAAGAACTTCAAGATATTTAATCATCTCTAAAGAAAATAAGTCAAAAAAAAATATACATTCTGATATACAAAAATTATTAAAGTCGATTAACGACACTACAGGTTTATCTTGTGATGAGAGTCTTGTTAGTGTTCAGGGAAGTTCGTTTAGATATGAATTAAAGATGATGAACACAGATCCCAAAGAAGAGAATAAAAAATTTTTCGTATTAATTTTTTACTTAGAAAAAGAGTCAGATATTGAACAGTTTGAGTTAATGGATAGTGAGCTTAATAATTTTATTGAGTCATACAATAATCTAGAAATGTTTATATTAGAGGATGCTTTATCACAATATTATAGCAAGGAAGCTTATGAATTAATCCATGTTATTGAAAATAAAACCCGTGCACTAATCTCTGAGGTAATGTTTTTGAAATCTAATACTCAAAATTGGGAGACTCGTCTGACAAAAAGTTTATCAATTAGAGACAATAGTAAATCGAAAGGGAAAAAATATAAACCTTTGGATGGTAAATATTTTAGTGATTTATCCAAAATATTATTTACTATCTATGAAGAAAAAAATGATGAAAATCATGCTCAGGAAAATTTTATAGAAGCTCTAGGAAATTTAGACTCAGTTATATCAAATATTTCTAAAAATCTAGAAGTAGGGAATTTAAATGAATGGAAAGATATAGAAAAAAAATTACAGAGGGTGAATAGCGATATTTTAAAGACTTCTCCAAGGTCTATATGGGATAGATACATATCAGATAGCATCAAAGAGAGTGATACATTATCAAATAGTTTGAGTACTGTTCTTAATCAGTCTATTGCAAAAAGAAATGATATTGCTCATAACACTTTTTTTCGCAAAGATGACTATGAAACATTAAAAAAGGATGTTGAAAAGGTTGTTTCTCAAATATCAAAAGCCTTAAAGTCTTTTGAAGATGATTTTATTTCTAAATATACTTATGTTGAAGAAAACGAGATGTTGGATACATTGGACGCTTTGGTTGGAGTAGATTCAGATAACGAAAACAATTCAGATAATCTAGAAGATGATTTAACGATAATAGTCCCAGCACAAGAAGAAGGGTTTCAACGAGTATTCTTAGAAGATCATGAATGGTATGATATCCGTATAGGTAAGACAAAGAAAAATAAAATTCAGTATATTGCGGGTTACGAGGTTGCACCTAGAAGTGGTATACAATATGTTGCAAAAGTAAAAGATATTGTTGAATCAGATAATTTTTTAGGTTATTGGAAGCTTATTTTTGATGGAAAACCAGAAAAATATGCCAACATAATTCCCTTAGGAGATACTTACCCACCACAAAATATTAGATATACAACAAAACGGGCACTAGATGAAGTTGCTAAAAATGGTGAGACTCTAGAAAAAATCTTTAACAATCCGTACTAATAGAAATTATTTTATAAGATTAAAATATGGTTATAGAATGTCTAAGAATATATCAATCCTTTTATAAATAAAAATTTAAAGAAAAGGTAAAGTTCTAGTATTTTTACTTTTATAAAAATATAAACAAAAAGAAAGGAACAAGGGTACTCGTGTTCACTAAAACTGAATACGGGCTACGGACTTGGTCAAAAAGATAGTTTTTCCTAGAAGCTGACGCTTCTTCGTCTAAACTCCTATTTTGACTGTGTCCGCTTAACGCCCTTAATATCTTAATTATGATCGAACGTTACTCTCGCCCTGAGATGGCGAACATTTGGACTGAAGAAAATAAATACCGTGCTTGGCTTGAGGTGGAAATCTTGGCTGACGAGGCATGGGCTGAGTTGGGAGAAATCCCTAAGGAAGATGTGGCTTTGATTCGTGAAAAAGCGGACTTTGACATCGACCGTATTTTGGAAATCGAGCAGCAAACTCGTCACGATGTGGTTGCCTTCACACGTGCGGTTTCTGAGACTCTTGGTGAAGAGCGTAAGTGGGTTCACTATGGTTTGACTTCTACTGACGTGGTAGATACTGCCTATGGTTACCTCTACAAACAAGCCAACGATATCATCCGCAAGGATCTTGAAAACTTCCTTAACATCATCGCTGACAAAGCGAAAGAGCACAAGTTCACGATCATGATGGGTCGTACCCACGGTGTGCACGCTGAGCCGACAACCTTTGGTCTTAAATTGGCAACTTGGTACAGCGAAATGAAACGCAACATCGAGCGTTTCGAGCATGCGGCTGCTGGTGTGGAAGCTGGTAAGATTTCTGGTGCGGTTGGGAACTTTGCCAACATCCCACCATTCGTTGAGCAATACGTCTGTGACAAGCTTGGTATCCGTGCTCAAGAAATCTCTACACAAGTGCTTCCTCGTGACCTTCACGCTGAGTACTTTGCAGTTCTTGCTAGCATCGCAACTTCTATCGAGCGTATGGCAACTGAGATCCGTGGTCTTCAAAAATCAGAACAACGTGAAGTGGAAGAGTTCTTTGCTAAAGGTCAAAAAGGGTCTTCAGCAATGCCTCACAAACGTAACCCTATCGGTTCTGAAAATATGACAGGTCTTGCGCGTGTCATCCGTGGTCACATGGTGACAGCTTATGAAAACGTAGCCCTTTGGCACGAACGTGATATCTCTCACTCATCAGCTGAGCGTATCATCGCACCAGACACAACCATCTTGATTGACTACATGCTCAACCGTTTCGGAAACATCGTTAAGAACTTGACAGTCTTCCCTGAAAACATGATCCGCAACATGAACTCTACATTTGGTTTGATTTTCAGCCAACGTGCGATGTTGACTTTGATTGAAAAAGGTATGACGCGTGAGCAAGCTTACGACCTTGTTCAACCGAAGACTGCTCAATCATGGGATAACCAAGTCGACTTCAAACCACTTCTTGAAGCAGATCCAGAAGTGACTTCACGCCTCACTCAAGAAGAAATCGACGAAATCTTCAACCCTGTTTACTACACTAAACGTGTTGATGAAATCTTCGAACGCATCGGTTTGGGTGACTAATTTATATACATAAAGCAGGTCAACCCTGCTTTTTTTGATGGTGACATTTATGTCACTATTTTTGTTTTCTTTTTTGCTTTACAATAGGGTCATCGCAAGAAAATTGTTAGGAAGGAGGAGTTAGGCATCTTAAAAGGACATCTGTTTACCGGAACTTAGTCTCTTAATAGTAAGCCTTGCTTATAATATCATCCAGATTATGAATGATATTGGTAGTCTTAAAGAAGCCTCTTGGTTTTTAGATATGGATATTCCTAGTGGTTCCTTACTGTTACTTATTTTGCTTATCATTTTAAAAACTGATGCAAGAGAATAATGTTTTAAGTAACTTTTAAGTTTATTAAGATATATTATAACCATCCTAATAAAGCAGCTAGCTTTTGTGAGCTAGAGGTGAACATAATTTTTTCATAACAAATCTCCCCGAAAAAAGTCTAGAAATCTAGGCTTTTTTCTTCTTTTTTGATGTTTTATTAGGAGATTTTAAGAAAATACTTGAAAACCCTTCCAAAACAAGGTAATATAGTTATATAAAGATTCTATTGGACAAGCGGTCACCTTGGAGGATTAGGAAGAAGAGGTTGGGAAGCCTGTACAATCGTATCTTTTCAGTGGTTTCTGGACTGCTGTGAAAATCCCTTAGGGGATTTTTTTGCTGTGATTTAAGCTTTCTTTAAGGTAGGAAGGTTATACTGCAAACCTCCTAAATAACTTTTACTGAACGCTGTTCAGTAATTCTCGTTGGCTTACACTTTTGTAGAACAACGAACTTTTCTTTTTCATAATCTCCAAAAGAGCTCAACAGGATGTGTTGGGTTCTTTTTTTTGGTTACTAAAAAAACGCCCTTAGGCGTTTTAAGTATAGCTTACATTTCGTCTGGAGCTTCAACACCGAGAAGGCGAAGAGCTTCTTTGAGGACTGTTGCTGTTGCGTAGCAAAGAGCCAAACGGCTATCACGTTCAGGGCTTTCGTCCAAGATACGTGTGTGCGCATAGTATTTGTTAAAGGCTTGAGCCAAGCTGATAGCAAATTTAGCAACGATAGATGGTTCAAAGTTGTCTGATGCACGGTTGATGATGCGTGGGAAGTCTTGGATGAGTTTGATGATTTCCCAGCTTTCAACGTCGTTTAGGCTGTATGTAGTATCTGCAGATGGCGTGAAGTCAGCCTTGCGCAAGATAGATTGGATACGAGCGTGTGCATATTGAACGTAAGGTCCAGTTTCCCCTTCGAAGGATACCATAGCATCAAGATCAAAGTCGTACCCATTCATACGGTCTGTCTTAAGGTCGTAGAACTTGATAGCTCCGACACCAACTGCATGAGCAACAGCTTCCTTGTTAGGCAAGTTTGGATTCTTAGCTTCGATTTGAGCTTGGGCACGGTTAACAGCCTCAGCGATAGTTGGCTCAAGCAAGATAACGTTACCCTTACGAGTTGACAATTTTTTACCGTTCTTAGTTACAAGACCAAAGGCGACGTGAGTCATGTCGTCAGACCAGTCGTAGCCCATTTCTTTAAGGACAGCTTTCAATTGTTTGAAGTGGGCAGATTGTTCATTACCAACCACATAGATGGCTTTGGCAAAGTCATAAGTACGTTTACGGTAGAGGGCAGCAGCCAGGTCACGTGTGATGTAGAGTGTTGCGCCATCTGATTTTTTGATGAGGGCTGGGTGTTCGATACCGTATTTTTCAAGGTTAACCACCTGGGCACCTTGAGATTCTTGGAGAAGTCCTTTCTCTGTCAAGATGTCTACGACTTCATCCATCTTATCATTGTAGAAAGCTTCACCATTGTAGCTATCAAAAGAAACACCGAGTTCATCGTAGAGACGGTTGAATTCTACCAAGCTTTCGTCACGGAACCATTGCCAGAGGGCAGTTGCTTCTTCATCACCAGCTTCCAATTTACGGAACCATTCACGAGCTTCTTCGTCTACAGATGGGTCTTCTTCAGCTTCGGCATTGATACGCACATAAAGTTGAAGGAGTTCGTTGATAGGGTTGGCTTTGACAGCTTCCTCGCTACCCCATTTCTTATAGGCAACAATCAACATACCAAATTGTTTACCCCAGTCACCTAAGTGGTTGATGCGGACCGGTTTGTAGCCTTGTTTAGCCACGATGTTGGCAAGAGCGTCAGCGATAACCGTTGAGCGCAAGTGACCGATAGAGAAAGGTTTGGCGATGTTAGGACTAGACATATCAAAGGCAATGTTACGTCCGTTACCGATGTTTTGGTCAGCGTAGTGGCTACCTTGAGAGATAACTTGTCCAAGAACGTCCGCTGAGATTTTTGATTTATCAAGGAAGAAGTTGATATAAGGACCAACAGCTTCAACTTTTTCAAAGTTTGAGGCATCAATTTTTTCAGCGATATCTGCTGCAATCATTTGAGGAGCCTTGCGCAAGACTTTTGCCAATGAGAAGGCAGGGAAAGCAAGGTCTCCCATATCAGCATTTTTAGGGGTTTCAAGCAGATTTTGAATGTTTTCTTGCTCCAACTCAGGAACAACTTTAGCAATTTCTGCTGCAATGAGTTCTTTAGTATTCATAGGTACTCCATTTCAAATCTTGTCATTCAAATCTATTTTACCATTATTTTAGTCAATAGGGTAGAGACAAGAAAGTCTCTCTTAAGAAGTATTCCATGAAAAAATACAAAAATTCTGTTATAATATGCAAAGAATATACATAAAAAGAGGAAAGATAATGAAGAGAGATCGTCAAGCTGTTATCAAACAGATGATTTCAAGAGATAAGATTGGGACACAAGAGGAAATTAAGCAACGCCTAGAGGCGGAAGGTATCACGGTTACACAAGCTACCTTGTCACGTGATTTACGTGAAATTGGCCTGTTGAAGCTTCGTGATGAGGAAGGTAAACTTTACTATAGTTTGTCTGAGCATGTGCTTCCAAGTTTGGATCCTACGGTTAAGGACTATGTCAAATCAGTTTCCCGTGCCCAGTTTATGCTAGTTCTCCATACAGAATTAGGTGAAGCAGATGTTTTGGCCAACCTAATTGATAGTGATGGAAATCCTGAAATTTTAGGAACCGTTGCTGGGGCAGATACCCTATTGGTAATTTGTAAGGACGCAGCGGTTGCTGAGAGATTGGAAAGCGAGTTTCAGTGATGACCACTCCTCATCAGGATTTCCAAAAAGCCAAAGAAGAGTTAATTGACCTCCTCAAACACCATGAGGCGGTTCTTGCTTTTCAAGAAGCTGAGAAAGCTATTGGCCAGATCCCTCAGATTGGTGATCTGGCTGGACAGATGAAGGCCTATCAACAAGAAGCGGTGCTTTTTCAAAAAATAGAGAAACAACGTGCCTATGAGGAGGCTGGTGAGCAGGCAGATTTAATTCAGCATGAGTTGGAAAATTTGCCCATTGTTCAGGATTACCGTCAAAAGATGCAAGATGCCAGTGACTTGATTCAATATGTGACCAAGTCTATCGAAGAAAGGATTAACGAGGAGTTAAGACATGGCTAAGGAAAAAATATCTCCAGGAATGCAGCAGTATTTGGATATCAAAGAAAATTATCCAGATGCTTTTTTGCTGTTTCGGATGGGGGATTTTTACGAATTATTTTACGATGATGCCGTTAAGGCTGCCCAAATATTGGAAATTAGCCTAACGAGTCGTAATAAGAATGCAGATAATCCCATTCCTATGGCAGGTGTTCCTTATCATTCGGCTCAAGCCTATATTGATGTCTTGGTTGAGATGGGCTACAAGGTAGCCATTGCTGAGCAGATGGAGGATCCTAAGCAGGCTGTCGGTGTGGTCAAGCGTGAGGTCGTTCAAGTTATCACGCCGGGTACAGTGGTTGACAGCTCTAAACCTGATAATGCCAATAATTTCTTGGTAGCCATTGACAAGTCAGGAAGTCGATTTGGTCTAGCTTATATGGATGTGTCAACGGGTGAATTTTTTGCGACAGAGTTGGATGATTTTAGTTCAGTTTGTAGTGAAATTCAGAATCTTAAGGCACGTGAAGTAGTGGTTGGTTATGATTTACCTGAAGCTGACGAACAAGTTTTGGTGAAGCAACTCAACCTGCTTCTCTCCAAGGAAACAGAGGTTTACGATGATGTCCACTTGATTGACACCAGCTTGACAGATTTGGAAAGTAGTGTGGCGGGTAAACTTCTCCAGTATGTTCATCGCACTCAGATGCGAGAGCTCAGTCATTTACAAAAAGCCCAACACTATGAGATTAAGGATTACTTGCAGATGTCCTATGCGACCAAGTCAAGTTTGGATTTACTGGAAAATGCTAGAACGGGCAAGAAACACGGTTCTCTTTTTTGGCTCTTGGATGAAACCAAGACAGCTATGGGAATGCGTCTCTTGCGAACTTGGATTGATCGTCCTTTAGTGAATCAAGCCACCATCATGGAGCGTCAGAATATTATCCAAGTTTTCTTGGACAATTTCTTTGAGCGTAGTGACTTGACCGAGAGTCTAAAAGGAGTTTACGATATTGAGCGCCTAGCCAGTCGTGTTTCCTTTGGTAAGGCTAATCCTAAAGATTTGATTCAGCTAGGTCATACCTTAGCTCAGGTTCCGGTCATTAAGGCGATTTTGGAGTCCTTTAATGACGATGCCTTGTCAGGTCTTTTACAAGAGTTAGATGCTCTGCCAGAATTAGAGAGTTTGATTCGGTCGGCTATTGATCCTGATGCCCCTGCAACCATTACAGAAGGTGGTATTATCCGTGCTGGTTTTGATGAGACCTTAGACAAGTATCGCAAGGTGATGAGTGAGGGAACGTCATGGATTGCGGATATCGAAGCCAAAGAACGTGAAGCGTCTGGTATTACAACACTAAAAATAGATTACAACCGTAAAGATGGTTATTACTTCCATGTGACCAACTCTAACCTTAGCTTGGTTCCTGACCATTTCTTCCGTAAGGCAACCCTGAAAAATTCGGAGCGTTTTGGAACCGCTGAGTTGGCTAAGATTGAAGGTGAGATGCTTGAGGCGCGTGAAAAATCGTCAACGCTAGAGTATGATATTTTCATGCGTGTCCGTGAGCAGGTTGAACGCTATATCGACCGATTGCAGTCTTTGGCTAAGGCCATTGCAACAGTCGATGTGCTTCAGGGTTTGGCTGTTACAGCGGAGACCAATCATTATGTTCGTCCTGTTTTTAATGATGAGCATCGTATCGTTATTGATCAGGGCCGTCATGCGGTAGTTGAGAAGGTTATGGGCGTTCAGGAATACATTCCAAATACGATTACCTTTGACAGTCAGACCAATATTCAGCTCATCACAGGACCCAATATGAGTGGTAAATCCACCTATATGCGTCAGTTGGCTTTGTCAGTAGTTATGGCTCAGATGGGCTCTTATGTGCCAGCAGATAGTATTGATTTACCGATTTTTGACGCCATCTATACACGTATTGGTGCTGCAGATGACCTGATTTCAGGTCAGTCGACCTTCATGGTTGAGATGATGGAGGCTAATCAGGCCATTAAGCGGGCGACACCTAATTCCTTGATTATTTTTGATGAGTTGGGGCGTGGGACAGCCACCTATGATGGTATGGCTTTGGCCCAGTCTATTATTGAGTTTATTCATGACAAGGTTGGGGCTAAGACCATGTTTGCTACCCATTATCATGAGTTGACAGCCCTGTCAAACAGTTTGACACACCTTGTCAACGTTCATGTTGCGACTCTTGAAAAGGACGGCGAGGTGACTTTTCTTCACAAGATTGTCGATGGCCCAGCCGATAAATCTTACGGTATTCATGTAGCTAAAATTGCAGGTTTACCAACAGATTTACTGCAACGTGCTGACACTATATTGACACAACTAGAAGGGGAGACGGTTGTGATTCAACCTCAAGAAAAGGTATTGACTCAAGAACAGCCTGCCCCTGAAACGCATGTCAACGAGCAAATCTCTCTCTTTGATGATTTTACTGAAAATCCGATTCTTCAAGAGTTGCGTGATTTGGACATTTACAACATGACACCGATGCAAGTCATGATGGCTGTAGCAGATTTAAAACAGAAACTATAAAAGAAGCTTGTCGGTTGACAGGCTTCTTGTCTTTTATAGGTGTTTCAATTCTTGGTTGAGTTGTTCAATAGCTTTTTTCATTTTCCAATAAGAGAAAGCCCAAACGAGCAGATAGATAATGCTGAATTCAATGACTAGCTCCAAGTAGAAAGTCAAACGTAGAGGGAACCATCCGCTGAGGGTAGCCAGAGGAATAAAGCCTAGACAGGTCAAAGCATAGTGAGTGAGGGTTGCACGAAGCAAACTCCATTCAGCCTTACGGAAAATATAGCTAGCGACTTCAAAGAGGATACCGATAGCAAACCAAGTGATGAGGCAATAGGCCAATACGATAGATCCGTGAACGTGGTATGAAGTCATCCATTGTCCAATACCTGAGTGAGGATTTAGAGGCATGTAGCTTGGCGCCCAGATAAGAGACATGACCATGGATACGGCAAGTCCAATAAGGATGCCAATTGTGCCTGATTTAAAAAGTTGCTTTTTCATTGTAATTTCTCCTTTATTGCCTTGAGGTAACGGCGTGATGAGTAGGTAGTCTCCTTGTTTTTTAGGTGAATTTCAACGAGGCCGTTAGGGGTGATGTTGAAGCGTTCAATTTCTTTGAGGTTGACAATCTCTGACTGTGAGATTTTGATAAAGTAAGATGGCAGTTTTGCTAAAACTTGATAGAGACGCAAGCCTAAGTGGTACTCTCCTTGAATAGTTTCAGCTAGAACTTGACGATTTTCGATGTAAATTCTGGAAATAGCATTGGGTTCGATGAGATAAGTTTCGCCATCCTTTTTCCCCTTGAGTCGGTGGTTGTCATCCAAAGATTCGACAAACTCGACGACTTGTTGAATCTTTGGTGTTCGTTTAGGTGCTTGAATCTGCAAAATTTCTTCTTGAAATACCGAGTCAATCTGAACTTTTATTTTCATAACTATCCTTTCTGATTTGTAATCGAGGAGGCCTCCTCCCTTTCACACCTTTATTAAACACTATTTACTAGTCCACAGCAATAGCGTTTGTCTATGTGGTTCTATATGGTGTTTAAGTGGTTGAAAATATTCTAGAAAACCCCTATACTTAATGAAAACGCACTGACGAGGTAATTACATGAAATCGATAATGAAATGGATAGCAGGAATTTTTCTTGCTTTTAGCCTGATTTTGAGCTTTTATACACCTTTTGAAAAGGCACTAACACTGAATTTGCTCTTGTTTTATTTCTTTGTGAAGCAGTTTATGGATTCGACAAGCTCTCCTAGAACCTATCAATGGATTTTTCAAGTTATTTACCTATTGATTTTTTCTGGGCTCATTTGGTTCAACCTTCGTCATGGAGATATGATTGTTATTGCTACAGCCTTATCTTGGCTAACAGTTGTGTGTGAGTTGTGGCTTTATAGTAAGCATAAGTAACAGTCAGCACCAGTGAGCTATCAATCTTTTAGAAGGGAGAAAAAATAATTATGCCAAAAATCATCGAATTGCCTGAAGTTCTAGCCAATCAGATTGCTGCTGGTGAGGTCGTAGAGCGACCAGCTAGTGTCGTTAAAGAGCTGGTGGAAAACGCTATTGATGCAGGTAGTACCCAGATTACTATTGAAGTTGAAGAATCAGGCCTCTCAAAAATTCAAATCACAGACAATGGCGAAGGAATGGCTCAAGCTGATGTAGCTATGAGTTTGCGCCGTCATGCAACGAGTAAAATCAAAAATCAAGGAGATCTCTTTCGTATTCGAACCCTTGGTTTTCGAGGTGAAGCCCTGCCATCAATAGCTTCTATCAGTCACCTAACTATTGTGACAGCAGCGGATGGAGAAGCCTATGGGACCAAACTAGTTGCTAAAGGTGGAGAAATTGAGAGTCAAGATCCTATTTCAACCCCAGTGGGAACAAAGATTACCGTTGAAAACTTATTTTATAACACCCCAGCTCGTCTCAAGTATATGAAGAGTTTGCAGGCTGAGTTGGCTCATATTGTCGATGTTGTCAACCGTTTGAGTTTAGCCCACCCCGAAGTAGCCGTCACCTTGCTTAATGACGGTCGTCAGTTGACACAGACATCAGGTACTGGAGACCTTCGCCAAGCTATTGCTGGGATTTATGGCTTAACAACAGCAAAAAAAATGGTGGAAATTTCAAATTCCGACCTTGATTTTGAGGTCTCTGGTTATGTTAGTCTCCCTGAATTGACTCGAGCTAACCGCAACTACATCACGATTCTCATTAACGGACGTTATATAAAAAACTTCCTACTTAACCGTGCTATTTTTGATGGTTATGGTTCTAAACTTATGGTGGGACGCTTCCCAATTGCGGTTATTGATATTCAGATTGATCCTTATTTGGCAGATGTCAATGTTCATCCAACAAAGCAGGAAGTGCGTATCTCTAAAGAAAAAGAGCTTATGGCTCTTATCAGCTCTGCCATTGCTCAAAGTCTTAGAGAGCAGGATTTGATTCCTGATGCCCTTGAAAATCTAGCAAAGTCAAGTACTAGAGGTGCAACTAAGCCAGTTCAGACGAGTCTCCCACTCAAACAAACCAATCTTTACTATGATAGCAGTCGTAATGATTTCTTTGTCAAACCAGAGACAGTTCAAGAGGATATCAAACCTCTCGTATCAGAGTCAGAGTCTACAGTTTCATCGGTAGAAAATAAACCGCAACCATCTGTTAAACAGGCAAAACGTTTAGCAGATGAAAGTGATAACGAACACGAAAAAATTGACTATAAAAACAAGTCGAAACTGAAGCGCATGCTTGAAAATCTGGACAATGAGGAAACATCAACCTTTCCTGAATTGGAGTTTTTTGGTCAAATGCATGGGACCTATCTTTTTGCCCAAGGACAAGGTGGCCTTTACATCATTGACCAGCATGCTGCTCAAGAACGTGTTAAGTATGAGTACTATCGTGAAAAGATAGGTGAGGTTGACAGTAGTTTACAACAACTTTTGGTTCCCTATCTCTTTGAATTTTCAGGGTCAGATTACATTAGTTTACAAGAAAAAATGCCTCTTCTTAACCAGATTGGCATCTATTTGGAGCCTTATGGTAATAACACCTTCATTCTTCGTGAACACCCTATCTGGATGAAGGAAGAAGAAATTGAATCTGCAGTCTATGAGATGTGCGACATGCTTCTTTTGACGAACGAAGTGTCTGTCAAGACCTACCGTGCTGAGTTAGCCATCATGATGAGTTGTAAACGTTCAATCAAGGCCAATCATGCTCTTGATGATTACTCTGCGCGTGACCTTCTAGTACAGCTTGCACAGTGTAAAAATCCCTACAATTGCCCTCACGGTCGTCCAGTACTTGTCAACTTTACCAAGTCTGATATGGAAAAAATGTTCCGTCGTATTCAAGAAAATCATACCAGCCTACGTGATTTAGGAAAGTATTAAAACTTTTTTTCGTCTTGCTTTACGAATAGAGATGTTAGATTTATAATAGTGGTGAAGATAAGGAATCTTCTAATGTTTTAGCAAATCATTGTAGAATGATGACCTGATTTTTAAGTTAGGAGGTAGAGTGATGAGACACCTAACAAAAACTTATAAACACTTTTTACTTGTTGGCTTAACATTTTTAGCGACTAGCTTGATTTTCTATATTTTGGCTTGGTTAGGTCGACCAAGTTTGGAGAACACCCTAGTAAACGTTTCTAGCATTGCCTTTACCTTAGGTATTTCAACATATATTCTCTTAGGCTTGAAGATGATTACCGATACTTTAAAGACGAGTAGTCATTCTTAAAAAGAGAGCAAACAGAATCCACTTTCGAGTGGATTTTTTGTTACAATAGTACAGCAGTGATTGAGATTAGTAAAAAAACAAGGTAAGTATTTTGTAGGTTTAAAAACTATATAACCACCATATAACGTTAAAAAAAGAAAGGAACTCGCAAGCTATGTATGATTATATCAAGGGAACCCTAGTGAAAATCACAGCCAAATACATTGTCATAGAAGCAAATGGTCTAGGCTATATTGTCACTGTGGCTAATCCCTACAGTTTTTCTGATCAAATGAATCAGACTATCCAAGTGTATCTTCATCAAGTTATTAGAGATGATGCCCACTTACTTTTTGGTTTTCATACTGAAGATGAAAAAGAAGTTTTTCTTAAGTTAATTTCTGTTTCTGGGATAGGTCCGACGACTGCTCTAGCCATTGTTGCCGTGGATGATAATCAAGGACTTGTTGCTGCTATTGATAATAGTGACATCAAATATTTGATGAAATTTCCAAAGATTGGTAAAAAGACTGCTCAACAAATGGTTCTGGATCTAGCAGGAAAATTTGCAGAGTTACCAGTAGAAACGACCAAGACTACACCAAATCATACTGCAGGAAATCATCAGTTGGATGAAGCTATGGAAGCTTTGCTTGCTCTTGGTTACAAAGCCACAGAGCTTAAGAAAGTGAAAGCCTTTTTTGAGGGGACCAATGAAACGGCAGAGCAATATATTAAGTCAGCTCTTAAAATGTTGATGAAGTGAGGTAAGCAATGGTCAATCGATGTCGTTGGGTTCCAACAGACAATAAACTCTATTGTGATTATCATGATAAGGAGTGGGGAAAACCTATTGCTGACGATCAAAACCTCTTTGAGCTTCTTTGCTTAGAAAGTTATCAGTCAGGGCTTTCCTGGTTAACGGTTTTAAATAAACGCCAGGCTTTTAATCGTGTTTTTCACAATTATGATATTAGCCGGGTTGCCCAGTTTAGCCTAAGTGAACTTGAAGAAGCGCTTCAAAATCCGGATATCATCCGTCACAAACTTAAGCTAGAAGCAACTGTAAATAATGCCAAACAAGTACTTAAACTTCAAGATGAATTTGGCTCCCTGTCTCATTATTTTTGGCATTTTTTTGATGGAAAGCCCTTGATAAATAATGTTACCACATATAAAGATGTTCCATCATCAACCGACCTTTCTAAACAAATTGCAAAAGATCTGAAAAAGAGAGGATTCAAATTTTTAGGAGCAACTACCATATACTCATTTTTACAAGCAGCTGGATTTGTGAATGATCATGAAAATGACTGCAGTTTCAAATAATGAGTAGATTTGATTGACAAGACGGGAAAAACATGTTAGTTTATAAACGAACATGTTTCTGAGATTATTTTACGAATAGTAATATAGGTGAACCAATGAAAGCTGAATTGATTGCAGTAGGAACTGAAATTCTTACAGGGCAAATCACCAATACCAATGCCCAATTTTTATCTGAAAAACTAGCAGAACTAGGAATTGATGTGTATTTTCACATAGCAGTGGGAGACAATGAAAACCGCCTGCTTTCAGTTTTAGACCAGGCTAGTAAACGTAGCGATTTAGTCATACTTTGTGGAGGACTTGGTCCTACTGAGGATGACTTAACCAAACAAACACTGGCTAAGTTTTTAGGCAAAGAACTCGTTTTTGATGAAGAGGCAAGTAAAAAACTAGATAGTTTCTTTGCTACTCGTCCTAAGCATACACGAACATCTAATAATGAACGCCAAGCGCAAATTATTGAGGGATCTGTAGCCCTGCAAAATCTCACAGGTCTAGCAGTTGGGGGAATTATTACTGTTCAAGAAGTAACGTATGTCGTCTTACCTGGTCCACCAAGTGAGCTCAAACCTATGGTGAACCAAGAGCTTATTCCAGCTCTTACAGAGAATCATACTACTCTTTATTCTAGAGTCCTAAGATTTTTTGGTGTTGGAGAAAGTCAATTGGTGACTATTCTTAAAGATCTCATTGTTAACCAAACGGATCCAACCATTGCGCCCTATGCTAAAGTGGGAGAAGTGACCCTTCGCTTATCAACAAAGGCATCTTCGCAAGAAGAAGCGGATCAAAAGCTAGATGTGATAGAAGAACAAATTCGATCTACTAAAACTCTAGACGGAAAAAGCTTGTCTGACCTCATCTATGGATATGGAGAATCAAACAGCTTAGCTTATGAAGTGTTCTGTTTGCTTAAGAAATGTGGCAAAACTATTACTGCAGCTGAAAGTTTAACAGCCGGCTTATTTCAAGCTAGTGTTGCTGATTTTTCTGGAGCTTCACAAGTATTCAAGGGTGGCTTTGTTACCTATAGCATTGAAGAAAAAGCTAAAATGTTAGATATTCCCTTATCTAAATTAGAAGAGCATGGTGTTGTTAGTCATTTTACAGCAGAAAAAATGGCTGAGGGTGCCCGAGCTAAGACAGATAGTGATTACGGAATTGCGCTTACTGGAGTGGCAGGACCAGATGCTTTGGAAGGGCATCAAGCAGGTACAGTCTTTATTGGTATTGCCGACAGAAACCAAGTGCGGTCAATTAAGGTTGTTATAGGTGGAAGAAGTCGTTCTGATGTTAGATATATTAGTACTCTCTATGCCTTTGACCTAGTTCGCCAAGCTTTATTACAAGAAGACAACTTGATTTAAGTTTGTCATTTATTATAGAAAGAAGAGGAAATTAAGTGGCTAAGAAAACAAAGAAAACAGAAGAAATCACAAAGAAGTTTGGTGAAGAGCGTCGCAAAGCACTCGACGATGCATTAAAAAATATTGAAAAAGATTTTGGTAAGGGTGCAGTTATGCGTCTTGGTGAGCGTGCAGAGCAAAAAGTTCAGGTTATGAGTTCGGGCTCGCTAGCTTTGGATATTGCTCTTGGTGCGGGTGGTTACCCTAAAGGACGTATTATTGAAATTTACGGACCAGAATCATCAGGTAAAACAACTGTTGCCCTTCATGCAGTTGCTCAGACTCAAAAAGAAGGCGGAATTGCAGCCTTTATCGATGCAGAACATGCTCTTGACCCTGCGTATGCAGCAGCCCTAGGTGTTAATATCGATGAGCTTCTTTTGTCACAACCTGATTCAGGTGAACAAGGTCTCGAAATTGCAGGTAAGCTGATTGACTCTGGTGCAGTTGATTTGGTTGTTGTTGACTCAGTTGCGGCCTTGGTACCACGTGCAGAAATTGATGGAGATATTGGTGACAGTCATGTAGGACTTCAAGCGCGTATGATGAGTCAAGCCATGCGTAAACTTTCTGCATCTATTAATAAAACAAAAACGATTGCTATATTTATTAACCAGTTGCGTGAAAAAGTTGGTATCATGTTTGGTAACCCAGAGACTACCCCAGGTGGACGAGCTTTAAAATTCTATGCATCAGTACGTCTTGATGTACGTGGGAATACACAAATTAAAGGAACTGGTGACAAAAAGGACCAAAATGTCGGTAAGGAAACCAAGATTAAGGTTGTAAAAAACAAAGTTGCACCACCATTTAAAGAAGCTTTTGTTGAGATTATGTATGGCGAAGGAATTTCACAAACTGGTGAACTTGTAAAAATCGCAAGTGATCTAGGCATTATTCAAAAAGCCGGGGCTTGGTTCTCATATAATGGAGAGAAAATTGGTCAAGGGTCTGAAAATGCTAAAAAGTATTTAGCAGATCACCCAGAGATTTTTGAAGAAATCGATCATAAAGTACGTGTACATTACGGTTTGATTGAGCCAAATGAAGACGATATTGTTGAAGATACACAAGTTGAAGACACGTCTGATGAACTCGTTTTAGATCTTGATTCAACTATTGAAATTGAAGAATAAGTGTCAAAGAGCCCAAAAGGCTCTTTTCTCTTTGCTTTGAATTAAGAAGAAAACTATAGTGATACACGTTGAAAAAGTGGATACACCCTAGATTCAAAATAGGTCGCTAGACCGATTTCATAAATCAAAGACAGTGATAAGATAATAGTATCATGTGACAGAAAGAGAGAATTAACATGATTAAGATTT
>NZ_CAUUKN010000029.1:0-20472 GCF_963545685.1 uncultured Streptococcus sp. | reverse complement strand
ATTTGGTGGTTTTTCTCAACGATTGATGTCTCAGCCACCGTGACTTTCCTACAATTTTTACACTGGAAGCGACGTTTCTTCAGACGTAGTAGTGTTGGAGTTCCAGCTTGTTCGAGAAGAGGGATTTTAGAAGGTTTTTGAAAGTCATATTTGATCATCTTTCCCTGGCAATGAGGGCATTGGGGTGCAGGATAATCCAGTTTTGCTTGAACCTCGATGTAAGTATCTTTTTCAAAAACAAGAGAAATAATGATGTTAGGGTCTTTAATTCCGATTAATTCTGTGGTATTCTTAATAAGTCTCATAAGTTCTCCCTAATGATGGTTTGGTCGCTTTTCATTATAGTTCTTATGGGACTTTTTGTGTAGTCTCAAAAAGCTCTATAATCTCTACGGTGGTTTTACCCACTACAGAAATTATAGAGCCGTTTTTTTGTTATGACGGTATAACCTTCGATGCGCACCCGCATAGCGGGTGGTTTATTTGTTTCGCACCTTCGGAGCGAAACGGACTTAAAGTCACCAAAAAACAAAGAAAACATCTCTGAAATCGCAGAGATGTTTTTGTCTGTCAGTCTTTGTATCCTCGTTTAGCTAGCTCACATACAAGTATAGCTCCCAAGATTGCAGGCACGAATTGCCCTAAGATAAGGTTAATAACGAGAGCAAGATAAGGAAGTTTAAGTAAGGCACTAAGCCATATTGGTACTATTAAGGATGGAACAAGTAGAATTGGGAGAATGATAAACCAGCTAGATAGCCTAATTTTACGGATGAGGTAGATACTACCAGTTGTCAAAAGGCTGGCGAAGAATCCACCGACAACGTCAATCAATCCCAGGCCACCGAAAGAGTTAGCAATAGCATTTGCAAGGCTTAGTGGAAGGACCAAAAATGGGAAGATGTAGGTTAATCCGTATAAAGAAGTAGCCAGACGCATCTGAACGGCACCAAAGGAAATAGCTTGCGAAACAAAGAGGATAGCGATATATAGGGCCATGATAATAGCTGAGAGAACAAGCTTTTGTGTAGGGTTAAGTTTATTTTTCATCATTTCTCCTTAGTTGGGCAAAGTAAAAGAGTAGTAGTTCTACTCTTTTTAGGGATTTAGGTCTAGAGTTATTTTATAAGTCAATCTCTAAGACAATAGGTGTGTGGTCTTGGCGATCACCAGAGTCGATCATGTCTGATTTTGTGACCTTATCGGCAATACTATTTGAAGTTAACCAGTAGTCGATTCTCCAGCCTGTATTATTGATTTTAGATGTTTTGCTACGTTGAGCCCACCATGTATAAGCGCCTGTAACATCACCATTGTGGTGACGGTAAGTATCTGTAAATCCTTTGGCGAGGAGATTGGTGAAGCCAGCACGTTCTTCATCTGTAAATCCTGGTGAACGACGATTACTTGAAGGATTGGCCAAGTCGATTTCCTTATGGGCAACGTTATAATCACCAGTCGCAAGGACTGGTTTCTGAGCGTCCAATTCAGCTAGGTAATCCGCATATTTTTCGTCCCAGATTTGACGTTCTAGTAGACGTTTGAGGCCGTCACCAGCGTTTGGTGTGTAGACCTGTGTCACAAAGAAGGTGTCAAATTCGAGAGTGATGATACGTCCTTCACAGTCCATGGTTGAAGGTGCTCCAATTTCAGGATAAGTGATAACTGGTGTCAATTCTTTTTTATATAAGAACATGGTTCCAGCATAGCCTTTACGGGCAGGTTCAACAGATGAACGCCAGGTATTGTCATAGTTAGGGAAGTAGTCTTCTAAGATTTGCAAATGCTTTTTAGTCGGCCCTTTAGCAGATAATTTTGTCTCTTGAATAGCAATGATATCTGCATTTTCAGCGACCAAGGTATCGATAACTGCGCGTGATAATTGAGCGCGTGCAGAGTCACTGGTAAGAGCAGCATTTAGGGAATCAATATTCCAAGAAATTAATTTCATATGTACAGTTTCCTTCTTTGAATTGTTCCTATCTATTGTAGCAGAAAATAAGATGTCAGGCGAGTTATGGGATTGTCAGGAACAACTTGAAGGAGTATACTTAAGCTAAATGGAGGTGACAATCAATGAAAAAGCTCTCACATAGTTATTACTTATTTTGCGCTCTCTTCTTTGTACAAATCATTCTTACAATCATGATTTGGTGGTCACAGGGGCTAGTGCTTCCTCTTGTCGTTCTTCCAGGGATGAGTCTCTTTTTTCTATTTTATTTAAGGGATCTCTTACACTACACCCTTAATCAATCTCCCTCAGAACCCTTATTTGTCCTCCGTAGGTTTGGTCTTGGAACCAGTTTAAATCCCAGAAATCCACTAGGCTATAAGATTAGCCTCTTGATTGTCATGGGTGTCTTGATCTTCCTCTTTTGTTTGACTTTGTCTGCGTTCGGAGGTAGCTAAAAGTTTTGCCTACAGAAAATATCATATTTTTGTCACTATTGTCATCATACTTATTCTGTGATAGGATGAAAGGTAATATGATAAAGAGAAGAGGAAAATTATGCGAAAGCTTTCAGAAGCAGAATGGATAAGTCGTTTTGAGCAAGTTCAGGGACGTAAGCCAAAACCTGATGAACTACAACTGGCTTATCAGTCTGGCCTAATTGGAGTCTCGAAAAATTATAATTATATCTATATACTCTTAGGATGCCTAGTAGCAATCGTAGTTGCTATTGGTCTGACTCTTGTTTCAAGTTCAATGAAGAACGATACACAGACCAAGTCGTCTTCCACAGTGGCTAGCTCAAAATTCTCATCAAAGGAGAATACTAGCACTTCATCTAGTGAAAATACTAAGTCAAATGAATCTAGCAGTGCGAGTATTGACACACCTGATCCTAACCATACCAAGGAAGCCTATACTGAAAATCCGCGTTGGACCAATGACAAGGCTAGCCAACTTGCTAGTTTGATGGTTTCTTGGGGAAATCAGATGAATCAGCCTGGATACAAAGAAATTACCAATGAAGCCTCTTCTTTGCCTATCCGTTGGATGTCGGACAATAATCTGCCTGTTGATGCAACCTATGCTGCAAATGGTAATAGCAGTTCTGAGTATACCATTGTTTCGGTTTATGAGAGATGGGATAATGCTTCTGTTCATCGCTATTTCTTTACGATTAAAAAAGACGGAACTCCCTTTGTTCTTTACTCACCAACGACTAATGGTGGCGTGTATTATGTCAAAGAAACAGAAAATGCAGACCTTAAATCAGGGTATGCAGATATTGTAAACAATTAAAAACTAGGAATCTAGCTGGATTCCTAGTTTTTAATTTGAAGAGATGTCAGGCTGTAGTCAGTTCTTTTACAGTCATTCGCCCTTATTTAACCTTCTTGGCTAACATGGTCGCAAATTGAAGGGCAATTGGGTTGCCATGCTCATCTAAACGGTGAAGGTGACCAAGATTTTCATTGTACTTGATTAATTCCCAGTCACTATAGTAGTTTTTCAATTCGCCTTCTTCAAAAGTAAATGGGAAAGGCATGGTACAAGGGTGCTCCTCTGTGTCCATGGCACAAACAATGAGGTTGTAACCCCCAATGGCTGTACGCTCTTGCATATTCTGAATAATAGCTGGAATTTGATCAGGATCTAGGAACATGAAGACCACTGTTGAGAGGATGAAGTCAAAGGTTTCAGACGCAGGAAGAACAGCAGCATTGATATCGTAGTAGCCAGCTCTAACATTGTAATTTTCTTCATCAGCAATCATTTGGATACGTTGGGTAGCTTCGTTGTTAATATCAACGGCAGTAACCTCGTGGCCAAGTGATGCCAAATAAAGAGCGTTACGACCATGGCCACACCCTAAATCAAGGGTACGACCAGGTTTAATATGCCCAGACTGGACGGCTTCAAGAACCTCAGAGTGGGCTTTAGTATCATACTTTTTAGCCATGTAGTCCTCTGGCTTACAGTAGAAGGAAAGATAGCATTCTAAATCATCTGAAGCAGCAGCGATTCGATGCCAAGCTTGTGGTTCGACAAAAGGAATTTCTGTCTCAGGTGTAAAGAGGTGCTCTGCAGTAACCTGTCCCTCTTCATCTAATTCGTAAAAGTTAAGAGCTCCTGATAGAATAGTCAGTTTAGCCCAGGTTCCAACCTTAGTGTTATGTTTTTGCGTCACCATTTCTGGAAGTGTTGTGGCTGTCCAGTTTGGAAGACGTTTGTAGCAAAGAAGTTGCTGATCTATTGTCATGTTTTGAGTTCCTTTCGATGGGTATGGCTCTATTATAGCAAAAGTATGGTAAAAGAAAAAAGGTCTAGCCGGGTGAGCTAGACGCTTTTCTTGTGAGAGATCTGATAATCTAGGAATGGGGAAAAGTGTTTGGGGAAGATAGGTATAAATGTTAAGAAGGGTTCCTAGACTATTTAAAAAATGTTTATGAGAACGATAAGTCATAAATGATAAAGTACTTATCTAAAACTCACTCGGTCTCTCTTTACATTTTCTATTCTACCAAAAAAATTGAGAAAAAACTTACATATTTTTATAAAATGTAAGAAAAAATCGTGAACAGTCATTTTCTGGTCTTGAATGGTAATTTTGTGATAAGCAATTGGAGAGCTTCCTGATTTAGTTTGAGAAAAAGTATGAGTAGAACCTATAACGATAGAAAAAAACGTCTAGCTGCTGTTGCTAGACGTTCTTTTTTAGGAGAGATCTGGAAATCTAGGAATGGGGGAAAAGTGTTTGGGGAAGATAGGTATAAATGTTAAGAAGGGTTCCTAGACTATATTTATTCCGTATATGAGAATAATGAGTAAAACCAACAAAGTTGAGTTTTGAACTCATCCGGTCTCTCTTTACATTCTCTATTTTACCAAAAAAATTTGAAGCAAACTTACATATTTTTATAAAATGTAAGAAAAAATCATGAACAGTCATTTTCTGGTCTTGAATGGTCATCTCATCCTAATAAAAAAGTAGAACTATTAGGTTCTACTTAGAAATTATAGTGATGTTTTGCTTTTAGACAATCTTACTATAGAGCTTCTTAACATTGTTAATGTCAACAGGTTGGATACTTGTCTTTCCACCTTTAGGTTCCATGACAGATGCAACAGCGCTGTTATGCTCAAGTCCGATAGAATGTCCAAGTTCGTGTTGTGCAGTGTTAAGGAGTTTTCCACCATTCTTTTGATAATAATTGTTTTGAAGATGGAAAGTGTTCAAGTAAACGGTAGCATTACTATATTGCTTCGTTGGGAGGTAATAAGTAGAGTAGGTAATTCCAAGCGGAGCTGCCACATTCCCTTCGTAACGTTCATCAGCGATAATGTTAGCTTTTTGTCTATCGCTAGTGAGTAAGAAATTAAAGGCACCAGTATTGTTCCAAGAAGTAATGGCCTGTTTGTAGGCGTTCACGATTTCAGGATTTTTTGCATTGATGAAAACTGTGGCTTCCTTACTAGACCAGTGAGGGGTGTCATAGTTTTCCTTAACAAGTACGTTATTCTTTTGCCAAACTTGAGCAAGGCGGTCGACTGGTTTAGTAGCCTGTTTAGGTGTGGCTCCAGGAGATGTAGGTTTGGTGACCGTTGTCGCTGGTTTCTTTGGTTGAGACGTTGGTGTCGTAGGTTTGTTAACGGCTGTGCTAGTTTTTTTAGGCTGACTAACAGTAGGGCTAGCTTGTTTAGTTTTTGGCGTAGCCGTTGTTGTAGGTTTTGTTGAAGTTGTCAGTGGTTTTGGAACATAGGTAGACAGAATTTTGTGAACATTGCTGTTATTGATTTCTGTTGAAACCCATGTAGCACCATCTTTTGACCAGCTTTGAGCTTGAGCGACAGTCTCGGTCTTCGCTGCAGTTTGAGTTTCTACAGCCTTAGTATTATTATCTGTAGTTGTCGGAATCCTAGTCTCATAGGTTTTGCTACCTGTCTTACTATCGACAGAGCTACTAGCTGTTTGACTAATTTGTTTTAGCTCCTCCAAAGTTGGAGTATTTGAGGAAGTTTGTACATCCCCATTTTCATGTGTATGAAGGTCATCTACTGAGGTATGTGAAATAGTGGTCACAGTAGTAGGTGTTTCAGTGACAGCATCTGTTTGAGCAGGGGTGTTTGGATTTGTACCTGTTTCAAGTTGAGCGAAAGTTAGAGCCTGGTTGGGGTCTGAGACATAAGTTTGATCCGCAGAGACAGGCTGAGGATTTCCCACAAGAAAAGCACTAACTATACCGATAGTTGCAAGGGTCAACAAGGTCTTTGAGTAACTTCCTTGTTTTTTAAAAGAACATAACATAACTCTCTCCTTTTTAATATAAAACAAAAACAGTTCTCATCTTAACATATAAAAATGAATATAAAGTGACAATAATGTAACGATTGTTATATAAATAGACTTAGAGCAGTAAAAGAAGATATAGGACTGAAAAAAATGAATATTATCCGATTAATTATGATAAAATACCAAGTAGGTATATTAAAGTATATTAGAAAGAAAGAGGGAAATAAGATGCTTTCTATTATCATCCTTGAAGATGATGCCTTACAGCGTCACCGTGTAGGACGTTTGTTAGACGAAGCCGTTGAGGAATCAAAGGCTGTTGTTAGCGACATCACGTTTTACGAGCATGGTCAGGAATTGTTAGACGCCGATAGGGGTTCTGGTAAATCGATGGTATATCTTTTGGATATTGACCTCAAAAATCAGACCAAGCAGGGACTAGATATTGGTCTTGAGATTCGAAAAGCGGACTTGAAGGCTCAAATTGCCTTTGTAACAGCATACTCAGAGTTCATGCCCTTGACTTTTCGTTACAAGATTCAAGCCCTTGATTTTGTGGATAAATCTATGGAAGATGTTGATCTTAAGAGGGCCTTAGTGGAACTTCTTGATTTTGCACAATCACAGGTTGATCAAGAAACCAAGGCTCAGAGTCTAACCGTTAAAACGGATAAAAATGATGTCAATATTCCTTATGATGACATTTTATACATTGAGACGGCTCCAGTACCACATAAGTTGATTGCCCATACCAAGACAAACGTGGTGGAGTTCTATGGGAAAATTGCAGAGGTAGCAAAATTAGATGATATTTTCTACCAAACGCATCGTTCTTTCGTGGTTAATGTTAGCAATGTGACAAGTGTTGATCGTACGGCTAATATGGTATTCTTTGAAGGAAATGAGTCTTGCCTACTATCTCGAACACGTAAAAAAGAACTTTTAGAACGATTGAAAAATCGTTAAAGCATCTAATTCCTCTTTTCTTCTCTAATAGTAAATGAAAGTTTTCTGAAATTCGAAATAATTATTCAATTTTATCTCATCTATTATCATGGATTGTGATAGAATAGTATTATGGTATTTTGCCGTATATTTAGAGATGACTAGAAGGAGGTGGCTAACTATTAAATGATGCTCAATTTGCAAATTGCATTAGAATTTCTTTTGCATTTCATTGTCATACAGTGGATTTACGAGAAGACTAGCTTGGTTAAAGTTCCACGTATGGTTCTCCCTCTAGCATTCTTAGTTGAAGGTATCGGAGGGATACTGGGGATGTCTTATAATGTTGGATTATCCTTTATGACACCCTTCTATCTTCTTTTCTATGCCTATTTCTATGGCAAGGAGAGAACAACCAATATGTTGGCTTTTTATGCCTTCTATCCTCTAGCTCTCTATTTGTTGATTTTTAATGGTTATGCCTACTTCCTGATGCCAGGATTCGGCATCACATCGGATTTTCTAAACAGAAGTTATCTTTATTTCATTTTCTTTGACCTTTTAATTATTCCAACATTTGTCGCTCTGTCCAAGCTTCTTAACATTGATTTTAAATATTTGAGGGTCTTAGAGCGAGATCGTAAATTTGGTCGGATTATGTTTATCACTAACTTTATCCTGATAAGTTATGTGATTTTGAACTATTCTGTCGTCGTGGCCTCGCGATTTTTTGCCTTGTACTATGCTGGACATGTGATAACCTTAGTGGGGTTTGTAGCCATTCTTTATGCTGTTTACAAGGTCAATAAATATGCAGATGAATTCTTTGAAAATGAGCGTAGAAAAGAAAATCGTCGCCATTTGGCTGACTTAGAGAAATACTCTGAGCAGGTCGAAAGTCTCTATGAAACACTACGTAGCTTCCGTCATGATTACACTAATGTTATGATTTCGCTCAATGAAGCTATCCAGATGAAAGACATCGACCAAATCAAGGTGATTTATGATAGTGTTTTAAAAGATTCTGCATCAGACCTGAATCAGCAAAAGTTTGATTTGGCAAAATTAACACGTGTGACCAATATGCCTCTTAAGAGTCTTTTGTCATCTAAAGTGGCCGAAGCTTTTGATAAGGGAATCCAATGTCATGTTGAGGTTGAAGAGGGTGTCTTCTTCACAGACATGCGTGCACTCGACTTGATTACGATTATTTCAATTCTTTGTGATAATGCTATTGAGGCTACTGTTGTTGCAGATAAACCGAAACTATCTATAGCCATCTTTAAGATGGAAAATCAATCAATCATTGTTGTTGAAAATTCAACTAAGGAAGAGTCTATTGATATAACTCCTCTGAAACAGCGAGGATTTTCAACTAAGGGAACAGGTCGTGGCTTGGGCTTGGCGAATATCGAGGAAATTCTCTTTAGATATGATAATGTCACGCTAGAAACGGAGTCAATGCAACACCGTTTTGTTCAATTATTATCAATTACACCAAAACAAGATTAGTAGGGATTAAATAAGAATTTTTAGAATTCTTGTTAATCCCTATTTTTATGTTAAAAAGTATGGTAGAATAGTGACGTTAATCATGTGTTTTTTAATTCAGGGGGATTTATTATGTTGAAAGACGAATGGTTAGAATACTTCGAGGCGGTCAATGGCCGAAAACCAAGGCCTATAGACTTTAAAGAGGCTTTGGAGCGAGGAGAGTTTGTTCTCTCTGAAGGGCCAGTGACTAGCCAAGAAGCTAATCAAGTACCGTCTGATCAAGGAAAAGCATCGGCGAATCAACAGTTTGAAGAAGGAACAGCGACTGCCAGAGCGCTAGCACAATCTCAGAAGGACCGTGAAGATGCGCAAGAGGCTATGGCTAATGCGGCTCAAGAAAAGCGGAAGGCTCTATCACAAGAGACTGTTAGTCAAGTGAGAACCATTCAGTCTGGTCGTCAGGCTGAGGATATCCAAAAAGAAGAGGAGCAACGTCAACGCGTAGCAGAAGCCAAAGAGCGCTTGGCGAGATATGCGCCAACACGTCCGGAAACAGGAATTCGCTCTGCACCTACAAGTACTGAGGTTGATCAGTCTATTCCGGTTTTCAGTAACCAAGCACAGCACCTTGGCTTATCTGAGGATTTGACCAAACTTGATCAGAAGGAAAAAAAAGCCGCTAAGAAAATTGCGCGTCAAGCAGCTCGTGATAAGAAAAAAGCTGAAAAACTTGCTGCAAAAGCTAAATCAAAAGAAGAACAGAAAGTTATTAAATTAGAAAAGAGATTGGAAGGTCAGCTTCGTCTTTTAGAAAGCGTTCAGGACGTCGATCAAAAATCACAAAAGGCTAAAGGCTGGGGCAAAGGTGCCCTGATTTCTAGTTTAGTTGCTGTTGTTTTGATGTTGCTTGTTGGTGGAGTGTATGGTTTTTGGCGAAATGCCTCAGGTAACATTGAGGGGACTTGGGAATTAAAATCCTCTAAAGTTTTGGATGAAAATTCTGGGAAGTTAACCAATGCTCTAAAAGAACATGAAGATAATGATGAAGTCTATGTTTCCTTCCTTAAGGTTGACCAATCCAATAATTTACAGACGCATTCTTACTTTTATACCAAAGGTAAAGAGGATCAGCCTACTTTCACAGCCTCAGATTATTTGAAGGAGTATCAGGTTGTTGATCAGTGGAACAAGTCTATCATCTATATAAAGGAAGTTTCAGAATTTAAGCGTGAGTTGACAAGGGTAGTCTCACAACTCTATCCAAATGCAGATAAGAATCTAGTAGATTACTATATCTCAGATAATGTAGATAACTATCGTCTCTACCGCAAAGGAAAACGTACCAAGTCTTATACTGTTAATAAAAATACCTTGATTGTTTCTACCTACAATGAAGATGGTAAATTGACTAGCCGTGATACTTATGAGAAAGCTTCTAAAGCGACAGCTAAGAGCTTAGAAGCCGAGTATGCTGAAGCAAAGGTAGCTTATGAAAAAAATCATAAGAGTGCAACCAAAAAATAGTCCTATAAGGAAGTTAGAGCTTGTCTCTAGCTTTTTTTGTAGAAAATTTAAGTCTGTCAAGTTTTTTTCTTGACACATAAAAATGATATGGTATACTAGTTAAGGTCGAGAGGCAGGAAGTGCC
This sequence comes from uncultured Streptococcus sp., assembly GCF_963545685.1. GTDB lineage: Bacteria > Bacillota > Bacilli > Lactobacillales > Streptococcaceae > Streptococcus. The sequence continues at coordinate 10,143 of NZ_CAUUKN010000029.1, read as the reverse complement.
TCCACCATAATAAAAAAACTAAAGAAAAGAGATATTAAAATGGCAGTAAAAATCCGTTTGACTCGTATGGGTTCTAAGAAAAAACCTTTCTACCGTATTAACGTTGCAGACTCACGTGCTCCACGTGATGGACGTTTCATCGAAACAGTTGGTACTTACAACCCACTCGTTGAAGAAAACCAAGTAACACTTAAAGAAGAACGTGTTCTTGACTGGTTGTCTAAAGGTGCACAACCTTCAGATACAGTTCGTAACATCCTTTCAAAAGAAGGTGTTATGAAAAAATTCCACGACTCAAAATTCTCAAAATAATTTTTTAGCCTATGGATACCATTGAAAATCTTATTATCGCTATCGTTAAACCCTTAATTGCTTCACCAGATCAGTTGACCATCAAGATTATTGACGGTCCTGAGTTTTTGGAGTACCATCTTGATCTTGCCCCAGCCGATATTGGGCGTGTTATCGGGAAAAAAGGACGTACTATTACGGCGATAAGAGCGATTGTCTATTCGGTACCTACTCAAGGTAAAAAAGTTCGTCTTGTTATTGACGAAAAAGAGGAAGCTTAAGAGGTGACCCTAGGGTTGCCTTTTTTGTATATTTTGGTTATAGCTAGAAGTCTTTGGTATAATAAGAGCGTCAAAGTGGCATTAAGCTCATAGAAAAACTAGGTAAACTAGTTTAAAGGTTAGTTTAATGGCTAAGTCAAAGCATTAGCCTAAAAAGGAGCAATTATGATTTATCAAGAAGCATTGGATTGGATTCATGGTCAATTAAAATTTGGCATTAAGCCAGGCTTGAAGCGTATGGCCTGGATGCTTAAAGAACTGGGAAACCCACAGGACAATCTTAAGGCTGTGCATATTGTGGGAACAAATGGTAAGGGGTCCACGGTCAATGCCTTGCAAACTATTTTTTCTCAAGCCGGTTATGAAGTTGGAACCTTTACCTCCCCCTATATTATTGATTTCAAAGAACGCATTTCTATTAATGGCAAGATGATTTCAGAAGAGGACTTACTTGGGCTAGTTGAGCGTGTTAAGCCTGTGGTTGAACGTCTGCCGAAAGAGACAGAACACGAAGAAGCGACAGAGTTCGAGATTATCACGGTTTTGATGTTTCTTTATTTTGGTCAGGTCCATACTGTTGATATTGCCTTTATTGAAGCTGGAATGGGTGGCCTTCACGATTCGACTAATCTTTTTAATCCTTTGGCAGTTATTTGCCCGTCGATTGGTTTGGATCATCAGGCGGTCTTGGGGAATACTCATGCTGAAATTGCCGCAGAAAAGGCTGGTGTTTTAAAAAATGGAGCGCCTTTTATTTATGCGACTGAGCGAGATGATGTTCGAGATGTTTTTGAACAGAAGGCGCGTGAAAAAGGTTCTAAGACCTATGAATTGGGTAAAGATTTCACTGCTGAAGGGTCTAGTCATTCCTTTGATTTTACTTATGAAGAGCAGAGGTTAAAAGGTATAGCCTTGGCGATGGCTGGTCAGCATCAGGTGGCCAATGCTAGTTTGGCCATTATGGCTTCTTTGCTACTTCAAAAGGATTATCCTAAAGTAACTCCTGACCTCATTAAGTCTGCATTAGCTCATGCCAGTTGGCTAGGTCGAACAGAGTTCTTGATGCCTAATCTTATGATAGATGGTGCTCATAATAACGAAAGTGTTAAGGTCTTAATTGATTTGTTAAGGTCGGAGTACACGGATAAGGCTATCGAATTACTTTTTGCGGCGATTGATACCAAGCCTATTGATGGTATGCTGGCTCAACTAAAATCGGTTGGTGACTTGACTGTAACGAGTTTTGACTATCCAAACAGTGTTAAATTAGATAAATACCCAGAGGCTTATAAGCAGGTACCAGACTTCAAAACATGGATTAAAGAACATGTGACGACTGACAATAAGAAACTTTATGTGGTAACGGGATCTCTATACTTCATTTCTCAGGTCAGAAAATGGGTTTTAGAGCAGGCAAGTGATGGTTAAGACTTGAAAGATGACATTTAGGGGCGTATAATAGCCCTCGTATGTTTTAAAAGTAAGGAGATCACAATGTTTCAACGTCTGAAAAACATTTTAATCGGTGAACCTTTAACTCATGATGATAGTGGTGATGGACACTTATTGTCCAAGATTCAGGCCTTGGCCATGTTGTCGAGTGATGCACTTTCATCTATCGCCTATGGTCCAGAGCAGGTCGTCTTGGTTCTGACAGCTGTATCTAGTGCGGCTATTTGGTGGTCAATCCCTATTGGGCTTTTGGTTCTCGTACTTTTGGCCAGTCTTACTATCTCTTATAGACAGGTTATCAAAGCCTATCCTCAAGGTGGTGGCGCCTATATGGTAACGACGGAAAATCTGTCTCCTAAGTTTGGCTTGATAGCTGGTGGTAGTCTTTTGGTCGATTACATGTTGACGGTTGCTGTTTCAGTGGCCTCAGGTGCAGATGCCATTACTTCAGCCCTTCCCTTCCTGCATCCTTTCAATCTTGAAATATCAATGATTTTGGTGCTTGTTTTGATGGTTATGAACCTTAGGGGAATGCGTGAATCTGCAAAATCTTTGATGATACCAGTTTATCTCTTCATTGTTTCGACGCTCTTCCTATTGGGATTTGGTTTCTTTCAAATTCTAACGGGTCATATGCCTAACGCAGCCACAGCACATTTAGGACAACCAATTACAGGTGTGTCTTTGATTCTTATTTTAAGGGCCTTTACTTCAGGTTCTGCCTCATTGACAGGGGTAGAAGCTATCTCTAACGCGGTGCCTTTCTTTAAGAAACCTAAGGCCAAAAATGCAGCTTCAACCCTCTTTATTATGTCTAGCATTTTGGGGGCTATGTTTGCGGGAATCACCTTCCTCAACTGGTGGACTGGTATTACGCCTCATGCAGGAGTAACTATCTTGTCACAAATGGCTAGAGAAATTCTCGGTCAGTCATGGATTGGTAGTATTCTATTTTACGTTTTCCAATTCTCTACTGCCATGATTCTTGCAGTAGCGGCTAACACAGGTTTTTCAGCCTTTCCGATGTTGTCCTTTAATATGGCGAAAAATAAATACATGCCTCATATGTACCTTGAAAAAGGGGCACGTATGGGATACTCTAATGGGATCTTGACACTTGCAATTGGTGCCATTACCCTTTTGTTTATTTTCCGAGGAAATACGGAACGGTTGATTCCGCTTTATACCATCGGTGTATTCATTCCATTTGCTCTTTCTCAAACGGGGATGGTTATCCATTGGATTCGTGAATATGGTAAGGGATTCTGGAAACACTCTTTAGCTAATATCTTGGGTGCCCTCATTTGTTATGCTATCGTTCTCATTCTCTTCCTTTTCCGTTTAGGAGATATCTGGCCATTCTTCCCAATTATTGCAATCTTGATGTGGATGTTCCTTAAGATTAAAAAACACTATAATGGTGTTGCTCAACAGTTGCGTATTGATGGAGCGGTAGAAGAACACCATTATCAAGGAAATATTGTTCTTATCCTCGTTGGGAATGTTACCAAGGCTAATATCGGAGCTATTTCCTATGCGCGTTCTATTGGTGACAAGGTTATCGCCATGCATGTATCTACTAAGGATACTGAGAACAAGGACAAGGAAACTGAACAAGAGTTTAAAAAATATTTCCCTGAAATTGAGATGGTTCATATCCAATCACCGTACAGCTCAATCACTCAGTCAACCATTCAGTATGTGGACGAGGTCGCCACTCAAGCTGAGAAGGATAATGCGACTCTGACAGTCATGATTCCTCAGTTTGTACCTAAAAAATCATGGCAAACCATGCTTCACAACCAAATGAGTTTACGATTGAAATATTATCTCAAATGGCGTGAGAATATTGTGGTTTCATCCTATTCTTACCACTTGAAAGACTAAAAAATATAAGCGAAGACAACCTCTATATGAAAGGTGGTCTTCGCTTTTTTTGAGGTTTAGGTAGTTAGGAAATCTTATTTTTTGCTAGAAAAATCCAGCAAAATAAGGTATAATAGATAGTATTATAACGTTGCAAGAGGAAATTATGGCAAATCAAGAAAAAGTAGAACAAGCAGTCTATCAACTATTGGAAGCTCTAGGTGAAAATCCTGAGCGTGAGGGACTTTTGGACACACCAAAACGTGTGGCTAAGATGTATGCTGAAATGTTTTCAGGTCTAAATGAAGACCCTAAGGATCAATTTACAGCTGTCTTTTCAGAAGTCCATGACGAAGTTGTCCTTGTCAAGGATATTCCTTTTTACTCTATGTGTGAGCACCATTTGGTTCCATTTTATGGTAAGGCCCACGTGGCTTATTTGCCAAGTGGAGACAAGGTGACAGGACTTTCCAAATTAGCGCGTGCGGTTGAAGTAGCTGCTCGTCGTCCGCAGTTGCAAGAACGTCTTACAGATCAAGTTGCTACAGCACTTGAAGAAGCTCTGAATCCTCGAGGAGTTTTTGTCATGGTTGAAGCAGAGCACATGTGCATGACCATGCGAGGCATTAAGAAACCAGGAAGTAAGACAATCACAACTGTCGCTAAGGGCCTTTATAAAGAAGACCGTGAAGAACGCAAGGAAATTCTTTCATTGATGCGTGATTTTTAGGAGTTAAGATGTTTATTGGCAAACATGAGATTGCAGGTAAGGCCTGTATTATGGGAATCTTGAATGTCACCCCTGATTCTTTCTCAGATGGTGGCGATTTTGACACTGTAGAGGATGCGTTGGCTCAGGTTGAGCGTATGATTGCCCAGGGAGCTGCCATTATCGATGTAGGTGGCGAATCTACAGGACCAGGAGCAGAATTTGTGACCGAGGAAGAAGAGATTGCTCGTATCGTGCCAGTTATTCAGGCTATCAAGGCAAAATATGATGTGCTCATCAGTATTGATACCTATAAGACAGCTACTGCCAGAGCTGCTCTTGAAGCAGGGGCAGATATTCTAAATGACGTCTGGGCTGGACTCTATGATGGTCAGATGCTAGCTTTAGCAGCTGAAAAGAATGTGCCGATTATTCTCATGCATAATCAAAAAGAAGAAGTATACAATGATGTCACAGAAGATGTCTGTACATTCCTCAGTCAACGAGCCCAGGCCGCCTTGGAAGCAGGTGTGGCCAAGGACAATATCTGGATTGATCCAGGCTTTGGCTTTTTTGGGAAAAATGTCCAACACAATATTGACCTGCTAAAAGGTTTGGACAAGGTCGTTGCCTTGGGCTATCCTGTTCTTTTTGGGATTTCTCGTAAGCGTGTTGTGAACTACCTACTAGGTGGAAATACCCAAGCTAAGGACCGTGATCAGGGAACGGCTGCTCTATCTGGCTATGCTGTTAGCAAGGGCTGTCAGATTGTCCGTGTGCATAATGTTGATGCCAATCGTGATATTGTTAAGACCATTTCAGGGATTTTATGATACTAAAAAAAGCTCAGTTCAACTGAGCTTTTTTTCTTAGTCTTGAATTGTCCAAACGCTGACAGATTTTTCAGAAACCGGGAAGTCTCCCCATCCGTCTTCGTCAATGGTTACAGTATCAGAGCAGTTTCCAAGAATGTCATAGAAGGCTTGTCCAGCCCAATCACTACCAATTTCCATAGACTTGCTGTTAGCAGCATCATTAGAAATAGTTACAGCTAATGGAGCCCCATCTTCGTTGCCAGAGCGCGTCCACCCGATACAGTTTGGATCATCAAAGTAGTCTGTTTGCTCACCGTAAGCTAGGCCTTTACGAGCGTAGAGCAAGGTATCTAGGCTCTCTTGGAAATTTTCTTGGGCAAATTCACCCTTAATACCATAGTAGTCACCATAAAATAGGCAAGGAAGACCGTCTTCACGGAGAAGGATGAGAGCATAGGCAGCAGGTTTAAACCATTCTTCAACAGTAGATTCCAGGGCTTGTCCACGTTGGGTGTCATGATTGTCTACAAAGGTTACGGCATGTTCAGGGTGATTTTTGACTAAGCTATGATTGAAAATAGTCGTCAAATCATAATCAGCTCCCTCTTTGCTAGCGTTGTGTAGATTGTTGTGAAGGGGAACATCGACGAGGTCAAAACGTTTTTCAATCTTTTCAAGATAGGTATTATTATCTTCTTCATTACCATTCCAAAATTCACCAAAAACATAGAAATCTTGACCTTGTTTTTCCTTGACATCGCGAATAAAATTACGCATAAAGAAAGAATCAATGTGCTTGATGGCATCCATTCGAAAACCTTGGACCCCAGTTGTTTCGACGAACCAGTCAGCCCATTTGTAAATATTTTCGATAACCTCTGGATGTTTATAGTCTAGGTTGGCATACATAAGATAGTCAAAGTTACCATTTTCATTGTCAACCAAGTCATTGTGTGCCCAGCCTTTGTTGTCACCTTGGATAAGATAGATGCCATTTTTATTTCGTTTGGCATCAAAGTCAGTCCCATTAAAGTGGTACCAGTGCCATTCAAAGTCGTCGTAGGCTTTCTGACGTCCGTCAAAAGTGAAATGAGTCCATCCCTCGATTTCAAACGGTTCGCTGATTTCTTGGGTACGATCCTCTGGGTCAACTTCTACCACATCGAAGGTTTCAAGTTTATCCGCGGCTGCCTTGTGGTTGAGGACAACATCGGCCATAGGGACGATACCAACATTTTTGAGTTGGTTGATAGCATTGAGGTATTCTTCCTTGAGACCGTATTTGGTGCGTACGGTTCCTTTTTGGTCGAATTCCCCAAGGTCAAAGAGGTCATAGACTCCGTAACCAACATCATCTTTGTTAGTAGCTTTGAAAGCAGGCGGCATCCAAACATGGCTGATGCCAAGGTCTGCTAGATGTTGGGCATCTTCAGCCAAGTTGTTCCAATGCTGGCCGTCACTTGGAAGATACCATTCAAAGTATTGCATTGCAGTTTGATTTGTCATAGTTTTTTTCCTTATTAGTTGAGAAAGTCTTAGTTTAGAGATTAGGAGTTTTTAAACTCCTGTGCCTTTATTTTACCAAATCAGAAGAATTACGCAACCGATTGCATAACCGAAAACACAATAACTTCAGATTTGTCTAAAATATCATACTAATAAGAGCCCAACTTTTCAACTTTTTTGTGCTAGAATAAAGGTGAGTTTAGTCGTCTTAAGGAGAAAATATGGATAAAATTATTTTAAATGGTTGCCGTTTTTATGGCTATCACGGGGCTTTTGCTGAGGAGCAAACCCTAGGGCAAATTTTTGTAGTGGATCTGGAACTGGCTGTTGATTTGACGAGGGCTTCACAAAGTGACAATCTAGCAGATACGGTTCATTATGGTTTGGTTTTTGAAGCAGTACAGAAACAGGTGGAAGAAGAAAAGTATATTTTGATTGAGCGTTTAGCTGGTGCTATTTGTGAGGACTTGTTTGATCAATTTGCGCCCATCCAATCTATTAAAATTCGAATTACTAAAGAAAATCCACCAATTAATGGGCATTATAGAAGTGTTGGAATTGAATTGGAGCGTAGCCGATGACAAAAGTTTATTTAAGTTTGGGGTCTAATATGGGAAATCGTCAAGGCTATCTTCAAAAAGCGGTTGAGGCCTTGAATCACTTGCCTGAGACGGAAGTTAAAGCAGTGTCTTCTTATTATGAGACGGCTGCTTGGGGATTAACAAATCAGGCTGATTTTTTGAATCTCGCCTTAGCACTTGAGACTCAGTTGCCGGCTGAAACCTTACTAAGTTCTTGCCAGCAAATTGAAAAAAAACTTGACCGCGTTCGACATGAACACTGGGGACCTCGGACTGTGGATATTGATATTCTTTTATATGGGCAGGAAATCTGGGAGACTGAGCACCTTAAAGTGCCTCACCCTTTCATGACCCAAAGGGCCTTTGTTTTGGTTCCTCTGCTAGAAATTGCCGAGGATTTAGTTGAGCCTCAAACTGGTCAAGCCTACGAAAAATATTTGAGTCAATTAGACACTAGTGATGTCCGCAAATTGGAGCAAGTGAACTAGTTTTTCCTGAATTTCCCTGTCGTCAAGACGGGGATTTTTTGCTATAATTAATCTTGGCTTTTTGCCGTATTTTTCTTTTAATTTTTAGGAAAAATACTAACTTATTTTTAGGTCGTGATAGTAATAAGGGGATGTCTTTCACAATACCTAGAAAGAAATAAATGTATAGAAAAAGTATGGAAAATAACATGTTAGATGAACTTAAAGAAGATTTAGTGGGGATTGATATTCGTTTCGACGAACCCTTAAAACGTTATACTTACACCAAGGTTGGAGGTCCGGCGGATTATTTGGCCTTTCCACGTAACCGATATGAGCTCGCTCGTATTGTCAAATTTGCCAACAAGCACGACATTCCGTGGATGGTCCTTGGTAATGCCAGTAATTTGATTGTTCGTGACGGTGGTATCCGAGGCTTTGTTATTATGTTTGACAAGCTTAATAGTATCGCAGTTAATGGTTATCAAATTGAAGCAGAAGCAGGAGCTAATTTGATTGCAACAACCAAGGTAGCCCGTTTTCAAAGTTTGACCGGTTTTGAATTTGCGGCGGGAATTCCAGGTAGTGTTGGAGGTGCCGTCTTTATGAATGCTGGTGCCTATGGTGGCGAGATTGCACATATCTTGGTTTCTGCTCAGGTTCTTACAAAAGACGGTGAAATTCGTACGATTGATGCAAGAGATATGCGTTTTGGTTATCGTCGTTCGGTGCTCCAAGAAACAGGTGAAGTGGTTATTTCAGCAAAATTCAACCTCAAACCAGGAGACTACGAGCAAATCAAGAATGAGATGAACCGTCTTAATCACTTGAGAGAACTTAAACAACCTCTCGAATACCCATCATGTGGTTCGGTCTTCAAACGTCCGCTAGGTCATTTTGCAGGTCAGCTTATTATGGAAGCCAACCTCAAGGGACATCGTATCGGTGGTGTTGAGGTTTCAACTAAGCACGCTGGCTTCATGGTCAATGTTGATCAAGGAACAGCAAAAGATTATGAAGACCTTATTGCAGATGTTATCGCTAAGGTTAAGGAAAATTCGGGTGTTACACTAGAGCCTGAAGTTCGCATCATTGGCGACAAATTACATTAATAATACTAACCCTATTTTTGATATCCATGGAGGATTTATGACAATTGACTAATCCGATTATTGCCTTTCAAAACGTCTCGAAAGTATTTGAAGACAGTGGCACACAAGTTTTAAAAGACATTAACTTTGAACTGGAAGAAGGTAAGTTCTATACCCTGCTTGGGGCTTCTGGTTCTGGTAAATCAACTATCTTGAACATCATTGCAGGTCTCTTGGATGCGACCAGTGGTGACGTTCTTTTGGATGGAAAGCGGATTAATGATATCCCTATCAATAAAAGGGATGTCCACACCGTTTTCCAATCTTATGCCCTCTTCCCACATATGAATGTCTTTGACAATGTGGCTTTTGCGCTTAAGTTAAAAAAAGTGCCTAAAAAGGAAATTGAAGAGCGTGTAAAAGAAGCCTTGAAAATGGTTCAACTAGATGGTTATCAAAAGCGCTCGATTCAAAAATTATCAGGTGGTCAACGCCAACGTGTAGCCATTGCCCGTGCGATTATCAATCAGCCACGTGTGGTCCTTTTGGATGAGCCCTTGTCAGCACTGGATTTGAAGCTACGTACTGAAATGCAATACGAGTTGCGTGAACTACAGCAACGTCTAGGGATTACTTTTGTTTTTGTCACCCATGATCAGGAAGAAGCCTTGGCCATGTCAGACTGGATTTTTGTTATGAACGATGGTGAAATTGTTCAATCAGGAACGCCTGTTGATATCTACGACGAGCCTATCAACCATTTTGTTGCAACCTTTATCGGAGAATCTAATATCCTACCAGGAGTCATGATTGAGGATTATTTGGTTGAGTTCAACGGAAAACGTTTCGAATCTGTTGATGGAGGAATGCGTCCAAACGAACCTGTCGAAGTGGTTATCCGTCCTGAAGATTTACAAATCACGCTTCCTGAAGAAGGTAAGCTTCAGGTTCGTGTAGAAACGCAGCTTTTCCGTGGGGTCCACTATGAAATCATTGCCTATGACAATCTTGGCAATGAATGGATGATTCATTCAACCCGTAAGGCGATTGAGGGTGAGATTATAGGTCTTGATTTTACGCCTGA
>NZ_CAUUKN010000028.1:0-21351 GCF_963545685.1 uncultured Streptococcus sp. | reverse complement strand
GTGATGCTGGTAAACCAAGTTCAGGTGGTCGCTTCCTCGGAGGTCTTGCCCTTGTGGCTGTTTCAGCCCTTGTTGGTGCTGGTGTTATGTACGTTTCTCTAGGGAACAAAACGACTGAGGAAACAACTTTGGTATCTATGAAAGGTGATACTGTTACTGTTGGTGATGTTTTTGATTCACTTAAAGGTAGCAGCCAGACACAACAAAGTGTCTTGAGTGCAACCTTGCAAAAGGCTCTTGAAAAAGAATACGGTAGCAAGGTCAGCAACGAAGATGTTGACAAAGCCTATAAACAAGCTGCAGAACAATATGGAGATCAATTCTCACAAGTACTTGCAGCCTATGGTCAAACAGAAGAGTCATACCGTAATCAAATCCGTACACAAAAATTGGTTGAGTACGCTGTTAACCAAGCTGCACAAAAAGAGTTGACGGAAGCAAATTACAAGGCTGCTTATGATAACTACACACCAAATACAGAGGTGCAAGTCGTTTCAACTACTGATAAAGCAGTGGCAGATAAAGTAGCCTCTGAAGCTAAAGCAGAAGGAGCAGACTTCTCACAAGTTGCTAAAGATAACGGCTTGGAAGTGACTTCTAAGACAGTTAACTCAGCTTCTCAAGACTTACCGACAGATGTTTTGACAGCGGCCTTCAAGCAAGATGCAAATGCCGTTTCTGATGTCGTGACTGTTTCAAACAGTTCAACTGGTGCTGCAACTTACTATATCGTTAAGACTGTTTCAAAATCTGAGAAAAATGCAGATTGGAAAAACTACAAGGATGATTTGACTAAGGTTATCATCAATGGTAAGAAAGCTGATACTAACTTCACTAACTCAGTGATTGCTGATATTCTTAAGAAATACAATGTTAAGGTTGTAGATAAAGCCTTTAGCGCAATTCTTGATCAGTATGCAACTGGTTCTGAAACGTCATCATCAAGCTCTAGCAAATAAATCATAAAATGGAGTTGGTAAAGCCATTATCAGCTTGACCTAAGACCTAAAACACGTTAAAATGAAGAGTGGCTAAAGATTTTAATATCATGAAATTTTTGCCCATCCCTTTGAGATTGGTAATCATCGCTTCTGATACAGAAAAATGGCGGTCGCTGCGAGCCATGGATGAATCTGGTTACTTGCTACTCAAAGTTCACAATTAAAGACAAATAAGAATGACAAGTTCATTGAATGAAGGTGGTACCGCGGTTCACGTCGCCCTTCGTTTAGTGGCCTTGTCTTTTATACTTTTGGTACTTTTTTAATGGTATAAATTAAGAAATAATTAAGGAGAAAAAATGAAACAACTTACTTCAGCACAAATTCGCCAAATGTGGCTTGATTTCTGGAAATCAAAAGGTCATGCTGTTGAACCATCTGCTAACTTGGTTCCAGTTAACGACCCAACCCTTCTTTGGATTAACTCAGGGGTTGCCACTTTGAAGAAATACTTTGATGGCTCTGTGATTCCTGAAAATCCACGTATCACCAACTCACAAAAGGCTATTCGTACCAACGATATCGAAAACGTTGGTAAGACAGCTCGTCACCACACGATGTTTGAAATGCTTGGTAACTTCTCAGTTGGTGATTACTTCCGTGATGAGGCTATTGAGTGGGGTTATGAGCTTTTGACAAGCCCAGAGTGGTTTGATTTTCCAAAAGATAAACTTTACATGACTTACTACCCAGATGATAAAGATTCATACAATCGCTGGATTGCCTGTGGAGTTGATCCAAGTCATTTGATTCCAATCGAAGATAACTTCTGGGAAATCGGTGCAGGACCCTCAGGACCAGATACTGAAATCTTTTTTGATCGTGGAGAAGATTTTGACCCTGACAATATTGGTATTCGCTTGCTTGAAGAGGATATTGAAAACGACCGTTACATTGAAATTTGGAACATCGTTTTGTCACAATTCAACGCAGATCCAGCTGTTCCACGTTCAGAATACAAAGAACTTCCTAATAAAAACATTGATACGGGCGCAGGTCTTGAACGTCTTGTAGCCGTAATGCAAGGGGCTAAAACAAACTTTGAAACAGACCTTTTCATGCCAATCATTCGTGAAATTGAGAAAATGTCTGGTAAAACTTATGATCCAGATGGCGACACATTGAGCTTCAAGGTTATTGCAGACCACATTCGTTCATTGGCCTTTGCCATCGGTGATGGTGCCCTTCCAGGTAATGAAGGTCGTGGTTATGTCCTTCGTCGTCTTCTCCGTCGTGCCGTAATGCACGGTCGTCGCCTCGGTATTTCTGACGCTTTCTTGTACAAACTTGTCCCAACTGTTGGTCAAATCATGGAAAGCTATTACCCAGAAGTTCTTGAGAAGAAAGACTTTATCGAGAAAATTGTTAAACGTGAAGAAGAAACCTTTGCACGTACTATTGATGCAGGTTCAAGCATGCTTGATGAGCTTCTTGCCAACCTTAAGAAATCTGGTAAAGATACGCTTGAAGGTAAAGACATCTTTAAACTTTACGATACTTACGGATTCCCAGTGGAATTGACAGAAGAGTTGGCTGAAGATGAAGGCTTCAAGATTGACCATGAAGGTTTCAAAGCTGCCATGAAAGAACAACAAGACCGTGCGCGTGCTAGCGTCGTCAAAGGTGGTTCTATGGGTATGCAAAATGAAACGCTTGCTAACATCACTGAACCATCTGAGTTCTTGTATGAAGCGGAAACTGCAGAAAGCCGTTTGAGCGTAATCGTTGCTGATGATGCTCGTCATGATAGTGTAAATTCTGGTCAAGCCCTCCTTGTCTTTGAACAAACACCGTTCTACGCTGAAATGGGTGGACAAGTAGCAGACCACGGTACTATCTCAGATGCAGCGGGTACTGTCGTTGCGCGTGTTGTTGATGTTCAACGAGCACCAAATGGACAAGCCCTTCACACTGTTGAGGTTGAAGGTGAACTTGTTGTAGGAGCTAACTACAAACTTGAAATTGATCACACACGTCGTCATCGTGTCATGAAGAACCACACAGCAACTCACCTTTTGCATGCTGCCCTTCATAACATCGTTGGTGATCACGCAGTTCAGGCTGGTTCTCTTAACGAGCAAGAATTCTTGCGTTTCGACTTTACTCACTTTGAGGCGGTAACTCCAGAAGAATTACGTGCTATCGAAGAACAAGTCAACGAAGAAATCTGGAAAGCAACTCCAGTAACAACTATTGAAACAGATATTGACACTGCTAAATCAATGGGAGCTATGGCCCTCTTTGGTGAAAAATATGGTAAGAATGTTCGTGTCGTTTCAATCGGTGACTACTCTGTTGAGCTTTGTGGTGGTACTCACGTTGCCAACACTGCTGAAATTGGTATGTTCAAGATTGTTAAAGAAGAAGGTATCGGTTCAGGAACACGTCGTATCTTTGCAGTTACATCACGTGAAGCTTACCTTGCTTATCGTGAAGAAGAAGATGCTCTCAAATCAATCGCAGCAACACTTAAGGCTCCACAATTGAAAGAAGTGCCTAACAAGGTTGCTAGCCTTCAAGAACAATTGCATGCCCTTCAAAAAGAAAATGCTGCTCTTAAAGAAAAAGCAGCTGCAGCTGCGGCTGGTGACGTCTTCAAAGATGTTAAAGAAGCTAACGGTGTTCGTTACATTGCTAGTCAAGTAGAAGTTTCTGATGCTGGTGCCCTTCGTACTTTTGCTGACCAATGGAAACAAGCAGACTACTCTGATGTTCTTGTCCTTGCGGCTCACATCGGCGAAAAAGTTAATGTCCTTGTAGCAAGCAAGTCTAAAGATGTTCATGCAGGTAATCTTATCAAGGTTCTTGCACCAATCGTATCAGGTCGTGGTGGTGGTAAACCAGATATGGCCATGGCCGGTGGTAGCGATGCTAATGGTATCCAAGACCTTCTTTCAGCGGTAGCAGAACAGTTTTAAGATGTGATACAATAAAAGAAACTTGAAAAGGTAGGATGAAAATCCTACCTTTTTTCTTTGTAAGTGGTATTGAAAGTGATAATTATTTTTCATTTCAAAATTGAAATAGTGAATATTGAGTGATATACTATTACAAATCATAAAAATTATAATAGTTTCAAGTAAAAGGGAGCTAGCGATGTTTGGACTAGACTTTGGTCATCGGTTAAGAGAGTTGAGATTAGCACAAGGACTCACTAAAGAAGAATTTTGTGAAGGGGATGAGGTTTTATCAGTACGGCAATTGACACGTATAGAAACAGGGAAATCTCAACCTAAACTAGAGACCTTAGAGCACTTGGCAAGACGTCTGAATATATCTTTATCGGAATTGCTTGGAGAGAGTACAGTCGTCTCAAAGCTGCCGGTAGAATACCTCAATCTTAAATATCAATTGATGCATGCGACTAGTCTAGATAAGCCCAATAACCTAATGAAACTAGACGAAAAGCTGGGTAAAATTATTGATGTCTATTATGATGATTTGCCAGTCGATGAACAGAGGGTTGTTGATATCTTTCAGTCAAAACTTTACTCATATACTTCAAAGACACACCAAAAATTTGGCATGAGCATATTGGAGAAGAGTTTACCTTCATTATGTGAGAAAAGGGTATACACTATCAATGACCTACTACTTATAGAACTATATCAAATCTCGTTAGGAGATGGTGATAGTATGAGGTCAGATGAGTTTAGCGAAGGGACTTTTTATACAATTTGTAGAAATCTTATAAATAGTTATGATAATATTCCCATGGAGTATTTATTTTTACTTAGGGATGCCTTATTAATGGTTCCAATAGTTGAATATGAACGAAAAAAATTTCATTTATCTGAGATAGCATTCAATCAACTGCATCGCATTATGGAGGAAACTCAAGATTATCAGAAAAAACCAATTTTGAGAATGCTAGAGGGACAGTATCTATATGCTGTAAAGAATGATATTTTTGAGGCTAAAAAGGCCTATCAAGAAGGTATAATCATGGCTAGATTATTAGAAGATACCTCTTTAGCTGACATCATATCAGAGAAAATGAGAGATGCTATGAAAGAATAGAGCAGGACATACGTGTCCTGTTCTTTTTTTTAATCTGATGTAAACTATAGGTATAAAGATTAAGTGAGAACAGCGAATTCAATTTATCTTGAATAGTTTTATGTAGACTTGCTATTCTATGAAGGAGGATTCATCATGAAAAAGTCTTCAAAACGTTTCACAACTTTAACCGCACTCGCTTTGACTTCCGTTCTATTACTTGGTGCATGTGGTAATAACAAGAAAGAAGCCACATTAACATCTAGCTCTAGTAAGGTTAGTCAGAAAGTGAAATCGTCAAAATCGTCATCTTCAAAAGAAAAAACTAAGAAGTCTGAGCAAAAGACAAAATCTTCTAGTTCAGAAGAAGTCTCAAAAGCAACCTCTGGAGAAAAGGATTCACAAACATCAGCCGGAAATGTTGCTGGATCTGCTCAACAAGAAGTTGCCCCAACAAATCCTAGTGAAGAAACAGCTGGAGTAAATCAAGGAACTGCGACAGAACAACCAGCTGCTTCAGCGGAACAAACACCAGCTACCGCAGCAGTTGATGCTACGGCTATGGCTAATGGTGATTTCTCTAGTGTTGCTGGTACTTATCAAAATGACTTAGGGGACACAATTACAGTATCCCCATCCGGTAGTGTAACCCGTGTTGGTGCTGAAAGTGGTTATAGTGATACAAGTAGTCAGCTCTTTAATGGTTTTGCTCAAGATGGCGGTTATGTAGCAGGTTTTGCTCATAATGATGGGCCAACCAGTGACCCAATTTTCTTTGATAGTAACGGACAGATTCGTTTCGGTTCTGATGCGATATATGGTCGGATGCATGTTTACAATAAATTAGATTAATGGTATTGTCCCTCAGTACTTAAGAAAAGGAAATCCCAAGTAGTATAAGGAGCACGCTTTAAAAATGTCTCAAAAAGAACATGGTGAAGTAAGAAGTACTAGTGGCACCTTGAAGGGTACCTATCACTATTTGAATTCTCCCAGTCCTCATTTGTTTCCGTTTGTCTTTATTAGTAACGTAACAGATAGCCTTCAGATGTTTCGCGTGTGTAAGAATGGTAAGCCAATTGCCTTTCCAGTACTTCTACCAAATCAGTATAAAATTGTTTACATTAAGGATTTTCAAAATGTTAGCTCCTGTGATGAGATTACAGTGACTGAACATTTAGAAGAATACATTTATGATGAATCAGACTTAGACTAGAATGATATCTATAGTCAATTTAACTCGGAATGAATTGATTAATCTATTCAGATTTGCTTAATGTGTCAAGAAATTAGATGTAGGAAAAGTCCTTAGATATAGCTAAGGACTTTACTTCATTAGAGTAGATAATAGTTATCGAAAAGATTGTCGATCAATTTTCTACAAAATAAAGTTTAGTAATAATATTGAAATAATTGTAAAAAATATTTCAAAGGAGTATAATAGAAGTATGAAAACGGTTCCAATTTTTATCAAACAGCCTAGAAAGTGAGAGTGATTACAATGAGAAAGGCATATGTTTTTAAGGAACGTCAACGTTACTCAATACGTAAATATTCTTTTGGAGCTGCATCAGTCTTGATTGGTGCGAGCTTGATGCTTGGTGGACATGCTTTGGCTCAGGAACAAGCCAACAGCACAAGTACCAGCAAGGATTATGAAGTTTTTGTAAATAATTCTGAACCCCTTCAAATTGATCAGGCGACTTCAGAAGCTGTTACAGATGTCCTCAATCAACCAGCTTCAAGATCTGAAGCACCAAGACCTAAGCTTGCTAGCAGTGAAGTTGCTTCTTCTGAAGCTAGTAGTGTAGTGGCTAGTGAGGTTGCTTCTTTGGAAGTACCGGCAGAGGTTGCTCAGTCTGCATCCGCTGTTGCTTCTGTTGCGAGATCAGAAGTGGCTAGCCCACGTTCAGAAGTGTCATCAGTGGCTAGTTCAGAAGTGGCAAGTGAAACTGACCGTTCAGCGACTTCAGAAGTTGCTGAAGCTGGACCTACTGACCGTGAAGCTGTCGATGCTAGTCTTCGTACTGTCTTAACTAATGCTAGTCAGCCTGGTGTGGATGGTCCAGTGACTGATGATGGTTCTCTTGATATCCCATCAAACGGTACTTTTTATTTCCGTCGTACAACTGAAATTCGTACAGCTCCAGTCATGGATATCAAACCTACTTTTGTCTTTAGTGCAGGCGACCATGTTATCTATGACAAGGTCTTGAAGAGAGACAATCACCAATGGATTTCTTACATTGGTTACGACTATGAACGCTACTACGCTGATATCGCAGCTTTGAAGTCTGAAAGCACTAGTAGCACCACTGAAGCGACTAGTGATGAAACTATCCCTGAACGTGGTACTTATTACTTCACTAAACCTGCAGATGTGAAGAACCAACCTAGCTTGACTGCTAAGACTGAGTTCAATTTTGATCCTGGTATGTCAGTCAACTACGATAGATCTTTGCTTGCTGACAACCACCGTTGGATTTCTTATGTGTCATACAATGGCACTCGTCGTTACGTCGACTTAGGTGCTGTTGCAGAGGCTCTGGCTAAACCAACAGGAACTATCGCTATTGAAAGTCATGACAATGGTGACTTTAGCGTGGTTATCAGTAATGTATCAGATCAAAACGGTGTCCTCGGAGTATCTGTTCCAATCTGGTCTGAAAAGAATGGTCAAGATGACATCATCTGGTACAATGCGACTCGTCTCAGCAATGGTAACTACAAGGTTAATGTCAGTCTAAGTGACCACAAGAATGAACGTGGTCTCTACAATGTTCATCTTTACTATGTTGAAACTAATGGTAAATTAGTTGGTGTGGGTGGCACAACTTACACAGTTCCTGCCAAGGTTGAAGAAACTCACACAACTACTAGTTATAGCCTTCCTGATGCAGGAACTTACACCTTCAAAGAACGCTCTAGTATCAAGGCAGAACCAAGTGTGGCAAGTCCAGAGTTGGCCTACTATGATACTGGCATGTCAGTCAACTACGACAAGATTGTCAGTGGTGATGGTTATCAATGGCTTTCTTACCTCAGCTACAATGGCAACCGCCGTTATGTAGCCGTGGCTAAACTTGCTCAACAAGAAAGCAAACCAAGCGGTACAATCAATATTGAAAATCTCTCTAACCTTGGTTTCGATGTTCATATCACCAATGTTTCTGGTGGGGATAAAGCTATCCAAGGCGTAAGTGTTCCGGTTTGGACAGCTAAGGACGGCCAAGATGACCTTGTGTGGCACCAAGCTGACAGACAAAGTGATGGTAGCTACAAGGTTCGCATTAATGTTAGCGACCATAAGGCTGAAGCAGGTGAATACATTGTCCATCTCTACTATGTTCAAGATGGTAAGATGGTAGGTATCGGAGGCACTAGCACAACTGTTCCAGTTCAAAATGCAACCCGCCACAACCTTCCAGCTTCAGGTTCATATACCTTTACCGCTCGTACTGGTATTAAGACTCAACCTTTGGTAGCCAACCCTGATGTTAGCTACTACGATGCTGGCATGTCAGTCAGCTATGACAAGGTTGTCAATAATGACGGTTATACATGGCTTTCTTATCTCAGCTATTCAGGACATCGTTTCTATGTGGCTATCGCACCAACGAGTGTGACTAAACCTGTAGAACAACCGGTTCAACCAAGCACACCTTCATCTGGCACCTATACTTTCAAGGAACGCTCTAGCATTAAAGCAGAACCAAGTGTGGCAAGCCCAGAGTTGGCCTACTATGATGCTGGTATGTCCGTTAACTATGACAAAGTGGTGACTGCAGATGGTCACACCTGGCTCTCTTATGTCAGCCATGGAGGCAACCGCCGTTACATTGCTATTGATGGTAAGGCAACAGCAGTTGCTCAACCAGCAAGCCCAAGCCTAGCGGCAACTGGAACCTATACCTTTACAAAACCTAGCTCTATCAAGGCTCAACCAAGTGTTGCTAGCCCAGAGTTAGCCTACTATGATAAAGGTATGTCCGTTCGCTATGACAAGGTCCTAACAGCTGATGGCCACACCTGGTTGTCTTATGTAACCTATAGCGGTGCAAGACGCTACGTGGATATTGCTTAAGAGTTGAAACATCACTCTCTTTAGAGGGTGGTGTTTTTTACACTACCTTTAAAATTGAATGCTTATATCTTCTATTATTTTATATCAGGTTGATATTGTAGAAAAAATAGAAAGAGCCACATTATCTGAGGCTCTTTCTATTTATATAGAAATTTTGATATTGAAATTATTTAGACAAATATTTATTAGATTAATTTTTGAAATGAGTGTTTCTTTAGATGTATTAAATATTAAAGGATTTAACCATATATTTAAAAGTACAGCAAGTAATTCTGCCAACTCGTTTGGATTATCTGCAATAATTGAGCCATCTTCGATACCTTCTTTAATAATTGGAATGAAGTATTCAGGAATAGTTACTTTTTGCATTTGTTCAAGAAATGAAGCCAGAAGTTTAGGGCTATGAATCAACTTAGGTGTAATTGAAGTAATTGTTTCCATTATTTCATTGTTGATGCTTAGAGAGACTAATTTTGTAATTTTTTCAGATCCATTTATATCATTTGAATACTTAATAGCATCAAATATTGATTTATTTTGTTTACCAATATTATTTGCGACTTCATTAAAGATATCCTCTTTTGAATCAAAATAATGATAAATAGCACCTTTTGTTAAACCATCAAGACCATTGATAATATCAGATAATTTTGTTTTTTCATATCCATTTCTTAAAAATTGTTCAGTCGCAACAGCAAGTATTAGTTCTCTTGTATTTTCCATTATTTACAAAATCAACACCTTTCTTGAAATGATGTACTCTACTAAATAATTGAAAGAAGAAAGTTGAGTTTAATTACTTAGAAGAACAATTAGTCAGTCATATTATAGCATTTTTTAAAGTATTATGTACCAGTGAGTAGTAAATGAAATATTTTAAAAATAAAAAATTAGAAAAGTAGTTGACCACATACCTGAGGTATGTTAAACTACATGTACATACCTCAGGTATGTTTGGAGAATATTTTCTATTTTGTTAACTAAAAAGAAAGGAGTAAGATGTATGAAGAATATTAAAGTACGTAAAGCTGAGAGTGCAAATGCAACAGCTTGGTGGATTGTTGTCTAATGCTGTCGCAGTTATTGTTTGAACTTTCTGCAGAGAAAAATCTGTAGTGTATGTTTATTAAATCGTAATAGCGCTGTTTTTTTAAAATTCTGTACATAATTTTATTAAACGCATGACGTGTCATGCGTTTTCATTATAGATTAATACCTTAACTATTATAGAAAAATAATGAAACTATCAATATATTTGACGGTTTGGAATTATTTGATTTGGTAACTTTTGGAGAGGAAAATATGAAATTTCAATATATTAGACCAAGAATAAAACCTATTTATCCAGTATATCAATTAAATGATGAATTATTTCGGATAGGAGCGCAGCTTTCAATTACCACAGAGTTCGAAGATCCAGAGAGAAAGTTATTTGAACTTGTTAAGTTACTAGATGGACGACCTATAACAGAAATTTTTAAGCATATGACTGAAAGTTTTCCTGATTTAACAGAAGAAGATGTACTTGATGGACTTGATATTTTAAGTAGTGAAAATTTAATTGAAGAAACTCCTGACGATAATTTGGAAAAGATAGATGAACGTTATTATCCTAATATTAATTATTTTAGTAGATACATGACTTATGACAGGAATGCAATTGATATTCAAAAGAAAATTAGTTCAAGTTCAATCTTATTGTTAGGTCTTGGTGGTGGCGGTTCAAATATATTAACATTATTGTCCGGCTTAGGACCTAAAGCTATTCGAATTGTTGACTATGATAGAGTTGAAAAGAGTAATTTGGGGAGGCAGTTGTTATATAAAGAAAGAGACTTAGGAAAATTAAAAGTTGATGTTGCTGTGAATGCACTTAAAGAAATGAATTCTACAATTAATGTTGAAGGCTTTAATAAAAAGATTGAATCTGTGGAAGATATTTTACAGTTTACTGATGGTATTGATTTGGTTATATGTGTGATTGATGA
Source organism: uncultured Streptococcus sp. (assembly GCF_963545685.1). GTDB lineage: Bacteria > Bacillota > Bacilli > Lactobacillales > Streptococcaceae > Streptococcus. Next base: position 10,279 of record NZ_CAUUKN010000028.1, on the reverse strand, counting down.
GCCACCGTTTCAAGTTCAAAAAACGGTCAATCAAGCAATTATCAAAGCGGGACTACCATGTGTATTTGGGGCTTCTCAAGTTAGTCGAGGAAGAGTATTTTCTGTAATTCCTAAAGTGACTGGTTGCTTTGATTGTTTAAATATCCATTATACTTTACATGATGATAAGTTTGTGGAACAATTTGTAGGCTTTAGAAATATTGAATTCAATCCTCCGACAATAGCATATGCACCAGCTATATTTCAATTAACTGCAGCAATTGTGGATGAAGCTGTCCGTGTCTTAACTGGCTATGCTAAACCAAGTAGTTTAAGTACACAGTATGAAATCAATTATGAAAACGGATCATCATTTACTCATCCCTCATGGGAAAGATACTCTGATGATTGCCCAACATGTGGAAATGGTGATTCCCAAAAATGGGAAATTTTTAGGTACTATGAGAATAGTTAAAGGAGAATATTTAGTAAGTCATCCTCTATCAAAATCACTTTATTTTAGAAAAACAAAGAAGGATCAATATTTATTATACTCTAATGGATCAGAGTTGTTGGTATTTGATAAAGATACATGGGAGGGAACGATTATAAATTCATTGCCTGATCTTGAAAAGAATAGTGAACTTTATAAATTATTAGAAGAGAGTTTATTCTTTGAAAGAGATGGTGAAATCCCATGTCATAACACAAAATACTTACAAATTTTGAGAACATTCATTGTTATACTAGGAATAGTATCATTTACTGTTATTTTCACGAAAATAAGAAGTTTGAGTTTTCTTACATATGATTTTAAGAATGAAAACTTAACATTCGTTGTATTATTTGCTGTGGTATTTTCAATTTTAACAACTATTTTTCATGAAATTATGCATATTCTTTTTTCGAATAATTTTAAGGGAATTGCAAAGTCACTAAGATTTTCTCTAAAAAAATCAGTCGCAACAGTTAATTTAACTCATGTATGGTTTTGGCCTCTATTTCCTAGGGCTATAGCGATACTTGGTGGGGTAATAACTGACAGTATAATTTTAGCTTCTTTATTCTTAGCAAGTGATAGAATAGCTAGCCCACTTCTAACTCTGTTTATCTATATAATGCTTCTTCGTATTTTGTGGCAATTTCGTCTATATAACTCCACCGATGGACGTTTATTATTATTTATGTTAATAGATAATCCATTATTGAAAATAGAATATGAAATTGAGAGGAATTCATTAAGTGATAGTGAGAAATTTCTATGGAGAATATGTCAGGTAATTAGCACAATTATTACTATTGTAATATACATGATAATTATATTTTTCCTATTAAAAATCATGAGGTATATATGAAAAAAGAAACTATTATTGTTAAAAATTTAAAAAAAGCATATGGCACAAAAACTGTTACAGATGATGTTAGTGTTACTTTTTATAGTGGAGAAATTGTTTCTTTAGTTGGACATAATGGAGCAGGTAAGACAACCTTTTTAAATCAATTAAATGGTACAGTCTCATCTGACAGTGGTACAGTTTATATTCACGGAGTTGATATTACAAATCATCCAAATCGTGCACGAGAATTAGTTTCTTCTATGCCGCAGTTTCAAGTTCCAATTAAAGGAGTGACAATCAAAGAAGCAATTGAATGTATCGGTCTTTTGAAAGGAATGAAAAAATCAGAGTTAAATAAAAGTTCAAAACAGTTAATGGATTATCTTGCGATTGAAAAATGGCAATCTACCACAGGTGAAAAATTATCAGGTGGTTTACAACGTTTAACATCCTTTGCTATGACGGTTGTTGATACTCCTTCTATTATAGTGTTAGATGAACCAACAAATGATGTAGATCCATTTAGGCGTACACTAATGTGGAGATATCTACGCATTCTAGCAAATAATGGAGCGACAGTTATTATTGTAACTCACAATCTATTTGAGGTAGAAAGATATTCTGATCGTTATTTAATGATTGATAGAGGAAAGATTCAAAAAGATGTGAATGTATCAGATATTAAGAAAGAGCGGCATCTTTTACATCAAGTATCTATTTTAGTAGTTGATGAAAGCCTTTTGGACAACTTATCACATCAAACTTCTGTTCGATATGATAAGTTTGAAAAACGTATGAGTTTTTCTGTAGAAGATAATCAATTACAAAGAACTCTATCATTGATTTTAGAGTGGTTAAGGGAAGATAAAATTATTTCTTATGATATAAAATTGAAAAGTTTATCAGATGATTATGAGGAGTATATTGATGAATAACAATCAAAAAAATAAGTCTAAGTTTTGGGGCTTGGTAAGGTGGAGTCTAATTCGACATAAATATTATATTCCAGTGTTTGTGATGGTACAAATTATATTATCCATTGCAATAATTTACGGATTTTTATTCATTACAAATGCCAATGATACGATTACGATGTCTTATCTTTGTACAGGAGCAATAGCAATTAATGTGATAGCAGTAACTTGTGTATTAGCTCCCCAAATTGTTAGTGAAGCTAAGCAAAATGGAGTTTATGACTATCAAAAAACATTACCGGTCTCTAGAATAGGGATTTTACTTTCAGATTTATTTATTTGGGGGTTACTATGTCTACCAGGTATTTTATCTAGTTTACTAATTAGTAGATTCGGATTTGGGTTAGATATTTCCTTTGATGTCTTTGCAATGCTTTCAATTTTATTGATCATATTTGCTTTGCTTTCGGTAGGATTTGCGATTGCTTATTTGCTACCCTCTAATCTTGTATCACTAATAAGTCAACTTATCATGATTGGAGGATTGTTATTTTCACCGATTATTTATTCTCCAAATAGACTGCCTGAATGGACAGAAAAAATTTATAACTATTTACCTTTTGTACCTTCAAGCCAGGTGATTAGAGCAAGTGTTTTTGACTTAGAGCAAATCAATTCTCAGCATTTCATTGTTCTACTTGCTTGGGCAATTGTAGGATTCTCTCTATCATTAACGATATTATCTAGGAGGAAATAAAAATGACAGTACTAGAAATTACTGATTTAACAAAAGTAGTAGATCAGAAAACTTTATTAAATAATATCAATCTTTTACTGACTTCTTCACATATTTATGGGCTTATTGGAGAAAATGGAGCTGGAAAAACAACATTATTTAGATGTTTATTAGGTTTAAGCTCATTTGTTGGAAAAATTTATATCGATAACGAGTTAGTAACTAAAAATAACATAAATGAATTTTTGAAAAAAATTGGTTTTATTTCTCCTTTTCCAGATAGCTATGATTCTTTGACAATTGAAGAGGTATTTGAACAACATATTCGATACTATGGAGTGGCATGCATTGAAGCAGAAAAGTATTTAAAGGAATTTGGTTTAACTGTTTCTTTGACTGATAAAATTTCAATGCTTTCCTTAGGTATGAAACAACGGTTGAATATTGCTTTGGTTCTCTTACATAATCCTGATATAGTAGTACTTGACGAGCCTTTTAATGGTTTAGATAGGGAGGGGATTTCGTTATTAAAAAAAGTTTTAGTGGAGTTAGAACAGAAGGATAAATTAATTATTGTTTCTAGTCATTCCTTTGCAGAACTAGAGAGTGTTATTGATAAAGTTATCATGATTCAAAACGGAAAAATAGTAAAAACATCTGATTTTAGAGAAATGAAATCTGGAGATTTAAAAACATTAGAAGATTTATATCAAAAATATCAAGTAGAGGCTAATTTATGTTGAATCAAAGTAATTATGAATTGAAAAGAAATAAAAAGCATTTTAGCGGTTTGCTCTGGACAAATATTATTGTACATTTCAGTTTTTTAATATTTTTTAGTTTGGTTGGACGATTTGATTCCTCTGAATCACAGACTATTTTAAACTCTTCTACTGGAGTAATGGCGTTGGCAACAACAGTCACATTCTCAGTTGCGGTTGTTTATGGAGTTGTACTGTTTAATCGGTTGTTACTAAACCATTATATTAAGCAAGCAAGAGAAAAAACATATCTTTTTCCTGGTGGTCGTTCAAGTATATTTTGGGGTAAAGTTTGTGCTTTGTGTACTTATTTTGTATTTAATTTTTTCCCTGTTGTATTATTTGAGAATTTCATATTTTATTTTATTGTAAATGCATCGGGATTTGCAATGATCAGCTTCCTGAGTTATGTTTTTAAAGTTATGCTTATTGTTATATTCTCAACGTTATTCTCACTTGCTATAATTTTATTATCTCAATTATTCGGTCAAATTTTACAGTCAAGTAATACATCAGTAGTTGCATCGGTGATTTTAGTATCTATAGTAGGGAATTTTGTAGCACTATTATATCAAATAAATAATTTTATAATTATTTTAATTATATTGATTACATTGGTGATCCTAACTATAATATCAAAAATATTAGCAAACAGAATTCAAAAAGATGACGTTATTGAAGGTTGAATATTCTATATGAATACTAAAGGAATTGGACAAAATGTTGCTGAATGTTATTATGTGTAAGTTGGTAGGAGGTAGTATTTACATTCACTTATTTCAAGAAAGAAGAACAGATTTATCAGATACATTATCTTTTCTGTATTCAAACCTACTTATATTAGTAATCTCTTGGTGACTTTACTACACATTTAATGTTTTAAAATATCTATAGATAAATTGCAAGAATAAGTGCAACATTTACTCGAACTCTTCTATTAGAGCTTCACAAGAAGTTCTGTAAGCTAAACATTTTCGTGGACGGTGATCGATATCATATAAGCCCTTGTTCAAAGCCTCATCAGAGATAGCAGCTAAATCTGTTTTCTTTGGTTACCAATGGCTTTCTTACCTCAGCTACAATGGCAATCGCTGTTATGTGGCTGTGGCTAAACTTGCTCAACCAGCAAGCCCAAGCCTAGCGGCAACTGGAACCTATACCTTTACAAAACCTAGCTCTATCAAGGCTCAACCAAGTGTTGCTAGCCCAGAGTTAGCCTACTATGATAAAGGTATGTCCGTTCGCTATGACAAGGTCCTAACAGCTGATGGCCACACCTGGTTGTCTTATGTAACCTATAGTGGTGCAAGACGCTACGTGGATATTGCTTAAGAGTTGTAACATCACTCTCTTTAGAGGGTGGTGTTTTTTGGTGGAGTAAACGAAAAAATATTATTATTTTAATGATATGTTCTGTTGTTAAAAATGTAATATTTTTATAAAATAAATAAAGAGACAGACATCTCTCATTTTAGATAGAGTAAGGTTAAATCCTTTATGAAGTAGAGATATTTACCTATAGTGACTTTTATGATAATTCTGAAGGAGTTATGTTATGCTTAACATCTATGTTTTAGAAGATCATTTAATCCAACAAAATCGTATTGAAGAGGTCATTTATACGATTCTTAAGAAACATAACATTAAAGTAGGCAACTTTGAGGTTTTCGACAAACCCAATCAACTGTTAGAGTCGATCACCGAGCGAGGGTCTCATCAGCTCTTTTTCTTGGACATTCAAATTAAAGATGATACCAAAAAAGGTTTGGAAGTGGCTAAGCAGATTCGCAAGAGCGACCCCTATGCCAATATTGTTTTTTTCACGACCCATTCAGAGTATCTGCCCTTAACTTTTCAATACCAATTGGCTGCTCTAGACTTTATTGATAAGTCTTTGGAGGGAGAGGACTTTCAAAAGCGTGTGGAAAGTGTTATCTTATTAATCTGCAAAAAGACACAGAGTCAGAATCCAGAAGATGCTTTTCGGATTGAGAATGCTAAGACCGTTATTCAGGTTCCCTTTCATGATATCTTGTACTTTGAGACGTCAGATATCGTTCACAAGGTTATCCTTTATACTAAAGAGGAGCAGATTGAGTTTTATGGCAGTCTCTCTCAAATTGAAAAGAGTGATTCTAGACTGTTTAAATGCCACAAATCTTTCCTTATCAACCCAGAAAATATCATCAAATTAGATAAAAGTACGGGGACGGTCTATTTTGAAAATGGTGGCGTTTGCTATGTCTCAAAATTGAAACTAAAGAAATTGCTTGAGAGAATCAGCCTATGACAGCAATCAATTTTTTGTTGGATAATCTAGACTTTTTAGCGGAGATTATCCTCTTTATTCTCATTTATCAATACATTACCTCCGAGAAGATAAAGCTAAGATGGTATATTATCATCCCCTTGATTATCCGATTTTTGTTTGTGCTTTCTCCAGCCTTGTCCTATGTTTTAGGACATGCCTTCTTGGTCGTTTATTCCCTCTACAGAAATCGTTATGGCAATAGGTTATTAGATATTTTCTATGGCTTGTTTCCAATCATCATAGAAAGTCTTGTTCACAATCTTATTATTTATGGGATTGCCTTGGTCATCAATCGTCATTATCTGATTGTACTTAACCATTTTCATTTAAACCTTGTCATTGAGTTGCTAGTCTTTCCTGTGTTTTGGTTAATCATTAAGACCTTAAAAGTGGATTTCAAAGCATTGAACTATGGTTTTCGAAAGTCATTTTCAAAGTACTTTTTATTACTCATAGATATATCAATGTTATCTTATGCCCTCCTTCTCCAATATATTACCTTTTTTGTGCAACAGAGCCCTGGAGGAAGAGATTGGCATGTTTATCTCGTGGTGACCTATGCTTTACTCTTTCTTGCAACCCTTGTTTATATCAATGCGACCTTCAGTGAGAGACTAAAAGAAGAAGTCCTGCTCCAAAAAGACAGGCAAATGAGTGATTTGGCTCATTATAGTCAACAAATCGAGCAACTCTATACGGATATTCGTCGCTTCAGGCACGATTACCTAAATGTTTTGTCTAGTATCAAATATGGCATTGACTCCAAGGATATGGCTATTATTTCCGATATCTACGATAACATCCTTGAAAAAACAAAGACTCGGATTGAGGGGAAACAGTACGAAATTGCCAACTTGATTAATATTAAAGATGAAGCCGTTAAAGGTGTCCTGGCTAGTAAAATTTTGGAAGCACAGGGACAGTCTATTACCATTCGCCTTGAGGTCAGTGATATCTTTGAAGTATCGAGGATGGAATTGTTGGATTTCATAACAGTGTTGTCTATTTTTTTGGATAATGCTATTGAAGCTAGTCTGGATAGCAGTGCTAAAGAAGTAAACATTGCTCTTATCAGTGGAGAGACAAAGGTAGTAATAGTGGAGAATACCATTGCTCAAGAATCTATCAATACAGTCGGTATCTTTAAACTTGGTCGCTCAAGTAAAGGAGAAGGCCGCGGTATAGGTCTGTCCACTGTTCGAGAGATTTTAGGGAAGTATCCTAATTGTTCTTTGTCAACACAATCTAAAGATTATCGTTTTAAACAGACACTAAAAATAGAAGATGTGGTTTGATTGAATCACATCTTTTGTTGTCTTTTGAAAACAAGTATATGATCCTATATTTGTTTATTTAAAAATATATCCAGAATACTTGTAAAATTTCCAAAAAACCGACATTTTAATCTAAATAAGAACCACATTTGTGATTTGTGCGAACAATTATAACAAATTTGTAATAGTGACAATTTTTAGACATTTTACGATTTATAACAATTTGATAGTCATAGTTGTGCTATACTCTTTTGCATAGGAGAGAGTTATGAAAAAGACAAGGAGATATTATTATGAAAAATAGTTTTTACCATGTTGCTCAACGTTTCTCAATTCGTAAGTACTCTTTTGGTGCTGCTTCTGTTCTTTTAGGAGTTTTCCTACTTTCTGGTGTACAGACTGCTCATGCTGATGAGCAAGTGGCTGTTTCTGAATCAACTACAAGTATTACTAGAGATAATGGAGTTGTATCAGAGAAAGTAACTTCTTCAAATGCTGAGATTGGTCTTTCTGAAGCTACTGTTTCAATTCCAAAGGAAAGTTTAGCACCTGCTGAAGCTCCTTCAACTGCTGTGACTCCAGAAAAGACAAGTGAAAGTTCTCAGCATATTGAAACAGTTACTGCGGATGAAACTCACAAAGTTGAAAATACTACTGAATCAATATCTACAGTAGAAGAAAAGGTTAACGTAGCGATAAATGCTGATAAAGTATCTGATAAAAAAGTTACTGATACAAGCATTTCAAATGAGACAAATAAAAAAATTGAGTCAGAGGTACGTGAAGATAAGGAGAATGAAAAAGTTACTGTAACAGAGAAAATTTCTGAACCAAAAGTTCCTGAAATTAAAACAGATAATAAGCCAACAACACCAAGTACTGGTTATTCAAGATTATTTAGTGTTGGAAATATTAGACGACCTATGTCAACTAATCCTAGAATTGGTGATGATTACCCAGCAGCGTGGAGGTTTGCTGAAGGATACGACCAATGGGGATATGCTATGGGTAACTGTACATCTTTTGTTGCTTATAGATTAAAAAATGTAAACCATATTGAACCACCTCGAGCATTGGGGAATGGAGCCCAATGGGGTGCTACTGCTAGAGGGTATGGCTATCGTGTAGATAAAACTCCAGCTAGAGGATCTGTAGCATATTTCGATGATGGCGGGTATGGACATGTTGCATGGGTAGCGGATGTCCGTGGTGATAATGTTATTATTGAGGAGTACAATTGGTATATCAATGGTTTATATGATCATAGTTACCATACTCAAACATTACCAATTTCCCATTATACAGGCTACATCCACTTTAAAGACTTAAAAGGAGGAAATACAAGTATCCCTGATACTCCAACACCAACAGATAATACAGGAAGTAATTTAGCTTCTTCAGGATCTTATCAATTTACAGAGAGAGTAAGCATTAAAGCTGAACCAAAAATGTCTGCCCCAGAACTTGCCTATTATGAAGCAGGAAATACTGTCAATTATGATAAAACACTCCAAGCAGACGGTTATGTCTGGATTTCTTATCTATCATATGCAGGAAACCGTCGCTATATTCCAGTACAAAAACTTTCAACTGAGGTAAAACCAGAGGTTAAGGGAACCATTAATGTTATAAATAAGAATGACCAGTCAGGTACCTTTGATGTTGTGATCTCAAATGTTTCAAGTAATGTTGGACTAAAAGAAGTTCAAGTTCCAATTTGGTCAGCAAAAAATGGACAAGATGACCTGAAATGGTATAAAGCTGTTAAACAATCTGATGGTACCTATAAGACTTCTGTAAAAATTAGTGATCATAAGAATGACAGAGGAGAATATCTTATCCATCTTTATTATGTTATTGATAGTGGTAAACAAATTGGTGTAGGTGGAACAACGACAACTGTAGAAAGTGCTTCAACTACATCTAATCCTTCTAAACCATCAATTCCTAATAGTGGTGTTTATACTTTTAAAGGCCATGCAAGTATCAAAGCAGAACCAAAGATTTCTGCACCGGAGTTGGCATATTATGATGCTGGAAATACAGTAAATTATGATAGCCTTATTCAGGCAGATGGTCACTATTGGATTTCTTACTTATCATATTCAGGTGCACGTCGTTATATTGCGATTAACTAAGTTTTAAAGGCTATCCAATTTTAGAAGATGGCAGGGAAATATTTCTGTATTATTTTATGAAATTGTATTGAAATATAGAAACAAAAATGATATATTTGTAACGAAAAATAAATAAAAGGAATATAAATCATGAAAATTACAAGTAAAATTATTGGTTTAGTATCAGCACTTATCGTAGTTATCCTTGCTGTCTTTTTGGTGACTAAATTTAACAGCCATGAATCAGCTCGTGTAAGCACAAGTAGTAGTCCAGTCAAAACGGTTAAGAAATCATCTTCAAGCTCAAGTAAGGCCGTTAAGAAAAATAGTAAGTCAAGTCAAACCTCATCGTCAGTGGCTTCAACTGAAGAGGATAATGGACAAGCTTCTTCTCAAGAACAAGCTCAAGCAAGCACTACAGATGGTGGACAAACGGCTGAAGCTACAACACCAGCTTCTCAAGTTGGAGGAGTTGAAGGTGGTCGAGGTGCTTGGACAGCAACTTCTGGAACATTGACACTTGATGAGGAAACACCTGTATATGCTGCACCAGATAAAGATAGCGGAGCAGTTTCTACACTTCCTGCCGGAGATGTTGATTGGGATAAATATGAAATTTTACCTGATGGAAACTGGTATAGTTTTGTTAAAGATGGTCAACGATACTACATTTCATATTCAGATGTAGGACATTGATATAAGGTTCAAAAATGAAACATGATGGCATTTAAGCTATCGTGTTTTTACTTTCCCTCCCTTTTTTTAGAAAACTAACGAATATATAAGTATAAGTCGGTCATTTTTGTCGATTATGACGAAAATCGGACCGTTTATGATTTAAGTGGGAACA
>NZ_CAUUKN010000027.1:0-21643 GCF_963545685.1 uncultured Streptococcus sp. | reverse complement strand
TTAAGACAACTTTTATATCTTAGCACCTATTTGCCTAGCTGTCAAGATGTTTTTTTACTTGAATATACAATATAATTGCTTAATAAAAACTAAAAAGATTTTCTAGTAAACTAGAATTGTACGAATTAGTTACGAAAGGAAGCTATTATCCAAGTCATGCACAGAAATCTTACTATATGGCTAAATCACACTTTGGGCGGAAACGTATACTTGAAATAGATTACAATTTAAGCAATACCGTCAAACATCTATTTCTCTATTACTAATGGTCCCCTGAAGAAATAGAAGGTCGGTTACAATTAGAGTATTGAAAAACTGTTATTAGTTACCAAACAATCTATAGAGGCATTTACAGAGGGCGTTTTGATGATAACTCATTATCTCATGGTGGTCGTGGTGTCATTCGCAAGCTTCGTCATCGTGAAAAAACACGTCATACGAAAAGCTATTTCGAAAATAGAGAGAATGTCTATTCCTCATACAATTCATGAAAGACCTGAAGATGCTAATAACCATCGAGAATAGGAGATTGAAAAGCCAATACTGTTGCAGGTAAAACTGGAAAAGCTTGTTTAGTGACTCTAACTGACCGTTATTCTCGTTTTCTAAAAATCCAGAAGGCAACTATCAAAAAAAGCAAGTTGTAATAGAAGCTATGATATAAATATTAGACCCATTGACAAAGCATAAAGCAACTCCTGATAGAGGGAAAAGTTCACGTATCATCAGAAATTGAGCGATCAATTGAAGTCTATTTTTCCTGACCCTCATGCTCCATGGCAACGAGTAACCGATGAGAACACGCATGGATTACTTAGAGAATATTTTCCAAAATGTAGTGATCTAACATTGGTTGATGATCAGACTATTCAACTGTGGGAGAGCAAGCTTAATAATAGGCCACGAAAATATCTTAACTGGAAAACACTTTATGAAGTGTTCTATGGGGAAAGTGTGCACTTAATTTGACAATTCAAGAAAGAAAAAAGCAGTATCTTATGTACTGCTAAATAAATTATTTAAAAATTTCTGTTACTCGCATTATATCCATATTTTTCAATAAAGTCTTGACGAAACTCGAGCAAGTTGTCATCAACAATAGCTTGGCGCACCTTGGCCATCAAATTTACCAGGAAATAAAGATTATGATAACTTGTCAAACGAATTCCAAACGTTTCATCCGCTTTCAACAAGTGTCTCACATATGCACGTGTGTAATTCTTACATGTGTAACAATCACACTCTGGATCAATCGGGCTAAAGTCTTCTGCATAGGTAGCGTTTTTAACCACTAAACGTCCGTTGCTAGTCATACAGGTCCCATTTCGAGCAATCCTTGTCGGTAGAACACAGTCGTACATATCGACTCCACGGATAACACCATCAATCAAACTATCTGGCGCTCCTACTCCCATAAGGTAACGCGGTTTGTTTTCAGGAAGTAGAGGTACAGTAAAATCTAGTACGGCATTCATCTCTTCATGAGTTTCTCCAACCGCAAGACCACCAATAGAATACCCTGGAAAATTCATAGAAACCAAATCATGCGCAGATTGTCTACGAAGGTCTTCGAAACCAGCTCCTTGAACAATTCCAAAGAGACCTTGATCGTGTGGTCGACGATGTGCTTTCAGCCCTCGCTCTGCCCAACGACTTGTACGTTCGATAGATTTTTTGACATAATCGTATGGCTGGTAAAATTGAGGGCATTCATCAAAGCTCATCATAATGTCTGAGCCGAGATTATTCTGAATTGAAATAGCTTTTTCAGGAGAAAGAAACATCTTACTTCCATTAAGGTGATTTTTAAAGGTCACCCCTTCTTCTGAAATGTTTCGCTTTTCCGCCAATGAGTAAACCTGAAACCCTCCACTATCTGTAAGAATGGCTTGATCCCAATTCATAAACTTATGGAGTCCACCAGCTTTAGCAACCAGCTCATCACCAGGTCTTAGCCATAAATGATAGGTGTTTGCTAAAATAATTCCTGATCCCATCTGCTTTAATTCTTCAGGGGATTGCGTTTTTACTGTAGCTTGAGTACCTACAGGCATAAACATCGGTGTTGGAAAGGTACCATGAGGCGTGATAATTTCCCCTAGGCGTGCTCCTGTGTGTTTTTCTTTCTTTATAAGACGATATTTAATAGGAAAATCAGTCATTTATACTCCTTACATTAGGAAAAACAGTCCTAAGTGTTTTTTAGCGAGTGGGCATTATCCACAACCGCTTTAGTTTATCAAATTTTAGAAGAATTGTCAGCTTCAATTTCTCAAAATGGTCATTCTAAAATCTAAAAATCCCTAAATTTTAGGTAAACAAAAAGCAACAGTCTCGAGCACTGTTGCTTTCATTAATGTCTTAAGCTGAAAGAACTTTACGTCCTTTACGACGACGAGCTGCAAGAACACGACGTCCGTTTTTAGTTGACATACGGTGACGGAATCCGTGTTTACGTTGACGACGGATTTTACTTGGTTGATAAGTACGTTTCACGTTGAATACCTCCTGATAGATTTTCGTATTCGTTTAGCCGGCTATTTTTGATCAGTTACTAAACATACCATACTATTTTATAGTAATAGCATGTTCTTGTCAAGAAATACCTAGAGATTAATTTCATCATACCTTGAAGTACTAGAGGATTCATTACCAGAAAGAACAGACCAACCCCCCTAGTAAGAGGGTGTTAAAAATCTAGAATATATCATCCTGAACTCCTTAGCCCATCAGTATATTTAGTTATAAGGATTTAGCTATCTTAGCAATTTTTTCGAGTTGTTCCTTTCGCTCATGGTTTGACATATATTCAACACGTGTAACCTGAGTGACTTTAACTGTTTTAAACCCACAGGGTTTTAGGATTTGAAATTTCAAAACTTTGGAGTAGTCTTGCGCAAAAGGAAGGAAAATCTTCGGTGTATTGTGCGTAGTAATGATCCAAGCCTGGCCAGCAAGCCTACCTTTCAAACCACGTGGGGTATTATCATAAGCAAAACCAGCAACAAATACACGTTCAATAAATCCTTTTAAGATAGCTGGCATCCCACTCCACCAAGTGGGAAAGATAAAAATTAACTGATCCGCCCAAACTAGCAAATCTCGATAGTGTTTCATAGCTACATCATTCGCTAGGTCTCTTCTCCTATGTATAGCATCAAAACGTAAAACAGGATCAAACTCCTCTTCATACAAATCTAGGGTCTTTACGTCATGTTGATGAGATAAATTCTCTTGAACCGTTTTTAATATAGAAGCGTTAAAACTTTTCTTATCGGGATGTGCATAGATAATTAAACTATTCATTATTTAGCTCCTTTGATATAAATATCAAGCATAGTTCTTACAGTTTCTTGAACAGTAGTCTCTTTAAAACTATCACCAATGGGACTTCTTGCTAGCATAGCTAAACCAGTGATAAAGCTCCAAAAATGCATCAAAATTTCTACATCACTACCTGAAAGGTTCTCCTCTTTTTTTAATTCCAGAGCTATATTTTTAAAATATTCAAATCCTGGTAAGTGGGCATTGACAGAAATACTTGTTTGAGAAAATTCCATATAGTTAAAAGGAAACTTGATAAACAAGGCCTCAAAAATATTCGTTTCTTGTTGAGCAAATCTTACAAAGTTACAACCCATTAATACCAGCTGATTTCTTGCATTGAAAGAAGATGAAATCCCCTGAGTCATATTTTTCAAAAAGATCTCCGATAAGTGCTCTAAAACAACTTTCATATAGGTATCTTTATTGTCAAAGTGCTTATAGGGAGCACCATGAGTAACGCCACATTTTTGGGCAATTGTACGCATAGATAATTGGTCAATCCCCTTTATCCTTATTTCCTCAATTCCAATTTCAATTAACTTATCCTTCAGTTGAGCAGTATTACGTTTCATTTTTGACTCCTATTTACAATTAAGTAGACGCCGGTTACTTTTTCAGTAAAGTATACACTGTCTACTTATATTTGTCAAAAAAACTAGCCTTTAAATAAGACTAGTTTCTATCAGTAATACATACTATTCCAATTATACTTTTGTTACAACCACGTATCGATTGGGGTCGTCACCTTCTGAGTGACTTTCAACACCTTCAATTTGAGAGAGAGCCTTGTGGATAATTTTACGTTCGCTGTTGGTCATTGGGTCCATCACATATTCTCGACCTGTTTCTTTTACTTTGGCTGCTATTTTTTCTGCTAAATCAATTAGAGTTTCTGTACGTTGCTCCAAATAATCACGAACATTAAGAACAACACTAAAGCGTTTAGAATGATGGTCATGCAAATAATTTTGCGCTAAAAGTTGTAAAGACTTAAGAACCTTACCGTGGTAACCTATAACACGACCAGGTTGGTCCGTCTCAATCTGAATAATGATATTACGACGATTGTGACTGACCTCTAAACTGGCATCAACATCCATTTCATAGATAATTTTTTCAAGATAAGATAAAACGTCATCTGCAGCTGCTCTAACATCTTCTAAATTGCTTTCAGAAGATTCATCTGAACTAAATTCAGATGCCACAAAAGAACTGAATTCTTCTTCTGATTCTGAAATTTCCACAGTCTGAACTTGAGCAACAGGTTCTAGTTTGGATGGAAGAGAAGTAACCTTAGGTTCTGTGGCATCTTCTTCTGATGACTCGCGCTTAACAGATAAAGGAATGATTGTCGCCTTTGGTTGCTCCTGTGTTTTACCAGGAAACTCTTCTCCAAAGATCTCAGTAGCCACTGGTTGCTTTAAGTTTTCCTGCGCCACTTCCTTATTATCTGAAACCGTAACAAGCTTTGTCACTTTCTTGGAAGCAATAGTTTCTTCTTTGGGACTTGTAACAAAATCATCCGGTTGTTTTACAGCATCAGGAGCCACTTTAATGACATTGCGATTTGCTTTGTGAGCTATTTCTTCATTTATTGGTTCAACGCTAACTTGGGCAGGTTTCTTTCCGAACCCTAAAAAACCTTTCTTCTCACGAGAAATCACCTTAATATGAGCCTTCATACGCGGTAGATTAAGGTCTTTCAAACCTTTCTCGATAGCTTGTTCAACTGTTCGTCCAGAATAGACTACCATAAAAAGCCTCCTTATTTTCGTTTATGCGCCTTTTTCTTGGCACGGCGAATCTTAGCTTTACGTTCTTTTTCAGCTGCTTCCAAACGGTTACGCTCAGCAATAATTTTAAACGGATTATTGAAAACTAAAATTTGAACGACTTGGAAAGCATTCGAAACTGTCCAATAAAGTGCTACCCCTGAAGAAATCTGTGTCCCAAACCAAAAAATAAAGATTGGAAGCAGGATATTCATGACAATAAGCATAGCACTACGGTCTTTAGCAACCTTATTAGTCAACCAAGTTGAAAGGAAAGTAAAAGCTGCCGCCAGAATCGGAAGAATGAAGTATGGATCTTTTTGACCAAGATCAACCCACAAGAAGGTTCCTTCTCGCAACTCAGGTACACGTGTAAGGGCTCCATAAAGAGTCATCAAAATAGGAAACTGAATTATGAGAGGAAGGAGACTTGCGTAAGGATTTACACCATGCTCTTTATAAAGTTCTTGTTGTGCATAAGCCAGGGCCTCTCGATTCTCTCGTCCAGGATACTCACTCTGTAAGCGACGCAACTCGGGCTGAAGCTCTTGCATTTCACGACTTGACTTAATTTGGCGGTTATACAAGGGAATCATAACCGCACGAATCAAAACCGTAAAAATGATGATACCTAATCCAATGGAACCTCCAAATGAGAGTCCTTGAACAGCCTTGCCAAATATTAAAATGAGACGGTCCCAAACGCCACTAGATTGACTTGTAACGTCACCACGTCCACAAGCCGACAAAAGCAAGAGAGCTCCTGCTCCTAAAATAGATAAACTAAGTTTTTTCTTCACTAAAAACTCCTTTAAAATATACCAGAGAACTCGTTTTCTTCGTCTATTAAGAAGATTGCTGAGACCATGAAAATCTTAGTCAATCCTATAAGGTAACGAAGCAAGACAATTGTCTAGTCTTTATACAACTTTGCTATTTTTAAGACATGAACGAGATTGCTATAAATGTCTTTGTAACTTAGGTCTTCGACACCTTTACGAGCAATAACGACAAAATCTTGATGTTCTAACTGAGATGACATGTCCATCAGTGCATGTCGTAGACGACGTTTTACCCGATTCCGAGTAACCGCATTACCAAGACGCTTACTAACTGATAAACCTACTCTAAAATGGGGTAAATTACGATCCAGACAATAGACTACAAATTTTCGATTAGCAACACTGTGTCCTGCATCAAATAATGCTTTAAAGTCTTTCTCTTTCTTAACGCGATAAGATTTTTTCAAAATGCGACTCCAAACTCAAAATTAGTACTATTATATCATAAATAGCAAAAAACCCCAAAACCTTATGGTTAGGGGCTTGGAGACTTACTTGTTGAGACTTTGCTGAGCTTCTTTGATTTGCCATTTAACTTGATCAAAACCTGTCCCACCAAGGGAATGACGACGCTCAACAGCAGTGTGAGACTTGAGTGTTTCATAGATGTCCTTCTCAATCAAATCTGAAACTTCTTGATAACGTTCGAGAGGAACATCTTGAAGGTAGTAGCCTGCTTTAGTACACTCGAGGACAAGTTTACCTACAATTTCGTGCGCTTCACGGAATGGAAGGCCTTTAGCTGCAAGGTAATCCGCCAATTCCGTAGCATTTGAGAAATCTTTTTCTGTTGACTCTGCCATTTGCTTGTCATTAACAGTCATAGTGTTGAGCATACCTGCGAGGATGTCAATAGCGACAGTAATCGTTTCTACCGTATCAAACATACCTTCTTTATCTTCTTGTAGGTCTTTATTATAAGCCAAAGGTAGTGATTTCATCACAGTCAATAGTCCAATCAAATTACCATAAACACGACCTGATTTCCCGCGAATAAGCTCCGCCATATCTGGATTTTTCTTTTGAGGCATAATAGAAGATCCTGTTGAAAAAGTATCCGAAAGAGTTACAAACTTAAACTCGTTAGAGCACCAGTTAATGATTTCTTCGCAAATACGCGTCATATGCATCATAAGGATACTTGAATTTGACAAGAATTCGAGAATAAAGTCACGATCAGAAACAGCATCTAGAGAATTACTATATGGTTTTGCAAAGCCCATTAAGTCAGATGTCATATTACGATCAATTGGGAAAGTTGTCCCTGCTAGAGCAGCAGCACCAAGTGGGGAAATATCGGTATGCTTGATATTAAATTCGAAACGTTCAGAATCACGTGTGAACATGTTGTAGTAAGCCATCAAGTGGTGACCAAAAGAAATCGGCTGAGCATGCTGTAAGTGGGTGTAACCTGGCATAATTGTGTAGGTATGCTTGTCTGCTAGACTTACCAAGGTATTACGTAAGTTATCAAGTTTCTCAATAACTTCCACTAGTTTGGCTTTCAGATACAAGTGCATATCTGTCGCTACTTGGTCGTTACGTGAACGTGCTGTATGAAGCTTTCCTGCCACAGGTCCAATTTTAGCCGTTAAAAGACTTTCCATATTCATATGAATATCTTCGTTAGAAACATCGAATTCTAGCTTACCGGCCTTATATTCCTCCAGAAGCTCTTCCAAGCCCTGTTTAATTTGTAAAGCCTCCTCTTTGGTAATAATTCCTGTCTCACCCAACATAGTTACGTGAGCAATGGAGCCTTTAAGATCAAACTCAGCCATTTTTTGGTCAAAGGAGATTGAAGCACCAAATTCTTCGACCCATTTTTCAAGACTAGCTTCGAACCGACCGCCCCATAGTTTATGATTTTCTGCCATAGTTATATGTTGAAGATTTTCCTAAACGATAGGATAACCTTCCGTCCTTTCTTAATACTTATAACAAGTAATGACCTCTTAGGTCACAATATTTTAAATGAAAAAAGCTAGATATTTTTTGTCTAGCTTAATTTGTCTCTCTGGACACTTGTTTTCCTAAAACCCGATCTCAGTCGTAGTTTATTTAGGCTCGTGACGCCTCTCAGAACGTCTTCACGAGAATAATATAAGTTATAAGAAAAGAGTATCAGATGCGGCTCCCTGTCCACTTTTATCTGATATTAAGAATTTTTTCTTCTCATATCCTGCTTTTCTTATGAAATCTGTCATTAATTGTCAAACGGATGGTTAACTTGAGAATTTACCTGTGTTGGAAGTCCCCAAAGCTTGATAAATCCAATCGCAGCATCCTGATCAAAGCTGTCGGCTGATGTGTAAGTAGCCAAGTTTTCATCATACAATGAATTAGCTGATTGACGTGCTACTACTTGAGCATGTCCTTTGTAAAGTTTTACTTTAGCGATACCATTAACTACTTTTTGTGTTTCCTTGATATAAGCAATGATAGCTTCTGTTGCAGGACTAAACCACAAAGCGTTATAGATAAGATTTGACAATTCATTTTCAAGAATTGGTTTAAAGTGAGATACTTCACGAACCAAAGTTAAATCTTCAATTTCTTTATGAGCTGTCAAAAGCGCAATAGCTCCTGGGCATTCATAAATTTCACGTGACTTGATACCCACAAGACGATTCTCAACGTGGTCAATACGTCCAACACCATGCTTACCAGCGATAACATTCATTTCTTGGATAAGGTCAGCCAATTTCATTTCTTTACCATTAAGAGCAACTGGTTTCCCTTCCTTAAAAGTAACATCTACATATTCAGCTTCATCGGGTGCAGACTCTGGTGAGTTAGTAATCCCAAAAGCTTCTTCTGGAGCTTGGTTCCAAGGATTTTCAAGAACACCACACTCATTGGCACGTCCCCAAAGGTTTTGATCGACTGAGTAAGGATTATCAAGGTCTGCCGGAACTGGAACACCATTAGCCTTAGCATACTCAATTTCTTCCTCACGAGACCATTTCCATTCACGCACTGGCGCTACTACTTTAAGACTTGGATCTAGGGCAGCGATGGCAACTTCAAAACGAACTTGGTCATTACCTTTACCAGTACAACCATGAGCGATAGTTGTTGCACCTGTTTTATGAGCAATTTCAACTAATTTTTTAGCAATAATTGGACGGCTAAGGGCTGAAACTAAAGGATATTTTTGCTCGTAATAGGCGTGAGCTTGGAGTGCTGGAAGCACATAATCTTCAGCGAACTCATCTTTGACATCAAGAACATAAGACTCAACAGCTCCAACAGTCAAAGCTTTATCATGTATAAACTCTAAGTCTTTACCTTCACCCACATCCATACAAACAGCGATAACATCGTAATCTTTTTTAAGCCATGTAATGGCAACTGAGGTATCAAGACCTCCCGAATAGGCAAGAATAACTTTCTCTTTTGACATATTATTTTCTCTTTTCTTATATTTTCTTAGGGTTGCTATCTCTATCAACCTTACGAGATAAATTATATTGCATATTTATTCATTTGTCAACAGTTTTTTGTTATTTTTTTATATTTATTTTTGTTTTTTATATATTTTTATTTATTTTTGGTCAAAATAGTGTTTTATTTTTAATTTTTATTCAATTTTAGCGATAAAAGATTGAAAATAAATAACACTCTTGAAACTGTTTAAATAGATTCAAAAATGTTTTTAACTATTTTCTTCTAAAATGCCAAAAGGCCTGTACAAAGTACAGACCTTTTGAACAACAGCATCATCGGTAGAGAACACAACAGCAATTTTAGATAGAATGAATGAGGGAAATTATTATGTTTAAGGGACTAACTTAAACCATACATTCTTCTTGCTCTCTAACCTTGATTACATTATAGCATGCAATCCTAAGATGTACATCTTCATTTCCTAAAATGTCGAATTTCACTCATAGAATGTATTTTTTTATCTTGATCTGCAGAAATTCCCTTGAAAAAACAAAAAACGGCTTGATTTCTCAAGCCTGTTAATTTCTATAAAAAAGATATGTAATTGGACGAGCGGTCAATAAAAAATGGGGATTAGGAAAAAGTTATATAAAAGTACATTATTTATTTTCATAAAGTGTATGTAGATTTCAATAAGATTGACGATGTCTCATTTCCGAATCACATATCTTGGTTATATAATAACTTTTTTCAATTTAATTGTCTATACGATTTCATAGAATGTCGTTTTTTTGTCCTGAACTGCAATTTTTTTAGTCTACTTTTTATAAATCGCCAAATTTCATCACTAAAAGCCATCTATTTAGTGTTTTTACAGAAATCAGTTACTTATAAAATAATCATATACTTTTTTAGATCTAAAAGAACACTAGTCAAATGACTAATGCTCTTTTACCTCTGACCACTTTTTAAGCAAGGCCTTCATTTTCAAACGTGAAACTGGACAAGAATCGCCATTTTCAAAGTAAATCATCAACTGAGTCTTATCAATACGAGAAATATTATCCAGATTAACTAAAAAGGAGCGGTGACAAGAAAAGAGTTTTTTATTCACCGAAGTGATATCTCCAAGGTTAGCATAAAACTCCAAGCGCTCTGTTTTGGTAATCAACATCACCTTATGAGGTGTCACAGCAGTCGCAAAGTAATAAATATCTCGCATCGGAACCTGGATTCTAGACTGAGCGGTTTCAAACACAAATATCTCGTCATCAGCCACATCTCCAACTTTTTGATTCACAAAAGTTAATGTTTGTTTCAGTTGTTGTTTAAACTCTGCATTAGAAACTGTCTTATCAATAAAATCGAGTGCTGAAACCTTATATTTAAAACTAATCGGGGCAAATTCTGAGTGAGTAGTTACAAATATAATGACCGCATTAGCATCTTGTTGACGAATTTCTGAGGCTACTTCAAGCCCCTTCTTTCGTTCACCATCAATATCAATATCTAAAAGAAAAACCTGATGGTTGCCCTTTTCGTTGATACTAGACAATAATTTATGTGGTTTAGAAAAAACTTCTAGCTTTCTTACGGAAAATGTGCCCTCTGAAACCAATTCTCTGATAATATCACTAATACGTGTCTGTTGCATCAAGTCATCTTCTAAAATGTAAATATTCATATTAGGGCCTCATTTCTAGTATTTGCATCATTTTACGATTTTGACTACGGACAGAGAAGGAGGTGTTTGGATAACGCTCCAAAATATCTTGAACAGCATTCGTACCTACACCACCCTCAAAATGAGAAATCTGGGAGCTCATCATTGAAAGCGGAGTATGCTCATCTGAAAGAGTACTTTCAACAATAAAACTCTGAGAGTCTTCTTCATCAAAATAAGCTAAACTAATAAAACCATCATTAACTTTACGAGCACCAGCAATCGCTTTATCCATAAGATGCCCTAGAACAACCGCCAAATCTAAGTCAGTCAGGTAGCTATGAGTCACTGGGTCAGGAATTTCTGCATGAATATTAATTCGATGCATCTGAGCTTCATGATATTTTGATGAAAGTAGACTATGAATGCTTGGATTCTGAATATTATCCAAATCTGTAACCTTAGTTGAGAAACTATACTGATCTCGATTCACGTAAAGGTCAACCAAATCTTTTTTATAAGAACGAATATCTCCCGTTCTTTCAATATCTCTCAGATTATTAAGCAAAGAATTATAATTAGAGCGGACATGCATCAAGTCTCTATACAATCTTTCCACTCTAGTATTCTCGCGCTTCAAATCATTAAGATAATTAGCCTGTTTCGTAGCCAAATCTTGCTCAATTTTTTCCTTAGCAAACTGGTTTACAGCTCCCAAAACAAAGAGGAGCAAGTAGAGATATCCCATTACTAACGGCAAACGTAACTTACTCTCAAGATGCAACTCCGGAAAATAGGTATCAAAGGTCGATACCAAGAAGATTACTAAATAATACATTAAAAGAAGCATGTTGACCAAACCTAGACGGTTCTTTTTCTCTTGTTGGGTAGCAACTTTCAAGATATCTGTAAAATCTAGTCGTAAGATAAAATCCACTATTCTGACCGTCAACATAACAAAGGATAACGGTACCATAGACCACCAGATATTATTATTTAAAGTCGAAGCGTCTACTCCAAGTAATGGCGGAAAGAAAAAGGTCGCTAGAAAACGCCTTGCCAAGTCGACCAAGACTACTGGATAAAAACCTAGAAAAAATCGCTCCACAGACGTGACATTTTTATTCAGCTGATAACTAAAGGTCAGTGTTACAATGGCAACCAGGGGAGGTACTACGCCTATATAACGTCCAATGAGTTGCCCCCAGACGCATAGAGCAACATCGAATAACAAATAGAGCATACGATTTTTGAGATTAGTATTTTGTCCACCAATACGTAAGTAGATATCCCAAATAATAACGAACATCAGAATTTGAAATAAGATGTTACCTAGCATAACTGCTCCGCTCCTTTCTATAATTATAACCCTACTGTGACAATCTGATAGGTTTTAAATAATTCTTTTTTATTAGTTAAACCGATACCATTAGACCAGCAGAACTGAGCTAAATCACGACTAATAGACAAACTATCATCAAGCTCTGGATTAGCTTCTTGGTTGGTATTTTCAATAACAAAGCTAAGATTCCCATCCTCATTCTGGTGAATAAGGAAGCCAATATCTGTCTCTGGCTCCTTAGCCCAAAGCATTTCAGCAAGACTCATACAACGCTCCAAAACGGTTATGAGTACTGCAATATTTAAATCTTTTGGATAATCACAAACATTGACATCTAGTCTAACTGTGATTCCTTTTTGTTCCAAAGGAATAATTTGGTTTACAATCCAACTCCTTAATACTGGATAGGGAATCTCAAAAAGGGGTGCCAACTTATCATTTAAATCCAAATTATCAAGCTTAAGATGATTCAAATGCTCATGGTAAACGGATAAGACCTCTGATAATTGATTTTTAGCTAAAGGAGTTTCCAGAGCTACCAAAAGATTCTCAAAGTCTTTTTCAACCGGCTTTACTTTGGTAAAGAGATCCTCAATATGCTGATTATAGACTTCCAAGTTGTAGACATAAGTTTCCACAGCCTCTTTACTACGTTCCCTAACAAATTTATGGGAATAGCGATTCAACGTTGTTACCATTAGGAGATAAACGGCCATCGCAATAAAAATCGGCCCTCCCACATCTCTACCTGTTGACACTAAAAGCATACTGCAAGTAATGTAGAGTGCAAAGGTCAAATCAACTGCTATCAACAAACGCTCACGGCCTCGTGAATAAATCAGTTCCTTGATTTTATCAATATCCGAACTTGACAGATAATTAATATAGAGGAAGAATGGATAAATCATCACATAAGATAACAATTTAAGGAGAAAGTTTTCTTGAATCTCAACCAAGGTCATATTTGTAAACAGGTTATTAAACACATAAAATGGGGTAAAAGTCGCAAATAAATCGGTAAAAATAACAGAAAATGCTCCAAAAAAGAAACTTGCCCAAAGTGTTAGACGATGTTCACGACGCTCCTTAAGTGCCAAAGACAAAAAGACAATGACTTGATAATAAAAGCCATCTCCCTTTGCAAGAGACACTACTACACCTAAGAGACTTAAGAAAAGCACTTTCCAGTAAGCTAGTGAGCTCCTTGTTAATTTTTTATAAATAAACCAGGTAATATGAAAACTAATTATCTGAATAATACTATTTTCAAGGGATTCCATGGTCCAAATCTGTAAGTTCATGATAATATTTCCTATTTAAAATTATGAAGCATTTTCGTCACCCTCTTCAATGAGTTCTTGACCTGCCTTTTTCAAGATATCCTGATAGGTTTGTTCAATAAGAGCAAAATCCCCACTATCAATACTCGTCTGCATACTAATTAGGATATTCTCATAATCATGTTTAAAAGAGCGTACACTCTTATAGGCCGTTTCAATTTTTTTGTTGTAGGCTTCTAGACTCCTCAAATGCTCCTCTTGTTCTCTAAGAATTTTACTATCGCGTACATCTTTACTGTAGGAAACAAAACGGACAAGGATATACATATGTATCAGAAAACCAACCCAGATATAGATTTGAGGATAGCCAGGAAGATAGGTCTGACTCAAGAGGAGTGAGAATATCTCCTGCTTAAAGAGAATAAGGAGATAGCTGATAATTAAAATATAATCAACCTGTAGAAGCATACTCTTATACTTATCTTGCAAATCTTCATATGGTTCCTTAAAGAAGCTATCTAACCCAAACATTTTTTGCAGACCAAGAAAGAATGGAAGAACAACACTATATACTGCCAGAATTCCTAAATGATTTGGAACTAACTCAACTGGCTTATTAAAGAAAACTCTAAAGAGATAGAAACTGAAGAAACTTGTAATCAGAGTCCAGAATACAGGAGCAAAGAAAGCATAAAAATACTTCTCTTCTCTTGAAGCCTGAGGTTTTTCAAGGAAAATAAAGACTAGGAGATAGGTGGCATCTGGAATGTCAATTTGCCACAATACTTTAGCTAGCCACTTCACTACAGTTACCACTATTACATAAGGAATATAACGGTAAGTAAAAATATCTAGATAAGCCATTCTAGCTAAAATCACAAGATGTGAAACGACCATAACCAAAGCAATTAGGCCATCAATCGCAAGTTGCATATGCT
Source organism: uncultured Streptococcus sp. (assembly GCF_963545685.1). Lineage (GTDB taxonomy): Bacteria > Bacillota > Bacilli > Lactobacillales > Streptococcaceae > Streptococcus. Next base: position 7,089 of record NZ_CAUUKN010000027.1, on the reverse strand, counting down.
ATTCCCCCTTTCTATTTCCTCATATCCATTTTTCCACAAGTATTAGCTCGAACCTTCAATTATCTTGAAAAGAGAGAACCTGTGTAAAATGATGATCACAACTACGGGTCTCAAGATTTACTTTTGGATAGCGATTCAGTATATCTGCCACTTTAGATAGGCCAAGACCTCGACCTTCGCCCTTACTAGAAACTCCTTCATCAAATATTCTTGACACAGGAATACGTTCTTCTCTGGTTGTATTATCAATAACCAAGGTAAGGTAACCCTGATTTTTAAAGAAAGATATGGTTAAGGTTGGATTATCCGATTCTAATGCAGATTCAATGGCATTATTTAAGAAAACGGAAGAAATCACAACCAAATCTAAGGCCTCTATCTGAGTTGACGATATGACATCTGGTAACTCTAGATTAACCTTAATTCCTAAGTTTTCAGCTTCAAGCACTTTGGCAGAAAAAAGACTCTTGAGTGAAGTAATTTCCAAATTAATTAAGCGTGATAATTCATAATTTGACAAAGTTAAACTATTACCGGATTTTTCTAAAAGCTCCGCATACTCCCGTTTCAAAGCAGGCAAGTCTCGGCGTTGAATACTAACCTCCATAGTCTTAAGCCCTTCGAGATAATCCTTCTTAACCTGAGAAATATCATTATAAAGTTTTTCTAGACGGTGACTGTATTCCTCTAAACTTTCCTCATGCCTAGTCATTTCTTCAGCCAACTGGTCCTTCACCCTTCTCTTCGAATAGACGTTCAGCTGAGCAAAGAGGAGAATGAAGAGAATAGAGTAGACAATAGTGATACTGCCGGCTAAGTAAGTAAAGAGGCCTGTATAAGGAAAAATGTTACTGGCATAAAAAATGATTAAAGATAAGATAATATAGGCCAGAGTCACCCCAACCAGCAAACGTTGCCTAACTTGGTAAGTATGATTATTCCCCATGACATCGAGAGCACTAAAATCAATAAAGAAGACCTTGACAATCAGATGGAAAATAGGGTAAACCAGGAGATAGGATAGAGCAATGAGTACTGGGGTATCTTTCACCTGTAAATAATTAATTTGAAAAATCCATGGGAAAAAGTAGAGCTGAAGCAATTTAGAGGTGACTTCAACAAAAACCCACGGCAAAAAGGTGAAAAGAAAAGAATTCTTTTCACTACTTGATATTTTATTTAAGAAAAGGTAGCAAAACAGAAGTGCTAAAAGCGATCCCGTAATGCCCCCTACAAATAGAGAGAGCAAGAGACTCCCAAAGATAAACCAACATTTACTCTTCCAAGTTTTGAGCAAATCTGACATATCATGACTAACAATTAAAATAGCCAATAGACGTAAAACCGTAAACAAAACGATCATCTCTAGACTCCCTCCTTTCCTTTCAAAAATCAACCTACTTTATTGTAACATAAATATATAATTTATCGTCATTCCTATTAGAAAAAGCTAAAAATATAAATCTATTTCTTCCTAGTTAGAACCATCGACTATTCATCTGACTGTCATACCATGTCACATGTAAATTTGTTTACAAAACATAAAAAAGAGCTTAGACTCACCAAGCTCTTTAACTGACTTATAGCCTCAATTTATGGATACATGCCAATAACGTAGTAGAAATACCAACCAAATCTTCTCATAATTTTCACCCCTCTCTCCTTTTTAATACCAATCTATTATAAAACTAATTTAAAGTTTTGAAAATGATGATATGATTACGTTATATCATCATTATATTACAAAAACACTCTTAACTAAAATCATATGATTGCTGACATATTGCTTATGTACATTCGAAAACCCAACAAATGTTGGGTTCGTTTTTTATAGTGTTGCGAGAACTTGCTCAATATGTTTGATAGATTTTTCACGACCAAGTAAGAAGATAGTCTCTGGTAATTCTGGACCGTGCATCTCTCCTGAGACAGCGATACGGATTGGCATGAAGAGGTTTTTCCCTTTAATTCCTGTTTCTTTTTGAACAGCCTTAATTTGTGGGAAAATATTTTCTGTAACAAACTCATCATCTGACATAGCTTCAAGTTTAGCTTTAAAGGCCTTAAGTACTGTTGGTACTGTTTCACCAGCCATAACTTCTTTTTCAGCCTCTGTCAATTCTGGGAAATCTTCGAAGAAGAGGTCTGTAAGAGGTACAATTTCTTCCGCAGCTGTCATCTGTGGTTTATAGAGTTCAACTAATTTTTCAGCTTTATCTGTCAAACGACCAGCTTCTTCCAAGAAAGGTTTGCAAAGAGCAAAGACCTTATCGAAATCCGCATTCTTGATGTAGTCATTACTCATCCAATCCAATTTCTTCTGATCAAAAGCCGCTGGAGACTTGCTTAGACGATTTTCATCAAAGAGTTTGATAAGTTCTTCGCGAGAGAAGATTTCGTCCTCGCCACCAGGGTTCCAACCTAGAAGAGCAATGAAGTTGAAGACTGCTTCTGGAAGGTAACCTTTTTTACGGTAATCCTCGATAAATTGAAGGGTGTTAGTATCACGTTTAGACAACTTCTTACCAGTTTCAGAATTGATGATAAGGGTCATGTGCCCAAACTCAGGCGCTTCCCAACCAAGAGCCTCATAAACCATGAGTTGTTTTGGTGTATTGGCAATGTGGTCGTCTCCACGGATAACGTGTGAAATTTGCATATCGTGGTCATCAACAACAACCGCAAAGTTGTAAGTTGGGTAACCATCCTTCTTCTGGATAACCCAATCACCACCGATATTGCCACCTTCAAACTCGATATCACCTTTAACGATATCATGCCATTTGTAGATTCCTGACTCATTAACAGCCAAACGGACTGTAGGAACAATACCTGCCGCTTCACGTTCTGCGATGTAGGCAGCTTTTTCTTCTTCAGTCATACCAAGGAACTCGTTAATATAACGAGGTGTCTCACCTGCTGCTTCTTGACGTTCGCGTTCTGCAGCCAACTCTTCTTCAGTTACATATGACTTGTAAGCCTTACCTTCTGCCAAAAGTTGATCAATATATTTTTGGTAAAGTGGCAAACGCTCTGATTGACGGTAATTTTCATGTGTTTCAGGACTTTCATCCCAGTCAATTCCCAACCAACGCAAGTTATCAAGCTGTGAACGCTCACCATCTTCAACGTGACGTTTACGGTCAGTATCTTCAATACGGATAATGAAAGTACCGCCATGATGACGTGCATAGAGGTAGTTAAACAATGCTGTACGGGCATTACCAATGTGTAGTAGCCCTGTTGGACTTGGTGCGTAACGAACGCGGATATCTTTAGCCAAGATAAATCTCCTTTTTATGTTTCATTCTTCAGTCTTTGGATACCTGGTTAGCTTAAAGTCTCTCCCCGAGATTAAGCATAAGCTTATAAGTACCAATCCTTTTTATTATAACACAATCTAAAGGTGGTTCGAGGAATTTTGTCAAAAAAACGACTACCTAAAGGTAGACGTTTTCGATAGTTTACTTAACGTGTTTTGCAAGATCTTTTTGAGCTTTGTCATTAGATTTCGCTCTTTCTTTAAGCCAATCTTTATAAGCTGAGTCGTATTGTTTCTTAGTTACAATATCATCTTGAGATTTAAGATACTTGAAGTAGTATGTAGAACCTTTATCACCAGCTTGAGCATATGCTCCTGAGAATGGCTTAATACGAGAAATTACCGTTGCCGCACCACTGTATGCGGTAGTTGGAAGATAGAGGGCACTATCTGTCAACCATGCTTGAGCTTTAGCATATTTCTCATAACGAACTGTCAAATCTGTAGTTTCTTTAGAAGCATCTTCAACTAATTGGTCATATTCTTTAAGACCTACTTTTTCCACAGCTTGACTATTTGGATTGTCGTAACCCATAAAGGACTTGGTGTTTTCGCTACTAGTCGTTTTCAAAACATCAAGATATGTGGATGGATCGAGGTAATCAGGTTCCCAAGCGACGCCAACCGACAAGTCCCAATCCTCTGCTGCTGCATTAGAAGCATAGTAAGTAATATTGTAGAAATCGTCGGCTGACAATTGATGGATATCAATGACAACATTCTCTTTTCCAAGTGTAGCTTCAACAGACTGTTTGAGAGATTGCACTTGATTCACAAAAGTTTTACTTGTTTGGTTTACTGGAACGTCCAAATGAATCGGGAACTGAACTCCTTCTGCTTGAAGGGCTTCCTTAGCTTTCGCGAACTCAGCTTTAGCTTTTTCTGGATTGTAAAGACCATCTTGACTATCTGCAAGATTCACACCAGACCACTCATCACCATAAGCTGGAAGTTGTTCCATTACCATTGTTCCGAAATCTTTACCATCTGCCTGAACAAAGTCTGGTTTAACAAAGATATTACGAACAGCTGTGTTAGCACTTTCTTTACCATTCAACTGAGCCGCATATTTCGTACGATCAATGGCAAAGCCTAATGATTGACGGAAATCCTTGTTAAGAAGTGCTGCTTTGGTTGATGATTTCTGTTGGTCATTTTCTTTAGAAGTATTATTGTAAGTTTGGCGATCAATATTAATACCAACCCCCTCTACTGATGCTGCTGGTTGAGTAGTATAGATATTATCTTTATACTTTTCAGAAACCTTAGAATAATTTGAGCTAGTAGGGAAGAGGCGAGCTAGCGTATAGACACCATCAGAGAACTTACGTTCCAAAGACTCTTGATCTGATCCATCATCATAAGTTAATTTGATATTGTCAAAGTAAACATTATCCTTATCCCAATAATTTTCATTCTTAGCGAACTCAATAGATGATTTAGTTGTCAAAGCTTTAAGAAGGTATGGTCCGTTATAAAGAATAGACGTTGGGTCCGTTGACTTACCAAAGTCTTTACCTTTAGATGTCAAAAATTCTTCGTTAACAGGCCAAGTGACAGAGTAAGTCAATTTTGAATTCCAGTAAGGCTCTGGTTGGCTAAGTGTATATTGCAAGGTGTAATCATCAACTGCTTTGATACCTACAGCTGAAAAGTCTTTGTTAGCTCCAGAGAGGTAGTCATTCAGACCTTTAACTGAGGTTTGTAGCAAATAGATAGCTTCAGAATTTGTATCTGCAGCATGTTTAAGACCTGTTACAAAGTCCTTAGCAGTCACATCTGCATATTCTTCACCGTCTGAAGTGTACCATTTGAGCCCCTTACGAATCTTGTAAGTATAGGTTAAGCCATCTTGAGAGACAGACCAATCTTCAGCTACAGATGGTTTTAAATTACCATATTGATCATTTTCAAACAAACCATCAACACCATTACTAACAGCTGTCGTCATGTTTTTCTTGTTTGTTGCAAGATAGTCTAGGGTTGCAGGATCGCCACCGTAAACATAGTTATAAGTCTTTCCAGACGTCTTACTTGATGATGAGCAAGCCGTTAAAACACCTACAGATAACAGGCCTACGGCTGCCAGTAAAAATACCTTATTCTTTTTCATTCATTGCCTCCTTAAATTGCAACGTAAAAAGTTTAAAATCAATAATTATGTGTATACGCATAAATTATACCATAATTTCCAACAATCGACACTACTTTCTGAATATTTTTTATTTTCTGCTCAAATATTCCTATCTAACTCAATAAAAAAACCTATCCAAAGATAGGTTTTTACTACTCTTACAATGAGTTAGGATCAACTTTGATACCAGCACCTTGTGTAGTAGTGATTGAAAGGTTAGTGATGTAAGTACCTTTCGCTGTAGCTGGTTTAGCTTTTTGAATAGCATCGTTAAATGCTTTGAAGTTTTCAACCAATTTTTCAGCTTCGAATGAAACTTTACCGATGATAGCTTGTACGTTACCTGCTTTATCAGCACGGTAAGTGATTTTTCCACCTTTAGACTCTTCAACTGCTTTAGCAACATCCATAGTTACTGTACCAGTTTTAGGGTTTGGCATCAAGTTACGTGGTCCAAGGACACGTCCGAGACGACCAACGATTGCCATCATGTCTGGTGTTGCAACAACAACATCAAAGTCAAGCCATCCACCGTTGATTTTAGCAACGAGTTCGTCTTCACCAACGAAGTCAGCACCTGCCGCTTTAGCTTCTTCAGCTTTAGCACCACGAGCAAATACAAGAACGCGTTGAGTTTTACCAGTACCGTTTGGCAATACCATTGCTCCACGGATTTGTTGGTCAGCTTTCTTAACGTCGATGTTAAGGTTGTATGATACTTCAACAGTAGCATCGAATTTTGCGAAGTTAGTTTCTTGTGCAAGAGCTACAGCTTCTTCTACGCTGTAAGCTTTTGTGCTGTCGATTTTCTCAAGAGCAGCACGCATTTGTTTGCTTTTTTTAGCCATGTTAATTATTTCTCCTTGTGTAATGTGGTCATAACGACTTTCATCTTCCACGTCACTCAGCGAAGTGAGACGACGTCTGTGGTTTTCTTGTTAACTGAATTAGTCAGTAACAGTGAATCCCATTGAACGTGCAGTACCTTCGATCATACGCATAGCTGATTCGATGTTTGCAGCGTTCAAGTCAGGCATTTTAGTTTCAGCAATTTCTTGTACTTGCGCACGAGTTACTGAAGCAACTTTAACTGAGTTTGGAGTACCTGAACCTTTTTCAACACCTGCAGCTTTTTTCAAAAGAACAGCAGCTGGTGGTGTTTTAGTGATGAAATCAAATGATTTATCTTCATACACAGAGATAACAACTGGGATAATCATACCAGCTTGATCAGCTGTACGAGCGTTAAACTCTTTAGTGAATCCCATGATGTTGATTCCGGCTTGACCAAGAGCTGGTCCAACTGGTGGAGCTGGAGTCGCTTTACCAGCAGGAATCTGAAGTTTTACGATGTTTTCGACTTTTTTAGCCATTTTGTAATTTCCTCCTATTGTGGTTTTGGCGGTAAGTAAGTTTTGTTACCTCCCACAAGTATGTTTTTACATACCCTATCTATTATACAGAAATTCTTTTTAGATGCAAGAAATTCTTATTAAGTTTAGGAAAAAATTTACATTAAGACTTTTTCGCGGTAAAATAGACTTATGATTTTATATAAATTCTTTGCTATAGCATTTTTGATTTTAACACCTATCTTTGCTTTTATTATCCACCGCTTCTTCAGTTTAAAATA